>DASXCJ010000001.1:0-17007 GCA_036491175.1 Rhizomicrobium sp.
CCTCGATGACGGCAACAACTTCGACATCACCGTCACGGGCGGCTTCGGCGGCGAGGCCGGGCTCAACATCGATGCCTCTGCCCTGTCGGCGCGATATGGCGCGACGATCGATATGAGCGGGCTTACCAACTTCTCGCTGGATTTCACCGGCGGCGCGGGCGACGACACGGTGCTGGCGGGCGCCGATCTCGGCAACATGACCATCGATGGCGGCACCGGGACCAATGTGCTCAAGCTCGACGGCGACTATTCCGCCGGCGTTACGCTGTCCTCGATCACCAACATCGCCGAGATCGATCTGGCGGGTGGCAACGCCTACAACCTGACCACCACCGGCGTGACAGTGGCGGCGGGCGTCACGCTGACGGTGGATGCGAGCGCGCTCGGCCCCAATTTCGGGCTCACTTTCAACGGGTCTGCCGAGACCGATGGCTACTTCAACATCAAGGGCGGTGCGGGCGACGACTCGCTCACCCTGCAGACCAGGGCGGTGGACAACAGCACCATCGACGGCGGCGCCGGTTTCAACACTGTGACCTTGACCGGCAATCTCGGCGGCGATGAGAGCTTCAACGCCGCGAGCTTCACTCATATCGACAGTATTGACTATGCCGTGGGGAGCTTCGGCGGCGAGCTCAGCTTCACCGGCGACGTCACGGGCGACGGCAGCACGCTCACCGTGGACGAGACGAACGCCGACGGCTTCGGTGGCAGCGGTCCCGACGGCGACATGCTGTTCACCGACATCAGCGCTCTGACCGATACGATTGATCTCACCGGCGCCGTGGTCGACGACTTTGTCGTCGTCGGCTCAGTGAACTGGACCAGCCTCAACGGCAATGGCGGCAATTACAACGCCCTCATCGACACAGGCACCGATCCGATCACTTTCGACGCCGCAACGATCACCGGGTTCAACACGCTGGTCTTCGCCTTCGACCTCAACGGCAACGCGGTCGATTTCTCCGGCATCGGCGTTGTCGGCGATCTGACCGGCAATGGGGGCACGCTCACCATCGACGCCGGGTTTTCCAGCTCCATCTCCATCGATCTCAGCCAGGCGACATCCGACATCGCCTTCGATGGCAGCACGGGCGACGACACGATCACGTTCGGCAACAACTTCTCGTCCGGCGATATGATACAGGGCAATGGCGGCAACGACACGTTGGGCCTCGGCCGCAATACCGCAACGCTCGCCGATACCGCGGTCACGGGCGTCGGTACGGTCACGCTGAGCGGCGGCTCGGCTTTCGCCGTCACCGGCGACATTTCCGGAAACGGCCTGCTCACCGTCGACGCCGGCGCGGTCAGCGATCCGCTCGATAACGTCAATATCGACTTCAGCCAGGCCACGACGGCGACCGTCGATTTCACCGGCGGCGCGGGCGGCGACCGCGTGACGTTCGATGCGTCCGAAAGCAACTGGGGCACGGTTGACGGCGGCACAGGCATCAACAATTTCATCCTCAATACCGGCGGCGCCGCTTCCATCGACGGTGACTCGGTGACCGATTTCTCCGCTATCACCTTGCGCGACGGCGGCAGCTACACGCTCACCCTGTCGGGCGACATCCAGGGCGGCGGCGAGGCGCTCTCCGTTCAAGCATCCGCGCTTAGCGGCGGCAACAGCGTTTCGGTTGACGCGTCCGCCTCCACCGACAAGATCAGCTTCATCGGCGGCGCGGGCGACGACACCTTCACCGGCAGCAACCAGGGCGATATGATCGGGCTTGGCTCCGGCGGCATCGACACGGTCCGTGGCGGCACGGGCGACGACACGATTACCGTCAGCGCCTCGTCCGTCGGCGGCGACTCCATCGACGGCGGCGCTGGCGTCAACACGCTGAACCTTTCCGGCTCCGGTGAGGTCGACCTTAACGGCGCGGCCCTCACCAACATCCAGACCCTGAACCTGTCGTCCAATGACGTCGTCATCGCCGGCGATATCGCCGGCGGTCAGGCGCTCACCATCGACGCCGCCAACACGCACGGACTGTCGCTCGACCTCACCCAGGCGACGACGTCCTCCATCGCGGTCACCGGCGGCGACGGCGACGACTCAATCTTCTTTGCCAGCCAGTTCGCCCATCTGGGCACAGTGGACGGCGGCGCGGGCTACGACACGATCAGGAGCTCGGGCACACTCACGCTCTCCGACGCCACCATCAGCCGTGTCGAGAACGTGGTCTATTCCGACGACGACGCCGGCAATGCGGGCCTGACGATCACGGGCGACATCACCACCGGCGGCGGCGCGCTCGCCATCTACGCCGCCGGCGTCGGTCCGAGCGTATACAACGCCATCGATCTTGCCGCGGCAACGACCGCGACCATCAACGTCACGGGCGGCGCGGGCAATGATCTGGTCACCTTCAGCGCCGGCGCGCACAATTGGGGCACGGTGGACGGGGGTGATGGCGACAACACCTTCCAGCTCACCGGCGGCTCGACGGGCGCGACCATAGACGGCGCCTCCGTCACGCATTTCTCCACGCTCAGCTTCAACGACGGCTACAGCTATTCCGGCATCATCCTCCAAAACGACATCACGGGCAGCGGCGGCACGCTTGCCATCGACGCAAGCGGACTCACAGGCTCCAATTCCGTCACCATCGATGCCAGCCAGGCCACGTCGGCGATCGACTTCGCCGGCGGCGCGGGCGACGACACGGTCATCTTCAGCCAGCCGTCGTTCTTCGCGGAGGAGAGCTACGACGGCGGCGCGGGTTACAACACGATCGCGATCACGCCCAACGACGGATCGCTGGGCAACTTCCTCTACAATCTGGGCGACGCGTATTTCACCGATCTCGACGAGATCGACCTGCAGAATGGCTCGAACCAGGGCGTACAGGTCACGGGCGATGTTTCGCACACCGGTACGCTCAAGATCGATGCGAGCGCTCTCGGCGCGGCGTATCAGGCGACCATCGACGCATCAGCCGCCACCAGCTCTATCGCCTTCACTGGCGGCGCGGGCGACGACACGATCACCGCGAGCAACTCAAGCCACGAAACCGACCTCGATCTCAGCCAGGGCGGCGAGGACACCGTCCATGGCGGCAGCGCGAGCGATTTCATCTATATGGGCAACGCGCTCGATACGGGCGACCGGATCGATGGCGGCGGCGGCTTCAACTACGTCTATCTCGAAGGCGATTCCTATGCCGGCGGGCTCAATCTCGGCGCTGGCGAGCTGGCCAACGTCAACTATGTGCAGATGTTCGGCAATCACACCTATGTGCTGACCGGCGATCCCGCGGCGCTGAACAGCAGCAATTTCGTGACCATCGACGGCGGCGCCATGACCGGCGGCAGCCTGCAATTCGACGGCTCGGCCGTGACGGACGGCACGTTCTCGCTTTATGGCGGCCAGGGCAACGACATCCTCCTGGCCGGCAGCGGCAGC
The DNA here is from genome assembly GCA_036491175.1 of Rhizomicrobium sp. Lineage (GTDB taxonomy): Bacteria > Pseudomonadota > Alphaproteobacteria > Micropepsales > Micropepsaceae > Rhizomicrobium. Next base: position 3,413 of record DASXCJ010000001.1, read on the forward strand.
GACACGCTCGACCTCAGCGTCGGCGGAGAAGACCAACTCGCGGGCAATGGCGGCAACGACATCATCAATGCCGGCGGCGGTCTCGATGCCGGCGATACGGTCGACGGCGGCGCGGGCACCGACACGCTGAACTTGAACGGCGACTATTCCGGCGGCCTCGTTCTTGGCGCCACGACGGTCACCAATGTCGAGACTTTCAATTTCACGGCCGGCCACAGCTACAACATCACCACCAACGACGCGACCGTGGCGTCGGGCCTGACGCTGACGGTAAGCGCCAGCGCCCTCGGCGCCGGTGATAGCCTCACCTTCAACGGCGCGGCCGAGACGGACGGCATCTTCAGCATCACCGGCGGCGCGGGCAACGACGTGATCACCGGCGGCGCCCAGGCCGACAGCATCACCATAGGCACAGGCGGCAACGACACCGTCCACGGCGGCGACGGCAACGATCAGATATTCATGATGACGCAGTGGACCTCCGCCGACGTGCTCGACGGGGGCGCGGGCAACGACTTCGTCGGCTGGGGCGGCAAGGACTATACCGGCGCGAGCGCGCTCGTGCTCTCCGCGACCAGTCTCAACAGCGTCGAGGAGATCCAGTGCAATAACAGCCACGCTTATTCTCTGACCATGAACGACGCCAATGTGGCGGCCGGAGCCACCGTGCTGATCGACAGCACACGCTCCACCAAGTTCACCTTCAACGGCTCGGCGGAGACCGACGGCCATTTCCAGATCGCCGGCGGCGCGGGCGCGGATGTGCTGACCGCCGGCCAGCTCTCCGACACGTTCATCTTCTACGCAGTGGCCGGTTCGACCAGCACCGGTTACGACACGATCACGAACATGAACTTCTCGTCCGATCTGCTCTGGCTCGAGTCCGGCAACGGGTTCACGACCGACTACAAGCCCACCGGCGTCGACGCGGCCATCACCACCGGCGCGCTGTCCACCGCGACCTTCAACACCAACCTCGCGGCGGCGGTGAATTCCTCCACGCTCGCGGCCGGCCACGCCGTGCTGTTCACCGCGAATTCCGGCACGCTCTCCGGCCACACCTTCCTGGTCGTCGACCACAACGGCATAGCGGGCTACCAGGCGAGCAGCGACTACGTGATCGACGTGACGGGCGATACCGGCACGCTTTCCACCGCAAGTTTCACTTGATGAGGATTATCGATTGCAATCAATGCCTTGAGACTGAGCGACTGCTTACGCGCATCCTTTGTGAATCTTGCGCTGCCTTGAAACCGCAACGCTTGGATGCCTAGTATCCAGCGCTGCCGTTTGGGGGCTTGCGGTGGCTCGGCATACAAGTCCCGTTGTCATCCGGGCTTTCAGCGTTGGGCACGCGCCTCTTCGACAGAAGCGAACTGATCGTCGCCACGCTGCGCCGGGTCCAGCTTTTCTCCAAATGGCCGGCGGAGACACTCGCCGCGCTCGAGTCCGTCGGGCAGCTCTGGCGCTATGCCAAGGGCGAAGCCGTCTATGAAGCGACAGAGCCCGCCACCGGGCTTCACATTGTCGTCGAGGGCTCGCTGATCCACGGGCGCTCCTGGCCCAACGGCAAATATATGGCGACGACGATTGTACGCCCCGGCTGGCCAATGAACGTCATGGGCGCCTGGGATGGAATCCCATACCCCAATGGTGGCATCGCGCGTTCGGATTCGCTGGTGATCTTCGTGCCGCGCGCGGCTTTCCTCGCTGCGGTGCGCGGCGATCCTGCCCGGATTGAGGATGTGACCCTTTTCTTCTGCTCGCAGCTCCGCCAGGACATGGAAGGGCTGCAAGCCCGGTCGGTCGGTTCGCTGCGCTGTTTGATGGCGAAATATCTCGCCTATCTTTCGCGGCCCTCCATCCACCTGTCGCTGGCGCCGGGCGAGCCCGACGCGGTCGATCCCACCGCGTTCGACGTGACGCAGGACGAGCTCGCCGCCATGCTCCACACCGCGCGGCAGACCGTGAACCGGATGATGAAGGAGATGGAGCGCAACGGCGTCCTGCTGCGCGAGGGCAACCGGTTGCGCATCGTGAACTTCCTCAAGCTCCTCGCCGTCATGGAAGAGGACGAGCCGATCTATTCCGCCTGGCGGGCGCAGATCGTCGCCTGGCACGAGAAGATGCAAACAAAGGCCGCCAGGACGGCGGATGCGGCGCGCGATCCGGCGCCGGCGCTGCTGCGCTGAACGCGCGAAATCAAAGTTAAGGCGTGGGGCACGGGCCTTGCTATAAGTTCGGCCGAAGTGGCACGCGGGATTTCGTTTTCATGGTGCGGTTCGGCCTAGTCGAGACCGGGCGTTACGCGGCCGCGCTGCTGGGCGCGCTGCTGCTGGCTGGTCTTGTCCAGGCGGCGGGCGGCGAGGGCGGCTTCGTCCATGCGGCCATGGCGCGGCTCATGGCGCTGGCCCATTTCGATTTCGGAATCAGCGCGATGACGGGCGCGCCCGCGCTGCCGGAGGTGCTGAAGCGCCTGCCCGCGACCTTCGCCTTGCTGGGGGGCGGGGCGGTGATCGCGCTGATGCTGGGCATTCCCCTGGGCCTGATCCTAAGTTGGGGCCGGGCGCTCCGGGCCGGTGCGCCGCTCATCCAGATCGTCGCGGCGGCGCCCGTGTTCTGTGCCGGATTGGCGCTGCTTTTCCTGGCTCATCACGCAAATTGGGACGTTTCGGCGCAAACCGGGCTCGGCTTCTGGCCGTCGCTATTGGGCGGTGATGTGGATGGTGTCCAGCGCGCGCTGACCGCGTTCGGCCTGCCGGTCCTCGTCGTGGGCGCGGCCGGGGCCGCCGCGATCCAGCTTGCCATCCGCCGCGCCGCCAAGTCCGCGGTGCGCGAGCCCTATCGGGAAAGTTTGCGGCTGATGGGGCTGGGCGTGTTCGAGATCGACCGGCGTTACCTCGCGCCGCGCGTGCTGGCGGGGCTGTTCGCCAATCTGGGCGAGGTGGTGCTGTCGCTCTTCGCCGCGACCGCGGTGGCGGAATGGGTTTTCGCCTGGCCGGGCGCGGCGACGCTCTTCATCCGTTCCGTCGCGCTGGGCGATTGGGACGTGGCGGCCTTGGTGCTGCTGGTGTTCGCGGGCCTGGCGCTGACGGCGGATTTCCTCGGCCACATATTGGCGCGCGCCCTGGGGGATGCATGAGGGCGGACGCATGAGCTTGGCGCTCACAGCCCCTCGGCAACGCATGGGCTTGCGCGCTTTGTTGCGCGTGATCGGCTTCACGGGACTCGGCGCGATCCTGGTGGTCGTGGGCCTCAGCAATGTGCTCGCGCATGCGCCGGCCGATGCGCAGAATGTCGGACGCGCTCTCACCCCGCCGTCGCAAGCATTCCCTTTCGGCACCGATCTCTTCGGCCGCGATGTGCTGAGCGAAGTGCTGCATGCGCTGGCGGTGACGGTCGGCCACGCCGCCATCGCCGTCGCCGTCACGATCGTGACGGGCGGCATATTGGGCTTCCTCGCCGTGCGGTTTCCGATGCGCACGGGCACGGTGCTGCGCTGGATCGCGGGCGTCTTGGGCGCCCTGCCGCCGCTGTTCCTCGCGATCCTCCTGATCGGATTGACCAGCCGCGGCTTCGCGCCCGAGGCCGCCGGTCTCGCCGCCGCGCCGCACGCCTTCCTGCGTGCGTTCGATCGAGCGCGCACGCTGGCGCGGTCGCGCCATGCGGAATTCGCGCGCGCCACCGGTATCCCGATGACGACTCTGCTGCGCCGCGATCTGGTCTATGAGATCCGCGACAATTTCCTTTCCATGGCGGCGCGTTCGCTCGCGGCCGTGACGATCACGCTCGCCACCGTCAGCTTCTTCGGCTTCGGCGCCTCGCCGCCGCGCCGCGATCTCGGCTTGATGATCGCCGCCGCGCGCGAAAGCTATTTCGACGCCTGGTGGACGGCGGCGTTCCCCGCCCTGGTGCTGATGCTCTTCATCCTGTGCGCGCGGCTCGCCGCTTCACTCGACGAGGGCGAGCAGCCATGAGCCTGTTCGCCATCCAGGATCTCGGCATCGCCGGCGCGGTGGAGCATTTCTCGCTCAGCCTGAACGCCAGCGACACGGTGGTGCTGCTGGGCGAGGCCGGCTGCGGCAAGGAAGCGGTGATGCGCCTGCTCGCGGGGCTCCCCACCGATGTCACGAGCGGGACATTCCAGGCGGGTGACGGCGATGCGGCGCCGGCAGCCAAGCCGCTGATCGCCACCGCCTATCTGCCGAGCGCGGTATCGGAGCCTTTGAGCCCCCATGTGTCGGCGCTGTCGCAGCTCATCCGCATCGTCGCGCGCAAGCTCGACGTGCCGAAATCCGAGGCGAAAGAAGCCTTCGCGCGCGTGCTGTCGCGGCTGGAAGGCGCACCGCCGCTCTCCGATCTCGAGCCCATCGCGCGCGATCTGCCGCGCGAGACTTTGGCCTGGGGACTCTTCGTCTGCGCCTTCGCGCAGGCGCCGAAATTGCTGCTCGCCGATCATGCGCTCACCGGATTGGCGCCGACGCAGGCGCGGCTGTTGGTGCGCGCGCTGCTCGCCGAACAGCGCCGCCAGGGCTTCACGATGCTCTATGCGGCGATGAACACCGATGTCGCGGGCTGGCTCGGCGCGCGCGTGATGGTGATGCGCCATGGCAAGGTGGTGGAGGAAGGCCCCATCGCCGCGCTCGAAGCCAATCAGAGCCACGCCTATTCGCAGACCTTCTTTAAGGCGATGGGCGCCAACGTGCAGGCCGCGACGCGCGCCACGGGCCGGGGCCAGCCGGTGATCCAGGCCTACGATGTGCGGACGGGCCGCGCCGGCGAGATCAAACCCGGTGACGGGCTCACCTTCGAATTGCGCCGCGGCGCATCGCTGGCGCTGTTGGGCGAGGAAGGCTCGGGCCGGCGCGCGCTGGTGCGCGTGCTGTTGGGATTGGAGCCGCCGCGCAGCGGCCGCGTGGTGCTCGATGCCGTCGATGTCGGCATATTGGCGGAGAAGATGCTGTTGCGCCTGCGCCGCCGCGTGGCGGTGATCGCGGGCGCGGATGACGTGCTCGATCCACGCATGACGTTGTGGGACACGGTGTCGGAGCCGTTGCGCGCGCATCTGAAACTGCCGCGCGATCTGGTGGCGACGTACAGGGACGCCGCGCTGAAGCGCGTGGGGCTTGCCTCGGTGCCGGGCGACCGCGCGGTCGCGGTTCTGTCGGCCTTCGACAAGCGCAGGCTGCAGGTGGCGCGCGCCATCGTCAGCGCGCCCTTGCTAGCGGTGATCGACGAGCCGTTGCGCGGGCTCGACGCCTTCGCGCAGTCCGTCATGCGCGACCTGCTCAAGAATTTCCGCAGCCAGGAGGGGCCGGCCTTCCTGGTCGTCACGTCCGATTTCGCGGTGGCGCAGGCTTTGTGCGAGGACGCGCTGGTTGTGGCCCGCGGCAAAGTGATCGAGCGCGGGGCTATTTCCGACCTGGTGAAGGCGCCGAAAGAGCCGCAAACAAAGGCTTTGATCGATGCGTCGCTGGGGCGGCTTCCGTCGGACGCGCCCCGGGTCTAAAACGGCTTCATGCTGAAGCTCAACGACGAAACCCTTCTGAAATCCGACGCTTTCGTGGGCGGCGAATGGCTCGCTATGGCGAAAAGGTTCCCGGTAAAAGACCCCGCGACCGGCGAGGTTCTGGCGCAGGTCGCCGATCTCGGCGTGGCGGAGACTGAGCGCGCTGTCGCCGCCGCTGCCGAAGCTTTTCCCGCGTGGAAAAAGAAGACGGCGAAGGAGCGCGCCGCCGTCATGCGCAAATGGTTCGAACTCATGATGGCGAACCAGGAAGACCTCGCGCGGCTGATGACGGCGGAACAGGGCAAGCCGCTGGCGGAGACGCGCGGTGAGATCGCCTATGGCGCGAGCTTCATCGAATGGTTCGCGGAAGAGGCCAAGCGCGTCTATGGCGATGTGATCCCGACCAACCAGGTGGGGCGCCGCCTGATCGTGCTGAAGGAGCCGGTGGGCGTCGTCGCCGCGATCACGCCGTGGAATTTTCCCAACGCGATGATCGCCCGCAAGGTCGCGCCCGCCATCGCCGCGGGCTGCCCCATCGTGGTCAAGCCCGCGGAGGAGACGCCGCTGTCGGCGCTGGCGATGGCCGAGCTTGGCGCGCGCGCGGGACTGCCCAAGGGCGTGCTCAATATCGTCACCACCAGCGATGCCGCTGCCGTCGGCAAGGTGCTCACCGAGAGCGAGACGGTGCGCAAATTCTCCTTCACCGGGTCGACCGAAGTGGGAAAGCTCTTGATGAAGCAATGCGCGTCCACGGTGAAGAAGGTGTCGCTCGAATTGGGCGGCAACGCGCCTTTCATCGTCTTCGACGATGCGGATCTGGATGCGGCGGCCGATGGCGCGATGCTCTCCAAATTCCGCAACATGGGCCAGACCTGCGTCTGCGCCAACCGCATCCTGGTGCAGGACGATGTGTTCGATGCCTTCGCCTCCAAGCTGTCGGAACGCGTCGCCAGGCTGAAAGTCGGCAACGGCTTCGACGACGGCGTGACGCAAGGCCCGCTCATCACCATGGATGCGGTGGAGAAGGTCGAGCGCCTCCTGAAGGACGCGACGGCCAAGGGCGCGAAAGTGACCACAGGCGGCAAGCGCCATGCGCTGGGCGGCTCCTTTTTCGAGCCGACGGTCGTCACGGAAGTGACGCCCGCGATGGAAATCGCCCAGGAGGAGATCTTCGGCCCCGTCGCCACCCTGTTCCGCTTCAAGGCCGACGACGAGGCGATCCGCATCGCCAACGACACGCGCTTTGGCCTCGCCGCCTATTTCTACGCTCGGGACATCGGGCGGGTGATGCGTGTGGCGGAAGCGCTGGAATACGGCATCGTCGGCATCAACGAGGGTATCATCTCCACCGAAGTAGCGCCCTTCGGCGGCATGAAGGAATCGGGGATAGGCCGCGAAGGCTCGAAATACGGGATTGAGGATTACTTCGAAATCAAATATCTGGCTTTAGGTGGCCTACATATCTGAACCGCGCCGTCCCTTCCCACCTCCCCCTCGCGGGGAGGTCGAAAAATGCAAAGCATTTTTCGGGTGGAGGACCGCTCTTGCCGTCTGCACCGTCCCCCACCCGACGCGCGATCGGCGCGTCGACCTCCCCGCTAGGGGGAGGTGGAGAAAAAGATGATCCCCCGCTACGCACGCCCCGCCATGACGGCGATCTGGTCGCCGGAAACCAAGTTCCGCATCTGGTTCGAGATCGAGGCCCATGCCGCCGACGCGCTGGCCGAGCTCGGCGTGATCCCGAAAGCGGCGGCGGCGAAGGTGTGGGAAAAGGGCCGGCACGCCACATTCGACATCGACCGCATCGACGAGATCGAGCGCGAGGTGAAGCACGACGTCATCGCCTTCCTGACCCATCTGTCGGAGATCGTCGGCCCCGAAGCGCGCTTCGTCCACCAGGGCATGACCTCGTCGGACGTGCTCGACACCTGCCTGTCCGTGCAGCTCGCGCGCGCGTCCGACATATTGCTCGCCGACATGGACGCGCTGCTTGCCGCGCTCAAGACACGCGCCTTCGAATACAAGGACACGCCCACCATCGGGCGCAGCCACGGCATCCATGCCGAGCCGACGACGTTCGGCGTGAAGCTGGCCGGCTATTACGCGGAATTCGCGCGCGGGCGCGAGAGGCTGGTCGCGGCGAAGAAGGAGATCGCGGTCTGCGCCATCTCCGGCGCCATCGGCAGCTTCGCCAATATCGATCCGCGCGTGGAAGAGCACGTCGCCAAGATGATGGGGCTGTCGGTCGAGCCGGTGTCGACGCAAGTGATCCCGCGCGACCGCCATGCGGCGTTCTTCGCCGCGCTCGCCGTCGTGGCGTCGTCGCTGGAGCGGCTGGCGACGGAGATCCGCCATCTGCAACGCACGGAAGTGCTGGAGGCGGAGGAGTATTTCTCGGAAGGCCAAAAGGGCTCGTCCGCCATGCCGCACAAGCGCAATCCGGTGCTGACGGAGAACATCACCGGCCTCGCCCGCATGGTGCGGTCCTATGCGATGCCGGCGTTTGAGAACGTGGCGCTGTGGCACGAGCGGGACATCTCGCATTCGTCGGTCGAGCGCTACATCGGACCGGACGCCACCATCACCCTCGATTTCGCGCTGATGCGGGCTGCCGGCGTGGTCGAGAAGCTGCTCGTATACCCGAAACGCATGCAGGAGAATCTCGACCGCACCCACGGCCTCGTCCATTCGCAGCGCGTGCTGCTGGCGCTGACGCAGGCCGGCGTGGCGCGCGAAGATTCGTATCGTCTGGTGCAGCGCAACGCGATGCGCACCTGGAAAGGCGAGGGCGATCTGCTCTGCCTGCTCAAGGCGGATGCGGACGTGACCAAGGCGCTATCGGTTGCGCAGCTCGAAGGCCTGTTCGACCTCGGCTACCACTTCAAGCATGTCGACACGATCTTCACGCGCGTATTCGGGCCCGCATAGGCTTCCATTCGCCCTTGCGGATGGCGATGATGAGCAGGATCAGGCCCGCGGCGGTGCAGACGATGATGGCGGGCAGCGAGGCTTCCGGGCCGAAACTGCCGCCGGTCATCAGGGCCGAGCCGCTCAGCGGGATGTTGAGCAATCCCTTCATCTGGCCGCCCGAGACGGCCGCGCCGAAGATCCCGCCTTCGGTGAAATTCCACGCGAAATGCAGCCCGATGGCGAGCCAGAGCGAGCGCGTCACCGCATAGGCGGCGGCGAGCAGGATGCCCGCCTCGAGCGCGATGGCGCAGCTGCTCAGAAGCGTGGCGCCGGGATTGGTCATGTGCAGGAAGCCGAAGATCAGCGCGGAGACGATGAGCGCGACGAAGGTGCCGAGGCCGCTCTCGACGATGCGGAACACGCCGCCGCGCATGATCAATTCCTCGCACACGCCGGAGGAGATGCCGACGGCGAGCGCGATCCCGAGGCCCGCCGTCGAACCCATGCCTTTGAAGGTCGCGATGCCGAGGGCGAAATAGACCGCATAGACGATGCAGAACAGCCCGACGCCGATCAGCGCGCCGAGCAGGAATTGCGGCACGGCGCCGCTTGCACCCAACTCGTCCGCGCCGCGCTTCTCCGTCCAGCGCACGAGCAATCGATAGGCGAGGATCGACAGCACCACCGATCCGGCCGCCATGCCGAGAAGGATCGCGTCCTTCGGGAACATGGCATTCAGTCGCGGCTTGAAGATCGCCGCCAGGATGGGCAGGCAGCGATAGGTCAGGCTCAGGACCACGAAGAACAGGACCAGCCTGATGGGCCAGATCGACCAGAACCGGTTGGCTGCTGCGTCATTGTCCATGTGTAGGCCCCGCGTCGCGATCCTCAACAGATAGACCGTCCGGCGGCCTCGTCCAATGCGGTGGAGTCATGCGGCGGGCGCGGGTAAGGGGATGCACGGCGCGCAAGTCTTTGAAAATAAACAGGACAGCGATGCCATTGTCTTCGCGCCGTTCCGGCGCTTTATTTGCGGCGCCAAGACCAGCCAAAGGGTTGGACAAGGCTTGGCTTTAGGGAGGGAATCACGTGAAAATCAAGTTTCTCGCCGCGGTTGCGGCGCTGGCGCTGGCCTCGGGCGCGGCCAACGCCCAGAGCAGTTTCTCGCTGACGGAGTTTTTCAAGACGTCGAACCTGCAGCCGCTCGCCGGCACGCCAATGCTGCTCAATCTCGGCGCGCAGATGGATCACCGCACCTTCCAGCAGGACGTGAACAATTTCGACGATTTCATGCTCATCAACGGCACGGGCAAGAAGCGCGTCGTGTTCAACCGTCACCTGATGAACCAAGGCGGCATCACGCTGGGCAGCTGGATCGGCGTCGCGCAGTTCGATAACCACGCCATCACCGCCGATCTCCAGGAAGGCTGGCAGGCGGTGAAGGCGAAATACAACCTCACCAGTCCGGTGGCGCATGTGATCGTCTACAAGACGCTCAATACGTCCGAACTCGTCTACGATTACGCCGTGCAGCTCGGCACATCCGACATGAACTGCCAGGAATATCTCTACACGCCGTCGACCAAGAACTTCCAGACCGGCTTGAAGACGATGTGCTGGATCGGCCTGTCGACGACCTATTCGCGCAGGACCAGCGCGGGCTCGGGCACGAGGGCGCAGTAGCGATGTGGGACGCGCCGCATCCGCTGCGGCGCGTCCGTCCTAGCTTTGCGGTCCCGGCGCCGTGCGCCGCCGCGCCGCGAGCGCGAAGAAGATCGCGGGGATCACGATCAGTCCGGCGAAGAAGAACGGCGTGTTGACGCCGGCATTGGAGAACAGGAAGCCCGCGCAGGACGGGCCGATCACGCGCGACAGCGCGCCGGTGGCGTTGTTGAGGCCGAGATATTGGCCCTGGTGCTCCCATTCGACATTGCGGGAGATCAGCGCCGACACGTTGGGCCAGGCGACCGATTGGCCGAAGGCGGTGAAGGCGAGATAGGCGACGATGGTGGGCGCGCCCAGCGAGAAGGGCTGCAAGGCCGTGAACAGCGCCACGATTCCCATGCCGATCGCCAGCATGCGCGCTTCGCCGTAACGTTTGGACAAGCGTCCCGTCAGCCAGATCTGGCAGATCGCCGCCACCACGCCGACGACGGCGAAAGCGCTGCCCACCTGGAACGGGCCCCAGGCGAAGCGCGCCTGCGTCCACAATCCGAAGATCGACTCAATTCCGGTGAAGGCGCAGCCCGCCAGGAACGTCACCAGCATCAGCCGCGCGATGGCGGGATGGGTGAAGGCGTTGCCGAGCACGGCCCAGCGGCTCGGCTGATGGCTGAAGCGGTCGCTCCTCACGCGGCTCTCCTTCACGAAGACCGCGATGCCGATGCTGCACAGCGCCGAAAGGCATGCGCAAATAAAGAGCGGAATGCGGAAGCCGGTATGGCCCGCGGCGGGATGCGCGAGCAATCCGCCCAGCGCCGGGCCGACGATGAAGCCGACATTGAACGCCGCGCCGAGCAGCGACATCTTGCCGGAGCGCTCGTCGGGCGGCGTCACGTCGGCGATATAGCCCTGGATGACGGAGCCGTTGCCGCTCATCAGCCCGCCCACGATGCGCGCGAAGAAGGCGAAATAGACGTTGGGCGCGAAGGCCATGGCGAGGTAGCACAGGCAGTTGCCGCTCACCGTGCTGATCAGGATGGGCTTGCGGCCGATGCGGTCCGACAGCCGCCCCCAGAACGGCTCGCCGAAGAACGCGCCGATGGAGTAGGCGGAGAAGACGAGCGCGATCTGCCAGGGCGGCGCGTTGAAGCTCTTGCCGTAGAAGGGCAGAAGCGGCACGACGATGCCGAAGCCGAGCAGGTTGATGAACATCACCGACAACAGGGTCGGCAGCGCGGCGGGCGAGGCGCTGGTCTTGTCGACTTTTTCTGCCGCGGCGGACATGGAATGATTTATTGTCAATACGCGCGGGGAGGACAACCATGAAGCCCATCCGAATTTCGCTGATCGCATGCGCTCTTGTCGCAGGTTTGGCCGCAAGTCTTGGGGCCCGCGCCGCCGACGGCCCGCCGCCGGAGGCCTTCCGCACGGTTAATCCCGACAATCTGGTGCTGATCGACACCAAATATGGCGCGGTTGCCGTCGAGCTCGCGCCTGGGTTCGCGCCCAAGCATGTGGCGCGGCTGCGCGCCCTGATCCGCGCGCATTTCTATGACGGGCAGAGCTTCTACCGCGTCATCGACGGTTTCGTGGCCCAGGGCGGCGTCGGCGAGGACACCGCCTCGACCAAGGTGCGCGACGAAGCGCTGGAGAAGACATGGCCCAGGCTGAAGGCCGAGTTCGACCGGCCGATTTCGCCGGACGTGACGTTCACCCCGCTCGGCAATCCGGATTCCTTCGCCCCGGAAGTGGGGCATGTCGACGGCTTCCCCGCCGGGCGCGACGCGAAGGACGGGCGGATGTGGATTCTGCATTGCCCGGGCACATTTGCCTTCGCCCGCGACAATGAGGACGACAGCGCCACCACCGAATTCTACATCGTGATCGGCCAGGCGCCGCGCCGCCTCGACCGCAACCTCACCGCCTTCGGCCGGGTGCTGGAGGGGATGCAAGTTCTGCAGAAGCTCGAGCGCGGCGACCCGGAGGTCGATTCCGGCGTCATCCAGGATAAGGCCAAGCAGGACGCGATCCTGCGCATGCGGCTGGCGTCGGACCTGCCGGAAAAGGAGCGCCCCGCCTTCCAGGTGATCAAGACCGAGAGTCCCGCCTTCGCCGCGGTCAAGGACAGCCGCCGCCACCCCGCGCCGGAATTCTATCACCGCCCGCCGCTCGCCAACCTGGATGTCTGTTCGGTGCCGGTGGCGGTAAAGAAAGAAACTCCGCCCTCCCCTTGAGGGAGGGCCGACAAAATACGAAGCGTAGCGAAGGATTTTTCGGGGTGGGGTCGATGCACGGACCCCACCCCGAAATCCGCGAAGGGCGGATTGCCGGCCCTCCCTCAAGGGGAGGGCGGTTTTGCGCCCGAACTTGCCGCCTGACGCCCCAGCGGCTATGTGTGCGCCCCCGCGCCAAAGAACCCAGAACCTTAAGCCTATGCCCCTGCTCCGCTTCCTGCCCGAGGACACCAAGATCGACTTCGTCGGCGTGCGCTATTGGGCGTTCGCGATCGACGGGCTCCTGCTCTTGATCTCCATCGTCTCCATCGCCTGGCACGGCTTCAATCTCGGCATCGATTTCACCGGCGGCACGCAGATCACCTACAAGGCGCCCTACACGATCAGCGAGCAGAACATCGTGCCGATCCGCGCCCACGTGCAGGCGCTTGGCTTCAACGACGCGATCCTGCAGAACCAAGGCGGCGGCGAATGCGACAAGCCGGCCTCATCCTGCATCTCCATCCGCGTCCAGCCCAAGGCCGGGCAATCGGGCCAGCAGGTGGTCGACGCCGTCACCAAGGCGCTCGGGCCGTCCTTCGCCCACCGCGACGACCAGACCATCGGCCCGAAGGTCAGCGAGGAATTGTTCAGCGACGGCATCAAGGCGACCTTGATGGCGATCCTCCTGATCGCGATCTACGTGGCGATCCGCTTCGAGTGGCAATACGGCATCGGCGCCGCGGTGGCGACGGGGCACGACGTGCTGGTGACCGCGGGCCTGTTCTCCCTCTTCCACATGGATTTCACGCTGACGAGCGTGGCGGCGCTGCTCACGCTCGCGGGCTATTCGATCAACGACACGGTGGTGGTGTTCGACCGAATCCGCGAGAACCGGCGAAAGTACAAGCGCATGAAGCTGGCCGAGCTGATCAACCTCTCGACCAACCAGATGCTGACGCGAACCATCCTGACGAGCGCGGCCACCGCGATCTCCATCGCGCCCTTGCTCATCTTCGGCGGCCCGGCGCTGTTCGACTTCACCGCCGCGATCCTGTTCGGCATCGTGGTCGGCACCTTCTCGTCGACCTATGTCGCGGCGGCGCTGCTCCTCTACCTGCCGGCGCCCGCGGGCGCGGTGGAAGACAAGCCCGCCACCACCTAGAGCATTTTTGGCTTGAGATTACGCATATCCGGCGTGGCTGAAGAAGTTTGCGCATTCGGTTGGCGAGAAGGTATCGAGGATGGAGCCGATGCGATCCCAGAGCGCCGGCATGGAGCGCTCTGCGGCTTTGCGCAGG
>DASXCJ010000002.1:0-34523 GCA_036491175.1 Rhizomicrobium sp.
CCTGCGCAAAGCCGCAGAGCGCTCCATGCCGGCGCTCTGGGATCGCATCGGCTCCATCCTCGATACCTTCTCGCCAACCGAATGCGCAAACTTCTTCAGCCACGCCGGATATGCGTAATCTCAAGCCAAAAATGCTCTAGGGCCTGACCGCGGTGTAGTCCGCTCCCTTGAGGTCGCCATCGGAGCCGTCGAACAGCGCCAGCCCGAGGCTCGACAGATCCCAGGCCTGCCCGCCATTGAGCTGGCCGACGAAGAGCCGGTAATCGGTCGAGCTCGTTCCGGGGCTGCGCGAGTAGAGGAAGTAGTCCTCATCGATCGGCGCGGGATCGGAATTGTCGGCATCGCAATCCGTGCCATTCCAGATATAGGAGCGCGAGGTCATCAGGCTGAGGACGTAGATCTTGTCCTGGGGATGGCTTGCGTCGAGCTTGCTGACATAGATGAGGTCGTAGATGTCGGGATCGACGGGGTAGTATGCCGTAAGCCCGCTCTTCGTCGGCATCTTGACCACCGTGCTTTTGTCCTTGGTGATGAAATTGTAGCGCCAGATGCGCTCCGCCGTGCCGCTGGCGCCGAAATAATAGATGTATTTCTCCGTGGGGCTGAACACCGGTCCCGATTTCTCGGTCGAGTCGCCGAGCGTGCCGTTGAGCAGGTGCTGCACGTTCGAAAGCGTCGGCACGCCTCCGAGCGTCGCGAAATCGGCAACAGCTATGCCACCCTGCTGCTTCCACACGATCTTCTCGCCTTTCTGCGAGAATTTCGGATCCTCGTTGCGTTGGCGGCGCACATCGCCGTCTCCGGACTCGGTGAGATTTGTCGCCGGCCCCGCGGACCCGATGGTCCAATAGAAGAGATCGCGCAATTCCTGTCCGCCGCTCGCCGTGCGGATCGCCGAGAACAGCACACCCTTGCCATCCTTCGAGAACACGGGATTGAGCGGCAAGCGCAAGCCCCAGCTCGCCGTCGGGATGTCGGTCAGCTGTCGGCTCGCGAGATCGTAGAGATAGATGTCGGAGGCTTCGTTGTCATTCACCGAGCGGTTCGGATCGGCATAGGTGCGCTCATAGACCATGCGGCCGGCGATTTCCGCGGGAAAGGTGGACGGGCTTTGGGCGACGAAAGGCGGGCAAGTCTGCGACAAGGCGGGAAGGGCAGTCAGCGTGCCGAGCAATGCGGCCACGAGTGAAAAGCGCATGCGACATCTCCACGTTGGAATGAAACGACTATGCTTCGTAGTATAGCGCATGGCGTGGGATCCGAAAATCTATATGGGTTTCGGGGGCGAGCGGACGCGGCCCGCGGCGGACCTGCTCGCGCGCGTGCCGGTGGAAGCGCCAAAGCATGTCGCCGATCTCGGTTGCGGGCCGGGCAATTCGACGGCGCTGCTTTCGGCGCGCTGGCCGGACGCCGCTCTCGAAGGCGTCGACAATTCGCCGGAGATGCTGGCGGATGCCAAGGCCTCGGGCGTCAAGGCGCGCTGGACCTTGGCCGATGTCGCGCAGTGGAAGCCGGATGCGCCTTGCGATGTCCTTTATTCCAACGCAACCTTGCAGTGGCTGCCGGATCATACACGGCTCGTGCCGCATCTGATGAAACATGTGGGGAGTGGCGGCGTCTTCGCCTTCCAGGTGCCGCGCAATTTCAATGAGCCTTGCCATGTGCTCATCCGCGAGGTCGCCGATGGCGGGCCGTGGGCGGCGAAGCTGAAAGGCGTCCGCGACTGGTGGAACGTGCTGGAGCCCGAGGCCTATTACGCGATCTTGTCGCCGCTTTCCAAAAACATCGACATCTGGGAAACGCGCTATCTGCAGGCGCTCGACGGCGAGGACGCCGTGTTCCGCTGGATGAGCGGCACGGGCTTGCGCCCCTTCGCCGACGCGCTCGAAGGCGAAGAGCGCGAAGCGTTCCTCGCGGAATACAAACAGCGTGTCGGCCAAGCCTATCCGCGTCAGTCGAATGGCAAGACGCTCTATCCCTTCCAACGCCTATTTGCTGTCGCTATGCGCTAGTTGGTTATTGTTAGATGGAAATAAAAAATTCGTCATCCCGGGGCTTTGTCCCGGGGACCCAACCTCGGTCTGCGATCGTTCGGATGGCCACGGTTATGGGTGGCCGGGATAAACCCGGCCATGACGATGACGGGATAGGTTCAAATCTCTAGTCGCCTTCGACGTCGCCGTCGCGGCGGGGATCGGCGCCGCCGATATAGCCGCCTTTGACCTTCTCGACGATGTGGGTGCCGCTTTCGAGCGGGATCAACCGCACGGTGTGGCCCATCTGGGTCAGCTGCGGCGCCAGCGCGTCGATGGGCGTGTCGGCTTCGAGGATGGTGGGGCCGTTCGGGTTGACATGATGCGGAAGCGCGGCTGCGGCTTGCGGATCGAGATGGCCGTCGATCATCGCCACCAGGGTTTCGGCGACATAGGGGATGATCGCGGGCCCGCCGGGCGAGCCGACGGCGAATTTGAAATGGCCCTGTTTGTCGAAAACGATGGTGGGCGCCATGGCGCTCATCGGGCGCTTGCCGGGCGCAGGCGCGTTGGCGACGGGTTTGCCGTCGCGCACGGCCTCGAAGGAAAAATCGGTGAGTTGGTTGTTGAGGAAGAAGCCCTTGGCCATCACCTCGGAGCCGAAGATGTATTCGACGGTGGTCGTCATCGACACGACCTGGCCGCCCCGGTCGACGATGGACATGTGGCTGGTGCCGGGAAGCTGCTGTGTGCGTTGCGGCGCGTATTCCGCCTTCTTCATCGGCGGATCGCCGGCCTGCGCCTGGCCCATATCCCTCGCCGGATCGATGAGAAGCGCGCGTTGGTGGAGGTAGTTGCGGTCCAGCAGCCCCGCGATCGGCACGGAGACGACGTCGGCATCGGCGATATATTTCGCGCGGTCGGCGAAAGCGAGCCGGCTCGCCTCGCTGAAGAGATGCACTTCCTGCAAGGTGTTGGGCTGCAAATCTTTCGACGGAAAGCGCTCCAGCATACCCAGGATCTGCAGCACCGAGATTCCGCCCGAGCTCGGTGGGCCCATCGAGCAGAGACGATAGCTGCGATAGTCGCCGCAGACCGGCGCGCGCTCCTTCGCCTGGTAATTTGCGAGATCGGCCAGCGTCATGCCGCCGGGATTGACGGGCGCGTGCTGCACGGCGTCGACAATGGCTTGGGCCACGGGGCCGGAATAGAACGCTTTCGGTCCGTCTTTCGCGATGGCGCGCAGGGTGGCCGCAAGTTCGGGGTTCTTCAGGATTTCGCCTTGCGCCACCGGTGTTCCGTCGGCGTGGTAGAAGTAGCGCTTGATGTCGGGCATCTGCGCCATCTGCGGATTGTTGCGCAGGGTGGCGGCGAGTTTGCGGCCAACGGGGAAACCCTTGTCGGCGAGCGCGATGGCGGGCTCGAACAATTTCGCCCAGGGCAGTTTGCCGTAACGCTTGTGCGCCAGATCCATCATCGCGATCACGCCCGGCACGCCGACGGAAAGCCCGCCCGGAATTTCGTCCATATGGCCGTGCGGCTTGCCGCTCGCATCCTCGAACATGGTCGGCGTGGCCGAGGCCGGCGCCATCTCGCGGCCGTCGAAGCTGGTGGTGCGCCTGGTCTTGGGATCGTAGAGCATCATGAACGCGCCGCCGCCGACGCCGGAGCTTTCCGGCTCGACAAGGGTAAGCACCATCTGCGCCGCGATGGCCGCGTCCACGGCGGAGCCGCCTTGCTTCATCATCTTGAGGCCCGCGGCGGAGGCGTAAGGATTGGCCGAGGCGATCAGTTCGTGCGGCGAAGGTTTGGCGGCGATCGCGCCTGTCGCGAGCATCACGGCGAACGCAATCAACAGTCTGGATTTCGTCATTTTCCGTCTCTTCCCGGAACGCGGATCAAGGGCTAGCGTCAGCATCATGGTTCGCCCCGGCAAACGCAATCTCATCACCGATGTCGAAGGCTTGAAAATCGGCCAGGCCGAGGATGCCGCTGCGCGCACGGGCGTCACGGTCTTGATCGCGGATGCGCCCGCGCCGGCGGTGGCCGATGTGCGCGGCGGCGCGCCCGGCACGCGCGACATCGAGGGTCTCGACCCGGTGAGCCTGGTCGACGGCGTCGACGCCATCGCGCTCTCCGGCGGCTCGGCCTTCGGGCTCGATGCCGCATCGGGGGTGCAGAGTTTCCTCGCGGGGCAGGGCCGCGGCTTCCGCATCGCGCCGGGCGCGCCGCCGGTGCCCATCGTGCCGGGCGCCATCGTGTTCGACCTCGTCAATGGCGGCGACAAGGGCTGGGGCGAGACGCCGCCCTATCGCGCGCTGGGCAAGATGGCGGCGGAATCGGCAGCGCTCGATTTCCGCCTCGGCAATCATGGCGCGGGCCTGGGTGCGCTGGCGGGCGCCTACAAAGGCGGCGTCGGCAGCGCGTCCGCCATGACGGAGGACGGCTATACGGTGGGCGCCATCGCCATCGTCAATGCGGTGGGCTCGCCGATCATTCCCGGCAGCGATGTGTTCTGGGCGTTTGCCTTCGAGCAGAGCGGTGAATTCGGCGGCAGGCGTCTGCGTGCCGATTTTCCCGGCATCGATCTCGATCTGCCGGCGGACATGAAGGGCGCGGCGCGGCCGCTCGCCAACACCACCATCGCCATCGTCGCGACGGACGCGACGCTGACGCGCATCGAGCTCAAGCGCCTCGCCATCATGGCGGCGGATGGCTTCGCGCGCGCGCTGCGCCCCGTCCATGCGCCGTTCGACGGCGACACGGTGTTCGCGCTGTCGACACAGAAACGCGCTATCGGCGAGATGCGGCAGCGCGAGGTGATGCGGCTGGGCGCCATCGCGGGCGATTGCCTGGCGCGCGCCATCGCGCGCGGCGTCTATGAAGCGGATTCGTTGGGGCAATGGAAAAGCTATCGCGAAACCTTTCTGGGAGGATGACATGGACAAGGACATAAACATCATGCCGATCACGCGGCGCGCTTTCGCGGCCACGGGATTGGTGACGGGCTTCACGCTGGCCACCGGTCCGCTCAACGCCGCCGCCATCATCACCGATTCCAACGGGCTGGACGCCGGCGAAGTCAGCGTGACGGTGTCGGACGGGAAGATTCCCGCCTATCGCGCCAAGCCCGCCGGCAAGACGGGCTTGAAGACCATCCTCGTGGTGCAGGAAGTGTTCGGCGTGCATGAGCACATCAAGGACATCTGCCGCCGCTTCGCCCATCAGGGCTATTACGCCATCGCGCCCTCGCTCTATTCGCGCTACGGCGATCCCGGCCAGTACGGCATGGACCATCTGAAGGATCTGATGGGCCTGGTCGTGAAGATTCCCGACAAGGAAGTGATGAGCGATCTCGACGCCGCGGCGGCTTTTGCCGCTACTGATGGCGGCGACGCCAAGCATCTCGGCATCACCGGTTTCTGCTGGGGCGGCCGTATCGTCTGGCTCTATGCCGCGCACAACCAGGACCTCAAGGCAGGCGTGGCTTTCTACGGCCAATTGCGCGCGCCCGCGAATGTGAGCCCGTTGCGCCCGCTCTATCCGCTCGATCTGGTGAAGGACATCAACGCGCCGATGCTCGCCTTCTATGGCGGCCTCGACAAAGGCATCCCGGTGTCGGACGTCGAGGACATGAAGGCGGCGCTGGCCGCGGCCGGGCACACCAAGGACAACATCCAGGTCTTCATGGACGCGCAGCACGGTTTCTTCGCCGACTACCGCCCGTCCTACAACGAGGCCGACGCGAAAGACGCGTGGATGCAGATGCTGGGCTGGTTCAAGAAGTACGTACGCTGATCAACGCACGTAGACGCGAACCTCGCTCGAGGCGATCGACGGATCGGTGGTCGAGGAGACCGAGAGCCGGGTCGCCGGAACGCCCATGTCGGTCATGGAGCGCATGACCGATTGGGCATGGCGCTGGGCTTGCGTCTGCGCGAGCTGCACGGACGCCGCTGTGCCGCGCGTGGGCGACACGGCGATGATGTCGAAGCTGGCGCCGGGGCGCGTCTGCAGCGCCTGGGCAAGCGCGGTGTAGAGGATCTGCTGGTAGTCCACGTTCGGATGGTCGAAGCGGATGGTGACCAGCGCGGCGCCGGCCGGTCCGCCGCCATAGGACGGCGCGGGCGCGGCGGCGATCATGCCGCTGCCGAGTTCCGCCCCGTACAGCTCGCCGTTCTTGATGGCGGCGGCGAGCGTCGTCAGGTTGGCGCGCTCGTTGGCGACATACGAGGTCTGGCGCTGCACATTGTCGGAGACTTCCATCATCAGCCGGTCGATCAAGACGATGGTCTGGTTGGTCTCGTCCTCCAGCGTCTTGAGCTGGCGGTGATCTTCATCGACCGCGCCGGAGACGTCGAAGGTCGCATGCACCGTGTCGAGCACGTAGTGGGCGCGAGACGATTCATCCGCCACCTGGGTGCCGAGCGCGTTCAGGGAATTGATGTTGACGGTGAGCTGGTCGAGCGCGCTCTGCGCCGTGTTCCACTCGCTGACGAGTTCAGGGTTGCCGCGCGTCGTGCCGATCTGCAGGCGCGTGGTGATGTGCGCCTTGGCCTCGTGATACTGGCCGGCCTCTTCGCCGCCCTGCCCCTTGAGGTCGCCGAGCTGCGTGGCGCTGGCGACGATGCGGCCCTGCAGGCCTTCGATCTCGTTGCGCAGCGAGCCGATGGTGTGGCTGACGATGGTGCCGGTGTCGCTGCCGGGCTCGATCTGGATGGCCGTGATGGTCGCGGAATTGCCGACCGTAACGGACCCGCCTGACGAGGACAGTCCCTGCGACGGCAAAGTTCCCGCCATCGAGCCGCCGCCGCCCGTGGAATAGCTGTCCTGCGGCACGGTCGAGGGCAGGGTGCCCTGCATGCTCGACGGCGGGGGCGCGGAGGCTTGCGTGGCGTCGGGCGCGGCCTGGTCGGCGCCGCCGAACAGCGCGTTATCGATGCTGCCGCAGCCGCTCAAAGCCAGCGCCAGGGCGCTCGTCAGGCCGAACATGGCCGCAGTCCGCCGCGTGCGCGCTATCGAATGTCCCGTCATGTTCTTCGAATCTCCGAGAGGCCGACACAACCTCGCCGCCGCCCCCCAGGGGCGGCCCGCCAGCAATTTGCAGTCATAGCCAGCGTTCGCGCCTGCGACAAGGGCAGGCCCACCGGCCCCGACGCGAAATTTCTGTGGCCGGATCGGTGCTTGGCGGGCGCGGGGGCACCGGCGGAGCCACGCGAATCAAGGCTTGCACTCCGCCGTTTTGATGAATAGGTTCCGGCCCCTTCGACGACAGGCGCCCGTAGCTCAGCTGGATAGAGCACCAGACTACGAATCTGGGGGCCGGAGGTTCGAATCCTTCCGGGCGCGCCATTCTTGTTGGCGGGCGGACAAAGTAGCCGCCACGCCAACCCTACTTTGCCCGCCCGCGATGTTCGCACTTTCATCCTGTCCGGTGCGCCACCCTGCACCGCGAGCTTCGGCTTGCCTCCCGAATCTCCGAAGGAGCGTAGGGAGGGTGGCGGGCCACCCGCTTCCCATGAAATCTCGGTTAGGATGATCTAATCGACGGTGTAGGTGCCCTTGGTCCAGCCGGTCGCACCCGGATCGCTCACCCACTCGGTCGTCTTGTCCTCAAACGTGCAATAGACGCGGATGGATGGACCTTCGCTTCCGACCCATACGGTGGCCGACACCTGCGATCCGGGCTGCTTGAACGAGCCTGTCGTCCAGCCGGCGCCGCCCTGATCGATGCAGCGCTCGGTGACGTTATAGTCATCGGTGGAATAGACGCGAATATGCAGCGAACCGGGAGGATAGAACCAGCTGACGACGGCGGTGCCAACGGGATAATTGGGATTATCAGCCATCATTCTCTTCCTTTTGCGTGATCGAACGTGCGCGGTTTGCGTGATCGAACGTGCGCGGTAGACTTCGATCGAAGGCCCCGCGAAGTCGAGCATGGCAGAGACATATGACGACCGCAAATCAAGGCGATCGCCATTATTCCATTCGCTACAACTTCCCCGCTCGAGTGCGGGCCGCTGGAAAATGCGGCATGATCGGATGTCGCGTGATCTTGCAGTCTTCGAACCACGCACTCCCCATCCCCGTGAAATCTCGGTTAGGCTGGTTCGCGCGATCGAAGCGGGCCCGTGATGAGTTCTGCCGGGAGCAATGAATTCAGCCTTGGGCGGGTGTTGCAGCGGGCCGTTCAGGTCATCCGGCGCAATTGGATCAGGCTTCTGGTTCCGGCGCTGCTGATGGTGCTGGTCGAATATGGATGGTCCAAGGCCTATCCGCATCTGTATCTCTGGCATGTTGCGCCCCTGTCGGTGGGCTACTGGTTCCTCTCGTTCGCGAATGCCTTCTTCGCGATGTTCATGGATTCCCTGTTGACGGCGGCGGTCGTCATCGGCGTCGCCGCCGATCATGACGGCCACCACGCGCCGGTGGGCGAAATGCTGAAGGGCGCGCTGCGCAATTTCTTCCCGCTTCTTGCGATCTTCGCCCTCTACGTGCCTGGTTTCTGGCTCGCGATGCTCCTTCTCGTTTTCCCGGCTTTCATGTTCGAGACCGCTTTCACCTTGATCGTGCCGGCGCGCGTGATGGAGAACGCCGGCATCCTGCAGTGCTTCCGGCGCAGCGCGGAGCTCACCAAAGGTTACCGCTGGCCGATCTTCGGGCTCATCGCATCCTATTACGTGTTCGCAGCGCTGATCTATTTCGCGATGCGGCCGCTTTCTTTGACGCTTCTGACCGGCGACACGCGCGCATACGGGCTTCCAATCTATTACATCGCCACCTATGCGATCCGCATGGTCGTCACGACCGTCGTCTCCACCGTCACGGCGAGCCTCTATTTCGAATTGCGGGCGGTGAAGGAGGGCATCGGCTCCGCCGCGATCGCGCAGATCTTCGAGTGATCGGGATTTCGAACGTTCAGCTCTTGTCGTGCTTGTCGCGCTTGCGCTTGCCGAACAGCATGCGCTGCTCCAGCCGCCCGCGCAGCGCGGTGTAATAGGCCTGCAGGAATTCGACGTCCCTGAGGCCGTCCTGCGAGCCGATCTTGTGGCGGATGCGGCGCGCCACCGCCTCCATGGTCTGCGGATCCTTCTGGCGCAGCACGTCCTCCAGCACGCTCAATTCGCGGATGCCATAGGCGTCGAGCGCCTCGCGGGTGAAGGCCAGGCTCGGCGGCTGGGCGGCGAGGTCGCCCGCCAGCACGCGCTTGGGCACGTGCACGACCCAGGTGCCGGCCACGATGTCGCCGATGCGCAAGCGGTCGCGGTTGAAGAGCGGGAAAAAAGCGAAGACGCCGCACCACAGAAGCGCGAACAGCGCGATCCATCCATCCACCGCCTCGCCGCCGACGAAGAGGAAGGTGAGCGGCAGGAAGATCTCGAGCTCGCGCATGGCGTTGCGCACGAAGATCGCGTCCGCGGTCAGCGCGCTGCCGTCGCGCTTGGCCACGCGCAGGCCCATGATGCGCTTGCCCGGCGTGGCGGCGCGCGGCTGCATCTCGAAGAAAGTGAAATAAAACACGCGCAAGGCGAAGAAGCCCAGGATCCAGATCGTGGCGATGAATTCCACCCCCGTGCCGCCCGTCGCCATCGCCATGAGGAAGGCGGCGATGCTCAGCACGATCAGAGCCACGACGATGAACACGATGTCGAGGGCGAAGGCGCCGAAGCGCTCGCTCGCATCCGCCAGCACCACGCGCAGATCGACACCCTCCGGCGTCACCAGCTCGCGCACCCGCTTTTCGAGCATGGGATCGGAGAGGCTCATCGCGCCGGCCGGTAGAGATAGAAATAGGCGCCCCAGCCGAGCGCGGTGAGCGCGGCGATGGAATAGCGCACGATGGTGTCGTTGATGAGCTGGCGGGCGAAGCCTTCGAGGAGCCCGGCCACGCCCAGCATGATGACGACGCCGACCATCACGAGGCCTGCCTCGCGTCCGGCTTTGATCATCCCGTCGAGCCGCTCCATCTTGCCGGGAAAGGCGAGCGCCCAGCCGATCTTGAAGCCGGCGGCCCCCGCCAGAGTGATGGCGAAAAGCTCCGTCACGCCATGGATGAAGAGCCAGCCACCCAGCTCCACGCCCAGGCCGCGGTCGAAATAGACAGCGTAGAGCGCCCCCAAGGTGAGGCCGTTGTAGAAGACGAGGAAGGCTGAGGGCAGGCAGCAGGCGAAGCCCAGCGCGAAGGCCAGAAGCGCGATCTCGGCATTGTGGGTGAAGAGGAAGCTCGAGAAGAAGGTGAGACCTTCCGCGCCGTGCTTGTTGTCGAACAGCACGTCGCGCAAATCCTTGGCCGAGGCGCTGGGATCGCGGCCTTCCGAAAGCTCGCGCGGCATGAAGGCGTAGAACCATTGCGCGCCGCTGCGCACCAGGAAGAACGCCGTGAAGGCGCCGAGCAGGCCGAACAAAGCGGAGACGATCGTCTCGCGCCACAGATCGCGCACGGCCGTGGGCCAGTCCTTGCGGAAGAAGCGCGTGATGCGCTCCAAGAAGGTGGAGCGCGTGCCGTAGACGCAGAAATAGGCGCGCGTGCACAGGCTTTCTAGATAGGAGATGAGGTTCTGATCCAGCGAAACGGCGCGCGCCGCGGACAGCGACGATAGCGCGGAGCGATAGAGCACGGGGATCGACACGACCTCGTCGTCGGTCA
Organism: Rhizomicrobium sp.; assembly: GCA_036491175.1. Taxonomy (GTDB): domain Bacteria; phylum Pseudomonadota; class Alphaproteobacteria; order Micropepsales; family Micropepsaceae; genus Rhizomicrobium. The sequence goes on from DASXCJ010000002.1 coordinate 10,624, forward strand.
ACTGGCTGCCGCGGCCGCGCTCGAAACGGTCGAGCAGGGCTTCGAGCTTCTTCCAATCGGCCTCGCGCTCGGCGCGGAAGCGATGGCTTTTGAGGACGAGCGATTCCATCTCTAGCTGCGCCCCTGCTTGACCGCGAGATAGGCGTCGATGAGGCCGGCGCCGATCTTGTCGGCGGAAGCGTCGATCACGTCCACGCCCATGCGCCTGAGCCGCGTCGTCACCAGCCCGCGCTCGCGCAGCATGGCGTCGGCGATGACGGCGCGGGAGACGTCCGCCGGCTCGGTGGGCGCATGGCGCACCATGCTCTCCAGCTCCTCGTCGCGGAAGACGACGAAGAGCACGACATGGCGGGCGACGAGGCGCTTGATGTTCTCCAGCATCAGCTCGGCACCCGTGGTGTCGGAGAAATCGGTGAAGATGACGATGATGGCGCGCTGGTCGAGCTCGCCCGCAAGCTGAGTGAGGCCAAGGGTGAAATTGGTTTCCTTGGTCGTGTAGTCGATCTTGGCGGCGAGCCGCTGCAGTACGCCGAAGGCATTGGCGCCGGAGACCGCGCCGCTCGACAGGTTGGGCTTCTCGTCGAAGGCGAAAAGCCCGACGCGGTCGCCGAGCCTGAGCGCCACGTAAGAGAGCAAGAGCAACGCCTGGATCGCGCGGTCGATGCGCGGCAGGCCGGCGAGCGGCTCGCACATCAGCCGTCCGGTATCGAGCGCGAAGACGATGCGCTGGTTCTCCTCGGCCTGGAATTCGCGGGCGAGCAGCTTGCCGTGGCGCGCGGTCTGCTTCCAATCGATGGTGCGCCGGTCCATGCCGGATTGGAATTCCTTCAGCGCGTTGAACTCCGCGCCTTCGCCCGCGCGCAGGCGCACGCGCAGGCCGAAGCTTCCGGAATCGCGCTGGAACAGGCGCATCGCCTCGTCCTTGATCGCGCCGATATTGGGCAGCACGGCGATCTTGTCGCGCACGCCGTCCACACGTTGCTTCCAGACGAGGCCGAGCGGGCCCTGCCAGCGCGCCCACAGATTCTCGATGCCGCCTTCGCCACGGCGCAGCGGCACCATGGTGAAATCCGCCCGCGCCTGGCGCTTGGTGACGGGCAAGGTCTGGCGGTCCGGTTCGATCGCGATGCGCCGGCCGTCCGCATCGAAAGCGAGCTCGAGTTCGGACGGCGCTTGTCCTGCGAATTCGAACGTGACGTGACCCGTCTCGCGGCGCGCCACGCCCATGGTGTGCGGAGCCGCGATCGCATAGCTCAGCCGCGAGGGATTGGCGACCAGGACGGCGTCGAGGATGAAGAGACAGGCGGCGAAGAAGATCCAGCCCAGGCCGATCATCCAAAGCGGCGGCGAGAGCACCGCCGCCAGCATCGACAGCGGCACGCCGAGCAGCACCACGAAGATCATCCGCCGCGTGGGATACATTTAGCGCGGCGCCTCCACCGCTTCGACGATGGTGGCCAGGATGTCGTCGACCTTGCGGCCGTCGATCTCGGCCGCGGGAGACAGGATCACGCGATGGCGCAGCGCCGGGATCACCAGCGCCTTCACATCGTCCGGAATCACATAGTCGCGGCCGTCGAGCGCGGCATGGGCGCGCGCGGCCGCCGCCAGCATCGCGGCGCTGCGCGGGCTCGCGCCATGGGAAAGGTCGGCGGAAACGCGCGTCGCACGGATCAGGCCGACGATATAGGCGATCACCGGATCGGTGAGCGTGGCGGTGGCGACCAGCGCCACGGCCTCGGCGAGCTTGGCCGCATCCGCGACGGGGCCGATGCCGAGCGCGGTGGGATCGGGCATGCGCACGCTGGCGCCCTGCGCGCGCACCAGCGCGATCTCCTCGGCCTCGCTCGGATAGGAAAGCGTGTGCTTGAACAGGAAGCGGTCGAGCTGGGCCTCGGGCAGCGGATAGGTGCCTTGCTGCTCGATCGGGTTCTCGGTCGCGATCACCATGAAGCGGTCGCTCAAGGGATGCGATTTGCCGTCGAGCGTGACGCGGCGCTCCTGCATCGCTTCGAGGAGCGCGGCCTGGGTCTTGGGCGGGGTGCGGTTGATCTCGTCGGCGAGCAGTATCTCGCAGAAGATGGGGCCTTCGTTCACGACGAAGGCGCCGGTCTGGAAATTGAACTGGTTGGTACCGATGATGTCGCCCGGCAACAGGTCCGGGGTGAACTGGATGCGCCCGAAGCCGAGGCCCAGGCTCTTGGCGAAGCATTGCGCGAGCAAGGTCTTGGCCGTGCCGGGCGGGCCCTCGAGCAGGATGTGGCCGCCGGAAAACAGCGCGACCAGGCAAAGATCGATCGTGTCGGCCTGGCCGACCACGGCCTTGGCGACCTGGCCGCGGATGCTGTCGGCCATGCTCTTCAATTCAGCGATGTTCATTGAGTATCCCTCGTCTCCACTCATAGATCTTGGTGGCGACCTTGATCAGTGCGTTGGTGTCGTGAACCTGGGCGGCTTCCTTGCTCAATTCATCGAAGCGGTAGCCGCCGCGCTTCTCCAGAAGGCGGATCCATTCCCCGCTCGACGCCTTCTCGCGCGAGACTCCCACCTGCGTGGCGACGACGTTGAGCATTGCTTGCGCATAAGGCTGGGCCATGCGCGGCTCGCGCTTCATCATGCGGATGACGGCGGCGGTGTTGTCGGCCAGCGCGCGCTTGCCGAAAGCGAAGACGCGGTCGGGCCGCACGGCCGCGCCGAAGCGCCGGAAGGCGTGGAAGGCGATGAAGCCGGCCGCCAGGATCGCGCAGAGCGTGGCGCCGAGGAAAGGCGGCTCGAACAGCGTCTTCAGGAAGCTCGGCGATTGCGCGAAGCCATTCAACGTCACGTCGAAGGAGATCGGTCTGTCGCTGGTGCGCAGCATGGTGACGAGGTCATAGGCGAAGCGCGCCGTGGCCTCGTCGCCGATGCCGTGATTGTTCATCAGGTCGGGCTCGGCGAGGATATAGGTCTGCGTGCCCTTGATCTGCGCCAACACCGCATGGCCCTGGTCGTCGACGATATCGGCTTCGAGATTGTCGCCCGATATGGTCTGCGCGTTGTCGATGGTGAGCGCGCGAGCCGGGACGAGCGCCTGGAAGCGCGGATAGATGCCCTTGAGATGGGTCTTGCTGCCCTTCTCCTGGCGGATCGCGGCCTTCTTCGAAAGCGTATCGATGGTCGACCCGATGATCTTCGGGTCCCAGGCGCGTACCTTCATCACCCAGCCCGGGTGCAGCGGCTGCTCGCCCACGTACCATTTGGGCAGCACGATGAGCGCCGGGCCATGGCCGGTCAGCGCCGCGATGTCGCCTTCGCTCCCGAACGCCTCGGGCGTGACGATGACGAGGCTGAACGTGTCGTTCGGCGGCGGCGTCCGCCCGAGCCGGATGGTCATGCCGGTATGTTCGAGCAAAAAGCGCGTGCCGGCGAAGCCCACCGCCGATTTCGACAGCGCATCGGTCCCGCCCGATTTGTCGCTACGCAGATCGGGCGCGTAAGCCTGCAGCGCGAAATAGGCGACCAGCGACAGGATGCTCGCGATCACGAGCCCGATCGCCACGCGCGTGGACATGAAAGAGGGTCGCGTATCGCTCACGCCATGCTCCAATTGGGCAGCGCGAAGGATTCATACTCCTGCCGGCAGCGGCGAAAATCGTCGGCGCCGATGGGCAGCGCCGCGAAACGCCCCCGCTCCACGACATTGGCGATGGCGGTGAAGGCCTGGCGCGCGGGGCCGGGCAGCGCGCGCAGCATCGCGATCTCGCGGCTGGTCAAGGTCGGGCGCAGAAGGCCGGCGCGGCGCGCCTGGATGTCCTCGATGCTGCGCAGAAGAAGCAGATGCACCGCCTCGCTGTAACGGCCTTCCGCCGCCAGCGTGTCGGACTCCTTCAGCAATTGCCGGGCCTGCACCTCAGTGGGACGCCACGTCACGGTCTGTTGGAGCAGCGTCTTCTCGGGCTTCTTGCCGGGGCGCCATTTCACGATGTCCGGCCCATAGGTCATGGCGAGGCGGTAGAGGAGATAGAGGGCCAGCGCGCCCACCACGATCCAGGCGATCCACCCCAGCAGCCTGCCGTGATCGTGGAGGAACTGCCCCAGCGCCTTGACCCATTCCGGCTCCTTGGGCGGCACGTAGGTCGGAAAAGAAAACTGGAAATCGCCCTGGCCCTTCAAGGCTTGGTGTGCATGCGCAAAGGAAGAATGGTCCGGGGCGGTCATTGCGTTGGGTTTAGGAGAAACAGAACAGGACGGGAAGCCGACATTGACACGGTCTCCATGGCTTCTTCGCCGCATGGCTATGCGGTGACTGACAAGCGGAGCGTGCTCGGCGATTTCGGGCGGCCTGAGGCGGGATTGGGGCGATTTCGAGCATCGAGAGCCTTCCGGGGCCACGAAAGGAATAACCATTCCCATTCATATACTTAGCTGCTCTTGCGGCCACGGACGCCTTGCCATGCGGGCGCTTCGCAGGGAATCGCGTAAGGTCCGGGTTCCGCTTCGAGGAGCCGCCCATGCGCCTGGTCCATCCGCTTCTCGTCCCGGTCTTGATGTTCGCCTCCGCCGTGCTGGCGGCGCCTCAGCATGCCCCTGCCAAGCCGCCGCAAATCTGGCAAGCGCGTTGCAGCAGCCCGGCGCGCGCCTTGCCGGTCGATTGCAGCCTGGAGCAGCGGGTGGTGATCCGTACATCGGGGCAATTGCTTGCCTCGGTGACGATCAACGTGCCGCATGACACGCGCAAACCCGGCATCCTGATCCAGGTGCCGTTCGGGCTGGCGCTCAAGTCGGGCGTCACGCTCTCGCTCGACAATCACGGCCCCGCGCGGCTCGACGTGCAGACCTGCGACCAGAACGGCTGCTATGCAGGCACCATGCTGTCCGGCGATTTCCTCGCCGCGATGCTTACCGGCAAGATGCTGACCGTGAAGATGCAGGCGATGAACGGGCAGAACATCGCCGTGCCGATGCCGCTCACCGGATTCAAGGACGCCTATAATTCCATCCGCTAGGTTCCTCCGGAACTCTGATCCGGCGGCGGGGCGGGCACGTAAGGGCTCATCATGGCCCATCCTTTCGTCACGCTTGTGCTGGCCTTCGCGATGATGACCGCGCTGTGGCCGCTGAGCATCCGGCTCAAGGACGTGAGCGTCGTCGACATTCTGTGGGCGCCGGCTTTCGCCGCGGTCGCCGGCGTCTGCGCTCTGCTCGGTCCCGTGCGCGATGGGCGCGGATGGATCGTGCTGGGGCTCGTTTGCGTCTGGGCAATCCGGCTCGGCAGCCATGTCCATGCGCGTTGGCGGCGGCTGGGGCACGAGGATTATCGCTATGCCGAAATCCGCAAGAGTCGTGGACCGGATTTCCCGCTGACGAGCCTGTTCTGGATCTTCTGGCTGCAGGCGGCTCTGCTGTGGGTGATCTCCTGGCCGCTGCAGGCAGTCTATGCGCAGGCTCGGCCGCTCAACTGGCTGGACGGCATCGGCATCGCGATGGCGGTGTGCGGGTTGCTCATCGAGGCTGTCGCAGACCGGCAGATCACCAACTTCCGCGCCCATCCGCAGAACCGCGACAAGGTGCTGAGCACGGGCCTTTGGGCATGGTCGCGCCATCCCAACTATTTCGGCGATTTCCTGATGTGGTGGGGATACTTCACCATTGCGTTGGCCGGCGGTGCGCCGTGGTGGATGGCGCTCGGTCCCATTGCGATGGGCGCGCTTCTGATCCGTTACTCCGGCGCAGAGTTGATGGAAGACACGATCGGCAAACGCCGCCCCGGCTATGCGGACTATGTCCGCGATACCAGCCTGTTCGTGCCGTGGCCGCCGAAACGGTGATCCGCTACGCGCGGCGCGGCGTAGAATCCGCGCGAACTTCGGTGGACGTCCGATGATGAATGCCGCCATCCGCTATGGAACGGTCTTGGCCGTGATGGCCGTGGGCGATGCGCTTTGGCTGAGCTATTTCGCAAAGGCTGTGTTCCGCCCGGCGCTCGGCTCCATCCTGCTCGACGATCCGCGCTGGAGTTTCGCGATTGCGTTCTATCTGATCTTCGCAGCTGGCGTGGTCGTGTTCCCCATCGGCGCAGGCTTGCGCGCGGGCTCGCTGCTTACCGCGCTCGCTTACGGCGCGTTCTTCGGCTTCCTCGCCTATATGACCTACGACCTCACCAACCTCGCCACGATCAAGGCCTGGACCTTGCCGCTGGCGCTGATGGACATGGCATGGGGAACGGCGCTCACGGCGCTGGCGTCGGCCGTCGGCTACTGGGTCCGCGCGCGCTAGTTGTCGTAGCTGAGGACGAGCTTGTCGCTCACCGGCACCGATTGGCAGGTGAGCACATAGCCTTGCGCCACTTCCTCGTCGGTGAGGCCGTAATTGTTGCGCATGGCGACTTCGCCTTCGAGCACCTTGGCGCGGCAGGTGGTGCAGACGCCGCTGCGGCAAGCATAAGGCGCGGCCAAGCCCGAGGCCTGCACGCTTTCCAATATACTGGCCCTCTCCGGATTGAAATTCACCTTGGAGCGGCGGCCGTCCAGGATCACGGCCATCTCCGCGCCCGCGGCCTTGCTTTGCAGCGCTTCGTCGCGCGTGCGTTCGCGGGCTGACGGCGCGCTGGTGGTGAAGCGCTCGACCAGGATTCGCGAAGGCGGCACGCCGTGTTCGCGCAGCGCCGTCTCGACCGTGTCCATCATCGGGCCGGGGCCGCAGATGAAGAAGGCGTCGATGTCGGCGGGCGCGATCAGGTGCTCCAGGATCTCGTCGCATTTGGCGCGGTCGAGGCGGCCGTTGAAGAGTTCGATCTCGTCGGCCTCGTCCTCGAGGAAATGATAGATCTCCAGCCGGCCGAGATAGCGGTCCTTCAGCCCCGCCAGTTCTTCCAGGAACATGATCGAGGGCGAAGCGCGGTTGCCGTAGAGCAGCGTGAAGCGCGCGCTGGGATTGTCCGCCAATGTATGTTTCAGGATCGACAGCACCGGGGTTATCCCGGAGCCGCCCGCGACGCCGACATAGTGCGGCGCGTCCGTCCGCGCATCCGGCAGCACGAAGCGGCCCATGGGCGGCAAGACTTCGATGCTATGTCCCGCACCGAGCGCCGAGTTCGCCCAGCCGGAGAACACGCCGCCCGGCATCTGCTTGACCGCGATGCGCACCATGTCCTCGCCCGGCGCGACGCAGAGCGAATAATTCCGCCGCACGTCCTCGCCGCCGATATCGGCGCGCAAGGTGAGGTGTTGCCCGGCCTTGAAGCGGAAGACATCGCGCAAGTTGGGCGGCACATCGAAGCGGATGGAGACGGAATCGGACGTCTCGCGGCGCACTTCGGCGATGGTAAGCGCGTGGAAGCCTTTATTCAGTGACATTTGAACCGGTCGAACGGTTCACCGCAGGCGTTGCAGCGGTGAAGCGCCTTGCAGGGCGTGGAGCCGAAGCGGCTGACTTCGGCCGTGTCGTCCGATCCGCAGCGCGGGCATTGCGCGGCGTGCGCGGGCGAGGGCGGCGCGATGCCATAGGCGTGGAGCTTGGCGCGGCCTTCGTCGCTGATCCAATCGGTGGTCCAGGGCGGGGACAGCACGGTCTTGATCGCCAGATCGGCGTGGCCGGACTCGTTCAGCGCGGCGCGGATCGCGGCTTCGATGGCGAGCGTCGCGGGACAGCCGGTATAGGTAGGCGTAATGGTGACGGCGGCGTCGCTGACATCGCGCACGATGCCGAGATCGACGACGGAGAGCGCCGGAATCTCCGGATCGGGAACGGTGGCGAGTATGTCCCAAACGCTTTTCACCATTGCGCTCCCGGATAGGCGCGCTGCAGGAACTGCATCTGCGACAACAGATGACCCAGATGTTCGGAGTGGTGCCCGTCGCGGCCGCCCAGGATCGGGCGGCGCGAAGCCGGTCGTTCGAGTCCGGCTTCGGCAAGCGCGGAATCGATGCGCGCATCCCATTCGCCGCGCAGCGGCGCGTGATCGCCTTCGAACAGCTCGTCGACGAAGCGCCACATCCAGTCAAGGCCGGCTGCCAGCCGCGCACGGCTTTCCTCCGTGCCGTCGCCCAGGCGCACGATCCATTCGGAGGCGAAGCGCGCGTGATAGGCGACTTCCTTCACGGATTTGGCGGCGATGGCGGCGAAGGCTGGCTCGCCGGTCTCGGCGAGATCGCGCAGCATCAGCTCCTGCCAGTTGGAGAACAGGAACTGGCGCGCGATGGTTTGGGCGAAATCGCCGTTCGGCTGCTCGACCAAGAGGCAGTTCTTGAAATCCAGCACGTCGCGGCGGAAGGCGATCTGGTCGGCATCGCCGGCCAAGCCCAGGAACAAGGCCGCCTGGCCGATGAGGTCGAGCGCGATATTGGCGAGCGACAGGTCCAGCTCCAGCATCGGCGCGTGGCCGCACCAATGCGACAGGTTCTGGCCCAGGATCAGCCCGTCATCGCCGAGGCGCAAAGCGAGTTCGCGGCTCATATGTTCTTGATCCCTTCGGGGATGACGTAGAAGCTCGGATGGCGATAGATCTTGTCTTCCGCCGGCGCGAAGAGTTCGTCCGCGTCGCGCGGGTCCGACGCGGTGATGGAATTGGACGGCACCACCCACAGGCTCACGCCTTCCATCCGCCGCGTATAGGTGTCGCGCGCCGCCTCCAGCGCCATCTTGGAATCGGCGGCATGCACGCTGCCGGCGTGGCGGTGCGAGAGCCCGTTCTTCGCGCGCACGAAGACTTCCCACAGGGGCCATTCCTTGCTGTTGGGGGCCTTGCTGTTGGGGGCCTTGCTCATTCGGCGGCCATCTTCACGCTGCGTTTCGCGGCATGGGCCTGGGCGGCATCGCGTACCCATTGCCCGTCTTCCCAGGCTTTGATGCGGGCGGCCATGCGCTCCTTGGCGACGGCGCCTTCGCCTTTCACCACCGCGTAGAATTCCGCCCAGTCGATCTCGCCGAAATCATAGGCGCCGCGCTCCTCGTTCCATTTCAGCGCCGGATCGGGCACGACGAGCCCGATGGCCTCGGCCTGCGGCACGGTCGCGTCGACGAAGCGCTGGCGGATCTGGTCGTTGGTCTCGCGCTTGATGCGCCAGCGCATGGATTGCGCGGAGTTGGGCGAGTTGTCGTCGGGTGGGCCGAACATCATCAGGCTCGGCCACCACCAGCGGTTCAGCGCGTCCTGCGCCATGCGCTTCTGCTCGGGCGTGCCCTTCGCCAGCACCATCATGATCTCGAAGCCCTGGCGCTGGTGGAAGCTCTCTTCCTTGCAGATGCGCACCATGGCGCGCGCGTAGGGTCCATAGGATGTGCGCTGCAGCGGCACCTGGTTCATGATCGCCGCGCCATCGACCAGCCAGCCGATCGCGCCGATATCCGCCCAGGTGAGCGTGGGATAATTGAAGATGGTCGAATATTTGGCGCGGCCGGAATGCAGCGCCGCGATCATCTCCTCGCGGCTGGTGCCCAGCGTCTCCGCCGCGCAATAGAGATAGAGGCCGTGTCCGCCTTCATCCTGCACCTTGGCGAGCAGGACGGCCTTGCGGCGCAGGCTGGGCGCGCGGGTGATCCAGTTGCCTTCGGGCAGCATGCCCACGATCTCGGAATGCGCGTGCTGCGAGATCTGGCGCACGAGTGTCTTGCGATAGGCCTCGGGCATCCAATCGTTCGGCTCGATGAAATCGTCCGCGGCGACGCGCGCTTCGAAGGCAGCGAGCTTCGCGGGGTCTTCCGGCGTGGCCCCCAGGTCTGTCGGGCGCGGCTTGTCGAGTTCGGTGGTGTACATGCTCGCATCCTATAATAAACCGACCGGTCGGTCAACTTATGTCAGAACTGGTCGTGGGACAGGATTTCCCCACCGACAGAACGGCTTAGGCCCTGAAAGGCGGCCACGTCCTCTCCGCCCGCCTTGGTCACGCGCACCTGATAAACGCCCGAGCGCTTGGCCCGGGCCTGCTCCTGGGCTTCGGCGATCAGCCGCTCGCCCAGCCTGGCCGGGGCCACGAAGACGACCGAGGCTTGCTGCGCCATCGTATGGATGTTGCGCGAATTGCAGGCATAGGCAAAGGCCGTGTCGGCGAGCGAGAAGATCATGCCGCCGTGGCAGACCTCGTGCCCATTGAGCATGTCTTCGCGCACCACCATCGATACGCGCGCATAGCCTTCGCGCACCTCTTCGATCGTGATGCCCCAGGCCTTCGCGGCGCCTGCCTGCGCGTGCAGGGCATCGGCCACGCGCGCGGCCAATTCATCGCTCATGGTCGTCGCCCATCTTCCGGCTTTCTTTGACCGTCGATTCATCTTAAGCATGCGCCAGACCCGGGCAACGGGCGAAACAGACAGGGAGCGTGGGCGATGAGCTTCGAAACCATCCTGTTCGAAGTGGCGAACGGCGCGGCGCGCCTCACCCTCAACCGGCCCGACCGTCTCAACAGCTTCACCGTGCAGATGCATGAGGAAGTCGCCGATGCGCTGGGCGAAGTCGAAACCAATGACGAGATCCGGGCGCTGGTGCTGACCGGCGCGGGCCGCGGCTTCTGCGCGGGTCAGGATTTGTCGGACCGGGCGGTGGCGCCGGGTGTTGACGGCGTGGACCTCGGCGAGTCCTTGGAGAACCGCTACAATCCGCTGGTGCGGCGGCTCACGCAATTGCCCAAGCCGGTGATCTGCGCGGTGAACGGCGTGGCGGCGGGCGCGGGGGCGAACATCGCGTTCGCCGCCGATATCGTGCTCGCGGCACGCTCGGCCAAATTCATCCAGTCCTTCGCCAATATCGGTCTGGTGCCGGATTCCGGCGGCACCTGGATTTTGCCGCGTCTGGCGGGCCAGGCGCGCGCGCTCGGCCTCGCGCTCACCGGCGAAGCGCTGAGTGCGGAGAAGGCCGAGGAATGGGGCCTGATCTGGCGCGTGGTCGATGACGCGCAATTGCAGGAAGAGACCGCGACGCTCGCCGTGAAGCTTGCCAGCGGCCCGACCAAAGGCCTCGCCGCGATCAAGGAGACGATCCGCGGTTCGTGGGCGAACGATCTGTCCGCCCAACTCGACATCGAGCGCGATTTCCAGCGCGCACTTGGCCGCACAGCCGATTACAAGGAAGGCGTCGCCGCGTTCGGCGCGAAGCGCCCGCCAAAATTCACCGGACATTGATCATGAGCCCATTCGCTTCGATGCTGAAAACCGCGCGCGAGGCCTCGGCCCTGCGCGCGATGACCTTCCATGCCCGCGCGAAAATCCTGAAATCCCTCGGCGACGCGATCATGGCGCGCAAGGACGAGCTTTACGCCCTCTCCGCCGAGACCGGCGCCACGAAATCCGACGGCTGGATCGACATCGAGGGCGGGGCCGGAACGCTCTTCGCCTATGCCTCCAAGGGCCGGCGCGAATTGCCGAACGAACGCTTCCTCATCGACGGCGCGGTGGAAAGCCTGTCCAAGCGCGGCACATTCGTGGGCCAGCACATCTACACCTCGCTGCAAGGTGCGGCGGTGCATATCAACGCCTTCAACTTTCCCGTCTGGGGGATGCTGGAGAAGCTCGGTCCCACCTTGCTCGCCGGTGTGCCCGCCATCGTGAAGCCCGCGACGGCGACGGTGAAGGTGGCGCAAGCCGCGTTCGCGATCCTGATGGATGCGAAAGTTTTGCCCGAGGGCGCGGTGCAATTGATCGTGGGCGCGACCGGCGATCTCTTCGATCATCTGACCGGGCAGGACGTCGTTTCCTTCACCGGCTCGGCGGAGACGGCGGCGAAATTGCAGCGCCATCCCGCGATCGCGCGCGAGGCGGTGCGCTTCATCGCCGAGCGCGATTCGCTGAACGCGTCGGTATTGGCGGCGGAAGCCGGCTCGCCGGAATTCGATCTCTTCGTCGCCGAAGTGGTGCGCGAGATGACGGTGAAGGCGGGCCAGAAATGCACCGCCATCCGCCGCGCCTTCGTACCGGCCGGCCAGATCGACGCGGTGGAAGCGGCGCTGAAAGATAAGCTCGCGCAAGTCGAAGGCATGGGCACGCTCGTCAGCGCCGAGCAGGGCCGTGACGTCCGTTCCAGGGTAAAGGAACTCGCCCAGGATGCGCGCATCGTCTTCGGCGATGCGGAGGGCGAGGGCGCGGCGATGAAGCCGGTGCTGCTCCGCTGCGACGAGCCCGCGGAGTCCGCGCGCGTGCACGAGGTCGAGGCCTTCGGCCCGGTCGCGACCTTGATGCCTTATCGCGACATCGACGACGCCATCGCGCTGGTCAATCGCGGCCAAGGCTCGCTGGTGATGTCGGTGTTCACGTACGATCCCAAGATCGCCGCGCGGATGGTGATGGGCGCGGGCGCGTTCCATGGCCGCATCGCGATCATCGACCGCGACAGTGCGAAAGAATCCACCGGCCATGGCTCGCCGCTTCCGGCGCTGGTCCATGGCGGGCCGGGGCGTGCCGGCGGCGGCGAGGAGATGGGCGGCATCCGCGGCGTGCTGCACTACATGCAACGCACCGCGTTCCAGGGCAGCCCGCGCATGCTGACGGCGGTGACCAAAAGCTGGATTCCCGGCGCGCCGGAAACGCGCGACGGTCCGCATCCTTTCCGCCTGCGCTTCGGCGAGCTGGAACTGGGCAAGACGCTGGCGACCGCCTCGCGCACCGTCACGCTCGACGATATCGAGCACTTCGCCCATTTCACCGGCGACACGTTCTACGCCCATATGGATGAGGAGGCGGCCGCGAAGAACCCGCTCTTCGGCGGGCGCGTGGCGCATGGCTATCTCCTGCTCTCCTTCGCGGCGGGTTTGTTCGTCGATCCGCCGCCGGGGCCCGTGCTCGCCAATTACGGACTCGACAATCTGCGCTTCCTGAAGCCCGCCAAGCCGGGCGACACGATCAAGGTCACGCTCACCGCCAAGTCGAAGTCGCTGCGCAATGCCGAGTATGGCGAAGTGCGCTGGGCGGTCGGGATCACCAACCAGAACGACGAGCCGGTGGCGAGCTACGAGCTCCTCACCATGAACGCGGTGTGAGCACGCTCGACAAAGCGCGTTGGTCCATCGCGCATGCTTATGCGAACACCGCGTATTACCGGGCCAAATGCGACGCGGCTTGTATTGCGCCGGACGATTTGCGATCGCTGGACGATCTTGCGCGCTTTCCCTTCACGCTGAAGACGGATTTCCGCGAACACTATCCCTGGGGCATGTGCGCAGTGCCGCGCGAGAGGCTGGCGCGCATCCACGCCTCATCGGGCACGACCGGAAAGCCCACCATCGTCGGCTATACCAAGAATGACCTCGATCTTTGGAACAGGCTGATCGCCCGCTCGATCCAGGCGGCGGGAGGGCGTCCCGGCGACCTGCTCCACAACGCCTATGGCTATGGGCTGTTCACCGGCGGGCTCGGCCTGCACGGCGGCGCGGAGGCGATGGGCTGCGCGGTAGTGCCGGCCTCCGGCGGCCAGACGGAGCGGCAGATCCAGCTCATCCTCGATCTCAAACCGCGCGTCATCTGCTGCACGCCGTCCTACATGCTGGTGCTGGCCGAAGCGCTGCAGCGCGCGGGCGTCGACCCGCGCACCACGTCGCTCGAGATCGGCTCCATGGCGCCGAGCCATGGAGCAACGCGATGCAGGCGGAGATCGAGCGGCGCATGGGCACCATCGCGCTCGACCTCTATGGCTTGTCGGAAGTGCTCGGCCCGGGCGTGGCCATGGAACGCGCCGATGCGCGAGGCGCGCTCACCGTCTGGGAAGACGAATTCTATCCCGAGATCGTCGATCCGGTGACCGGCGAAGTGCTGGCGGAGGGCGAGGCGGGCGAACTGGTGTTCACGTCTCTGTCGAAAGAAGCGGTGCCGATCATCCGCTACCGCACCGGCGATCTGTCCCGGCTGCTGCCGTCTATTGGCGATGTGCCGATGCGGCGGATGGAACGGTTGCTGGGCCGCAGCGACGACATGCTGATCGTGCGCGGCGTCAACATCTTCCCGCGCCAGATCGAGGAATTGGTGCTGGCGGAATGTTCGGCGCATTATCGCATCGATGTCCGCCGCGATGGCGCGCGCGACGAACTCGCCATCACGGTCGAGGCCGATGACGCGTCCGCCGCGCGCCTCGCGGAGCGGATGAAGTCGCGCTACGGATTGTCCGCCGTGGTATCCTCGGCGATGGCGGGCACGTTGCCGCGCTCCGAAGGCAAGGCCAGGCGCGTCTTCGATCACCGGAAGAAGCCATGAACCTCTCTTACGACCAAGGCGGCGAAGGCGAACGACTATTGGTGCTGCTGCACGGGCTGGGCGCCGCGCGCGCGGTGTGGCAGCCCATGCTGGCGCGCAAGCGCTGGCATGGAAGGTGGATCGCGCCGGATTTGCGCGGCCATGGCGCGTCTGCGCACGACGGGGATTATTCGCTCGACGCGCATGCCGGCGATGTCGCGGCATTGGTCGCGGGACATGACGTGACGGTGCTCGGCCATTCCATGGGCGGCGCAGTCGGCTTGGCGCTGGCGCATCGTATCCGTGCGCGTGTCTTCGGGCTCGGCATCAAGGTGGCGTGGAGCGCCGGCGAACTCGCAGGGCTCGACAGAATCGCGAACGCGCCGGTGCGGTATTTTGCTTCGCGCGATGAGGCGGTGGCGCGCTATCGCAAGGTCTCCGGCGCGGTGGATGACAGCGGCGTGGCGGAAGACGAACAGGGCTGGCGTCTCGCCGCCGATCCCGCAACGGCCAAGGTCGGCCCGCCGCCGATGGAGCGCCTGATGGCAGGCGTGGAAGCCCATCTCGCCCGCGGCGAGCGCGATCCCATGGTGTCGCTGGCGCAATTGCAGGTCTATGACGCAAGCGCCGTCGACATCGCGGGCGCGGGCCACAGCGCCATGATTGAGGCGCCGGACGCGATGTGGGACTGGCTTCTGCAATGAGCGTCGCGTTCGACCTGCGCGCTCTGCCGGATTCCTTCTACGACGACCCGTTCCCGACCTATCGCGCCTTGCGCGAAGAGGAGCCGGTCAAGCGGATGCCGGACGGCAGCGTGTTCCTCAGCCGCCATGGCGATGTGTCCGCCGTCTATCGCGACACCGCGATCTTCAGCTCCGACAAGAGAAAAGAATTCGCGCCCAAATATGGCGCGGACTCCCGGCTCTTCCGCCATCACACCACCAGCCTCGTCTTCAACGATGCGCCCTATCACACCCGGGTGCGCCGCACGATATTGGGCGCGCTGATCCCGCGCGCCTTGGCGCCGCTGGAGCCGAAGCTGGTGGTGCTGGTGCGGCGTCTGCTCGACAATATGGGCAACGAGACCGACGCTATCGCCGATTTCGCCGCCGCGATTCCTATCGAGGTGATCGGCGATCTGCTGGTGGTGCCGGACGAGGATCGCGCGCCCTTGCGCGGCTGGTCGCTGGCGATATTGGGCGCGCTGGAGCCGGTGCTGTCGGACGAGATGCGCGCGCGCGGCGAGGATGCGCTGGCGGGTTTCCACGCTTACTTGCGCAAGTTGGTGGCGGAGCGGCGCAAGCATCCCGGCGATCCGAAGCGGGATGTGCTGACGCGGCTGATCCGGAGCCAAGAGCCGCTCAGCGAGGACGAGCTGATCGAGAATTGCGTATTCCTGCTCAATGCCGGACATGAGACGACGACCAATCTCATCGGCAATGCGCTCGAAGTGCTGGCGCGGTTTCCGGGCGAGCGCGCACGGCTGGTCGCGGAGCCCGCGCTGTTGCGCACCGCGATCGAGGAAGTGCTGCGCTATGAAAGCTCCAACCAGCTCGGCAATCGCGTCACCACGCGCGACACGGCGCTCGGCCGCGTGGCGCTGGCGGCCGGCACGTTCGTGACATTGGGCATTGGCGCCGCCAATCGCGATCCCGCCGCCTTCGCCGATCCCGAGCGTTTCGACGTCGCCCGCCATCCCAATCCGCATCTGGCTTTCGCGGCGGGACCGCATCAATGCGCGGGGATGAATCTGGCGCGGCTCGAAGCACGCATCGCGCTGGAGGGGTTCTTGGCGCGCTTTCCAGATTACGAGATTGCCGCGAAGCCTCTGCGCAATCGGCGCGCTCGGTTCCGGGGCTTCGGCGCGCTGCCGCTCAGCCTTGCGTAACGGCGTTGGCGAAGCGGGTGAGGCCGTCGCCGCGCAGGCCGGTGAGGTTGATGCGGCCTGAGCCCGCCATGTAGATGCCGTGCTCGATCTTCAGCCGGGCGATCCTGGCGGGCGGCAAGGGCAGCACGCCGAACATGCCGTTCTGACCGGCCAGCGCGGCGAAGAACGGATCGGCGGCGGCGAGTTCCTTGCGGATCGCGTGGATGCGGGCGCGCATGCCGTCCAGCTCGATGCGCCAGATTTCGCTGAGTTCGTCCGATTCCAGAATTGTCCGCACCACGGCGGCGCCGTGATCGGGGGGCATCGACCAGTTGGGGCGCGCGATGGCGAGGATGTTGGAATAGACCGTGGCGCTGTCCGGCGCCATGACGAAGAGCGCGCCGACGCGGTCGCGGTAGAGCCCGAAATTCTTGTCGCAGGAATAGGCGAGCAGCGCCTCGTCCACCTGGGCGAGCACGGCGTTCAAGCCCGCCGCGTCTTCCGCGAAGCCGCGCCCCAATCCCTGATAGGCGAAGTCGATCAAGGGCACGAGGCCGCGCAAGCCGATCAGCGCCGCAAGCTCCGTCCATTGCCCGGATGAGAAATCCGCGCCCGTCGGATTGTGGCAGCTCGCGTGCAGCAGGACGATATCGCCTTCCTGCGCGGTCTTGAGCGCCTCGCGCATCTCGTCGAAGGCGAGCGTCTGTGTCGCCGGATCGTAGTGGCGATAGGTTTTGACGGTCAGCCCCGCCGCCTTGAACACCGGTTCGTGGTTGGGCCAGGTCGGCGTGCCGAGCCAGACGCGCGCGCCGGGCTTGGCGTAAGCGATCAGATCGGAGGCGAGGCGCAGCGCGCCCGTGCCGCCCGGCGTCTGCACGCCTTTCAGCGGCAAGCGGCTGATCAGCGGCGCGAGATGCTCGACGTAACCGACATCGCCCTCGAGGCCCAGATAGGATTTGGACTCCTGGCGATCGACGAGCATCTGTTCGGCGCGCTTGACGGCGTCCATCACCGGCGTGATGCCGCTCTCGTCCTGATAGACGCCGACGCCGAGGTCGATCTTGTCTTCGCGCGGATCGGCCTTGAACTCCGCTATCAGCGATAGAAGCGGATCGGGCTTGCTGGGCTGGAGATGGCTGAACAGGCCGTGGTCCGGCGCGAGTTGGGGCAGGGTCATGCGGGCCAGCTTTCCAGGATCTCGACGAAGCGGGTAAGCCATGCATTCGTCTGATGCCCGTCCAGCATACGATGATCGATGGACAAGGTCACGTAGGCCATCGGGCGGATGACCATCGCATCATCGCGCACGACGACGCGCTTTTCGAGCTTGCCCACGCCCAGGATCGCCGCCTGCGGCTGGTTGATGATGATGGGCGCGGCGATCAGCGAGCCCGAAACGCCATGATTGGAGATCGAGAACGTGCCGCCGGCGACATCGGCGCGGGAGAGCTTGCCCGCGCGCGCCTTTTCGGTGAGGTCGTTCAGCCCGCGCGCGACGGCAAAGAGGTCGAGAGTCTGCGCGCGGTGGATCACCGGAACGACGAGGCCCTTGTCGCCCAAAGCGGTGCCGATGCCGATATTCACATCATCGAAGATCTCGATACGGTCTTCATACCAGCGGCCGTTCACGGCAGGGGCTGCCTGCATCGCCAGCGCCGAGGCCGCGACGAAATAGGCGGTGAAGGTGAGCGGCACGTCGAGCGCGGCTTTGTGCGCGGCGCGGTGCGCCATGATGGCGCTGAAATCCGCCTCGAACACGGCGGTGACGTGCGGTGCGGTGCCGAGCGAATGCGACATGTGCTCGGCGATGCGGCGGCGCATGGAGTCGTGCGGCACGCGGCGCACGCCCTGTTGCGCGGCGGGCGCCGGTTTCGCGCCGGAAAGATGGGCTTCGACATCGGCGCGGGTGAGGCGGCCGCCGCGTCCGCTGCCCGCCAGCGCGCCGGCGTCCAGATTGTGCTCGATGACCAGCCGCCGCACGGACGGCGACAGGCGCAGTTCGGGATCGTGCGTCGCGACGGAAGCGCGGGGCGCGCTAACAGCGGCTGCCTGCTTCGGCGCTGCCGTCGTTGCGGATATGACGGCGCCTTCGGTGATGCGGCCCAGCACCGTGCCGGGCGTCACTTCGCTTTCCGGCGCGATCAGGATTTCGCTCAACACGCCCGAGGCCGGCGCCGCGATCTCGACGGCGACCTTGTCGGTCTCGAGCTCGACGATCGGCTCGTCCGCGCGCACCGCATCGCCCGGCTTCTTCAGCCAGGTCTTGAGGACCGCCTTGGTGCCTTCCTGTTCGGCGGGCGCGACGATGTCCATCTCAGAACCCGACCAGTTCGTCGATCTTGCCGCTTATGTTCGCGACCGACGGCAGCGCGGCTTCCATCAGCACGGGATTATGCGGGCTCGGAATGTCGGGCATGGTCAGGCGCGAGACCGGCGCATCGAGATCGAGGAAACATTCAGCCGACACCACGGCGGCGACTTCGGCGCCGAAGCCGGCCGTGAAGCTGTCCTCATGCACGATCAGGCAGCGCCGCGTGCGCCGCACCGAGGCGAGCACGGCCTGTTTGTCCCAGGGCATCAAGGTGCGCAGGTCGAGAATATGGGCGGAGCGGCCGTCGGCGGCTTCCTCGCAGCGCTCCACCATCGCGCCCCAGGTGACGATAGTGATGTCGTCGCCGCCGCGCATCGTGCGCGCCTTGCCGAATTCCAGCACGAAATCGTCGCCGGGATAGGGGCGGCGCGCGCTCGCCGAATCCAGCATCGCGCGGTGCTCGAAAAAGATCACCGGATCGTTGCCGCGGATGGCGGCGCGCAACAGGCCCACCGCGTCCTCGGCGTTGGAGGGCATCGCCACCTTCCAGCCCGGCGCATGGACGAACTGCACTTCATTGGTCTGGCTGTGCCAGGGATCGCCGCATTTGAAGAAGCCGCCGGGAATGCGCACGACGATGGGGGCTGCGAAGCGGTTGGCGGTGCGCCAGCGCATGGTGCCGCAATCGTTGATCTGCTCGGTCGCGGGATCGGCATATTTGCGGAACTGGATCTCCGGCACCGGCACGAGGCCCGCCAGCGCCATGCCCACGGCGCGGCCGATGATGCCTTCCTCCGACAGGGAGGTGTCGAAGACGCGCTCGATGCCGAACTTCTCCTGAAGCCCGAGCGTCACGGCATGGACGCCGCCCTTGGGGCCGACATCCTCACCGAAGACGAGCACCTTGGGATTGATGGTCAGTTCGTGATCCAGGGTGCGGCGGATGGCGGTGACCATGTTGATGCGCTGGCCATCGGTCCGCGGCGCATCGTCCGCGCGCGGCGGCATATAGCCTTCGGCCCATTGCCCGCCTTCGCTCTGCAAGGTCTCGCCGTCGAAGAAGACATGGGTGGTGACGATGGCGGGATCGGAGACGGGACGCGCCTCGGCGATGCGGCGGGATTCTTCGGCCTGCGCGTCGGCGCGGGCGGCAGCGTCATTCCATTGCGCTTCGTCCAGCGAAGCCGGCACCAGGAATTCGCGCAGCTTGGGCAGTGGATCGCGCGCCCATTCCGCGGCGACGGTCTCTTTGGACTTATAGGCCTGTGTGTCCTGCGCCGAATGGCCTTCCAGCCGCGGCACGCTGAGGCGCAGCAGGCATGGACCTTTGCGCGCGCGGGTGTGGGCGACGGCGTCCTTGATCAGCGCCGCGGCCTCGGCCGGCGCGGCGCCGTCGCCGGAGAGGATATGCAGATTGCCGAAGCTCTTCAGATTGGCGGCGATGTCGGCGCCGGGCGTCTGGTAGGTCGAGGGCACGGAGATGCCGTAGCCATTGTCCTCGATGTAGAACAGCATCGGCAACTTCAAGGTCGTGGCCATGGTGAGCGCGGACCAGAAGCCGTTGGTGGCGACGGAGGCATCGCCGCCCAGCACCACGCCGATGGCGTTGGCATAGTCGCTCTCGCCCAAGACCTTGGCGCGATAGTCCAGCGCCTGCGCCCAGCCGGCCGTCGGCGTGTATTGCGCGCCGACGCCGCCGCACATGGGCAGCGCGGAAGGGCCATGGGCGTTGGGATAGTTGAACACCGCGCCGATGTCGCGGCCGTCCGAGTATCCGCCGGCGCGCGCCATGGAGGAGCCGAGCGCATCCGCCGGATCGACGCCCAGCGACAGCAGGATCGGGCGCGAGCGGTAATAGCCGCAGATGGCGTCGTGGCGCTCTGTCAGTAGCGAGCCCAGCAGGATCTGCGCCATGTCGTGGCCGCGGGCGGAGAATTGGTAGAGCACCTTCTTCTCGGGGACGAGGCGCTTCTCCTCCAACGCGTCGAGCGCGCGCGACAGCAAGGTCAGCCCGGCGATGCGGGGCCAATCGAAATCAGGATCGGGCGTGTTCGCTCTGGTCGCGGCTGTTGCCGGCATTTGGTCTTTGCAATCGGCGATGTCATGTTAAATAAACCGGACGGACGGTCAATTTCAAGCAAAAGGAGCGGCGGCCCCGCGAAGTGCGAAGCGGTTCGCGTCAGGCCGAGCGACCAAAAAAGTCATGGCGCGCACGCAATCCCCCGATTACGAAGAGCGCCGCGAGGCTATCCTGGAAGAGGCGGCGAAGCTCTATGCGGCGCGGGGCTTTCTGGGCGCGTCCATCGCCGATCTGGCGGCCGCCTGCCAAGTCTCCAAGTCGCTCGTCTATCACTATTACGCGTCGAAGGAAGATATCCTCTTCGACGTGATGCGCTCCCATGTCGAGGCGCTGCTCGAGACCGGGGAACGCATCGCGGCGGGCGAAGGCGACGCGCGCCAGAAGCTGCGCGCACTCACGCTCGCCTTCATGCGGCTCTATGTCGGCGCGGCGGCGCGGCACAAGGTGCTGCTGAACGAACTGAACCGCCTGCCGGATGAGCGCCGCCGCATCGTGGTCGATATCCAGCGCAAGCTCATCGCGCTGGTCGAGCATCTCCTGGAACAGATCCGCCCCGATCTCAGCTTCCGCCTCGCGCGGCCCGCGACCATGCTCTATTACGGCATGATCAACTGGACCCACACCTGGCTCGATCCTGAAGGCGCGGTGATGCCGGACGAGATCGCGGAATTGGCGGTGGATGTGTTTTTGGACGGGATATCTGGTCCGCCCTCCCCTTGAGGGAGGGCCGATAATTTTGCGGAGCAAAATTTCGGGGTGGGGTCGGGCCACCCGCGTTCGGCGTTAGGACCCCGCCCCGAAAAACGCGAAAGGCGTTTTCGACCCGCCCTCAAGGGGCGGGTGGTTTTGCCAGCAACTTCTTCGGGGCGATGGCGCGGTAGCTTTCGGTGATCCAGGCTTCGAGGATGTCGAGTGGCGGCTTGTCCTTCTTCGCGAAGGTCGCGGTGACCCAGCCGCTTTTGCCGAGATTGTAGCCGGTCGGTTTGGTGAAGTTATATTCCAGCGCGAACTCGCGGCTGTGCGGCAGCTTGATCGAGAGGTGCAAACCTTCCGCGCCGTCATTCATGAAGACGAAGACCTTGCCTTTCACCTTGATCGCGCTCTCGCCCCAGGGCTTGTCCTCGCGCGTCTCGGGAAATTTGAGCGCGAATTTGCGCAGATGCGCGAGCGCGGAATTCCTCTTTGCGGGCATGTCATTCGTACCAGCGATGTCCGTCGCGCTCGGTAAGCGCGAAGGCGGGCTCCGGGCCCCAGCTTCCCGCCGGATAGGGCGCGGGCGCAAGGGCCTTCCAGCCTTCGACGATGGCGTCGATCCAGGCCCAGGCTGTCTCCGCCTCGTCGCGGCGCACGAACAAGGTCGAATTGCCGTGCAGCGCTTCGAGCAGAAGCCGCTCATAGGCGATGCGGCGGCGGCCGCTCTTGAACGCATCGCTGAGGCTGAGGTTGAGCGCCAGCGGCTTGAGCTCGGTGTGCTCCAAGCTCGGCATGCGGTTCATCAAGGTCAGCGAAATCTGCTCTTCCGGCTGCAGGCGGATGGTGAGGCGGTTGGCGAGGAGGGCGCTGCCGGAGAAGATCGAATGCGGCACGTCGCGGAACTGGATCACGATCTCCGAGCGCCGCTCCGCCAGCCGCTTGCCGGTGCGCAGATAGAACGGCACGCCCGCCCAGCGCCAATTGTCGATGCGCGCGGAGAGCGCGACGAAGGTCTCGGTGCCGCTTTGGCGGCCGCCGGGTTCGCTCTCATAGCCGGGAACGGCGCGGCCCTCGGCGGCGCCGGCGCGATATTGGCCGCGCACGCTCCTCAGCGCGATGTCCTTGCCCGCGATGGGGCGCAGCGAGCGCAGCACCTTCACTTTCTCATTGCGCACGGAATCGGGATCGAGGTCGGCCGGCGGCTCCATGGCGACGAGGCAGAGCAGCTGGAGGAGATGGTTCTGCACCATATCGCGGATCGCGCCATATTCATCGTAATACGACCATCTGTCCTCCACGCCCACGGTCTCGGCCACCGTGATCTGCACCTGGGCGATGGAGACCTTGTTCCAGAGCGGCTCGAACAGCGCGTTGGCGAAGCGCAGCGCCAACAGGTTCTGCACCGCTTCCTTGCCGAGATAGTGATCGATGCGGAAGATGCGGTCTTCGCTGAAGGTCGCGGCGAGCATGTCGTTGATGGCGCGGCAGGAGGCGAGGTCGCGGCCGATCGGCTTCTCCACCACCACGCGCGTCTGCGGCCCCGCGAGGCCATGCTCCTTCAATCCGCGGCACAGCGCGCCGTAATGGCTGGGCGAGGTCGAGAGATAGAACGTGATCTTGCGCGTGTCGTCCAGCGCCGCGCGCAGATTGGCGAAGCTCTCCGGATCGGTGGCGTCGAGCGCGGCATGGCGCAGGCGCGGCGCGAAACGCCGCCAGACGCCGTCCGAAAACTCGTCCGCGCGCGCGCGCACCGCGACTTCCACATCGGTTGCGAAGCCGGCATCGGGTTTCTTCCCGCGCGAGCAGCCGATCAGGATGAGATCCTCCGGCAGCAAGCCGTCCGCGGCCAGGTAATAGAGAGCGGGCCAGAGCATGCGGCGGGCGAGATCGCCCGATGCGCCGATGATCACGAGGGCCTGGGACATGGGATGGAGCCTCCCATGCTCTAACCAATTGGCGAAAGGCAGGTTCCGCCCGATTTGCCCGCTTCCAGTCCGCGATTGGCCCCAGCGGCCGCGAGTATTAGGGCTGCTCACGAACGCGTCATCCTATCGGACCGTCATAAAACAGCGATGAAACCTGTCTTTCCGGCACATCCGGCGCGCGGCGTTTTTGTGCAACAGGTGCCCCGGCCCGCGATTGGCTCGTCCCCTTTTCCGTGGAATGGCCCGGCGCGTGCTCCCTAGCTTGGCGGTCTTAGTGGCGGATACGCGCGGGGACAACCGCCCGCCTGTGCCGGAACAGTATCTTCGAGGGGAACAAGAATGTCTCGTAACGCTTTCAAAGTCCGCAGTCTGCGGTCCGTGCTGCTTCTGGGCGCGGCGTCCGCCGCGTCTCTCGCCGTGCCCGCGCTCGCGCAAGACGCGCCGACCGGCGAAGTCGTCGTCGTCACCGGCTCGCGCATTCCGCAGCAAGGCCTCTATTCGACAAGCCCGGTCTCCGCGGTCGGCCAGCAGGAGTTCAAGCTCCAGGGTTCGACCAGCGTCGGACAGACGCTGCGTTCCTTGCCGTCGACCGTCGAAGACGGCGACAGCAACACCGTGGACAACGGCACTTCCGGTATCGCAACCGTCGACCTTCGCAATCTCGGCGTGAAGCGCACGCTCGTACTGGTCGACGGCAAGCGCCTCGTGCCGGCCGACAACACCGGTGAGGTCGACACCAACCAGATTCCGTCGCAGATGGTCGACCATGTCGAAGTTCTGACGGGCGGCGCCTCGGCCGAATACGGCTCGGACGCCGTGTCGGGCGTGGTGAACATCATCCTGCGCAAGGACTTCCAGGGCATGGAAGTCGACGGGCAGTACAGCCTGTCGGAC
>DASXCJ010000003.1:0-12717 GCA_036491175.1 Rhizomicrobium sp.
CCTGCGCAAAGCCGCAGAGCGCTCCATGCCGGCGCTCTGGGATCGCATCGGCTCCATCCTCGATACCTTCTCGCCAACCGAATGCGCAAACTTCTTCAGCCACGCCGGATATGCGTAATCTCAAGCCAAAAATGCTCTAGAGCAGATGCGGGATGGCGAGATAGCCCATGCGCCACGCCAGGAATGCGCCGTAGCCGCCATAGCAAAGCACCAGGAAGAAGCCGTTCAGGCGAGACAGCCGCCACGACATGATCATCAGCGGCATCAGCAGAAGCGCCGCGCCCGCCATCACGTAGATGTCGGCATGGGCGATCAGCGGCGCGATGGCGAGCGGATGGATCACGGCGACGAGGCCCAGCACCACCAGCAGGTTGAAGACGTTCGCCGCGAGCACATGGCTGACCGCGGCATCGGTATAGCGTCCGGTGAAGGCGGTGATGGTGATGACCAGTTCGGGGATCGCTGTGGCCAGCGCGACCACGGTCAACCCCAGGATCGCGGACGGCAGGTGGAACATCTGCGCCAGGACCAAGCCGCCATCCATCAGGCAGCGAGCGCCGACGAAGACCATGGCGATGCCCAGCGCGAGGATGAAGAAGTTCACGCCTGGGGCGCGGTCGGCATCCCGGCAGTTGGCGCGGGCTTCAGTGGCCGAGTGCTGATAAGGCCGCCGCCATTCGGTGGCGAAGGTCAGCGCCAGATAGGCCACGAAGCCGCCCAGCAGGATCAGGCCGTACCGGCGGGTGATCGTGCCGCCGATGGCGATGACGATCAGGGCGAGGCAGGCGACCAGCATCGTCCCGCCGTCGCGGAACACGATCTTGGGCGGGCTCGGCAGCGGACGGGCCAGCGCGCCCAGCCCGAGGATCAGGAGGATATTGGCGATGGTCCCGCCGACGATGCAGCCTATGGCGATCTCGGGATGGGACTTGGCGGCGTTCAGCGCGACGGCGAGCTCAGGCGCCGAGGTGGCGGTCGAAACCACCACCAGCCCGATCAACAGATGCGGTAGTCCCAGGAACTTGCTGAGGCCGATGCCGCCATGCAGCAACGCCTCGCTGCCCAAAATGAGCAGCAGCACCCCGACCCCGACGAAACCATACGCCATACGCGAACCCGAGCGCCCCTCAACGCATGCGCCCACCCGCCTCAATCTGGTTAACGCGATACGTTAGGTTCTGCAACTAACGCCTTGGTGAAGCGGCGAGGATCGAAAGCGGAGATATCGAGGCCAGACCGGCGTTCCAGAATGAGACTGCGGAGGACTTCCGCCATGGCCGGTGCAAGGAGGATACCGTTGCGGAACTGGCCGCCCGCGACATAGAGGCGGGGAATGGCCGTCTCGCCGAGGATCGGCAGGTCGTCGGGCGAGCCGGGGCGGAGTCCCGCCCAATGCTCCGCCTGCCGCCAATCGGCCAGGCCGGGCATGAGGCCCGCCGCCCGCTCGCGCAGCCAGACGGCTGCCTTGGTCGTGAGCGACGTGTCGAAGCCGACCCTCTCCATGGTGGCGCCGACGAAGAGTTGGCGGTGGCGCGGCACCAGATAGACCCCGTTGCCCCAGACGACATGGGACGGCAGCGCCCCACCCTCCAGCGCGATCATCTCGCCTTTGACCGGCACGACCGGTGGCAGCACGTCCGATGGCAAACCCTCGATCTGACCGGTCCAGGCTCCGGCGGCGAGGACATAGGCATCCGCCCGGTGGGAGGCGAACTGGGTCAGCACGCCATGCAGGTAGTCCGCACGGATCTCGAGCCGGACCACGGTCTCGTTGGCCTGGAGATTGCCCCCTGCGCGGACGAAGGCGCGGGCCAACGCGAGGCCGATGGCGCGGTTGTCGACTTGTGCTTCGTCGGGATCGAACAGCGCGCCCGTGATGCCGTCGCCCAGCGTCGGCTCCATCGCGCGCGCCTGGGACGGCGAAAGCAGCTCCGCATTGGAACGCATACGGAGATGCCGCATCTCTTCGTCCGAGGCGGCGACGAGGAGCGCGCCTTCGGGGCGGTAGGAGATGTTGTGCTTGGAGATGTCCTGCACCTCGGCGGCGAAAGCGGGCCAAAGCTGTGCCGAGGCGCGGCCGAAGACGGCTTCAGGGCTCGTCCGGTCGCCATTCTCCGCCGCCGGCGCGAGCATGCCGGCGGAAGCGAGCGTGGCGCCCCTGCCCGGCTGCGCGCGCTCGAACAGCACCACCTCGGCGCCCGCCTGCGCCAGGCGCCAACCGATGGAGAGCCCGGCGATGCCGCCGCCTATGACGATGACCTTCATGGTTCACGGTCCCATGCGAGGGCGATTCGGCCGCCCGCCGTCAGAAAGCACAACGCGCCGGCGATATAGGCGATCAATCCGAACGCATCCGGCCACAAGCACGCGACGGCGAAAGCGAGCGTGAGTTCGGTATCGCCCATCGCGCGGCCGATGAAGCCCGCGATGGTCCAGCCCTGCGCGTTCAGGAACACGGCCGCCGCGCCGGACGCCGCGATGGCGAAGACGAGGAACACGGCGGCGAGCGCATGCGACGGATCGGCCAGCGCGAACCCGAAGGGCACACCGCAGAAAACGATCAGGTCGAGGGTCATATCGAGGAAGGCGCCGCGGCCCGTCGCTCGCGTTTGCCGCGCCACCGCACCGTCCAGCGCGTCGACGAGACGGTTGAGAAGCAGAAGCCCCAGGCCCGCGAGATAGGCGTGCCGCGCCACGGCGGGAATCACAGCCAAGCCCACGGCAAATCCCGCCAGCGATACGAGATCGGCGCCCAGCGGCGCGAGCGGCGCCGCAGCCTTGGCCAGCGCGGGCGCGGCCAGCCGCTTGAGGAGGGGATCGAACATGGCAGGGAGTTAGTCCGCCCTGCGGCGCCGCGTCAAACGGGGCTGTGGCTGTGCCGTGGCTGGGTTGTGGGCCGCGGCTGGGCTGCTTAACGTTCCGCTCCATGGCCCGGAACCTTGAGCAGGATCTGAACGCGGCGCTCGATCCGGGCGAGCGGTTGCTGTGGAGCGGCCGACCGCAACAGGGTGTTGTCCTCCGCAATCCTGACGCCATCTTGATCCCGCTCAGCCTGGTCTGGCTGGGGCTTGCGGTTGCCTGGGAAATCTTGGTCTTTGTGGGCGATCCGGATGTGCCGGACGAGTTCGACCTCTGGGATATCGGCTTCGTGTTCTGGGGAATCCCCTTCGTGCTGGTGGGACTCTATTTCGCCTTCGGCCGCTTCGTAACGGATGCACGCCTGCGCGCGAATACGATCTACGGATTGACCGATCACCGCATCCTCGTGCTGCACGAGGAGAAACACCGCCGCCAATTGCGTACTCTCGCCCTGAACACGTTGGGCGCCCTGCATCTGTCGGAGCGCAAGGATGGTCGCGGCACGATAAGTTTCGGCGCTGGCGGGCTGTACAATCCGCTCGCCTTCGAAGGCATCGACCAGGCGCGCGCCGTGCTACAACGAAGCCGGGATGCGCAGCGCGCGCCCAAATAGGAGACGGGAGATGGAAAAGGCCACGTTCGGGGCCGGATGTTTCTGGGGTGTCGAGCATTTCTTCGCGGATGTGCCCGGCGTGATCGACGCCGTGTCCGGCTATGCCGGCGGGCACGCGGACGATCCCACCTATCGCCAAGTCTGCACCGGCACGACGAACCATGCCGAGGTGGTCGAGGTCACGTTCGATCCGGCGAAAGTGTCCTACGCGACGCTGGTCGACCTGTTCTTCAAGATGCACGATCCGACGCAGTTGAACCGCCAGGGCCCGGACGCCGGCACGCAATACCGCTCGGTCATCTTCACCCATTCGCCGGAGCAGGAGCGCGTCGCCCATGAGCGGCTGGACGCGGCCAAGGCCTCGGGACGCTACAAGCGGCCGGTCGTGACGGCGATCGAACCGGCGACGACGTTCTGGCGCGCCGAGGACTATCATCAGGACTACTTCGAGAAGAACCACGGGCATTCCTGCCACGTCACCTATGCGGAGCTTGAGAACCAATGAAATTGCTTGGGGGAAAATTGCTAGGGGGGATCGCAACACTCGTCATGGCCACCACGATCATATCGAACACGGCGTACGGACAGCTCTCGCGCGGCGACCGCTATTCGGGCGCGACCTGGGCGACACGCTCGCCCGTCCTCGCGCAGCACGGCATGGCCGCGACCGAGCAGCCGCTCGCTTCGCAGATCGCCATCGACGTGCTCAAGAAAGGCGGCAGCGCCGTCGACGCCGCCATCGCGGCCAATGCGGCCATCGGATTGATGCAGCCGGTGCTGAACGGCATGGGCGGCGATCTCTTCGCCATCGTCTACGATCCCAAGACGCACAAGCTCTACGGCTATAACGGCTCCGGCCGCGCCGCCAAGGGCCGCGATCTGGCGCGCATGACCGCCGAGGTCGAAGCCGCCTACAAGAAGGCGGGGATGGAGCCCAAGGCGCATATCCCGCCGGTCGGCTCGCTGCCCATCACCGTGCCGGGCGCGGTGGATGCGTGGTTCGCGCTGCACCAGAAATTCGGCAAGCTTCCGATCCAGGAGGACCTGCAGCCCGCCATCGACTACGCGAACCATGGCTTTCCGGTGACGCAGCTCATCGCGCTCTATTGGAAGGGCAACATGGCCGCGTTCGAGAAGAACAAGGGCCTGATCGAAGAGATGGACAACGCGCGGCACACCTACATGCCGGGCGGCCATACGCCGGCGGAGGGCGAGATCTTCAAGAACCCCGACCTCGCCCGCACGCTTTCGATCATCGCCAAGGGGGGACGCGATGCGTTCTACAAGGGCGAGATCGCGCACACGATCGACGGCTATTTCAAACGCATCGGCGGCGACCTGCGCTACGAGGATTTCGCCAGCCATCACGGCGAATGGGTGACGCCGCTGACCGTCAACTACCGCGGCTATGACGTCTATGAGCTGCCGCCCAACGGCCAGGGCGCCGCGGCGCTGCAGATGCTCAACATCCTGAAGGGCTACGACCTCAAGAAGATGGGTCCCGGTTCCGCCGACACGCTGACCGCGATGCTGGAAGCCAAGCGGCTGGCCTATGAAGACCTTGCCAAATGGTATGCCGATCCGGCCTTCGTGCATGTGCCGATGAAGGGCCTGCTCTCGGACGCCTATGCGGATGAGCGCCGCAAGCTGATCGACCTTACCAAGGCCAATCCCAATATCGGCCCCGGCGAGCCCAAGCTGCATGACGGCGACACGATCTATCTCACCACCGCCGACAAGGACGGGATGATGGTGTCGCTCATCCAGTCCAACTATCGCGGCATGGGCTCGGGACTTGTGGCCGATCATCTCGGCTTCATGTTCCAGGATCGCGGCGAGCTCTATTCACTCGATCCGAAAGCGGCGAACGTTTATGCGCCGGGAAAACGTCCATTCCAGACGATCATCCCCGGCTTCGTGATGAAGGACGGCCAGCCCTTCCTCTCCTTCGGCCTGATGGGCGGCGACATGCAGCCGCAAGGCCACGTCCAGGTGCTGACCGACATCATCGATTTCGGCATGAACGTGCAGGAAGCCGACGATGCCGCCCGCTGGCGCCATTTCGGCGGCGCGGAGCCCACGGGCGAGACGTCCACCGGCATCGGCACGGTCGAGATGGAGTCCGGCTTCGATCCCGCCGTGAAAGCGGAGCTCGTCAAGCGGGGCTACAAAGTCGTTCCCGGCACAGGCGGCTTCGGCGGCTACCAGGCCATCATGCGCGCTCCCAACGGCGTCTATTGGGGCGCGAGCGAGATGCGCAAGGACGGCGAGGTCATCGGCTATTGAGAAAAGCGCCGGGGCGCCAACGCCTCGGCGTCGATCTCCGGCATGGGCAAGCCCGCGATCAGCGCGGCGGTGAGTTGCGCCGCCGCCGGCGCGGATTGGATGCCGTAGCCGCCCTGCCCGGCCAGCCAGAAGAAGCCCGGCGTTTTTGCGTCGAAGCCGATGGCTTGGGCATTGTCGGGCGTGAAGGTGCGCAAACCCGCCCAGCTATGGCGTGGGCGGCCCGGCATCTCGGTCGTCGCGTTGGCATAGCGGTCGAGCGCAAGGCGGACATCGTCCTCGTCATCCGCGACGTCGACGATCGGCGGCGACGGCGTCTCGTCCGCGGGCGAGATCAGCAATTGGCCGGCGTCCGGCTTGAAATAGAACGTGCCCGCGACGTCCGCGACGGCGGGCCATTTCGCGAAGCCGGCGATCTTGGGCGCACCCACCAGCGCCACCGTGCGCCGCAAGGGCGTGAGGCCAATGCGCGGGACACCGGCCAGCCTGGCGATTTCATCCGCCCATGCGCCGGCCGCATTGACCAGCACCGGCGCGGAGAAACGCCCGGCCTTGGTATCGACGATCCATTGGCCGTTCTCACGCGCGATGGCCGTGACGCCGGCGTTCGTCACGAACGTGCCGCCGGCCCGTTTGAACCCGCGCAGATAGCCTTGCAGCAGCGCATTCACGTCGATGTCCGCCCCGCCTTCTTCGTAAAGCGCCGTCCGCGTGTATTCCGGACGCAGGATCGGGACCATCGCCACGATCTCGCCGGGACCGACGCGGCGGAAATGTTCGCCCGACTCTCGCTCGAGTTCGTCGATCTCCTCCAGGGTCGGCGCGATGTTGAGCGCGCCACGCGGAGTCAGGATCGGCGTTTCGGAGAAGCCTTCAGGCAGGCTGTCGAAGAAGGCGCGGCTCACGCGGTTCAGCGACCGCACCGTCGCGTTGCCATAGCTCGCCAGATAGAGCGCGGCGCTGCGGCCGGTGGCCTGCGTGCCTTCGCGTTCCTCGCGCTCCAGCACCGTGACGCGGACATGTTTGGCCAGCTCGTAGCCGGCCGAGATGCCGGCCATGCCGCCGCCGATGATGATTATGTCCGCCGTCACGGCTTCACTGGCCCTTGGCGTCCTTGACGGTGAAACTCGCCGTCACGTTCGCGCCGCTGGCGAATTCCAGCTTCACCGGAACCTTCACCCCGGGCTTCATCTTCGGCTCCATGCACATCAGGTGATAGCCGCCCGGCGCGAATTGCACGCTGCCGCGCGGCGGCACGTCGATGCCGTCCATCATCTCCATGCTGGCGACGCCGCCCTGCGTCTCGCTCTTGTGCAGCATCAGCATGCCGCAGGCCGGCGACGACGCGCCGGTAAGCGAGACGGGCTTGTCGCCCGCGTTGTGAACCGTGAAATAGCCGCCGGACGGCACGGTGCCGGGCAAAGCGCGGAACCAGCCGTCGCTGACCGTGACGCCGGCGGCGGACGCCGCGCTCGCGGCAAGCGCCAGGCTAAGAAGCAATCCTCTCACGTTCGGCCCTTTCCTCGTTCAGGCGCATGTTCACCAGCACCACGATCATCGCCGCGAAGCTCGTCAAGGTGCCGGGCAGCCAAATGATCAATCCGCCATAATGCTGGTCGCTGATGCCGGTCATCTCCAGCGCGCGGCCGCAAATGGCGTAGACGGGATAATAGTCGGTCATCGACAGCGACAACACCGCGCCGAGCAGCATCTGCGGCAATTCGATCAGCAGGATCATCAAGCCGCGCATCAAGGGCGACAGCCGCGCCGGCGGCTTGGGGCGCGGATCGAGCACCAGCGACCAGAACATGACGCCGTTGACCGCCATGGTCCAGTTCATCACGTCGTAGAGATCGCGGTTGAGCATCACGCGGGTATGGATCGCGGGGATCAGCCAGAAATAGAGCAGCCCGACGAACAGAACCGGGGCCACCGCCGGATGCTGCAGCACGTTCGCGACCGCGCGCACGGGTCGCGCGCCAACGATCGGCTTGAGGAAATCCGGCATCCCGGCCCAGACCGCCTGGCCGCCAGCGCCCAGCGCGATCAGGAACGCGCCCGCGTGGTGCAGCACGAAATGCGCCCAGCGGTGCACGAAGAACATGTGCTGGGCGTAATAATCGATGTGGGTCTGCAGCACGATATAGATCGACAGCACGCCGGCGACGAAGCTGACCCGCCGCCACAGCGCGGGCTTCTCGTCCACCAGACCAAGTCCGCGGAAGAACCAGGCCAGCGTCAGCGCGGCGGCGAGGAATTCGACCCAGGAGAATTCCCACGGCATCCAGAACGGCAGCTCGGCGGGGAATTCCTCGCAAAGGACATAAAGCGCGCCGCCGGTGAGGAGCAGCACGCCATACCAGATCCAGCCGCGGCGTTGCGAAGCCATGGACAGGGAAAATGACGGCCCGCGCGTGCGTCATCCAGAGGCGTTTAGACGCAGGATCACCCGTGCTAGGAAGGCCGCCATGAAATGCGCTTTCACCGCCCTCGCCTGTCTGCTGCTGGCCGCTTGCAGCCGCGGCGAGATCAGGCCCGGCGTATCGGACATTTCCGGCGCCATGCCGGACCTCGCTTTCGCCATGACGCGCGCCAATGACGGCGCGGGCGTCACGGCGGCCGATTATCGCGGCAAGGCCGTTGTGCTCTATTTCGGCTACACCAATTGCCCGGACGAGTGCCCGGCGACCTTGGCCAATCTCTCCGCCGCGCTGAAGCGGTTGGGGCCGCATGCCGACAGCGTGCGCGTGCTGTTCGTAACGGTCGATCCCGCGCGCGACACCATCCCCGCGCTGAAGAATTACGTGAACGCCTTCGCGCCGCAGATCGACGGCCTTCGCGGCACGCCGGACCAGATCGCCAAGTTCGCGCGCACCTATCGCGTGCTCTACAGCGTGAAGCCGGCGGCAAAAGGCGAAGAGGTCATGCACTCCGACGCCGCGTTCCTCTTCGACGCGCGGGGCCACGCGCGCGAAGTCATGCTGACGACGGACAATACGCAAGCTCTGGCACGAGATATTGTTCAACTACAAGATTAATCGTCATGGCCCGCTTCGTCCGGGCCACCCAATTTCTTTTTGAAGAGGAAATTGGGTCGCCCGGACAAGCCGGGCGATGACGATTTATTATATATGTAGCGCCATCCCGTCGGCGGCGAGCACGGCTTCGTGCAGCATCTCGCTCAAGGTCGGGTGCGGGAAGATGGTGTGCGCGAGGTCGGCGTCGGTCAGCTCGCCGGTGCGCGCGATCGCATAGCTGTTGATCAGCTCGGTGACTTCCGCGCCGATCATGTGGGCGCCCAAGAGTTCGCCGGTCTCGGCGTCGAACACGGTTTTCACCAAGCCCTCCGCCTCGCCCAGCGCGATAGCCTTGCCGTTGCCGATGAAGGGGAAGCGGCCGACCTTGACCTTGCGCCCGCTTGCCTTGGCCCCGGCTTCGGTCATGCCGACGCTCGCCACCTGTGGCCAGCAATAGGTGCAGCCCGGCACTTTCGTGACGTCGAGCGGATGCACGCCCTTCACGCCGGCGATGCGCTCCGCCACGATCACGCCTTCATGCATGCCCTTGTGCGCGAGCCAGGGCGGTCCCACGAGGTCGCCGATGGCCCATAGGCCGGGCACGCCGGTCGCGCCCCATTCGTCGACAACAAGATGGGTCTTCTCGATCTTGAGGCCGGCCTGTTCGTAACCGTTGTTCTCGACATTGCCGACGATGCCGACGGCCAGGATCACGCGGTCGACCGTCAAGCTCTCCGTCTTGCCGTCCTTCGTCTTCAGGGTCGCGGTGACGTTGTCCCTGCCTTTGTCGAGCTTCTCGACCGTCGTCGCGGTCCTGATCTTCATGCCCTGCTTGGCGAAGGCTTTCGCGGCCATGCCGGAGATTTCCTCGTCCTCGACCGGCAGCACGCGGTCCAGCACCTCCACCACCGTCACCTCGGCGCCGAGCGTGCGGTAGAAGCTCGCGAATTCGATGCCGATGGCGCCCGAGCCGACGACAAGCAGCGATTTGGGGAAGGACGGCGGCACCATCGCCTCGCGATAGGTCCAGATCAGTCTGCCATCCGGCTCCATGCCGGGGAACGTCCGCGCCCGCGCCCCGGTGGCGAGCACGATGTTCTTGGCGGCGAGCTCGGCGGTCTTGCCGTCCTTGGCGACGGTCACCTTGCCTTTGCCGGCGAGTTTCGCCTCGCCCGTCACGACCGTGATCTTGTGCTTCTTCATCAGGAATGCGACGCCGTTGGAGAGCTGCTCGGATACTTTTCGCGAGCGCTTCACGATCTTCTCGATGTCGAACTTCAGATTGTCGGCGCTGAAACCGAACTCGTCCAGCCGGTGCATCAAGTGCCAGATCTCGCTGGAGCGCAGCAGCGCCTTGGTCGGGATGCAGCCCCAATTGAGGCAGATACCGCCGAGGCGGTCGCGCTCGACGATGGCGGTCTTGAGGCCCAACTGGCTCGCGCGGATGGCGCAGACATAGCCCGCGGGGCCCGAACCGATCACGATGACGTCGTAGTTTTCCATGTCAGGTCCAGAAGATGCTGGCCGCGATCACAGCAGCCATCGCCGGCAGAAGGAAGAAGGTCGTATAGATAAACCCGATGGCGAAGAACTTGATCCCGGTCTTGATCCAGCCCTGCTGGTAGAACCGCTTCATCGCCACGAGCAGGTATATGGCCATCGCGGCGACGGCCGCCACCGCCACAAGGCTCGAATCGAACGCCTGCGCCACGCCCACGGCCACGATCAGCGCGATGAAGACGAAGCTGTGCATGTTGAGCGAGAAGATGAGGTGATCGACGAAGTAGAACTGCTTGCGGCGGCGGATATAGAAGATCATCAGCAGCAGCGCGAAGATCGGCAGCAGCAGGAACAGCACGCGCGGCAACCAAGAGGTCAGCGACTCGTTCAACGCGGCGGGATTGGCGACAAGCCGGTTGAAGGTGTCGAAGATGCGCTGGCTGAACCACGCGCCTTCCTTGTCCTTCACCCCCGGCTCGCCGTTCTTCGAATATTTGAACAATTTGGCGCGCGCTTCGGCCGGAATGCTGGAGTGATAAATGCCGACCGGCGCGAAGAAATGGATTTGGCTCGAGAACGAGAATTTGGTGCCGGGCTCGGCCGCCTTTTCCTTCGAAATCGGAATGAGCGCGGGCTCGTCTGGATCGGACCGGTCCGTGTTGGCCAGGAAATAGCCCTTACCGGTGTGGACGACTTTTGACGGCGTCGCCGTCACCTCGAATTGCATGATCGCGAGGCCGGAGAGATTCAGGATCAGGAAGAAGATCAGCGAGACGAAGAAATACAGCCGCAGCGCCGGCACATAGCGGCGCGGGCGGCCCTCGCGGAATGCCATGGCGATCTCGCCCGGCTCGGCCATGAGCGCCACGCCGGTGCGCAGGATGCGGCTGTCGAAGCTGACGATGTCCTCGAACAGGTCGCCGAGGAGGTGCCAGACCGAGCGGCGATGGGTGTCGCGCTCCTGCCCGCAGACCGAGCAGAACGGCCCGATCACCGGCGCGGTGCAATTGGGGCAGCGCACCGTCTCCATGCCGCGGGCGGCCACGGCCAGGGCCGCGATCTCCGCGGCGCTGGCGTGGCTGTGTTCCTGTTCGGTGATCGTATCGGTCATGCTCGCCCTCGAAGCGCCATTATAGCAGCATCGAGGCCGGTTCTTCGATGAAGCTCTTGAAGGCCTGGAGGAAGCGGGCGCCGGTCGCGCCGTCGATGACGCGGTGGTCGCAGGACATGGTCACCGTCATGATGGTCGCGGTCTTCAGGATGCCGTCCCGCACCACGGGCCGCATCTCCCCCGCGCCGACGGCCAGGATCGCGGCCTGGGGCGGGTTGATCACCGCCGTGAAGTCCTTGATGCCGAACATGCCCAGATTGGAGACCGAGAAGCCGCCGCCCTCATATTCCTGCGGCTTGAGCTTCTTGGCCTTGGCGCGCTCGGCGAGCGATTTGATCTCGTTGGAGATGACGGAAAGCCCCTTGCCCTCCGCGCCGAAGACGATGGGGGTGATGAGCCCGAAATCGAGCGCCACCGCCACGCCGACATCGGCGCGGCTATGGCGCAGGATCGCGGTCTCGGTCCAACTCGCATTCACCTCCGGCACGCGCATCAGCGCCAGCGCCGAGGCCTTCACCACGAAATCGTTGACAGAGAGCTTGTAGCCGTTCTCTTTCGGCGCACGCTCGTTGAGCCTGGCGCGCATGGCGAGCAGCTCGTCGATCTGGCAATCCACCGTCAAATAGAAATGCGGGATGAGCATCTTCGCCGAAGTCAGGCGGCGCGCGATCGTCTTCCGCATGGAGTCGTGCGGGATCTCCTCGTACTCGCCTTGCTTGTAGAAGAGCCTCGCGTCCGGTAGTGGCGCAACTCCGGCTGGCGCAGCGGCGTGCGGCTGCGGCGCGCCGCCAGGTTTGGCTTCGGGCTTGGCCGCCGGCGCTTTCGCGGCCGTTCCGGATTTCTGCGCCGCTTCGACATCCGCCTTCACGATGCGTCCGCGCGGGCCTGAGCCTTTCAACGCGGCGAGATCGACACCGGATTGCTCGGCGATCTTGCGCGCCAGCGGCGAGACAAAGATGCGCTCGCCCGACGACGGCTCCTTCGCGGGCGCCGGTTTGTCCGACAGCATGTTGTCGGGAACGTCGCTGTTTCCGATCTTTTTCTTGTTGTCCGGCACGTCGCTCTGATCGGGCTTTGCCGCGGTTTTCGGCGCGGCCGCCTGCTTCGACACGGCATCCTTGATCGAGGCCATGGCAGAGGGGATGTCCTTGCTGCCGGCCTCTTCATCCTCGCCCGCCATCTCGGCGATGGGTTCGTTGACCTTCACGCCTTCGGTGCCTTCGGGCACGAGGATCTTGCCGATGGTGCCTTCGTCGACGGCTTCGAACTCCATCGTCGCCTTGTCGGTCTCGATCTCGGCCAGGATATCGCCCGACTTGACCGTGTCGCCTTCC
>DASXCJ010000004.1:0-26033 GCA_036491175.1 Rhizomicrobium sp.
CCTGCGCAAAGCCGCAGAGCGCTCCATGCCGGCGCTCTGGGATCGCATCGGCTCCATCCTCGATACCTTCTCGCCAACCGAATGCGCAAACTTCTTCAGCCACGCCGGATATGCGTAATCTCAAGCCAAAAATGCTCTAGAAGACGGGGCGAGCCACGTCTTTCAGGCGGCCTTGCCGCGTGGCTTGGACCTTGGAAGATCAATAGACAGCCGGTCGTTCATCTTCTGCATCGCTTCGTCGATGATCCAGAGATGTGAACTGTGGCGAAGGTCGAGCAGTCTCCGCACGGAATTTTCCGGCATGCCGAGTTCATCGGCGAGTTTCACCTTCGACCAGCCGCGCTTCTGCATGTTCACGTAGACAGCCAGCTTCGCAGTCACCAGGGATGGCAAAATTATGCGTTCGCCTTTGAACGGCGGTCGCGGAATCGAGCGGCCAGCTTTCATATATCCCTCAAGCGCCGTAATCAGGCAATCCTCCGCGGCTTCCATCGCCTCCTGCCTGTTTTCGCCTTCTGTCAGAGCTTCGGGAATGTCCGGAAAGCGCACAAGCCACCAGCCATTGGACTGCCGCTCCAACTTATAGGGATAGCCAAATGCAACATTCATGATCACATCTCCAGATCGCTTCTGACCAGTCCAAGCTGCTCCAACATGGCCTTCAGAAGCCCAGGGCCGATCTCTTTTCGGCGATCCTTCAACGTCGTGAAGCGATCTCCGTAGTACAGCCGCCCGTGGCTGCCCTTGCCGTGCTCTGAATCGAACACAACGATCACGCCGCGGTCGCGGCCGATCTTTTTGATCTTGCGTTCGAATTCGTGGCCGTTCACGAAAGGCAATATCGCACATATATGTGCGAAAGTCAAAACAAAACCGCCCGCGAAGCCTTGGGCCTCGCGGGCGGGGTTTGCTGCAAAGGCGAGAGGATCAGCCGGCGTTCTGTTCCGGCTGCTCGGCCTGCTGCTTCTTGCTGAGGTCCTCGCCGGTCTCCTGGTCGACCTGCTTCATGGAGAGGCGGACCTTGCCGCGATCGTCGAAGCCGAGCAGCTTCACTTTCACGGCCTGGCCTTCGCTGACCACGTCCGACGTCTTGTTCACCCGCTTGGCGGCGAGTTCGGAGATGTGGACGAGACCGTCCTTGGGCCCGAAGAAGTTCACGAAGGCGCCGAAGTCCATGACCTTGACGATCTTGCCGTCATAGATCTGGCCGACTTCCGGCTCCGCGGTCAGCCCGCGGATCCACTTGAGCGCCGCCTTGATCGACTCGCCGTCGGCGGAGGCGATCTTCACCGTCCCGTCGTCTTCCACGTTGATCTTGGCGCCGGTCTTTTCCACGATCTCGCGGATCACCTTGCCGCCGGTGCCGATCACGTCGCGGATCTTGTCGGTCGGGATCTTGATCTGCTCGATGCGCGGCGCATGTTCGCCGAGCTCGTCGCGGGAATGGCCGAGGGCCTTGTTCATCTCGCCCAGGATATGCAGGCGGCCGCCCTTGGCCTGATCGAGGGCGACACGCATGATCTCCTCGGTGATGCCGGCGATCTTGATGTCCATCTGCAGGCTTGTGACGCCGTCCTCGGTGCCCGCCACCTTGAAGTCCATGTCGCCGAGGTGATCTTCGTCACCCAGGATGTCGGACAGGACCGCGAAACGCTCGCCTTCGAGGATGAGGCCCATCGCGATGCCCGCGGTCGGCTTCTTGAGCGGAACGCCCGCATCCATCAGCGCCAGCGAGGTGCCGCACACCGTCGCCATCGAGGACGAGCCGTTGGACTCGGTGATCTCGGAGACGACGCGGATGGTGTAGGGGAACTCGTCCTTCGACGGCAGCATCGGATGGATCGCGCGCCAAGCAAGCTTGCCATGGCCGATCTCGCGGCGGCCGGGCGCGCCCATGCGCCCGGTCTCGCCGACGGAGTAGGGAGGGAAGTTGTAATGCAGCATGAAGTGCTGTTTCTGCGTCCCTTCCAGGCTATCGACGAACTGTTCGTCTTCCGACGTGCCGAGCGTGGCGATCACCAGCGCCTGGGTCTCGCCGCGCGTGAACAGCGCCGAGCCGTGCGTCCGGGGCAGCGCGCCCACTTGCGCCACGATGGGGCGCACGGTGGTGAGGTCGCGGCCGTCGACGCGCGTCTTGGTGTCGAGCACCGCGTTGCGCATGACATGGGCTTCCACGTCGTGCATCAGGTTGGAATAGACGTTCGCCGCCACCTTGCCGTCGCCTTCGCCGACATATTTCCCGGCGAGGGCTTTGCGGACGTCCGCGATGGCGTCGCGGCGCACATGCTTCTGCGGGATCTTGAACGCCGCGGCGAGGTCTTTGCCCGCTTCCGCCTTCAGTCTCTCGCGCACGGGGGCGTGGATATCCTCCGGCACCGGGCGCGGGTCTTTCGCTGCGCGCTCGGCCAGGCGGATGATCGCCTGGATCGCCGTCTGCATGTGCTTGTGGCCGAACATGACGGCGCCCAGCATGATCTGCTCGCTGAGTTCCTGCGCTTCGGATTCCACCATCATCACGGCGTCATGGGTGCCGGCGACGACGAGGTCGAGCTTGGAGTTCGCCATGTCGTCGATCAGCGGGTTGAGGCGATATTCGCCGTCGATATAGCCGACGCGCGCCGCCCCGATCGGTCCCATGAAGGGGATGCCGGATATGGTGAGCGCGGCGGAGGCCGCGACGAGGCCGATAATGTCCGGATCGTTCTCCAGATCGTGGCTCAGCACCTGGACGACGACCTGAGTCTCGTTGCGATAGCCTTCGGCGAAGAGCGGACGGATCGGGCGGTCGATCAGGCGCGAGGTCAGGGTCTCACGCTCCGTCGGCGCGCGCTCGCGCTTGAAATAGCCGCCCGGGATCTTGCCGGCGGCGTAGTAGCGCTCCTGGTAGTTCACGGTCAGTGGGAAGAAATCCACGCCTTCACGCGGCGCATGCGCCGCCGTCGCGGTGGCGAGCACGACCGTCTCGCCGCAAGTGACGAGCACGGCGCCGTCGGCCTGGCGCGCGATGCGCCCCGTTTCGAGGGTGACCTTGCGGCCGTCCCAGTCGAATTCCTCTTTCACGATATTGAACATTCTCATTCGTCCTTCATTCCCACCGCCGGATTGCGATGAGGGTTCGCTTGTCAGGCCTTCCTGTACCAAGCGGAAAAAGCGCGGGCACGACCATTCGCACCCGCGCACGTGATTTCGTCTGTCAGGGAAAACGCGACACTCAGCGGCGCAGGCCCAGTCGGCTGATCAGCGCGTCGTAACGCTTCCGATCGGTGCGCTTGAGATAGTCGAGAAGCCCGCGGCGCTGCGACACCATCTTGATGAGGCCGCGGCGGGAATGGTTGTCTTTCTTGTGGCCGTCGAAATGGGCCGCCAGATTGTTGATGCGCTCGGAGAGCACCGCCACCTGGACTTCCGGCGAACCCGTGTCGCCTTCCTTGGTGGAATATTCCTTGATGACTTCAAGCTTGCGTTCGGCAGTGATCGTCATTGTTTTCCCAGTTTCCGGTCATCCAAAGTTGAACACACGAAATGGCCGAAGTTCGCCCTGTGCGAGTTCGGCCAATGCCACCGGCTCACCCTCGCTCGTGGAGAGATAGACCGTGAGCCCTTGCAGATCGTCCAGCTCCGGAAACGCGTCCGTGATGCGGGCGAACAGGTTCGCGCGCATCAGGATCGGATTGCCGCTACGGAGGCGAACCGCATCCGGGCCCGTGACAGCCAGCGCCGGGATGCCGTCCAGCGCGGTCGAAATGGGCCTCAAGTGCTCAAAAGCGGCGGGACTATGTAGTAAACCCCTCAGGATTTCCAGGGGTACTGCGTCTTTTTCCCGGAAGCCTCCGATGGAGGTCCGGCGGAGCTGGGAGACATGGCCCAAGGTTCCCAGGATCAAGGCCAGGTCCCGCACCCAGGCCCGGACGTAAGCCCCTTTGCCGCAACGCATTTCGAACACGGCGTGGTCGGGATCCGGGATCTCGGCCAGCCTGGCTTCGTGGATCGTTACGGTCCGGGCGTCGAGTTCCACGGCCTCGCCCTCCCGGGCGAGGTCATAGGCCCGCTCCCCACCCACCTTGATGGCGGAATAGATGGGAGGCGTCTGGCTGATCTCGCCCAGAAGCCTGGGGATGGCGGCCTCGATGGCCTCGCGGCCGGGGCGCACGTCGCAGGTGCCGGTGATCCGGCCCTCGCTGTCGTCGCTGTCGCGGGATTCTCCCCACTGGGCGGTGAACCGGTAGGTCTTCTGCGAATCCATGGCGTAGGGGACGGTCTTGGTCGCCTCGCCCAGCGCGATGGCCAGGACGCCTGTCGCCAGGGGATCGAGCGTGCCGGCATGGCCCGCCTTCCGGGCATCGAAGATGCGCCGCACGGCCGCGACAGCCTGGGTGGAGGTGATGCCTTGCGGCTTATCGAGCACCACCCAGCCATGGACCGGGTTGCCCTTCTTCCTACGCCCCATCGCCGCCGGACTCGTCTTCTTCGGCGGCCTCGACGTCGCGGCGCACTTTCTCGGATTTGAGCAGGGTCTCGATCTTCTGGGCCTCGGCGAAGGATTCGTCCTCCACGAAGCGCAGGTCGGGGGTGAATTTCAGCGTGATGCGATGGCCCATCTCGCCGCGGATGTAGCGCGCATGGCGGTTCAGTGCCGCCACGATCTTGGCCGCGTTCTTCCCGCCCAGCGGCTCGACGAACACGGTCGCATGGCGCATGTCGCCCGACGGCTTGACCTGCGTGACGGTGACCGACACGCCTTCGAGATCGGCATCGCGGATATCGGCGCGGTAGAATATCTCCGACAGCGCATGGCGCAGCATCTCACCCACGCGCAACTGGCGCTGCGAGGGTCCCTTGTTGTCGTCGGCGCGGGAATGATGGCGGGTCATCTCAACTCTCCGGATAGGAGAAGCGCGCGACCCAGGGCGCGAGCTTGGGCAGCACGGGGGCGAGTTCGTGCGCATAGCGACGCCATTGACCGGCGCCCTCGCGGCTGAGGCCGCGGGCGATTTGCGCACCGCTCGGCGTGTCGATGGTGGTGGTGCGTGCCCGGGCCGCGAAATCCTTCATACTCTCGCGCCACGCCACGCCGAGGAAAGCGCAGAGCCGTCCGGTCTCGCCCTCGAAATCGTCGAGCAGGTTCTCGTGGCGCGTTTCGGTGAGGTCGAGGCCGAGCGTGTCGCGATAGCGCGCGCCGAGGTTCATCACCGCATCGTAGTAGTTCGCCGCGCCGTCGAGCGAGGTGAGCTGGAACATCTGCGCCGTCATGCCGAAGCGGCGGCGGAAGCACGACAGCACCACGTCGCGCGGATCGCGCAGCGCGAACAGGATCTTCGCGTCCGGGAACAGCTTGGCGACGATGGGCAACAGGATGGTGTTGAGCGGCATCTTGTCCAGGAACACCGCCTTGTCGGCCGCATGCCCGAACGCGCCCGCCGCCTTCCAATAGGCGTCGCGGAAACGCTCGGCTTCGTCCGGCGAGATCGCGGCGAGCCTGTCGAGGGCTTCGTCTGATCCGGTGAAGGTGGTGGCGGCATCGAGCAGCGCGTCGCGCTCTTCCATGGTCTCGATATCGGGATGGCTGCCAAGCACGGTCTCGAGCAGCGTGGTGCCCGAGCGCGGGAAGCCGACGAGGAAAGCATGCACCGGCTTGGTCGCGCCGGACTTCCGCGCGCGCCATTGCGCCGGATCGGCGCCTTCGAAATAGCGCGTCAGCCGCGCCACGCGATGGTCCGACGGTTCCTGTCCGGTGCTCTCGAAGATCGGCGCGTAGTGATCGCGCAAGCTCCGCTGCGAGGCGGCATAGGACGCGAACGCGTCCTTGGGCCGGTCGAGCCCGTCCAGCGCATCGCCGATCAGGCTCTGCGCCACCGCGCGATTGACCGGCGTGGTGGCGGGATCGGAGAGAAGCGGCCGAAGCAGCGCCAGCGCCGCGTCGTAGTCCTTGTCGGCCACATCCACGGTGGCGATCGCCAAAGTCGCGGCATGGACGTTCGGGTTGATCGTCAGCGCCCTGGCGGCGTAGTCGCGCGTCGCCTTGGAGTCGTTGCGCTGCGAGGCCAGCGTCGCCAGCCAGGCCAGCGCCTCGTAGTGATTGGGCATCAGGGTCACGACGCTTTCGAGCTCGCGCTTGACGCGGTCGAGTTCGCCCAGCTTCTCGTGGGCCAGCGCCTTGTTGAAGCGCAGCATGCCGGTGCCGGGCGCGGCGCGCAAAGCGGCGTCGAAGGCGGCCAGCGCCTCGCGCGCGCGGCCCAGCCGGAGCAGTGCGATGCCATGGGCGTTGAGCACGTCGACGCTGCGCGGCGCCATTTCGCGCGCGCGGGCGGCGAGCGTGAGCGCCGAAGCGTCGTCGCCCATCTGCATGCGGCGGTGGGCGGCGAGCGTCAGGAGGTTGGGATGCTCCAAGCCCTGGCTCGCGGCTTCGTCGGCGATGCGCAGCGCGCGCTCGGAATCGCCGCTGCGCAAGGCCGCGTCGCATTCGCGCAGGAAGAGCTGCAGCTGCGCGGGCGGCCGTCCGGTGAATCCCGATGAGGACATCGTCTCGTCTCCTTCCGGCGCGGGCCTAGAGCGCGCGCTGGATGGTCTCGACCTCGAAGCACTCGATGACGTCGCCCTTCTGCAGGTCGTGATAGCCCGTGAAGCCCATGCCGCATTCCTGGCCGGTCTGGACCTCGCGCACTTCGTCCTTGAAGCGCTTCAGCGTCGAAAGATCGCCTTCGTGGATGACGACGTT
Source organism: Rhizomicrobium sp. (assembly GCA_036491175.1). Classification (GTDB taxonomy): domain Bacteria; phylum Pseudomonadota; class Alphaproteobacteria; order Micropepsales; family Micropepsaceae; genus Rhizomicrobium. Next base: position 6,716 of record DASXCJ010000004.1, read on the forward strand.
GTCGCGGATGAGGCGCACCTTGGCGCCGCGCCGCACAACGCCCTCGGTGACGCGGCAGCCCGCGACCTTGCCCACCTTGGAGATGGTGAAGACCTCGAGCACTTCCGCGTTGCCGAGGAATTTCTCGCGCGTCTCCGGCGCCAGCATGCCGGTCAGGGCAAGCTTCATGTCGTCCACGACGTTGTAGATGATGTTGTAGTAGCGCACTTCCACGCCGTCGCGCTTGGCGCGCTCGCGCGCCTGGGCATTGGCGCGGACGTTGAAGCCGACGATCGCGCCGCCGCTCGCATGCGCCAGGATCACGTCCGACTCGGTGATCGCGCCGACGCCCGATTGCAGCACCTGCACGCCGACCTCGTCGTTGCCGATCTTGGCCAGTGCGCCCTGGATCGCCTCGACCGAGCCATGCACGTCGGCCTTGAGCACGAGCGGGAGCAGACGCTTCTCGCCGTCCTTGCGGCTCTTGAGCAGTTGGTCGAGCGACTGGCGCCCGCTGACGGCCTGGCGCTGCTCGCGGCGCTTGCGCGCGCGATATTCGGTGACTTCGCGGGCGCGTCCCTCGTTCTCCACCACGACGATGTCGTCGCCGGCTTCTGGCACGCCGGAAAGGCCCAGCACCTCGACGGGTGTCGAAGGGCCCGCGCTGTCGACCTGTTCGCCGCGGTCGTTGACGAGCAGGCGCACGCGGCCGAATTCCGAGCCGGCGACGAGGATGTCGCCCAGTTTCAAGGTGCCGCGCTGCACCAGCACGGTGGCCACCGGGCCGCGGCCCTTGTCGAGCTTGGCTTCGATCACCGCGCCCTCGGCGGTGCGGTTGGGATTGGCCTTGAGGTCGAGGATTTCGGCCTGAAGGAGGATCGCGTCCTCCAACTTGTCGAGATTCATGCCCTTGGTGGCCGAGACGTCGATGGAGAGCACGTCGCCGCCCAGATCCTCGACCTGGACTTCGTACTGCAAGAGCTCGGTCTTCACCCGCGCCGGATTGGCGTCGCCCTTGTCGATCTTGTTGACGGCCACGATCATCGGCACATGCGCCGCCTTGGCGTGGCTGATGGCCTCGATGGTCTGCGGCATGACGCCGTCGTCGGCGGCGACGACGAGCACGACAAGGTCGGTGACCTTGGCGCCGCGCGCGCGCATCTGCGTGAAGGCGGCATGGCCGGGCGTATCGAGGAAGGTGATGCGTTGGCCGGTCTTCAGCTGCACCTGATAGGCGCCGATATGCTGGGTGATGCCGCCGGCTTCGCCCGACACGACGTCGGTCCTGCGCAGCGCGTCGAGCAGCGAGGTCTTGCCATGGTCGACATGGCCCATGACCGTGACGATGGGCGCGCGCGGGATCATGTCGGCGAGTTCGTCCGCCGTGCCCTTCAGGCCTTCGAGCACGTCGGATTCGGCGACGCGCTTGACGGTATGGCCGTATTCGGCGGCGACGAGCTCGGCGGTGTCGGCGTCGATGACGTCGTTCACCGTCACCATCATGCCGCTCTTCATCAGGACCTTGATGACGTCGACGGCGCGGCGCGCCATGCGGTTGGCGAGCTCGGCGACGGTGATGGTCTCGGGGATCGTCACTTCACGCGGACCGGCGGGGCCGGCGGGCTGCTGCTGCTGGCCTTTGTTGATGCGCTGGAGATGGCGCTTGTAGGCGGCGACCGAACGCGTGCGCTCGTCATCATCCGACAGCGCCTTGGTCACGGTGAGGCGGCCGCGGCGGCGTGTGTCTTCGCCCTTGCGCGCGGCGGGAACCTTGGCCGGCGCCTTGACGCCGGGCTTCTTGGTCGCGGTCTCTTCCTCTTCCTCGGTGATGGGACGGCGGGTGCGCGGGGCTTCCACCGCACCCGGCGTGGCCGGGCGGGCGGTTGCGGGTGTCGCTGCCGCCGCACGCGCGCCGGTCGTGGCCGTCGCGTCGTGAGGCTTGTCGCGGCGCGAGGCTTCTTCCTCGGCGTGGCGGCGGGCGGTTTCCTCGGCGGCCTTGCGCGTGTCCTCCTCGGCCTTGCGCTTGGCGGCGGCGTCCCGCTCCACGGCGAGCTTGGCCTCCTCGACGGCGCGGTGCTTGGCGTCTTCCTCGGCGCGCTTGCGGGCATCTTCCTCGGCGACGCGGGCATCGGCCAGCGCCGCGCCGCGGCGGGCCTTTTCCTCTTCGGTCAGCTGGCGCAGCACGACGCCGGGCCGCGGGCTCGTGTCGCGCGCGGGCGCCTGGGAAGCGGCCGGCTTGGTCTCGGACAGATTCTGGGCCGCCGCCTGCACGGGCTTGGCGGGTGCGGCTGCCGGCGGATGGGTGCTGCGCTTCTTCTCCACCACCACCGCCTTGGTGCGGCCATGGCTGAAGCTCTGCTTGACGGTCGAGGTCTCCGTCTTCTTCAGGGACAGAGTCTTGCCGCCGGTGCGCTTGGTCGTGTCGTTCGTCTCGCTCATTCTTTTCCTTCATGCGCAGGGTTCGGACCTGCCATTGTCCTAAAGCCGCTTTGGGTCCTGAAGCCGGAAAGCCTTCCCGCTTCGAAGACCAATCGTTCCGCAAGCTGCCCGGATTTGAGGGCGGCATGTATCACATTCTCGCGGCCCAAGGCCACGCTGATTTCCGCGCTCGAAAGCCCATCGATCACTTTCGGATCGGCGTTGCGCGATCGCGCCGCGCCGAGCAATTTCCTGCGCCCGTCTTCGGCGCCGTCCGACGCTTCCACGAGCACCGCCACCCGGTCGATCGCCTCGACCACGCTGTCGAACCCCGAGACCACAAGGCCGGAGCGCTTGGCGAGGCCCAGATCGTCCTGCATCCGCTTGACGATCAGCCGCTCGACGTGATCGGCGAGATCGTCCTGCACTTTCACTTTGCGCTTGGCGGCTTTGGCGAACGGCGCTTTGGCCAGCGCCGCCCGCTCCGCCGTCACCCAGATGCCGCGCCCGGGAAGCCTGGCCGCGAGGTCCGGAACGATCGCATCGTCCGGGCCCACGACGAAACGGATGAGACGCGCCTCTTCGCGCGTCTGCCCCGTCACGATGCAGCGCCGTTCGCGCAGCGTGGCTTCTTGCTTGGTGGCGGCAGCCAGGCTCAAGCTTCCTCCGTGCTTTCTTCCGCGGGCGCCTGTTCTTCGGCTTCCGCTTCTGCTTCGGGCTCTTCCTCGATCCAGCCCGCCTTCACGCGCGCCTTCATGATGATGGAATTGGCGTCCTCGGCGGTCAGGCTGAAGCTGTCGAGCGCGCCGGCAACGCGGATGCGCTCTTTGTCCTTGCCCTGTTCGTAATAGCCGATGAGATCGTCGGTCGCGCAGCCGGCGAGGTCCTCGAGCGATTTGATGCCCGCTTCGCCCAGCGCCACCGCGATGGTGGACGTGACGCCGTCGACCTCGATCACCGGGTCCTCGACGCCCAGCGCCTTGCGCTTGTCGTCCATTTCCTTGTTGCGCGCTTCGATATGCTCGACGGCGCGGGTCTGCAGCTCCTGCGCGGTGTCCTCGTCGAAGCCTTCGATGGCCGCGAGTTCGTCGAGCGGCACGTAGGCCACGTCCTCGACGGTCGCGAAGCCTTCCGACGCCAGCAGCTGCGCCACGGTCTCGTCGACGTCCAGCGCCTCGATGAAGAGCGCGGTGCGCTCGCTGAATTCCTTCTGGCGGCGCTCGCTTTCCTCGGCCTCGGTCAGGATGTCGATCTGCCAGCCGGTGAGCTGGGAGGCGAGCCGCACGTTCTGGCCGCGGCGGCCGATGGCGAGCGACAACTGCTCGTCCGGCACCACGACCTCGACGCGATGAGTATCCTCGTCGAGAACGACCTTGGCGACTTCGGCGGGCGCCAGCGCGTTGACGATGAAGGTGGCGGCCTCAGGCGACCACGGGATGATGTCGATGCGCTCGCCCTGCAGCTCCTGCACCACGGCCTGCACGCGCACGCCGCGCATGCCGACGCAGGCGCCGACCGGATCGATGCTCGAGTCCTTGCTGATCACCGCGATCTTGGCGCGGCTGCCCGGATCGCGCGCCACGGCGCGGATTTCGATGATGCCGTCATAGATCTCCGGCACTTCCTGGGCGAACAGGCGCACCATGAATTGCGGATGGCTGCGCGACAGGAAGATCTGCGGCCCGCGGGCTTCGCGGCGCACGTCGTAGATATAGGCGCGGATGCGGTCGCCGGTGCGGAAGTTCTCGCGCGGGATCATCTCGTCGCGGCGCACCACGCCCTCGGCGCGGCTCATGTCGACGACGACGGAGCCGAACTCCGAGCGCTTGACGATGCCGTGGACGATCTCGCCGATGCGGTCCTTGTATTCCTCGAACTGGCGCTCGCGCTCGGCGTCGCGCACCTTCTGCACGATCACCTGCTTGGCGGCCTGCGAGGAGATGCGGGAGAAATCGAACGGCGGCAGCGTCTCGGCGATGATGTCGCCGACCTGGGCGGCCGGATTGCGCGCGCGCGCGTCTTCCAGGCTGATCTCGGTCTTGTCGTTGTCGACGAGCTCGACGACGTGCAGATAGCGCGAGACATGGGTCTCGCCCGTCTTGGGGTCGATCTCGACGCGGATCTCGTTCTCGCTGCCATAGCGGGCCTTGGCGGCGCGCTGCATCGCTTCCTCCATCGCGGCAAGCACGACCTGCTTGTCGATGGATTTGTCGCGCGCGACCGCGTCGGCGATCTGCAACAATTCGGTTCTATTGGCGGCAACGGCCATCTCAATTGCTCCGGAGCGAGGGTTGGGTTGTCATTGGTTCCTTCCTAAAGGGTTGGCTTAAGAGTCCTGCCCCTCGGGCTTCTGGCCTTTGAGGGCTTCGCGGATCAGCGCGTCGGTGAGGACGAGCTTGGCTTCGGCGATGGCGCGGAACGGGAACGTGCGGCGCTCGCCTTCGACGTCCGCCGCGACGTCGTTGCCGTCCAGGCCCAGCAGCTGGACCCGGAATTTCTTGCGCCCCGTCTCGTCGGGCGCGGTCAGTTCGAGCTTGGCCTCGTGGCCGGCCCAGCGGGCGAAGTCGGTCAGCCGCGTCAAGGGTCTGTCGATGCCGGGCGAGGAAACCTCGAGATGATATTCGCCCTCGATCGGATCCTCGGTGTCGAGGAATTCCGACAGCGCGCGGCTGAGCCTGGCGCAATCCTCGACATTCATCGCGCCGTCGGGGCGCTCGGCCATGATCTGCAAGGTCTTGGTCTTGCCGCCCATCACGCGCAGACGCACGAGCCGGTACCCCGCCTTTTCGATGGCAGGCTCCAGGATCGGCTCCAAATGCGACATCTGCGAGAGGATGGTCGTTCTCCAAAACAAAAAACCAAAGCTTTTCCCGCGCGGCGATCTTGCGACCGCCACACAACAGGAAGTTTCTGTTGTAAGGGATGGGCGGCATATACCCCTGGCCGCCGAACAATTCAAGAGCTACGCTGGCCTATGCTTGCTGCATAAGGAGCAAAAAATGCGCTTTGGCGCGATTTTCCCGATTGTTTTCATCGCATTGGCCACACCGGCCTTGGCCGATCCGCCGCCGCATCCGTCGGAGGTGCAGGCGGGAACCCTCCATGGCGATTACTATTTCTACGCGACCGGCCCAAAGGTCTGCGCCGAGCGCTGGCGCTTCGCCGATGACGGGACGATGACGGTCTTCAGCGGCGATGAGATTCTGACCCAGCACTTCCGCGTCGAACAGCGCGAGACCTATAGCACCTTCACCAAGACGAATATCAGCCAGAGCTGGCTCATCACCACCGGTCCGGTGAGCAACGGCAAGCCCGATTGCCTCGGCAACGCCGCCGTCACCTACAAGGCGCAAGACGCCATCGTCCTCTATCGCGCCGTCGACGGCGGCATCGTGACCTGCTGGCCGCATGTTGCGTTCGCACCCGAGCCCTTCGGTCATGTCTATCCCGCGGCGGACGCCGACGCGGCGATACCACCGCCGCCGCGCGCGCCTTAAGGCGTGTTCACGATATCTATTGGCGCCGGCAATCCTTATCGGGGAATGCGACCCAACGCGCGGTGCCAGCAAATTTATCAATCAAATCGGGTAGTTTGGACGCTTCGACCGGCAAGCCCGTCGTCTCCTGCCGGTCATCAACCGACCAGTTCCATTGGTCGAAGTGCAGCACCATCGTCACGCCAGAATTATCCGTGATACCGGTGTCATATATGGGGCGCAGCGAGAAGAAATCGGCGCGCTGGAATGCTTCGAACAGCGCGCGCACGTCTTTTTGCGGCAGGTGCGCCACGCGCGCGCCTTTGGCGATGACGCAATAATCGCCTTGATACCGCACCGTGCCGTCGCCTGAGACGACCACTGAATATGCGGGGCATGAGCCGTAGCAAGGCGTGCGCACGAATTCTATGCGCAGCGATTTCCAATCCCGAATCGGCGGGAATGCGTGTCGCTCGCCGAAGCCACCACTCCTTAGAGGTAGCACGATCTCATGATCGCCCTGTGGCATTGTGATATTCGTTGCCGCGGTCGGGAAGCCACCCTGCGCCAACATCGGCGGAGCGAACAGCAATAGAGAGCCCACAATCGACAACCGCATAGATCGCTCCTCACTGGAGACGACCATACTCTACAATGTGGCAGGATTGCGGACGAAGCGCAGGAATGCGGGCACGCCGTGGAGCTGCTTGGCTTCGTAGCGCGTGGGCGGCCAGCCGGCGGGGCGTGTTTTCCAATCTTCCGCGCGCGCCGCGGTCCAGGTGAAATCGGGATGCGCCATCAGGCGTTCGAGTGTGTATTCGACGAGCGGTGCGTCGTCGCTGGCGAAGCGCAATTCCGCGCCCGGCGTCATCAGGCGCGCCAGCGTGTCCAGCATCTCGGTCTGCAGGAAGCGGCGCTTGTGGTGGCGCGTCTTGGGCCAGGGATCGGGGAAGAGCACGAAGACCCGGCCCAGACTCGCACCCGGCAGCGCCGCGAGGATGTCGCGCGCGTCGCCCATGTGGATTTTGATATTTCCCCGTCTCCCCCAAGGGGGGAGAAGGCCGGGATGAGGGGGTGGTGATGCATCGTCCGACGATTCAGTTCGTGTTGCGACCCCCTCACCCCGACCCTCTCCCTCGGTGGGGGAGAGGGAGATTCGAGATAAGAGCTTGGCGACGCCGCCTTCATAAGGCTCCGCGCCGATCAGCGTCACGGCGGGATGATGTTGCGCCTGCCAGAGCAGATGCTCGCCGGCGCCGAAGCCGATCTCCAGCCACACTTCGCCCGCCAACTCTTGGGACGAATCCCAGCGGTGAAGGGGCAGCAGCGTGTCGAACAATCCGGCCTGATGCGCCGAAAGCTTCGGGCCCTTGCGGCGGCCATAGAGGTTGGGGCGTTGACGGACGCCCCGCTCTTCCTCTTCAGAATGCGCGCTTGAGGGCATCCGCGAGATCGGTCTTTTCCCAGGTGAAGCCGCCCGTGGCATCCGGCTCGCGGCCGAAATGGCCGTAAGCCGACGTGCGGGCATAGATCGGCTTGTTGAGTTTCAGATGCTCGCGGATGTTGCGCGGCTTCAGGCTCATCGCCTCGGGAAGGATCTTCTCGAGCTTGGCCTCATCGACTTTGCCGGTGCCGTGCAGGTCGACATAGACCGACAGCGGATCGGCGACGCCGATGGCATAGGCGATCTGGATGGTGCAGCGGTCCGCGAGGCCCGCGGCCACGACGTTCTTGGCCAGATAGCGCGCGGCGTAAGCGGCCGAGCGGTCGACCTTGGTCGGGTCCTTGCCGGAGAACGCGCCGCCGCCATGCGGGGCCGCGCCGCCGTAGGTGTCGACGATGATCTTGCGCCCGGTAAGGCCGCAATCGCCGTCCGGTCCGCCGATCACGAAGGAGCCGGTCGGGTTCACGTGCCAGATCGTCTTGTCGTTGATCCATTCGCCCGGCAGCGCATTGCGGATATAGGGCTCGACGATCTTGCGGATGTCGTCGCTGGTCTGGGATTCATGGCTGTGCTGGGTGGAGAGCACGATCTGCGTCACCTCGACAGGCTTGCCGTTCTCGTAGCGCAGCGTGACCTGGCTCTTGGCGTCGGGCTGGAGCGTCGGCTCCTTGCCGGCATGGCGCGCATCGGCGAGCAGCTTGAGGATGCGGTGGCTATAGAACAGGGGAGCCGGCATCAGCGCCGGCGTCTCGGTGCAGGCATAGCCGAACATGATGCCCTGGTCGCCCGCGCCTTCATCCTTGTTGCCGCTCGCATCGACGCCCTGCGCGATATGCGCGGACTGCGCGTGCAGCAGCACCTCGACCTTGGCATTCTTCCAGTGGAAGCCTTCCTGCTCGTAGCCGATATCCTTGATCGCCTGGCGCGCGACCTCTTCGACCTCGGCAGGGCCGATATGCTTGGGCCCGCGCGTCTCGCCCGCGATCACCACGCGGTTGGTGGTGCACAGCGTCTCGCAGGCGGCGCGGATGTCCCACTCCGAAAGGCCGCTCTTGGGGCCTTCGCGGAAGAACAGGTCCACCACTTCGTCCGAGATGCGGTCGCTGACCTTGTCCGGATGGCCTTCCGACACGCTTTCGCTGGTGAAAAGGTAGTTCCCGCGCATTCCCGAGCACCCTCTGTTGTGAAGGCGCGACTTCTTGCAAGGATTTTCCCGGGGGTCAACACTGGCCCGAGATTCAGGGAGCAAGCCCATGGTTGCGCCGTTTTCCGGGGGATGCCGCTGCGGGGCGGTGCGCTACGAGGTCTCCACCGAGCCTCTGGCGGTGATGGATTGCCATTGCCGCGACTGCCAATACGCCTCGGGCGGCAGCCACACCACGGCGGTGGTGGTCCCGGCCCCCGCCTTCCGCCTCACCCAGGGAACCCCGGTCCGTTATGCGTCCAAGGGCGATTCCGGCAACGCGGTGGCGCGCAATTTCTGCGGCATTTGCGGCTCGCCGCTTTTCAGCGAACCGCCGGGCGGCGCGATCACGGTGGTGAAGGCGGGCTCGCTCGACGATCCGAGCTGGCTCACGGTGGGCGGCGCGCTCTACACCAGCTCCGCCCAGCCCTGGGCGCCTATCGACGAGGGCAAGATGAAGTTCGAGAAGATGCCGCCGATGCGGTGAAACAAATTCCGCTGTCATCCCCGGCGCCGTTACAAGATAAACCGCGACAGGTCCTGATCCTTCGCAAGGTCCTCGACGCGCGCCTTCACATAGGACGCGTCGATGGCGATGGTGGCGCCGCTGGCGTCGGTGGCGTTGAAGCTGATCTCGTCCAGCACCCGCTCCATCACCGTGTGCAGCCGCCGCGCGCCGATATTCTCGACGCTGGCGTTCACCTGCGCCGCGATGTCGGCGATGGCGGCGATGCCGTCCTCGGCGAAGGCGAGGTCGACGCCCTCGGTCTTCATCAGCGCCACATATTGCTTGATGAGGCTGGCTTCCGGCTCGGTCAGGATGCGGCGGAAATCCTCACGGCTCAGCGCCTTCAACTCGACGCGGATCGGCAAGCGGCCCTGCAATTCCGGCAAGAGGTCCGACGGTTTGGCGGTGTGGAACGCGCCGGACGCGATGAAGAGGATATGGTCGGTCTTCACGCTGCCATGCTTGGTGGCGACCACCGTGCCTTCGATCAGCGGCAGCAGGTCGCGCTGCACGCCCTCGCGGCTCACATCGCCGCCGCCGCGCAATTCGCTGCGGGCGCAGATCTTGTCGATCTCGTCCAGGAACACGATTCCGTTCTGCTCGACGGTCTCGATCGCCTCGCGGACGATCGCCTCCTCGTCGAGGAGCTTGTCGGCTTCCTCGGCGAGCAAGGGCTCGCGCGCGTCCTTCACCGTCATGCGCTTGGCTTTGGAGCGGCCGCCGCCCAGCGCCTTGCCGAAGATGTCGCCGAGATTGACCATGCTGATCTGGGCCGACGGCATGCCGGGGATCTCGAAGGACGGCATGCCGCCATTGTCGCGCATCTCGATCTCGACCTCCTTGTCGGCGAGCTCGCCGTCGCGCAGCTTCTTGCGGAAGGTTTCCCGCGTGGACGAACTGGCGCTCGGCCCGGTCAGCGCATCGAGCAGCCGTTCCTCGGCGCGCGCCTCGGCCTGGGCCTCGACGTCGCGGCGCTTCTTCTCGCGCGTCTGGGCGAGCGCGATCTCGACGAGGTCGCGCACGATCTGCTCCACGTCGCGGCCGACATAGCCCACCTCGGTGAACTTGGTCGCTTCCACCTTCAGGAACGGCGCCTGGGCGAGCCGCGCCAGCCGGCGCGAAATCTCCGTCTTGCCGACGCCGGTCGGCCCGATCATCAGGATGTTCTTGGGCAGGACTTCCTCGCGCAATTCCGGCGGCAATTGCTGCCGCCGCCAGCGATTGCGCAGCGCGATGGCGACGGCGCGCTTGGCGTCCGCCTGGCCCACGATATAGCGGTCCAGTTCCGAAACGATTTCGCGGGGCGTGAAGAAGGCTGTCATGGAGCGCAAGTTAGTGGCTATGGCTTGGCATTCAAGTGCGCTGCGCATTGAAGCGGCTCGCCATGAGTGTTACACTCGCAATTCATTAAGGCAAATGACTTTGATGCTTATTTCAAATGGTTTTCGATGTTTGTACGCGCCGTTGATATTGGCGGCCGTTCTTGCGCTGGCAAACTGCGTCGAAATGGATGGCGCCGCGCCGATACCGGCGGCCTCCGCCGCAAAGGATGCGGATAGCTACTCATCTCGCGAGGCGAGCCATGAGCATGAAGATACGTCGAATATCTACGAAGGCTCGAGCACACCGGGTGACACGAGCTCCACGACTCAGCCCCAAGCCTCGAACGGCGATTCCTCCGTCGGTCCTTCGCCAAACGGGGCGGTCGGTGCACGCCACGAGGCTATCACCCCCGCCTTCACTTCGAGATCCTCATTCGCGCCGCATTCGGGCGCGAACCGGGGGTTTGCGGGGAGCGGACGAGCGTTCGGAAACTTCGGATTCGGGAGCACTATGGGAGTTGGGCAGGTGTTCGCGCCGATGGTGTCTGCGCGCATCCAGATCGTCTACCGTGGAGACCGCCATCGAAGCCGCGGCCCGCAGGCATTCTTCGTCCTGATGCGCGGCGAGAAGGCGCGCAATCTCGAGGCCTGCTATGCGGTCATCGATACATTCGGCATGCCGGCGACGAGATTTCCAAGCCCGCGCGCGAACATCGTTCCGGTCTATTGGCTTGATGCACGTATGCAGGACAAAGCCGGGAATGTGCGGTTCGCGTGCGGCGATGGGTTGGAGAACTACGACTACGGAAAGGCGGACGCCGCCGTCGCCAACCTGAGCAAGCGGAAGCTGATGCCGGCCCATGTGCGCGGACCGATACTGCTCGCATTCCGCAACGCCGGAACCCTCGCCTATGCGCTGGACCTATCCGCCATGTCCGCGACGGATCTGAAGGATTTCTTCGTGAAATGGCACGACGACCTGCTCGGCGATCCTCAGTTCTGGGACGGCAAGACATTGCAAGCGGAACTTGTCCGCCGTCGGGAGCGGGCGGCGGACAGCACAAGCGGTCAGCCGCTTTTGATCATGCCTCGAGGCAACCTTTACGGTAGCGCGCGCTAGCCCGCGGGTGATTTCATCGCATGGCCAGTGGCCTTTTTCGGCGATGAGGCGGTTTGGCGAAGTGTCTACACCGCGGATACGACATCGGTCTTCGCGAAATCATTTCCCTTGAAAAGCAGGGGCTCTCCCAATTGCTTCGCGAGTGCATAGGCGAAGCAATCGCCCATATTGAGCCGCGCCGGATCGCGGCCCTTGCCGAAGCGCTTCCAGGCTTGATGGGCAATCCGCATCTGGGCTTCGTCAACCGGAACGATCACAAGGCCGAGGTAGTCGCTTAAAGTTTTGAACGCGGCGGCGTCTTGCGGTGTGTTTTCCGTGTTGAGCGCAGCTTCAAACCAATTGACGGGAGATATGTGGAGGACCGGCGCGAGCGCCAGCGCGCGTTTGAATGCGTCGCTCTCCGGCTCCGCCCTCAGGATGGCGATGATCGCCGACGCATCGACGACCATCAGCGCGGCAAGCCGTTTTCGTCGTAAAGATCGTCGATCAACTCGCGCGAGGTCTTCTTCTGCTTGCGCAGGCCCGTCGCGCCTTTGGCGATTTCGGTCAGGTCGGCCACGAACTTCTCCACTTCGGCGGCCTTGCGCACGCTATCGTGTTCGATCTGCGCCTCCAAGGCGTGGATGATCGCGTCTGTCACGGTGCGGCCCTGCTGTTTCGCGACCTTGCGCGCCAGCCTGTCCGCCTTGGGATTGGTGATGTGTATAGCCATCGACGTACATCCTCTATCGGGAATGTACATTAAGCAGGCGGCGCACTCAACCTGCGTCCAAGCTCTCCACCACGATGTTCTCGTTGGTGTAGATGCAGATGTCCGCGGCGATCTTCATGGCGCGGCGGGCGATCTTCTCCGCGCTCAATCCGGAATCGATCAGCGCCTTGGCGGCGGAGAGCGCATAGGGCCCGCCGGAGCCGATGCCGATCAAGCCGTCCTCCGGCTCGACCACGTCGCCGGTGCCGGAGAGGATGAGCGAGGTCTTGGTGTCCGCCACCGCCATCATCGCTTCGAGGCGGCGCAGATAGCGGTCGGTGCGCCAATCCTTGGCGAGCTCGACGCAGGCGCGCGCCAGATTGCCGGGATACTGCTCGATCTTGGCTTCGAGCCGCTCGAACAGCGCGAAGGCGTCGGCGGTGGCGCCGGCGAAACCGGCGATCACGTCACCCTTGCCGAGCCTGCGAACCTTGCGGGCATTGGCCTTCATCACCGTCGCGCCGAGGGTGACCTGCCCGTCGCCCGCGACGACGACCTTGCCGGCCTTGCGGACGGACAGGATGGTGGTGGAACGCCAGCGCTGGTCCTCGGTCATTTCCGCTTATCCATTGGGCTGCTATATGTCAGCACGCACTCAAATAGGCTCGCCCCATGCGCACCGCAACCGTCGAACGCAAGACCCGCGAGACCGAGATCGCCGTGTCGCTCGATCTCGATGGCGCGGGCGTCTGCGACATCGATACCGGCATCGGCTTCCTCGACCATATGCTGGAGAGCTTCGGGCGCCATTCGATGCTCGACCTCAAGGTCCGCGCCGCGGGCGACCTGCATGTCGACTACCACCACACGACCGAGGACACCGCCATCGTCATCGGCCAGGCGGTGAAGAAGGCGCTGGGCGATTTCGCCGGCATCACGCGCTTCGGCGCGGCGCTGATCCCGATGGACGAGGCCTGCACCCGCGTCGCCATCGACGTGTCGAACCGGCCCTATCTCGTCTGGCGCGTCACCATCCCCAAGCCCAAGCTCGGCGAGATGGACACCGAGCTGTTCAAGGAATGGTTCCAGGCCTTCGCCCAGAACGCGGGCGTCACCTTGCACGTCGAGAATCTCTACGGCGAGAACAGCCACCACATCGTCGAAAGCTGCTTCAAGGGCCTGGCGCGCGCGCTGCGCCAGGCGGTATCGCCGGACGAGCGTCTGGAAGGCGGCGTCGCCTCCACCAAGGGCACCTTGAGCGACGAATGATCGGGCCGCCAACCGGCAACGAAGTGCCTTTAAGCAGCGACTCATGACGCCCTGTCACGAAAGTGACGCTGGCGTCATTTTTATTGACTCCCTCGAAAAAGAGAGGATATTGACGCTCCGACAGCACTCCGGAGACGGCCATGGTCCAGATCACCAAAGACAACGCCTATGACGCGGCCGCGCCCGACGATTTCCCCGCGATGCTGGATGTCGAGCGCTACGGCAAGCGCTCCACCGCCTTCGACAAGATCATCTCCGCGACCCACGATCATTTCTGGGACCCGCTGGACAAGAAGTATATCGACTTCGACGCGCCCTTCGACATGACCCGGGAGACGATCCTGCCGGAAGAATTCTTCGCCGTGTTCCACACCCGCATCGGCGACACGATGACGAAGGAACAGCGCGTGAAATTCGCCAACGAGGCGGCGCGTTGGCAACTCTCCGCGCTGCTCCATGGCGAGCAGGGCGCGCTCGCGCTCTCGGCTTCGCTCTGCCACATCCTGAAAGATCCGGGGGCGCAGGAATACGCCGCCAACCAGACGCGCGAGGAAGCCCGCCACGTCACGGCCTTCGCCGCTTACATCAAATCGCGCTGGGGTACGCCCTTGCCTTGCGGCGAGACCTTGAAGAACCTGCTCACCGAAATGGTCGGCGCGCCGGAGGTCTATAAGAAGATCGTCGGCATGCAGATGCTGGTCGAGGGCCTGGCCATGGGCGCCTTCGCCACGCTCTACCAGAAGAGCCAGGATCCGCTGCTGCGCAAGCTCTGCCAGCTGGTGATGACGGACGAAGCCTTCCACCACAAATTCGGCAAGATCTGGGCCGACCGCACCATCCCGCAGCTTTCCGAAGAAGAGCACAATCTCGTCGAAGATTGGGCGGCGCAATGCTTCCAGACCCTGCTCTTCAACCTCGTCAATTCCGAGCAGATGAAGGTCGTCTACGACGCCTGCGATATCGACTGGCAGGACGCGCGCAAGGCGATCATGGAAGCCTTCACCGACGATCACCGCCGCGAGCACATGAAGCAATCGGCCAACATCTTCCGCGTGCTGATCAAGACGCTGCTGAATGCCGGCATCATCACCGACCGCACCAAGGCCTTCTACGGCATGTATGTGAACATGGACGAACTCAAGGCCGAGGGCGAGCGCATGGTCGGCGACGACATCGCCGAAGAAGGCATCCGCTACCTGCAATCCATCAACTTCGCCGACGCCACCCAAGGCCGCGCGCTGTTGGCGGCGGAGTAGGCTTCGCCCAGGAGCGCCAAATCCCGATGTCATGGCTCGCGAATGCGGGCCATGACATTTTTGGGGGCCGCGATATGACTGACACATCCGTCCGCGCCCGCCTCCATGCCGCCGAAGCCCGCGGCATGGCGTTGTTCGACGCCATCGAGGCGGCGGGCCTCATCGCGCCCGGCAAGACCGAGAAGGAATTGGACGAGGAAATATACCTCCTCGCCAAGCGCGACTTCGGGGTGAGCATACATTGGCACAAGCGCGTGGTGCGCACGGGCGCCAACACCTTGGCGATCTATGCCGACGACCCTCCCGTGCGGATGATCGCGCCGGACGACATCGTCTATCTCGATCTCGGCCCCGTCTTCGCGTCCGACGACATGCAGTGGGAGGCCGATATCGGCCGCTCCTATGCGTTGGGCGGCGGCGCGGACAAGAAGCGATTGGTGGCCGATCTGCCGCGCGTGTTCGACATCGTGAAGGCGCACTACGAGGCCTCGCCCGCCATCACCGGCGCGGCGCTGTTCGAATTCGCCCAAACAGCCGCGCGCGACGCGGGCTGGCTTTTCGGCGGCATCATCGCCGGCCACATCGTGGGCGAATTCCCGCATGCCCAACTGGTGCCGGGCGACCGCGATCTGCATCGCATCGCGCCCGCCAACACCAAGCCCATGCGCGATCCCGACGACAACGGGAACGAACGTCACTGGATCCTCGAGATCCACCTCATCGACCGCGCCCGCCAGTTCGGCGGGTTCTACGAGCGGTTGCTCTAGAAGCGCGGCCCCGCGAAGTGTGCAGCGGTTCGCGTCAGGCCGAGCGACCGGAGAAAAGGTCGCGCGGCCCCGCGAAGTGTGCAGCGGTTCGCGTCAGGCCGAGCGACTCCAAAAAAGCTCGCTTGATTCTTCGTTCGCCAAATGTTCCAATGCGCCTTGAGAGAAAGGCCGCATGGAAAACGCCCAACAGGTCGCGCGTGGAGTGAGCCGCCTTCTGATGCAGGAGGGGTTTTCGCCCATCCTCGAATTCACCCTCGCCAATGGCCGCCGTCTCGATGTCGCGGCGCTGGGGCCGGACGGTGCGGTCCTGGGCGTGGAGATCAAGGTCGCGCTCGCCGATCTTCGGGGCGACACCAAATGGCCGGACTATCTGGAGTTCTGCGAGAATTTCTATTTCGCCATCCCACCCGATTTCCCCGACGAGCATGTGCCGGTGGGCACCGGCCTGATCGTGGCGGATCGTTACGGCGGCGCCATCGTGCGGCCGTCGCCGGTCTGGCAAATCCATCCAAGCCGAAGGAAGGCCGTGACGCTGCGCTTCGCCAAGGTCGCGGCCGAGCGGCTCGCGTTGACGCTGGAGCTCGCCGCCGACCCCGCGCGCGTGTTGGGAGAGATAGCGGAATGACCGCGAAGAAAGGCGTGACGCCGTCGCAGATGAAGAAGATCGCGCTCGGCTTCCCCGAGGCGCATGAGAAGCCGTCCTATGGCAAGCCCGCTTTCTTCGTCGCCAAGAAGTTCTTCACCCGGCTGCGCGCCGAGGACAATTCCATCGTCTTCGTCGTCGACAGCATGGACACGCGCGACATGATGCTGGAGCTCGATCCCAAGACCTATTTCATCACCGACCACTACAAGGATTATCCAGCGGTGCTGGTGCGCGCCGAGCGCATCACGCAAGACGAACTGCGCGCCATGCTGGACCGCCGCTGGCGCGCCATCGCGCCCAAGAAGCTGGTGAAGGCGCTGGACGAGAAGCCAAAACCCGCCGCTAAGAAAGCGCCGGCGAAGAAAGCTCCGGCGAGGAAAATCATGACCAAAGCGCGGGCGCGCCGTCGCGCTCTCCTTCCCCGGCGCGCATGAGAAGATGTCCTATGGTTCGCCCGCAATCTTCATCGGCCAGGCGCTCTTCACCCAGGTCGGCTCGCACAAACGCGAAGCGATCATGCTGCTTACGCAACCTTGGAGGAGCGCGACCATCTGATCGAGGCCGATCCCGAGACCTTCTACATCACCGGCCATTTCAGGAATTACAAAGGCCTCCTCGCCCATATCGGCAGGCTCGACGAGGCCACGTTCCGCGCGCTGCTCGAACACCGCTGGCAGGCGATCGCGCCAAGGAAATTGGCGAAGGACGCGGCGGCGAAATCCGTGGCCGCCAACAGGAAGAAACCGAATAAATAACGCCGATCCCGCGCTTCGCCATCGCCGACGACCGCGATCTCGAACCCGTGCCGCCAAAGGCACGGCCGGCCGGACCATCGAACGCGGCCCCTGGGCCTGTGTGGACGTGCCGATCCGGCAAGAGATGTCGCAAAAACGCGACGCCCTCTGGGAATTGACAACCAGCGGTAGCCGTTGCCGTCCCGGACAGGCTAGACTTCCGATATTGATCGAGACGTTTCGAGGCCGGCTCTTTGAGGGAACTATTTCATGGCGCAACAACTTTCCGACGCGGACAAAGTCGCCTGGCGCCGGATCAAGAAATACAATCCCTTCATCGTGGGGCTCGATCAGCGCGAAACGCCCAGGAAATTCTATCTCGAATTCTTCGACGGTGAATCCGGGTCGGTTCTTGCGCCCATCACCGCTTTCGACGGCCATCGCGCGGAACGCGACTATCCCTATTTCCTGCCCGGCCTGGTTCTGGTCGTTCTATCGGCCTTGCTGCCGATCGCGATCCTCAAATCCGATCCGCAAACCCCCTGGTACGCCTACGCCGTGGCCAGCAGCCTCTATGTGTTTGGATGCGCCGCGCTTGTCATATTCGCGATGTTGAAGCTCATCGCCCTGCGCAACGAGTACAGCAACGCCAACGGCAAGATCCTGGTGACGAATTTCATCGTCCGGGCGCAGGGCATCCAGAGTATCGTCCATATGTTCAAGCGCGTGCTGAGATGGCGCCGGTTCATGCGCTACGCGATGAGCTTCGGCTATGTGCTGCTGGGCGTCGCAATCGCCTTCGTCCTTTACGAATCGACCAGAAAGCACAATTGGTTTCCAGCCGGAAACACCCAGATCGCGGCGGCGACCCTGCAATTCGCGATCAGCGCCCTGGCGCTCTACGTCTTCGAGATAGGCCGCAAGCGCTATACCCGCGGCGTCGATCCCACCTTGGCCTTGGTGCTGATGGTCGAGGAGATCGGGGGCCAATTGCTGGCTCATCAGCAGACCAGACTGGTCACCACGAGCAGCGAAGGTTGACTTTCCCCGCCAAAGAGCGGATAGAGCCGCCATCTGCTCGCGCACAACGCGGCGCCCAAGGCGCCTTGTGAGCGGATTTCATCTGAAAAACTCCCGTTCGCTCCAGTTTGTGCGTGGAAGACGGCAACAGCCGCCATCGCGCGCTTTTGCGTTCTGGTGCTCAAGGATCAATTGTGACTGACATGAACTTCGCGTCCCTCGGCGTGTCCGAGCCGCTCCTGCGTGCGCTTTCCGACGAAGGCTATACCGACCCCACCCCCATCCAGACCAAGGCGATCCCCGCGATCCTCGACGGCCGCGACGTGCTGGGCCTCGCCCAGACCGGCACCGGCAAGACCGCCGCTTTCGGCCTGCCGCTCCTGCAGCGTCTTGCGCAGAACCGCAGCGGCCTCCAGCCGCGCCAGGTGCGCGCGCTCATCCTGGCGCCGACGCGCGAACTCGCGATCCAGATCAGCGAAAGCCTGAAGACCTATGGCCGCCATCTGAAGCTGCGCCATGCCGTTGTGCTCGGCGGCGTCAACCAGGGCCGCCAGGTCGACGCGCTCAAGGGCGGCGTCGACATCCTCGTCGCCACGCCCGGCCGCCTGCTCGATCTCGTCAACCAGCGCCATGTCCGCCTCGACCATGTCAGCGAACTCGTCATCGACGAGGCCGACCGCATGTTCGACATGGGCTTCATCCGCGACGTGCGCCGCTTGGTCGCCGCGCTGCCCAAGCAGCGCCACTCGCTGCTGTTCTCCGCCACCATGCCCAAGGAAGTGGCGCATCTGGTGGCCGAGATTCTGCACGATCCCATCCGCATCGAGATCGCGCCCCAAAAAATCGCCGCCGACAAGATCGAGCAGCGCGTCTATCACGTCGCCGCCGGCGACAAGCGCGCGCTCCTGCGCGACCTGTTGCGCGACGCGAGCATGACGCGCGTCATCGTCTTCACCCGCACCAAGCACGGCGCCAACAAGGTGGCCGACGTGCTGGCGCATTCGGGCATCTCCGCCGACGCGATCCATGGCAACAAGTCGCAGAACGCGCGCCAGCGCGCGCTCGACGCGTTCAAGAGCGGCCAGGCCCGCGTCCTGGTGGCGACCGACATCGCCGCGCGCGGCATCGACGTCGACGGCATCAGCCATGTGGTGAATTTCGAGCTGCCGAACGTGGCGGAATCCTATGTCCACCGCATCGGCCGCACCGCGCGCGCCGGCGCGGGCGGCACCGCCATCGCCTTCTGCGATCCCTCCGAGCGCCCGCTGCTGAAGGACATCGAACGCCTGGTGCGCCAGCCGCTCACCGTCGTCGGCACCCCGCCGCTCGTCGCCGACGCGCCCGCGGCCGAGCGTCCCAAGCGCGTCATCGATTACGCCAAGCCCCGCGGCGGCAACCGCAACCGCCGCTTCCGCGGCGGCAGGCAGCGCAAGGCGGCGTAGCATTGGTTTCACCTCCCCTTGCGGGGAGGAAATCAAAGCGGGT
>DASXCJ010000005.1:0-14091 GCA_036491175.1 Rhizomicrobium sp.
TGCTGCGCGTTTGGGCACAAACATAAATCGTCACCAACAGCGCCCGCCTCACCTGGGTGGCCCGCAGCCGCGGGCCATGACACGGGAAGGGTGTGTGCGCACAGGAGAACAGCCATGACCAAACTCGACTTCCGATAGCGACAGCATCGCCATCCTCCGTCCGCCCCAACGCGTGTCGTCGTCAGATTGGGTCTAAGCCGGCCGTACAAACGCATTTCGAAAAAACGCCGATTCCGTTCAGGGGCGTATTGTGTCCGGCGCGCACCCAAATCTGCGAATTTCGATTCAGACGAAAGAGTGGATCGAGAAGCTGCCGATGTTGGCGACGGTGTTGAGGTCGATGGCGAGATCCGCGCCGGCCTGGTAGCCGGTCTGGCCGTTGAAATCGACGACCAGGATCGAATGGCCGGCGAGGTTGCCATGATCGGGCGTGAACAGGATCGCCTGATGGTTGGCGAGGTTGGGCACGGCCGCGGTGAGGAAATCGTCGAAATGGCCGCCGGTGAGCGAGCCGCCATTGAGGACCGCGAAGCTCGACGGCGCGAAGGGCAGGTCGATCTTGTCGTTCGCGGCGTCGAAATCGAACACCAGGTCGTGAGTGGTGCTCGTGGAGTCGCTGGCGAGCTTGTAGACGTAGGTGTCGGCGCCGCCGTCGCCCTTGTAGTGGTCCTGGCCGCCATTGCCGGTGAAGATGTCGTTGCCCGTGCCGCCATAGACGACGTCGCTGCCGGCGCCGCCGATGACGATAAGGCTGCCGTCGAGTTCATGGATGCCGTTGAACTTGAACTCGTTGGCGCTGCCGAGCGTGCTGGCGTCGAAGGTCATCGACTGGCCGGCGGCGACGTTGCGGTCGGCGGTGATGAAGGAATAGTCGTGGCCCGCCGCCATGACGAGCGTGCCGACCTGGCGCACCGTGTCGGATTCGAAATGCATGATGGCGTGGTAGTCGCCGTCGACCGTCACGGTGTTGCGGTTGCCGCCGCCGACGATGCGGTCGTCCCGGCGGAAATCGGCGCCCATGTTGAACGTGTCGGCGCCGGCGCCGCCGACCATGTAGTCGGCATCGGCGTTGGCGTAGAACGTGTCGGCGCCGGCGCCGCCGATGGCCTGGTCGATCTTGGTGCCGAAGGCGATGCCGATATTGTTGATCATGCCGTCGGCGCTGGAGAACGTGCCGGGATTGAGGTCGATCACCGACGCGGTCGAATAGCCTGAAAGGTCGAGGCGATTGCCCGTGCCGGAATCGAAGAGCGTGACGACCGGATCGACGTTCTTGGTGAAATCGTAGAACTCCGCCGTCACGTCGGCGATGTTGGTGTTGAAGCCGAAGACCTGGCCGCCGGAATAGGCCGCCGAGGTCGAGACGCCGTAGAGGCCCTGGATCGCCGCGATGTCCAGCGGCATGGGCGTCGTCGGGTCGTTGCCGTAGCCGTCCGGCGCGGTACCCCAATTGGTGCCGGTGACGGTGTATTGGGAAAAATATTTCGCATCGCTGAGGTCGGGCTCGATATAGGACATGATCGACCACAGCCGCGTATCGAAGGCGCTGTATTGCTGCACGCTCTCGTCGACGTCGCCGTTGTACGGGCCGCCATGGCCGAGCCCGATGGCGTGGCCGAGCTCGTGCTCGATGGTCATCCAGACATAGCCGCCGATGGACTGGAAGTCGCCGTCCATCGGACCGAAGCCGGGCACCGAGGTGTCGATGGAGACCTCGGCGTTGGTCATCGTCCACAAGGTGGAACCGCCGGCATTGCCGGCGGAGCCGCTGCCCGACCAGCCGGCCGGAGTCACCGCCGAGCCGTCATTGCCGCGGTGGAAGGTGATGTCCGCGCCCGCCGCCACGCTGGTGAGCGAGAAATTGATGTTGGCGATGTCCGACCACAGGGTCAGGCACGCCGTCATCTGCGCCTTCTCGGTCGCGGTCCAGCTCGACGCGGTGTCGAAATAATAGGTCACCGTGCCGCCGGCGGTGTGCGAGGTCGACGAGCCCCATTTGTGATCGTCGGAGCGCACGGCGTAGCTCGCGGGATTGTTGTTGTTCCAGGTCCAGAAGCTGGTGGCGACCGTCTTGCCGCTGGCGTCGATGCCGGAGATGAAAGCCGTCTCCTGCGCCATGGTGGGCGAGGTGGATTGCGTCGTGCCCGAACCGCCGGTGAGCACCGCGCCGCCGGCGAGATGGGCCTGGGGCATGGAATCGCCGCTGTCGTGGTGATGTTCCAGCATCGGCAGGTTCGCAAGCTGGTGCTTGATCGCGTAGCTGTCGAGGCCTTCATGCCGGGCGTGAAGCGCGGCGATGGGCGCGAAAGGCTTGGCGAATGTCCAGGAATCGTCGAGCCCGTCATCGACGCGGTGGGCGATGTCGAGATCGTTGGACTCGAAAGCGTCCGCGTGCTGCCGGGTCATGCTGTCTCCTGGGGCTCTGGCGTTACGGCAATGTAAGGGTTTTGGCGGGCGGCGGAAATAGCCCAGGGTCAGGTCACGCCTAAGTCGTGTCGCGAACTTGAAGAATTTGCGTCACGGGCGATGGCAAGTTTGTCGAGAATTGGACTAAAATAGCGCTGTTCATGGGGGATGGATGATGCGGAAGATTCCCGTCGGCAAGACGATCTCCGAGGCTTACGGCTACGCCTTCGGGCAATTCCCGGCCAATCTCGGGATCACCTGGCTGCCGCTGGCGTTGCTGTTCGGCGCGGCGATCGTGCTGTTTCCGCACTATATCGACGCGGTCCGGGGCATGGCGGATGCCTTCAAGGGCATGCATCCCGGCGCGGGGGACGATGGCGCGGTCATGGCGCAGGTCGGCGCCGCCAACGCCAATATCAGCCGGTTCAGCTACCTGTTCCTCATCCTGGAGATCCTGTTCCTGACGCAGATCACGCTCGGCATGACGCGCCGCGCGCTCGGCCTGGATCGGGGCCCGGTGTTCTTCTTCGTCTCCATCGGCACGTCTTATTGGCGGTTGGTGGGCGCCTATTTCATCATGTTCATCCTGCAATATGTCGTGTTCTTCGCCGTGTTCCTCGCCGGTGCGCTTGTCGGGGCGATCGTCGCCATGGCGGTGGGCATCGGCGCCGGTGGCGCCGGCATCGAGCACAATCCGGGGCTTCTGGCATTCGTCGTGGCCGGCGCCGTGGTCCTGATCATCGCGTGTCTCTTCGCGGCCGCCTATTTCCTGGTGCGGCTGACGTTTCTGCTCACGCCGGCGATCGTGGCGGAAGATAAATTCGCGTTGTTCCGCTCCTGGGAACTCACCAAGGGCAATTTCTGGCGGATTTTCGCGATCGCGCTCGCGGTCATCGGGCCTGTCGCGCTCCTCGGCCTGATCCTGGAGGGCGCGATGTTCGCGCAAGTCTGGCCGGACATTTCCCATATCCTGGCGTCGCCCAGCGCAGCCGGCGATCCGCAAGCCGTGATGCGCGTGTCCGCGGAATTGACCACCAGGCTGGCCGACCTGTTCACGCATTACTGGTACGTGTTGGCCGCGGTCTATCTGCTCACCAGCACGTTGACCTACGGATTGGCGATGGGTGCGGCGGCTTCGGCCTATCGCTCGCAAACGGAAACCGCGTAGCAACGAGGATCCTTCGATGACCCGCAGACTGATCGCCTGCTCGCTTGTGCTCGCCTCCGCGGCCATGGCGGCCTCGGGGCCGCAGCCGCTCGCCATGCCCGCCGGAATCCCGGCACCGCGGGACGTGCCTTATCCCGGCACGGTCAAGCTGGCCGTGGACGCGACCGACATCGTGCGCGGCGTCTTCCGCGTGCATGAGACGATCCCGCTCGCGTACACTGGCGATGTGGTGCTGCTGCTGCCCAAATGGCTGCCGGGCAATCATGGCCCCTCCGGCCAGATCGACAAGATCGCGGGACTGACGGTGCATGCCGGCGCGGCAAAGCTCGCCTGGGTACGCGACGTGGTGGACGTCTACGCCTTCCATGTCGCCGTGCCCAACGGCGTGAAGAGCATCGATGTGGATTTCGAATATCTGTCGCCCGTCGACAAGAGCGAAGGCCGCATCGTGATGACGGGCGAGATGCTGAACCTGCAATGGGATTCGACAGCGCTCTATCCGGCCGGTTATTTCTCGCGCGACATCCTGTTTGCGCCGAGCGTGAAGCTGCCGCCGGGCTGGAAATTCGCGACCGCGCTCGATCGCCAGGGCGCGGGCTTCAAGCCGGTGCCGTTCAACACCTTGGTGGATTCGCCGCTCTTCGCGGGCAAGTACTACGCGCAGATCGATCTCGATCCCGGCGCCAAGACGCCGGTGCATCTGGACATGTTCGCCGACCAGCCGGATGAGCTGACGATGAACGCCACGCAGCTCCAGGCCCACCGCAACCTGGTGCAGCAGGCCTACAAGGCGTTCGGGTCGCATCATTACGACCACTACGACTTCCTGTTCGCGATGACCGACCGCATGGGCGGCATCGGGCTTGAGCATCACCGCTCCAGCGAGGACGGCACGGTGCCGAACTATTTCAAGGAATGGGACAAGCGCGCGACCTCGCGGTCGCTGTTGAGCCACGAGTTCACCCATTCCTGGAACGGCAAGTTCCGCCGCCCTGCCGATCTGTGGACGCCGAATTTCAACGTGCCGATGCGCGATTCCCTGCTCTGGGTCTATGAGGGCCAGACCCAGTTCTGGGGCGACGTGCTGGCGGCGCGATCGGGGCTGTGGTCGAAGCAGCAAGGGCTCGACGCGCTCGCCTTCGATGCCGCCAGTTTCGCCGACGCACGGCCGGGCCGGATCTGGCGCTCCGTCGCCGACACCACGACGGATCCGATCTCGACCATGCGCCGTCCGATCCCATGGCGGAGCTGGCAGCGCAGCGAGGATTATTACGGCGAGGGCGAGCTCATCTGGCTCGATGCCGATACGCTGATCCGGGAAAAGACCGGCGGCAAGAAATCGCTGGACGATTTCGCGCACGGCTTCTTCGGCATCGACGACGGCAGCTATGTCACGGCGACCTACACATTCGACGACGTCGTGCGCGCGTTGAACGCGGTCGCGCCCTATGATTGGGCCGGCTTCCTGCACGCGCGCGTCGATGGACTCGTGCCTTCGCCGCTGGATGGCATCAAGCGCGGCGGATACCACCTCGTCTACACCGATGTCGAAAGCGATTTCGTCAAGGGCAACGAGAAGAACCGCAAGATGACGGATTTCCTCTATTCGCTCGGCATGAATGTCGACAACGACGGCGGCGCCGTCGGCGAGGTGCTGTGGGACGGCCCGGCCTTCAAGGCGGGCGTCACCGTCGGCGCGAAGATCATCGCGGTGAACGGCGTCGCTTATGAGTCCGAACGGCTCAAGGATGCGGTGAAAGCCGCGAAGACCGACAAGACGCCGATCCAGTTGCTGCTCAAGCGCGGCGACATCTTCCGCACCGTCGCGGTCGATTATCACGGCGGCTTGCGCTACCCGCATCTGGAGAGGGCGCCCAACACGCCGGCGCTGCTCGACGATGTGCTGGCGGCGCGGAAATAGAAGGTTACCGCCGATTTAGGTTTTGTGACGACCTTTGGCGACACAAAGCCGCTTGAATCGGCTGTTGAATCCGCGCCTGTTCAGGTGAATACTAAATAAAGTGATATCCGTTTCGGAGTGTAAGTTTCCGTGGGAAAAGCCCCATCGACGCTGGCGGAACTGGTCGCTCCGCTTTCGGAAGAGTCGTTCCTGACGCTCCTGCGGGAGCGCAAATTGACCCTGCTGCGCGGCGCCGGCGCCGGCCGCTACGCCTCGTTGCTGAACTGGCGCGCGCTGCTGCAGATGATCCAGCGCGGCGAGCATCCGTCGAACCTCGCCGAGTTCAATCTGGTGAAGGATTCGATGCTGGCGCCGCCGGACCAGTGGCTGAAGCGCAATCCGGCGGACGACGGCAATGTCGTGGATCTGCCGCGCTTCCTGGCCTACATGACCGCCGGCTTCAGCCTGGCGGTTTACCGGATCGATTCCTTCGCGCCGCATCTGAAGGCGCTGTGCCAAAGCATCCGCGCGACCTTGCGCGAGCAGATCAAGATGGGCGTCATCGTGACGACCGGCCGGGGCGGCGCCTTCACGCTTCACTACGATCCGGAAGATCTCATCATCCTCCAGGTCGAGGGCCGCAAGCGCTGGAAGATCTTCGGTCCGCCCGTCGTCAATCCGATCGTCGGGATGACGCCGCCCGCGGCGCCGCCGGAAGACATCCTTCTGTTCGATGAAATACTCGAGGCCGGCGATTTCCTGTTCCTGCCCGCAGGCCACTGGCATCGCTGCGAGAATGAATCGAGCCGGTCGCTGCATCTGGGCATCTTCCTCCAGCCGCCGAGCGGGTTGGACGTCGTCAAGGCGCTCACGTCGGAGCTGCTCTCGGACGATCAGTTCCGCATGCCCTTGACGAGACTGGAGGACGCGTCGGACATCTCCGCCGTCGAGGCCGCGATCAAAAGCCGGGCGATGGAACACATCAGCAAGCTCGACTTGCGGGAATTCTTCTCGGATTTCGAGCGGCAGTAGACCCTCTGCACAGGCCGGACAATTCCGTGCTAGGAGTCGCCTGCCGCGGGCGTAGCTCAATGGTAGAGCTGTAGCTTCCCAAGCTACTGACGAGGGTTCGATTCCCTTCGCCCGCTCCAGGCTTCGCTGCGCAGCGGCGGGGCCTGCCACGGCGAAGTGCGCCAGCACGTGGCCGGGCTCCATCCGGGATCGCGCTACTACGCCTTGGCAAGCCAATCCTCTGACACGGAGACGTACATGCACCGCCGTCGTTTCCTTGCCCTGTCCGGCGCCGCGCTGATCGCGCCGGGCGCATGGGCATCGGGCACCAGTTGGTCGCGCGACTTCGGCGCGTTCGTGGCGGACGGCCTGGCCGCGACCCATACGCCGGGCATGAGCGTGGCGGCGGTAGCGGGCGGCCGCACGCTGTTCAGCGCGGGTTATGGGTATGCCGATGTCGAGGCGGCGCGGCGCGTAACGGCGGATAGCGTGTTCCAGATCGCCTCAGTCAGCAAAACCGTCACGGCTACGGCGATGATGCTGTTGCTGCAGGACGGGCGTTTCAAGCTCGACGATGCGGTCGCGCCGCATCTCGACTTTCCGCTCGCGCATCCGAAATTCCCGGACCTTCCGATCACGTTCCGCCATCTTTTCACGCATACCTCCGGCATCTCGGATGTGATCTATAGCGACCTGACCTTCACCGGCCCCGCGATGAAGTTGCGCGATTTCCTCACCGCCTATCTCGCGCCCGGCGGCAAATGGTACGACCCCGGAAAATCCTTTTCGGATGCGAAGCCGGGCAGGCATTGGAGCTACTCGAACGTCGCGGTGGCATTGTTGGGCTATCTCGCAGGCCGCATCGGTCCGGAGTCTCTGGATGCGATCACGCAGAAGCGCATCTTCGCGCCGCTCGGGATGCGGGACACCGCGTGGCGCTATGAAGGCATCGCCGAGGATCGGCTTGCCGAACCCTACGCGTTCGAAAACGCGCGCTATAAACGCTTGCCGCATCAGGCCTATCCAGATTGGCCGGCAGGCCTCCTTTGCACCTCGGCCAACGACTTCGCGAAATTCCTCGCGCTCTACACGCAGGATGGCGCCGGCATCCTGAAGCCCGAAAGTGTGGCCGCGATGCTGACGCCTGATCCGGTCCTGCCGAGCGCGGAGCATCCGGAAATCCGCCAGGGGCTGATTTGGCAACTGCGCCCTTTGGATGGACACGCTATCGTTTCTCACGGCGGCGGCGATCCAGGGGCTGCGACAGTGGCGGCGTTCGATCCGGCGCGGAAGATCGCCGCGCTGGCTTTCGCCAATCGTGAGCCCGACCGTGATTTCACGAAATTCCAGAAGGATGCGATTCAGCGGCTGCTCGCCCGCGCCGTTTCGCCAGATCCGCGAACCACCACGGTGCGTAGAGGATGAAGATCGCCAGGATCGCGATCCCGATCGCTTCGGGAATATAGGCGGGCCAGGGCGAGAGATAGTCGAACACGGTGGCGTGGTTTGGCTTGGCGCGGAAGAATCCGTAATTCACCTTGAGCAGCCAGTCGGCGAGGCTGGCCGCCGCCGCATAGACGACGGTCCAGGCGGCGACGCGCGGGATCGACGCCGGCACCGGGCGCAAGCCCGTGCCGAAGGTGAGATAGATCACCGCGCCGATGATCGCGGCATGACCCAGGATGAAGACGTCGAATTGCGGCTCGGGAAAGCCGAAATTCACATCGGGCGTGACGATGCCTTGCAGCGTTCCGGCCAGGCTCCAGAAATAGGCGAGTTCGTAGGCGCGCTGGCTTTTGTCGAAACAGGCGATGAGGACGACGACGGTCGTCCAGTCGCAGAGATTCATCGGCAGGGCGTTGCCCCAACTCAGCCAGTCGCGCGAAATGAAGAGCGCATACCAGGCGATCCAGATGCCGATCAGGGTAACGGCATAAAGGCGCCGGATGACGCGGTCGCGCGCTGGGTTCTTCGCGCCGGTCAGCGAGAGCGCCAGCGGCACGGCGAAGGTGAGCGCCATGACGATGCAATGTTCGGTCCCGAAGAAGACGAATTTGTCGTGCATGGATCCCCCGGATCAAGCCAGACGCGGCTTGCGCAAACGGTCCGCGACGAAGAACGGCGCGTAGAGCAACAGCATCGCCGCCACGGCGATGACGAAGCATTCGCCGATATACCACGGCCAAGGCGGCATCGCATCGAAGAGCGTGGCGACATCGGGCTTATGGCGCAGGAAGCCGTAATTCGTGCCGAGCAGCCAGTCCGCCGCGCCGGCGACGGCGCCATAGGACAGAGTCCAGATCAGCACGCGGCGGATCGAGCCCACCACCGGGCGCATGAAGAGGCCGAAGGTCAGGTAGAGGACGCTGGCGATGATCGCGGCATGATAGAAAAAGAAGAAGAGGAATCGCCAGTCCGGGAAGTCGTATTCCAGATCGGGCGTGATCGAGGCAAGCAAGGTGCCCGCCAGCGCCCAGAAATAGGAGAGTTCATAGCTTCGCTGGTTGGGGCGGATGAGCGTCGCGACCACCGCGATGGTCGCCCAATCGCAAAGGTTGAGCGGCAGGATATTGCCGATGGTCATCCAGCCGTTGCGGTAGAACATCACCAGATAGGCGATCCAGTCCGCCGCCAGCAAACCGGCGAGTGTCCAACGCAGGATCTTGTCCAGCCGCGGATTGTTGGCGGCGCGGGTGACGGCGATCAGCACGGCCGCGGCCGCGAACATCGCCGCCATCGCGATCAGATGCGACGGACCGAAGGAATGAAAATGCGCCGGCATCGGCGGCCCTCCTGACATGGAAACGCAGGGGGCCTCAGCTCCGTGGCGGATTTGCGGCCCGGCTGGGCCGGAACGTGGGGGCATGCCGCCTTTCTGCGATTTCATGTTGGGCGGGGCCGGCCTCTTGTCGTCCCCCTGTCGCCGAACCATGTAATGTCGGCCTGAGAGTCGTTTGGGAGGGAAGTCATGTCTTTTGCCCGTTTCGCGGTCCGCGCCGGGGCAATGCTGGTGGTGGCGCTGGGCCTTTCGGCCTGCGGCATCAACACCGTGCCCAAGCAGGACGAGGACGTGAAAGCCAAATGGAGCCAGGTGCTGAACGAATATCAGCGCCGTGCCGACCTCGTGCCCAATCTGGTGGCGACGGTGAAGGGCTATGCCAAGCAGGAACAGACGGTGCTGACGCAGGTGACGGAAGCGCGCGCGCACGCCACGCAGACGACGATGAGCCTGCCGGCGGATGTGCTCTCCAATCCGCAAGCCTTCCACAATTTCGAGCAGAGTCAGGCGCAGCTCGGCGGCGCGCTCGGGCGGCTGCTCGCGGTGAGCGAGAATTATCCGGACCTGAAGTCGAACCAGAACTTCCTGATCCTGCAGTCGCAGCTCGAAGGCACGGAGAACCGCATCGCTGTGGCGCGCAAGGACTACATCGACTCGGTGCAGACCTATAACACCACCTTGCGCACCATTCCGAGCCGCTGGGTCGCCGCGATGTTCTATCCGGATGCCAAGCCGCGCGAGACCTTCACCATCAGCGAGCAAGCGCAACAGGCGCCGCACGTCAGCTTCTAGATGTTCCGCAAAACCACCCTCTTCGCCGCCCTCGCGCTGATCCTGTTCGGCGCGGTGACGGCGATGGCCGCGCCGAATTTCCCGCCGCTCACCGGCCGCGTGGTCGACGATGCCGGCGTCCTGTCGGACGACGCCAAATCGCGGCTGACCGCGATGAGCGCGGCGCTGGAGCAGAAGACGGGCGATCAGCTCGTCGTCGCCACGATCAAGTCGCTCGACGGCAACGACATCGCGGTCTACGGCTATCAGCTCGGGCGCGCTTGGAAGCTAGGGCAGGGCGGCAAGAACAACGGCATCTTGCTCACCATCGCACCGGCCGAGCATCAGGTGCGCATCGATGTCGGCTATGGGCTGGAAGGCGATCTGACCGACGCGCAATCGGCGCTGATCGTGCAGAACATCGTCAAGCCCGCTTTCCGGCGCGGCGACTATGACGGCGGGACTTTGGCGGCGTCGGCGTCGATCCTGAAAGTGCTTGGCGTCGATACCAAGGATGTGGATGCCACACTGGCCGACGCGGCGCAGAGCCATCCCAGCGATGACACCGGCCGCTTTCCGATCCTGCTGGCGGTGATCGTGATCTGGATCGTGTTCGGCCGCTTCCTCTGGCCGCTACTCTTTCTTGGCGGCGGCGGCGGCCGGCGTTACGGCGGCGGCTGGGGCGGCGGTTTCGGTGGCGGTGGCTTTGGCGGCGGCAGCGGCGGCGGCGGATTCTCCGGCGGCGGCGGCTCTTTCGGGGGCGGCGGCGCCTCGGGGAGCTGGTGATGCGGCTCGGCGCGGAGGATCGCAAAGCCATCCACGACGCCATCGCGGCGGTGGAAGCACGGACGTCGGCGCATCTCGCCGTCACCATCGTTCCGGCGAGCGACCGCTACGCCCTCTATCCGATCCTGTGGGGCGCGATGGCGGCTTTCGTGCTGGGCTGCGGATTGGCTCTGTTCTGGCCGGATCTGTCGTTGCGCATGGGCTTCCTCGCCGAGGCCGGATGCTTCGCTATCGCCGCTTTCGCGCTCGAGCCTTTCGCGATGCGGTTGCGCGTGGTGCCCGAAGCGATCAAGCGTGACAAGGCGCGGCTGCTCGCCCAGCGCGAGTTCGCCGCGCGCATATTGGGGACGCACCGCGAAGGCGTGCTGATCTTCGCAAGCCTGGGCGAGCGCCGTGTCGAACTTCTCGCCACCAAGGCGGTGCACGCGGCGGTGGGCGAGGCGCAATGGTCCGCCATCGCCGGGCGCTTCGCCGCCATGGCGGGCGAGGGCCGCATCGGGGAGGCCGCGCAGGGCGCGATCGCCGCTTGCGCGGCGCCGCTCGCGCGCGGTTTTCCGCGGGCATGAGCGTCACGATCTATCACAATCCCGGCTGCTCCAATTCGCGCCGCGCGCTGGAGCTGATCCGCGAAGCGGGCGTCGCGCCCGTCATCGTCGAATATCTGACGACGCCGCTGGACGCGGCCGCACTGAAGGCCTTGCTCGCACGCATGGGTGCGTCGGCGGGCGACGTGGTGCGCGAGAAGGAAGCGGTCTATTCCGAACTGAATCTGGCCGATGCGGATGAAGACAGGCTGATCACGGCACTGGTGGCCCATCCGATCCTGCTCAACCGGCCCATCGTGGTGAGGCAGAAGGGCGCCAAGCTTTGCCGCCCGGGCGAGGCGGTCAAGGAACTCCTCTGACCCGAACCCGTTTCCGAAGCGGGGCGACAGGGAGTGAAATCATGAAACCGCATTTTTTTGCCGGCGCCGCGCTCACGGCCCTGCTCGTCGCCGGCGCGGCACAGGCCCAGACGCCACCTGCCAGCGCCCCAGTTGCGCAACCCGCGCCGCAAGGCCAGCGTTGCGACCGCGACGGCTGCTGGACCTATAGTTGCGACGCGACGAGCAACCATTGCCACCGCCATTGGACGGCGAGTTCGCCGCGCGGCATGCCGATGATGGGCGCCGCCCCACCGCGCCACCGGCCCGACCAGCTGTGCGATATCGACGGCGACAATTGCACCGACGAGACCGCGCCTCCGGGCTGATCAAGGCTCGACGCGCAGGATCTCGATTTCGCCCAAGGGCGGCGGCGCTTCGACGGCGTCGCCCTTGCGCGCGCCCATCACGGCTTGCGCCAGCGGACTGCGCCAATTGACGAGGCCGGCGGACGGATCGGCTTCGTCCTCGCCCACGATGCGGAAAGTCTGGACACGTCCGTTACGCCTGAGCGCGACGCGGCTGCCGAAGGCGATCGTATCGCCGGATGCAGGCGGCGCGATCTCGGCGCGCGATTTCTGCACCGACCAGTAGCGCAGGTCGCGCTCCAGGGTCTCGCGCAGGAGAACATTCGCTTCGCTCTTCAGCGCCGCTTCGAGCCGCGCGACTTCGGCGTTGATCCTCGCGAAACCCTCCGGCGTGACCGGGTTGGGGCCTTCGGAGAGCATGCGCTCGGGCGGCGGCGCCGCGTTTTCGGTTTCCTTGACGAAAGCTCGGCTCATGCGAAGCAACTCATGGAAGAGTCCGGACGGCGGTCTCGCGCGTTAGCTTACGACAATTTCGGAGAGCGCCATGACCCTGCTTCTGATCATCATCGTCCTGCTCGTGCTGTTCGGCGGCGGCGGCGGATATTACGCCCATCGCTCCTATGGCGGCGCGGGCCTCGGCGGCGTGCTCGGTCTGGTGCTGATCGTGATCCTGGTGTTGTGGCTGCTCGGAATGTTCGGCGGCGTCCACCAGTACTAGGCGCCGGCTTTCGTCGGGCTCGCGCGCTTCTTCTTCGCGGGCGCGGGCGGCTTGTTGGCGGCTTCGACGCGGTCGGTTTCTTCCTTGGCCAGGCGCAGCGCGCGCAGCTTGGCGGTCTTGGCGTCGGTCGCGTCGCGCTCGGCCTGCATCATCTGCTTGACGGTGGAGTCGCGCTGCTCGGCGGCGGCGAAATGGTTCATCGCGCGGCGGCGGGCACCGTCGCGGTCGCGCGGCTTGGGGGAGATATCGTCGGGCATGGAAGGGTCCTTTCCCGATATGTTTGCAAGAGAATGGTCAGAAGAGAAAACGGGCGGCGCACGATGTCGCCGCCCGCGAAGTCATGTCCTCAGACGGCCTTGAGATTGGCCGCCTTGGATCCGCGCGCATCCGGCTGGATGTCGAACGAGACCTTCTGCCCTTCGGCGAGCGAGCGCATGCCCGCTGCCTCGACGGCGGTCGCATGGACGAACACGTCCTTGCCGCCGCCTTCCGGCGCGATGAAGCCGAAGCCCTTGGTGGTATTGAAGAATTTCACGGTACCGATAGCCATTTCAGTTTTTCCAGTTCATTGAAGTGAGACACGCCCGCACGACAGCCGCGCGGGCCCGACGGGCCCCTTGAAACATCAGTGTCTGGAGGGTTTCGGCTGGTTCGGCGCGCTTTCGTGCGTGTCGTATCAACGGAAGCGCTTCGTCGCCTGACGGGACGTGAGAACCACGTGATCCCAACATAGTCGCTGGAGCCCGAAATAGCAATGAACGCGAAAAGCCCGTGCTTTGCGCGGCGATCGGCCCACGCCGCCCAACTGTAACGTTTCGTGAGCGCCCCAGCACAAACACTAGGCGCGCCTGCACCGCGCCTCGCAAATCCTTGATCGTTGTTTTCGCGTTTCCCGCCGAACGCCCCTCCCCCCAAGAGCATCCCCGACCGCCGCCCAACATCTTGTGCCCCACGTGACGAGGGCGCATTCGTTTTCCGGTTTGGCGCGCCCCCCTCCCCCCTCGCTGAACCCTCGCCAGCGTGTCCCCGCCCAAAAGGGCAGCTTCGCCTCCGCATTTCGACCCTCCCGCAGGACATGCTTCTCCTTCGCCGCCGCGCCAGGACGCTGCGACTCACCTTGTGGTTGCTGCCCCGATATTAGGAACGGATCAAGAACTCTTCAAGTTCGCCGGTAGCACGCAGTACTAGGGCGCGTCCTCAATTAGAGGATTCCCAAGGATAGAGCGGAGTGATTCATAGAGGGTCGGCTGATTCGGAGCTGACGGATGACGCGACGCTATGGTTTGCGAGACGATCAATGGGATCGGATCGAGGCTTTTCTG
>DASXCJ010000006.1:0-28743 GCA_036491175.1 Rhizomicrobium sp.
GTAGGAGGTCGAGACTTTTCGTTCGCGCGCGACAATGGCGACTGCCTTGTCGAAGAGGTCGTCACCGCCTTCGCCGCCGATCGAGAGGCCATAGGGATCGTCTCCGTCTTCATCGGGCTCTTCGGTGACCGCATCGAGATAATCCGGGCGGCCTTGTGTTTTCAAAAAGCGCACCACGTCTTCGACTTCGGCGTCGGTCACGAACGGGCCGTGGATGCGGCGGATGCGGCCGCCCGCCATCATGTAGAGCATGTCGCCCTGGCCGAGCAGCTGTTCGGCGCCCTGTTCGCCGAGGATGGTGCGGCTGTCGATCTTGCTCGTCACCTGAAAGGAGATACGCGTCGGAAAGTTCGCTTTGATGGTGCCGGTGATAACGTCGACCGAGGGACGTTGCGTCGCCGCGATCAGATGGATGCCAGCGGCGCGCGCCATCTGCGCCAGGCGCTGCACCGCGCCCTCGATCTCCTTGCCGGAGATCATCATCAGGTCGGCGACCTCGTCGACGATGAGCACGATATAGGGCATGGGCTCGAGCTCGAGCATCTCGTCTTCGTAGATCGGCTTGCCGGTCTCGCGGTCGAAGCCGGTCTGCACCGTGCGCTTCAAGGTCTCGCCCTTGTCCTTCGCCTTGCGGACGCGATCGTTGAACGCCTCCACGCCGCGCACGCCCAGCTTGGACATCTTGCGGTAGCGCTCTTCCATCTCGCGCACCGCCCATTTGAGCGCGACGACCGCCTTGCGCGGCTCCGTCACCACGGGCGCGAGCAGATGCGGGATGCCCTCATAGACAGACAATTCCAGCATCTTGGGATCGATCATGATCATGCGGCAATGCTCGGGCGACATGCGGTAGAGCAGCGACAGGATCATGGTGTTGAGACCGACCGACTTGCCCGAGCCGGTGGTGCCCGCGATCAGCAAATGCGGCATCTTGGCGAGATCGGCCATCACCGGCTCGCCGCCTATGGTCTTGCCCAGCGCCAGGGTCAGCGGCGCGCGCGCCTTCTCGTACTCGTTGGCCGAGAGCAGCTCGCGCAGGAACACGGTCTCGCGGTTCTGGTTCGGCAATTCGATGCCGATGACATTGCGCCCCGGGATCACGGCGATGCGCGCCGCCACCGCGGACATCGAACGCGCCACGTCGTCGGAGAGCGAGATCACGCGGGAGGATTTGACGCCCGCCGCCGGCTCGAATTCGTAAAGCGTGACGACCGGGCCGGGCCGCACGGCGGTGATCCGGCCCTTGACGCCGAAATCGCCCAGCACCGCTTCCAGCATGCGCGCGTTCTCTTCCAGCGCCTCGTCGGACAGCGCGGTGGCGTCGTGCTGGCGCACCGCTTCGGTGAGCAGGCCCAGCGACGGCAATTCATATTCGCCGGAAGTGAAGGCGAGGACCGGCTGGTGCGCGGTCTTGGTCTTGGCGCTGTCGGCCTTGCGCGTCTCCTCGCGCCGTACGCGCGGCTTGGCGGAAGAAGGAGAGGAGGAGGATGCCGCGACCGGCTCGGGCGCGACGGCGAGGCCATAGGCGTCCGCGTCGTCCTCTTCGTCGTCGTCATGGACGGCGTAGTCGTCTTCGGGTTCGTGATCATAGTCATGCGCGCGTTCGGGCATGCGCACGAGGCCCTTGAGCCAGATGAAGCCTGCCGGGATTCCGGCCAGCGCGCTCACGATGCCGCGTGGCTCCAGTCCGGTGGCGAGGAACGCCAGCGGCAATCCGATCGCGAGCAGGATCAGCGGCACGGCGGTGCCGATCCAGGCGATGCCATAGACTTGCCCGACATGGGCGGAGAGATTGGTGACGGTGATGCCGATCATGCCGCCGCAGCCGGCCGGCAAAGCGAGCGGCGCGGGCAGCACGCCGAGCCCCGCGGCTGTCAGCACCGTGCCGAGGAACCAGGCGATCAGCCGCGGCATGCCGTGGCGCATCTTCTGGCCGAACAACGCGCGCAAGCCCCACACGGCAGGCGAAGCCAGGAAGGCGAGCGCCGCGAGCCCGAAAGCCTGGAAGAGAAGATCGCTCGCCGCCGCGCCCAATCCGCCGAGCAGATTGTTGGGCGCCGCCGCCGTCGCATTGTTCAGGCTGGCGTCGGCCGGGTGGTAGAAGAGCAGCGAGGCATAGCCCAGCAGCGCCACCAGCAGCAGCAAGCCGCCCGCGCCGCGCATGACCGATTCATGGGCGAAACGCACGATGCCGCGCTTGATCTCGTCGAAGGTCTCGCTCAGCTCCGCGCGCCGGGAGCGCGGTTGGTAAACACGGCTGCTCATGGAGTGTCGCCCAGGATTTCGCCCATCCTCGCAAGTGCGGCTTGAATGGTTGACAAATCGCTAACGAGGGCCACCCGGATGAAGGAAAACCCAGGGTTTGACTGGTTTTTTCCGGGCTCGGTTTCGCGTCCCATATAGGCCCCTGGCAGCACCCGGATGCCCGCCTGCCGCCACAGCTTCAGGCACGCCTCCTGGCCATTGCCGACGTCCAGCCAGAGGAAGAACCCGCCATCCGGCATGCGCATCCGGTTGCCCAGGATGCGCTGGGCGGCGCGGAAGCGCGTCGCATAGGTCGCGCGGTTGACCGCGACATGTTCCTCGTCGCGCCACGCCGCCGCCGACGCGGCCAGGATCGGCATCGGCACCTGCGGGGCGGAGTAGTTGCGGAACTGGCGGAAGGTCGCGAGCAGCCCGGCGTCGCCCGCCACGATGCCGGAACGCAATCCCGGCAGGCAGGAGCGCTTGGACAGCGAGTGGAAGGTCAGGAGTTTCGTGACGCCGCCCGACTGCGCGTGGCGCGCGGTCAGCGCGCTCACGGGCTGCTTGTCGATATAGATGTCGGCGTAGCATTCGTCGGCGAAGACGGTGAAGTCGTATTCGTCCGCGAGCCCGAACAGCGTGCGCCAATATTTCTCGTCCGCCGCCGCGCCTTCGGGGTTGGAGGGCGAGCAGATATAGGCCGCCACCGTTCGCGCCAGCACGTGTTTGGGCAGCGATGCGTAGTCCGGCAGGAAGTCCGCGCCGGTGCGCACGAAGACCGGCTCGGCGCCGGACGCCAGGATGGCCGCTGCATAGCATTGGTAGAACGGGTTGGGCAGCAGGATGGCCGGCCGCGCCCCCGCCTTCGTCTCCGGCACCACCGCGAACGGCGCCAGGAACAGCCCCTCGCGCGTGCCGTTGAGCGGCAGCACGTGTTTGTCCGGATCGATCGCGCCCTCCGGCAGCGCGAAGCGGCGCGCCACCCATTGCGCGGCGGCGTTGCGCCAATCCTGCGTCCCATTGATCGCCGGATATTCGCCGAACTGATGCGCATGCCTGGCCAACGCCTCGGTGACGAAGCCGGGCACCGTCCCGCGCGGATCGCCCACGCCCAGATTGATCACCGGCGCGCCCGGTTTCTCATGCTCCAGCAGATCCGCAAGCTGCGCGAACATGGCGGGCGGGAGCTGGGACAGGCGGCCTGGGAACATGGCGGCGAATCTAGGCGGACCTTCAGCGCCCGTCCATTCCTATTCCAGCAAGGCGCGTATGTCCTTCATCAAAAGGAAAAGATGAAACGGATCGCTCGGTGAAGCGATGAAGTCGAAATGCTCATAGAAAGTCTTGGCTGTGTCGTCCTTCGCATGCACGGCGAAGGCGCGGATGCCGGCGATATCGGCCGCGCGTGCCGTGCGCAAAAGAGCATCTTTCAGCAGCGACGCGCCCAGGCCCTTGCCTTGCCATTTGCGGTCGACGGCTAGCCGCGCGAGAACCATGATGGGAACCGGATGCCGTGCCAATCCCTTGCGCAGGCGCTCCGGCGCGTCTGCGTGGGAAATCTCCCCAACGACCAAAGTGTGGAAGCCCGCGACATTCTCGCCCGAGAGCGCGAGATAGGTTTGCGAGGCGCTGGCGCTGGTTCTGCAAGGCGTGGCGAATGAGAAAGCGGTTGAGGGCTTCGGTGCCGCAGTCGAAATCATCGATGCGATGGGCAGGCGACAATTTCTCAATGCGCAACGCCGCAGTCATTTGCGCTTGGCGTCGAGCGGTCCGGTTTCCCGCAGCAGGCGTTTCAGACGTGGCAGGGATCGCGGCGGCGCGTCGAGCGCTTCCTGAAAGGCTTTCCAGCGCTTGGTGTCGAGCAGGAAACGCTGCCGGTCAGGCAACGTTTCCGCCGCCCGCGACAGCGCGCTTTCGACCACGAATTCGCTGACTGATTTTCGGGTTGCGCTTGCCGCATCATTGAGCAGGCGCTTGGCGTCCGGCGTGAGACGGATATCGAGCTTTTCGGAACGGGTCGCGAGTTTTGCCATGGGTAAGCCCGATAGCACTTCTGCCAGACAATGTCATGACATATTTCTCGCAACCGACAAAAAGGGCGCCCCTTGCGGGGCGCCCCAGTTGCAGGAGAGAGCCGGTTGTCAGCCGTGCACGGTTTCGCCGTGGAGATTGATGTCGAGGCCTTCGACTTCGACTTCCTTGGAGACGCGCAGGCCGATGACGAGGTCGATGACCTTCAGGATGATGAAGGTGCCGACCGCGCAATACGCGAAGGTCGCGGCCACGTCGTAGAACTGCAGCAGCATCTGGTGGCCGTTGCCGTCGATCAGCCAGCCGCCATTGGGCGCGCCTGCAGCATTGATGGCCTTGCTGGCGAACACGCCGGTAAGCATGGCGCCGAGCGCGCCGCCCACGCCATGCACGCCCCAGGCGTCGAGCGCGTCGTCATAGCCGATCCATCTCTTCACCCATACCGCGGAGAAGTAGCAGACCGCGCCCGCGCAGAGCCCGATGATGAGCGCGCCGCACGGATTGACGAAGCCGGAAGCCGGGGTGATCGCCACAAGCCCCGCCACCGCGCCGGAGATCATGCCCAGCACGGAGGGTTTCTTGGCGATGATCCATTCGACACCCATCCACGACATCGCCGCGGCCGCGGTGGCGATCTGCGTCGCCGCCGCCGCCATGCCGGCATTGACGTTGGCCGTCACCGCGCTCCCTGCGTTGAATCCGAACCAGCCGACCCAGAGCAGCGAAGCGCCGATGACGCTGTAGACCAGGTTGTGCGGCGCCATGTTCTCGGTGCCGAGCCCCGTGCGCTTGCCCAGCACGAGGCAGGTGACGAGGCCCGCGGTGCCCGCGTTCAGATGCACGACCGTGCCGCCGGCATAGTCGAGCGCGCCCATGGAGCCGAGCCAGCCTCCCCCCCACACCCAATGGGCGATGGGGCAATAGACGAGCAACAGCCACAGCGACATGAACCACATGAAGGCGGAGAATTTCATCCGGTCCGCCAGCGCGCCGGCGATCAGCGCCGGCGTGATGATGGCGAAGGTCA
Organism: Rhizomicrobium sp.; assembly: GCA_036491175.1. GTDB lineage: Bacteria > Pseudomonadota > Alphaproteobacteria > Micropepsales > Micropepsaceae > Rhizomicrobium. Next base: position 5,303 of record DASXCJ010000006.1, read on the forward strand.
TCTGGAAGAACATGTAGACGGATTCAGGGATCGTCGCCGCCAGCGGATTGACCGCGTTCAGCCCCATCTTGCCCAGCATGAACTGGTCGAAGCTGCCGATGAACTGGTTGAGCTGCGGATTGGCGTTGGGCGTGAAGGCCACCGAATAGCCGACGATCATCCACAACACCGTGATGATGCAGGTGGCGCCGAAGCTTTGCGCCAAGGTGGCGAGCACGTTCTTCTTGCGCACCATGCCGCCATAGAACAGCGCCAGGCCCGGAATGGTCATCATCAGCACCAGCGCGCTTGAGGTGAGCATCCAGGCGGTGTCGCCGGAATCGATCTTGGGCGGCGCGGCGGCCAACGCGCCGCCGCTCATCGCCAAGGTGCCAGCCAGCGCGGCTCCGGCCGCGATGCCGGCACGCTTCAGTTTGGAAATCGTCATCCCTATTCTCCCCAATGATTGTGCAAGCGATGGTGCGAAGCGCGTTTCAGAGCGCGTCGCCGTCGGTCTCGCCGGTGCGGATGCGCACCACGCGTTCCAGCGGCGTGACGAAGATCTTCCCGTCTCCCACCTGGCCGGTCTTGGCTTTGGCGGTGATGGTCTCGATCACGGCCTCGGCCATGGCGGCGGAGACGGCGACCTCGATCTTGATCTTGGGCAGGAAGCTCACGGCGTATTCCGCGCCGCGATAGATTTCCGTATGGCCCTTTTGCCGGCCGAAGCCTTTGACCTCGGTCAGGGTCATGCCCTGTGCGCCCAAGGCCGACAGGGCCTCGCGCACTTCGTCCAGCTTGAACGGCTTGATGATCGCGGTGATCAGTTTCATCGCTTGCCCTCGAATGTCCCCGGGCCAGCCATCTCAAGAACCATGCCGCGCCGCAGCATCGATTAAGCTATTGATATCGCTGGGGAGGGTGGTAAAGGCCTGCCTATTATTTGTGCAGGCTGCCGAATTCGCATCGCCTTTGCGCGCGCAAAAAAGGACTCTCTCCGCATAGGGTAGGGGGGTTGTCTTTGGCGGCCTCGCTCCAGAGAGGGGGGAGGGGGGTGGGCATGTCTGGAAAACGAATAAAGCCCTGCGGCGCCATGCTTTTTCCCGGGCGCCCCGGAAAGCGCTAGGGTCCGGCCATGGATTGCGACGTGATCATCGGCGGCGGCGGCATGGTGGGGCTGACCCTGGCGCTGGCGCTCGCCCAAGGCGGGCTGAAGGTCGCGGTCGCCGATCCGGTGCCGCCCAAGTCCTTCCTCGACGCGAAATTCGACGGGCGGGTGAGCGCGCTGTCCTATTCCTCGGTGCGCATGCTGGAGGCGCTGGGCGTGTGGGACGCGCTCGATGTCCACGCCCAGCCGATCCACGACATATTGGTCACCGACGCGGTGCTGGGCGGCACGCCATCGCCCTTCTCGCTCCATTTCGATGCCGGCGAAATCGGCGAGCCCATGGGCCGCATCGCCGAGAACCGCTTCATCCGCACCGCACTCTTCGCCGCGGTCGAGGCGGCGAAGGATGTCACGTTCGTGTCGCCCGCCGCGCTCACGGCGCTGGAGACGCAGGGCGGCGGCGTCACCGCTACGCTTTCCAACGGCGACACCGTCACGGCGCGGCTCGCCATCGCCGCCGACGGCCGCCACTCGCCGATGCGCGAGGAGATGGGGCTGAAGATCATCGCCTGGTCCTATCCGCAGACCGGGATCGTGGCGACCGTCGCGCACGAGCATCCGCATAACGGCGTGGCCTATGAGCATTTCCTGCCGTCGGGCCCGTTCGCGATCCTGCCGATGACGCCGGACGGCGCGGTGAACCGCTCGTCGCTGGTGTGGACGGAGCGGGATACTGTCGCGCCCGCGATGATGGCGCTGCCCGAAGATGAATTTAATGCAGAGATCGCGCGCCGCTTCGGCGCCCATCTGGGCGCGGTGAAGGCGGTGGGGCCGCGCTGGTCCTATCCGCTCAAATTCCATCTCGCGCGCGGATTCGTGGCGCAGCGTTTCGCGCTCGCGGGCGATTCCGCGCATGGCATCCATCCCATCGCGGGCCAGGGCCTCAATCTCGGCTTCAAGGATGTGGCGGCGCTGGCCGAATGCGCGCTCGACGCCGCGCGCTTGGGCATGGATATCGGCGCCGCCGACACACTGGCGCGCTACGAACGCTGGCGGCGCTTCGATTCCGTGACACTCGCCGCCTCGACCGATGCGCTGAACCGGTTGTTCTCGAACGACATCGCGCCCTTGCGCCTCGCGCGCGATCTGGGCCTGGGCGCGGTCGATGCCATCGCGCCGCTGCGCCGTTTCTTCATGCGCCACGCCGGCGGCGATGTCGGAAAATTGCCGCGGCTGTTGAGGGGTGAGGCGGCTTAGAGCCGACTGTGTTCGACCACAAAATTCGTGTCACGGCCCGCCTGGTGCGGGCCGCCCAGGCGGCGTTGCTCTTCTCTGCCCAAACCACACGCGATCTGAAGCGCGGAGTTCGATGATCACCTGGGTGGCCCGCAGTCGCGGGCCATGACACTGAGCTTTATTGTGGCAACCCAAATGCACCCGTCTAATTCAATTTATCCTTGCTCCGCCGCTCGGCGAGCGCGCGGGGCAATTCCATGTAGAAGCCGCGGGCGATGGCGCGGATCTTGTCGGCGCGGACGGTCTGCGCCTCCTCGCGCGTGGCGAATTGCTCGCCTTCGAAGAGATAGCGCGTGACGGGCTCGGCGGTGCGGGCATCGGGCACGGCGATCGTCTGCACCTCTTCGACCTGCTCCTCGGCCAGGCGCAGCGTGTGCTTGTAATGCGCGGTATGGTCCTGGCGGTCGCGGATCTCTTCCTGCCGCCGCGCCGTGACGCGTTCGTCGAAGCGGTTGAGCGCGCCCAGGCTGCGGGCGCGGTGATAATAAAGGGCGAGCGCCGCCAATATGATCAGCGCCATCTCCCACAAACTGCTCATGCGGCGGCTCCGTGGATGCCGTGACCGCGTTTCAGATAATCCTCGCTGCGCATTTCCATGAGGCGGGACGCCGTGCGGCGAAACGCCTCGGCGCCGTCGCCCGCCATATAGAGCGCGTCGGGCTGCGTCTCCGCCGAGCAGATCAGTTTGACGCCTTCGTCATAGAGCGTGTCGACCAAGGTGATGAAGCGCCGCGCCTCGTTGCGCATGGTGGAATCCATGCGCGGAATATGGTCGATCAGGAGCGTGTGATAGGCCCGCGCTATGGCGAGATAATCCGCCGCCGCCAGCGGCTGGACGCAGAGTTCGGCAAAGCCGAACCGCGCCACGCCCTTGGCCGCCTGCTTCACGCGCAGACTGCGCCCGAACACGGTGAGGCTCGCCGGCTCGCCTTTGATGGTGTCGGTGAGCCGCTTCCACGCCGCGTCCATCTTGGCGTCGGCGTCTGGCCCGAGCGGGGTGATGTAGATGTCGAGCCCGCTGATCCGCTGCAGGCGGTAATCGACCGCGCCCTTGAGTTCGACGACTTCGAGCTTCTCCTCGAGCATGGCGATGAAGGGCTGGAAGAGCTGGCGATTGAGGCCGCCCCGATAAAGGTCGTTGGGCGGCGTGTTGGAAGTGGCGACAACGACAAGGCCGAGCGAAAAGAATTGCTGGAACAGCCGGCCCAGGATCATGGCGTCAGCCACGTCCGTCACCTGGAATTCGTCGAAGCAGAGCAGGGTTGTGCGCGCGGCGATGGCGCGCGCGACGGGTGGAATTGGATCCTCGCCATGCTTTTCGCGTTCGGCATGGATGGCCAGGTGGATGTCGGTCATGAAGGCGTTGAAATGGGTGCGCGTCTTCTTCACCAGCCGAAGATTGTCGAAGAACAAATCCATCAGCAGCGACTTGCCGCGCCCGACATCGCCCCACAGATAAAGTCCGCGTGGCGCGGGCCGCTGTCCGAACAGGAAAGAGCGCCCGGGCCTGTATCTGGCGAGCGCATCGCCCAGCGCCTGGAGCTTGCGCCCGGCCGCGTCCTGCGCCTTGTCGGGTTTGAGCTCGCCGGATTTGACCAGCGCGCGGTAACGCTCGAGCAACGCCATCAGCCGCGCCTCGGCATCAGCGCCCAACAATCGAAATCGAGGATCACGTTCTCGCCTTCGCGCGGGAATCCGGCGCAAGGCAGGTTCTTGGTCGCGGTCAGCCGCAGGCGCAGCGCGCCCGCTTTGTCCGACAGCGTGCGCTTGTCGAGCACCTCGGACCAGGCGAACACCGTGTCGCCGGCGAAGAGCGGATTGAGGTGACGCCCGCCGTTGATCGCGACGATGGAAACCGCATTGGCGAGCCCGTTGAAGGACAGCGCGCGGGCGATGGAGATGACGTGCCCGCCATAGACGAGCCGGCGGCCGAAGCGGCCCTTGCCTTCGGTGAACTGATCGAAATGGACGCGCGCGGTGTTCTGGTAGAGGCGTGTCGCCAGCATGTGCTCGGCTTCCTCGACCGTCATGCCGTCGCCATGGTCGATCTTTTCGCCGACCGCGTAGTCGTCGAAACCATGCGGGCTGCCGGAGACGGAGAAGTCGAACTTGTCCCAGGCCGGCGCGGGGAGCCCGGCCACCGCATCGGCAAGCTTCGGCACATGCGTCTCGGTCACGATGGCGGCGGCGTCGCGCTTCCTCACCATCACCCAGCGCACATAGGACAGAACCGTCTCGCCGGTCTCATCGAAGCCGCGCGTGCGGACATAAACCACGCCGGTCTGCTTGTTGGAGTTCTCCTTGAGGCCGATCACTTCGGAGGTGGCGGACAAGGTCGTGTCCGCGAAGACCGGCTTCAGGAATCGCCCTTCGGCATAGCCGAGATTGGCCACCGCGTTGCGCGAGATATCCGGCACGCTCTTGCCGAACACGGTGTGGAAGACGAGAAGATCGTCCAGCGGCGCGCGCGCATAACCCAGGGCGCGGGCGAAGGTGTCGCTCGATTGCAGCGCGAAGCGCGAACCGTACAGCCCGGTGTAGAGCGAGGCATCGCCCGCCGTCAGCGTGCGCGGCGTCGCATGGACGAGCGATCCGCCGACGCGGAAATCCTCGAAGAAGTTGCCTGGGTTCGTCTTCATGCCAGCGCCGCGATGGCGTCGGCGAGGTCCACCGTCTGCTGGGCGATCTCGGCATGAAGACGCTCGACCATCTTGCCGTCCAGCGCGATGGCGCCCTTTCCCTTGTTCTCGGGGACTTCGAAGGCGGCGATGATCTTGCGCGCGGCCTCCACTTCGGCGGCGGACGGCGCGAACACCGCGTTGCAGGGGCCGAGCTGGCTCGGATGGATCAGGGTCTTGCCGTCGAAGCCGAAGGCGCGGCCTTGCTCGCAGGACGCGCGGAAGCCGTCTTCGTTGGCGATGTCGTTATAGACGCCGTCGACGATGGCGAGTCCGTAAGCGCGTGCGGCGGCGACGCCGATGCCGAGCGCGGCGGTGAGGTTCTGGCGATCCTGCGTGTGACGCCCGCGGAATTCCTTGATCAGGTCGTTCGTGCCCATGACCATGCAGGCGAGCCTGCCGCCCGCGCCGGCGATGGCGCCGGCATTGAGGATGGCCAGCGGCGTCTCCATCATCGCCCATAGCTGCGTTTCCGCGCCGCTGGTGCCCATGAGGTGCTGGTCGACCTCGGCCAGATCGCGTGGCGAGGACACTTTCGGGATCAGGATCGCGTCCGGCCCGGCTTCGGCGGCGGCGGCGAGGTCGGCCGCGCCCCATTGGCTCGACAGACCGTTGACGCGGATCACCACTTCGCGCTTGCCGAAGCCCCTGGCCTTGACGACATCGCAGACTTGGCGGCGCGCCATCTCCTTGGCGTCGGGTGCGACGGCGTCTTCGAGGTCGAGGATCACCGCATCGGCGGGGAGGCTCTGCGCCTTCTCCATCGCCCGCCCATTGGAGCCGGGCATATAGAGGACGGAACGGCGCGGGCGGATCATGGCACTCTCCGGGAATGGCGGTCCGCCATCCCTAACCTAGGGCCGGTCCGTCCGCCAAGGGGACGGGTCGGCCAGCGCCTTCCTGCGCCCCGCATCGAACAGGCAGCCGGTGAAGCGGCCGGCGAACTCATCATTCATGCCGACGGGAGAGAGGCATCGTCCCGGCTGCGGCTTCTCCGGTTCGGTGACGACATCGTCGGCGCTGGTCCAATGCAAGGTGAAGCCGTTCTTCTGGGCGAAGTCGTAGACCTCGCGCAGCGAGCCGAGCTGGATCTGCTCCGCGCCGAGGTCGAAGCCGCGCGCGCCGATGGAGACGAGGTTGTTGTCGATCAGCGCCCGGCGCGGATTCACCGGGCCGTTGACGACGGCATAGATGTCGACATCCGTCTCGCCCAGCGCGCGCCACGAGCCGATGGAGCGCTCGATGGCGGTGGCGATCTGGGCGATGAACAGGTTCTCGCGCACGCCGCCGTCCATATACATGCAGCCTCCGATGAATTTGGGCGGCAGGTAAACCGGGATCGCGCTCGCCGCCATGATGCGCTTGACGATGGCCTTGCGCGCGCCGTCCGGCGGCAGGGCGCCGGCGAAGGCGGTGAGGTCGAATTCGCCGAAATCGCCGGTGTCGAAATTGACCGCGCCGACCCAGACCGAGCGGCCTTCCTTCGCCGCCGCGCCGAGGCGCGCGATGCTTTGGTCGTCCAGCGCCGCCTTCAGCCGGCGCTGCAGCTCGCCCGCGGTATTGAGCGAATTCCAGAACGGCAGCGAGAAGATCGAGCGGCGGCTGAAGAGATCGCCGCTGCCGGTGCCGCGATAGTTCTTCTCCAGCACCCGATCGCGATCCGGCCCGAGCAGCGCGAAGGGCGCGATGAAGGCGCCGGTCGACACGCCGGTCACCACGTCGAAGCGCGGCCTGGGATTGTCGCTGCGCTGCGACCAGCCCGAGAGGAAGCCCGCGCCATAGGCGCCCCAGCCGCCGCCGCCGGAGAGCAGCAGGATCGAAAGATGATCGCGCTTCTGGCCCTTGGGCAGGTCGAATTTGCTCGCCATCATGGCGGTGATGGCGCGGTCGAAATCGGGCTCGGCCTGCCCGGTCTTGAGCGCGGGGCATACCGCGTCCCTGGGCCGCTCGCCCGCGCAACCCGCGAGCAGCAAGGCGGTCAACAGCAGCGCCGGCACGCGTGTCATGGTTTGAAGCCCTTGGCGTAGTCCACGATTTCCCCTTCGGCGAGGAAGCGGTTGGTCCAGCGGCGCAGCACCTTGGCGATGCGCTCGGGCTGGACGCCCAATTGCGTCATGGCGATGCCGCCGTTCACGCTCTCGAAATATTCGCCGATCAATCCGTCCTTCAGCACGAAGCGGCTGATGCCGTCGATGACGATGCGGTTGCCTTTGAATTCCGGGATGGTGGAGACGAAGCGCGACAGCGAGCGCGCATAGCCGATCGTCCCATCCGTCACCGGATCGAGGAACTGCCAGTGATAATCCGTGGCGTCGCGGTGGAAGAGGTTCTCCAGCATGTCCGCGATGGACGCGCGGCCTTCATGCGCGCCGTATATATAGTCGTTGTAGATCCCGTCCGGCGTGAAGCAGGCGGCGAACGCCTTGCCGTCGCCCGACGTGGCGGCGGCGCCCAGACGCGCGACGAGCGCGGAGAATTCTGCCGGCGGCATGGTGTGTTCCCCCGCCGCTATTTTACCGCTCTGTTGCCGCGTGTCGATCCATACCAAGGCACGGTGCGGAACCGTACCGAGCGCCGAACCACCGGATGGGCTAGGCGGCCTTCTTCAGGATCTTACGGTTAATCAGGCATTCCGCGATCTGGACGGCGTTGAGCGCCGCGCCCTTGCGCAGATTGTCCGACACCACCCACATGGAAAGGCCGTGGTCGACCGTCGGGTCCTTGCGGATGCGGCTGACATAGGTCGCATCCTCGCCGGCCGCCTCGATGGGCGTCACGTAGCCGCCGTCCTCGCGCTTGTCGACGACGAGCACGCCCGGCGCCTCGCGCAGGATCGAGCGCGCCTTCTCCGCCGTGATCGGCTTCTCGAACTCGACATTGACGGCCTCGGAATGGCCGATGAACACCGGCACGCGCACGCAGGTCGCGGTGAGCAGGATGTTGGGGTCGAGGATCTTCTGCACCTCGGCCATCATCTTGAACTCTTCGTTGGTGTAGCCGGAATCGTGGAAATCCTGGATGTGCGGGATCACGTTGAAGGCGATCTGCTTGGTGAAATGGTGGTGCTCGATCGGATCGGCCACGAAGATCGCGCGCGTCTGGCGGAACAGCTCGTCCATCGCCGCCTTGCCCGCGCCCGACACCGATTGATAGGTCGCCACGACCACACGCTTGACGGTGGCCGCGTCGTGCAGCGGCTTCAGCGCGACGACGAGCTGCGCGATGGCGCAGTTCGGGTTGGCGATGATGCCCTTCTTGATGGTGTCGAGCGCCGAGGCATTCACCTCCGGCACCACCAGCGGCACTTCGCGGTCGAGCCGCCAGCAGGAAGCATTATCGATCACGATCGCACCCGCGGCCGCGATCTTGGGCGCCCAGGGCTTGGAGACGGAGGAGCCGGCCGCCATCAACACGATGTCGGTGCCCTTGAAGTCGTAATGATCGAGCGCCTTGACCTTGAGTATGCCGTCGCCGAACGACACGCTCGTGCCGACCGATCTCGACGAGGCGAGCGCCACGACTTCGCTGTACGGGAACTGGCGTTCCGACAGCACGCTCAGCATCTCGCGGCCCACATTGCCGGTCGCGCCGACCACGGCGACCTTGTACGACATGACGTATCCTCTCGACTGCCCGCGCAACCCAGACACGCACGGGGCGGGCACATAATCACAAGAGCCGGTGTCAGAAAAGTGGCGATTTGATAGGGGCTTTCGGCCAACCCGCCGCTGCGGGGCTTTAAGTCGCGCTCAGTGCCAATGCAGGGTCAGCATGGCGCCGTGGCCGCCGAGATGGCCGCCGATGTCGCCGCCCAGCACCTGCATGCCTTCCAGGTGATATTGCATCGAGGTGCGGTGCTTGCCGCCGGGGCGGTCTTCCGTCACGGCCTCGGCCCGGATCGGCCCGAAGCTCATCCCGCCCCGCTGGTCGGGCACGTCGGCGCTGCGGTAATCGACGCTGTCGCTCTGTTGCGCGGCCGGGCGGCTGAAACTCGCCGCGGGAAGCCTGAGGTAGAACGGGACATCCGGCGCGCTCCCCAGGGGCTTGGCGCCCGCCGCCGCGACTATCGCAAAAAGCCCCGCCACCACAGCGGCCCGCATGATCGTTTCTCCCTCTACCAAAGGATCAACGCAAAACCTCTCGGCTTCGTTTCTCGAATGCGTGGCAGTCGAGGCAATGGCGGTTAATGCCTACAAACCGATCGCGCCGGATTTGGCGAGATTTGCAATCTCCGCCTCCGTCAGCCCGAGCTCATCCAGGACCTCGCGCGTGTGCTGCCCCAAGCGCGGCGGCGCGGAGCGATATTCCGGCGGCGTCTTGGAGAGCCTGAGCGGGCTCGCCACCAGAGCGAGCGGCCCCGTCCCGTGCGCCATCGAGACCGTCAGCCCGCGCGCTTTCGCCTGCTGCTCCGCGAACACCTGATCGACCGTGTTGATCGGCCCGCAAGGCACATTCGCGGCCTCCAGCGCCGCGATCCATTCGGCATTGCTCCGCGTCAGGAAGGCGGGCTTGAGCATGCCGACGAGGGCATCGCGATGGCCGACGCGCTCGGCATTGGTGGCGAAGCGTGGATCGTCCGCCAGCGCCGCAAGGCCGGATGCTCCGCAGAAGCGCCGGAACTGGCCGTCATTGGCGACGGCGAGGATGAGAAAGCCGTCCGCCGTCGCGAACACCTGATAGGGCACGATATTGGGATGGGCATTGCCCAGCCGCGTGGGCTTCATCCCGCCCGCCAGATAATTCATCGCCTGGTTGGCGAGCGAAGCGGCCTGGCAATCGAACAGCGCCATGTCGATTTCCTGGCCCTCTCCCGTGCGCGCTTGATGGATCAGCGCCGCCTGGATGGCGTTGGCGGTGTAGAGCCCGGTCAGGAGATCGGAGACCGCCACGCCCACTTTCATCGGCTCCGCGCCCGGCGTGCCGTCCGGCTGGCCCGTCACGCTCATCAGCCCGCCCATGCCCTGGATCAGATAGTCGTAGCCGGCCTTGTCCTTGTTCGGGCCGGTATGGCCGAACCCGGTGAGCGAGCAATAGACCAGCGCGGGATTGTCGGCGGACAGCGACACGTAATCGAGGCCATAACGGGCAAGCGCACCGGTCTTGAAATTCTCCACCACCACATGGGCGCGGCGCGACAGGCTGCGCACGATGGCGGCACCCTCCGGCTTCGCCAGATCGATCGCCACGGATTTCTTGTTGCGGTTGGCGGCAAGGAAATAGGTGGCGTCGGCACGGCTGCCGTCCGGATTGGACAGGAAGGGCGGGCCGAAATGGCGCGTCTCGTCGCCTTCGCCCGGCTTCTCGATCTTGATCACCTCCGCGCCCAGATCGCCCAGGATCTGCGTCGCCCAGGGCGCGGCCAGAACGCGGCTGAGGTCGAGAACACGAATGTGCGAAAGCGCGCCCATGCCGTGTTCCTAACACAACAAAAAGATCGGGGCACAAACGAAAAGAGCGGGCGCCCGGCCCGCTCTCTCCATGCTTGGCGGCAATCGATCCTAGCCGTTCAGGTCGATGACGGCGCGGCGGTTCTGCGGCTCGCGCACGCCGGGGCCGGTGGCGACCAGGGGATCGTGGAAGCTCTTGCCCTGGACGCTGATGAGATTGTCCGCAAGGCCGTCCTGGATCATCTGGCTCTTCACCGCATTGCCGCGGCGTTCGGAGAGCGCCTGGTTGTAGCTGTCCGAACCCACCGTGTCGGTATGGCCCGTGACGAGGATGCGCACGGCGCCGCTGGTCTTGGCTTCCTGCACGGCCTGGCCGACGACGTTCACCGCTTCCGGCGTCAGGTTCGACTTGTTGAAGTCGAAGAAGACGATGAAGGTCTTCACGGCCGGAGGCGGCATGGGCGCAGGCGGGGGCGGAGGCGGCGGCGGCGCGGGTGGCGGCGGCTCATAGGCCACGCGCTCTTCATGCGCGCCCGGATACCAGCGGAAACCCGCGATCACCGCCTGGTCGTTGACGTCATGCGTGCGGATGGTCGGCGCCAGCACGGCATTGTCGCTGCCGCCGGGGATGGAGCGATAGCGATAGTCGACGAAAAGATCGAGATTGGGTCTCAAGGAATAGGCGACGCCGCCGATGCCCTGCCACATGAAGCGCGTGCGGCCGCTGTTCGAGAACGTCGTGGCCAGCGTGGGATCGAAGAACTTCACGCGGTCGTTGCCGACGCCCGCGCCGCCGCCGACCGAGATCTTGAAGCGGTTCGAGACGGGGATGTCGTAGATCGCGTTCAGCATCGCCGAGCGCATTTCGAGATGGCCGTGATCGAGCGGATCGGTCACGCCGCCTTCGGTGAAGGTCTTGGCGTCGTGGCGATCCCACGCGGTCTCCGCCTCCAGGCGGATGTCGCCGAATTTGTAGCCGGCGCTCGCTTCCACGAGCGCGGTGTCGTCGGAATGAAGCTTGCCGTTGAGGCCCGCCCCCGTGATCCGTGTGTTGTAGACGGAATCCCATCCCGCGCCGAGGCCGAGATACCAGCCCTCGCCGGCCATGGCCGGGGTTGTGAACGCCGGGACAGTCAAGGCAAACGCAGCCGCGCCCGCCAAAAGCATGTTTCGCATCTTCATAAACGCCTCTCCACTCGCATACGGCCGCCCTCCCCAACGGCCCTCGCTATGTCTAACGGGCTGCGGCGGCAAAGGTTTCGCCCGTTGCCGCAATGCAATATGTCGAGTTCGTAAGCCTGGAGCGCAATCCCGCGAAGTGGAAACCGGTTCGCGTCAGATTGCGCGGCAGACAAGGAATCTAGAGCCAGATCCGATGCCATCAACCCGGATCGGGCTCTAGATCTCGGTGCGCACGTCCCAAAGCTCGGGATAGAAGCGCAAGGACAGCGCTTTGCCGAGATAAGCGACGCCCGATGTGCCGCCCGTGCCGGGCTTGGCGCCGATAATGCGCTCCACCGTCTTCATGTGACTGAAGCGCCAGAGATGGAAGCGGTACTCGAGATCGACGAGCTTCTCGGCGAGCTCGTAAAGCTCCCAGTGCGTGCCGACGTCCTTGTAGACCTGCCGCCAGGCTTCGGTGACGCGCGGATCGGTCACCCAGGCCTCGCTGAAATCGCGCTCGAGCACATCCGCGGGGACCGGGAAGCCGCGGCGCGCGAGCAGCGCCAGCGACTCGTCGTAGATACTGGGCGCATAGAGCGCCTCATTCACTTGCGCCGCTATCTCGGGCCTCGATTCGAACGTGCGCGCCATCTTGCGGTTCTTGTTGCCCAGCCGGAATTCGAGGATGCGATATTGGAAGGACTGGAAGCCCGAGGATTGGCCCAGGCTCGCGCGGAAGCTCGCATAGTCGAAGGGAGTCATGGTGGAGAGGATCTCCCATGACTGGATCAGGTTCGCCTGCACGCGCGCGACACGCGCCATCATCTTGAAGGCGGGGCCGAGCTCGTCCTTGCGGATCTGGCGGATGGCGCCCGCGATCTCATGCAGGCAGAGCTTGATCCAAAGCTCGCTCGCCTGGTGGATGACGATGAACAGCGTCTCGTCGTGCTGCTCGGAGCGGGGGCGCTGGCACGCGAGCAGGGTGTCGAGACCGAGATAGTCCGTATACGACATCTTCTGGTCCCAATGGACCGCCTCGCCGGAGAGGTCGATTTCGTGGGGCTCTTTGCTCATTTGATGGCCTCGGAACTCTTAACCTTTTGAAGATTCGCATGGGCGCGCGGAGTGATGCTAAGCTCTTCCGGCAGCAGACAAAACAACAGGTGTCGAATGGGACGGTTGATGGCTGGGGCAACGGTAGCGCTTGGCGTTCTGGCGGCGATCACGGCCGCGGACGCGCGCGGCGGCTCCAAGCTTGCGAAATGCGCCTCGCCCGACGAGGTGAGCGCGATTCAGACGGCGGCGATCCAGCAGCAGCTGATGGTGGCGGCCTTGACGTGCAACGAGATCGAGCACTTCAACGCCTTCCAGACGGGCTACGGCCCGGAGCTGCGGACCTCCGACTCCCGGCTCGAGCACATGTTCAAGCGGATTTTCGGCGCCGGCGCCGGCGAGGCCCAATACCACGCCTTCAAGACCCGCCTGGCCAACAATTCGTCGATGAACTCGATCCACGACAACACCACCTATTGCCATACCGCCCAGACGGTGTTCGCCGCCGCCCTGGCGCCGGCCTCGCGCCAGTCGCTGGCCGATTTCGTCAAGGGCGTGCCGGTGTCGGAGACGAGCCCGGTCAATTCCTGCGAAATCCGCGTCGCGGGCGGCCTTCAGGGCCTGCCGGCTTCGGTGATCGTGCCCAAGCCCAATCCCTTGCGGCTGGCCATGGAGCCGACCCTGTTCCCGCAGCCCGCACCGGCCGCCCAGGCCGTCGCCCAGCCCGCGGCGCCTGCCACGGACGCCACGGTCAACCAAGCGGCTCAGCAGCCCAAGCCGGAGGAAGAGAAGAAGTCCGGCTGGCTCTCGGGCATCTTCAACTAGGCCTTGGGACCACTCCCGAAACGCAAAGGCCGGAGGGCGACCTCCGGCCTTTTCCTTGTCTGGCTCCATCCGGTCATGAGCGGCCGCGCATCGCCCCGTCTTTCAAGGGCGCTTCCCGCAAGCCGTTGAATCGGCAGGTCCTATTCGTTTTCCAGACTCGCCCCTCCCCCCTCCCCCCTCCCCCCTCCTCCTCTGCAGGTGAGGGCCGATCCAACGCGCGGCTCCTATAGATAGGCGTGCGCGTAGCTTTTCATGGAGCGGGAAGGCGAGGTCGACACCAACAGGGTTGTTGGCCGCCCCGCGAACCAGCCCCACAAACGAAAAGGGCGGACCGTGAGGTCCGCCCTTTCCTAGTCAGGTCGTCAGACCCGCTTAGCTGCCGAGATCGATGACGGCGCGGCGGTTCTGCGGCTCGCGGACGCCAGGACCCGTCGGAACGAGCGGATCGTGGAAGCCCTTGCCTTCGATGGAGATCGTGTCGCCACCCATGCCCTGGGCAACCATGGCGTCCTTCACGGCCTGCGCGCGGCGGACCGAGAGACCCATGTTGTAGCTGTCGGAGCCGACGGTGTCGGTATGGCCGGTGATCATCACCTTGACCATGCCGTTCGCCTTGGCCGTCTTCACGGCTTCGGAGACCACCGACTGCGCTTCAGCCGTCAGGTTCGACTTGTTGAAGTCGAAGAACACGATGTAGGTCGTGACCGGCTTGACAACCGGCGGCGGCGGCGGCGGCGGCGGGGGAGGCGGCGGCGGCGGCGGGGCCGGATGGTCCAGATACCAGCGGACGCCGATCATCAGCGCCTGTTCGTTCAGGTGCTTGACTTGCGGGATGAACGCCACGAAGCCCGTGCCGTAAACCTTGTTCACCGACAGGCTGCGATAGCGATATTCGAGCGACAGGTCGAGGTTGTCGTTGACCGAGAACGTCGGGCCGGTGATGAACTGCCACATATAGCCGGCGTGCTTGCCCGTGACGGTCGTGACCGTGAACGGAGCAGGCGTCGTGGCCGACATGTTGACGTCAGCCTTGCCAACGCCGAAGCCGGCGCCGATCGACCAATCCCACTTCTTCGTCAGCGGGATGTCGTAGGCTGCGTTGAACATGGCCGATGTGATCGTCGCGCGGCCGCCGTTGGTCGTGCCGGCCGGAACGCCGCCGCCCATCGTGTCGCCCGTGGCGTCATGACGGTCCCAACCGATTTCCGCCTCGAGGCGGACGCGGTCGGCAAAGCGATAACCGACGGAGCCGACGACAAGCGCGGAATCATCGGTGTCCTGCTTGATGACGTGCGGGCCCGGTACGAAGAGCTCTTTCACCTGTCCAAGGTGATCCCAGCCGGCGCCAAGTCCGAGATACCAGCCGGTCGCGTCGCTCGCGGACGCGGGGCCCGCCAGAGCGACTGCTGCAACGCCCGCCAGGGCGATCATGCGAATTTTCATTTTTACCCTCGTTTGATGTACCGACGGGCAGGGACCCCCCCACCGAGACGTCTGGGATGCCAAACCTCTATAAAAGATATCTTGGCGGATTGGGATATGGGATGTCCATCATAAGGGTGCTGGAACGCCGTCGGATTTCGGGATTCCGCCGCGCCTGTGACCCCTCTGCAACATCAAATCCGCCGTCACGGACTGCCGTAAGCAGTCCCGCTCCAGACAAAGGCGTAACGCCCGGGCAGTATACGCAAGTTATTGGAATTTGGGTGCGTTTTCGTACCATCGCTTTCCAGAGTCTTGAGCATCCGCACCCGCGGCTCGACATGGAAGAGCGCCAGCCAGCGCCGCAGAAGCCGGGCCAAGGGACCGGGCAAACCATCAAAATCGCCGAAATCCACAACATGGATTCGGCCCGCCGCTGAAAGCGTGGCCTTGGCCGCGCTAAGCGCCTGTTCCCAATCGGGAATCATCGAAAGGCTGTAAGAGAAGATGGCGCGGTCGAAGGGTGTCGCCTCACCGAAGAGCGCAGCGGATACCGATTCCGCGAGGCCGTGGACAAGGTGAATCCGGTCGCCGAGTCCCGCTCGCGCAACCGCCAGACCGGCCGTCTTCAGCATTTCGGCCGAAGCGTCGAGGCCATAGAATCGGGCCTCGGGGTAGCGGCGGGCCATGGCGATCAGGTTGCGGGCCGTGCCGCAGCCGATCTCCAGCACCCGCTCCCCCGGCTTCAGATCGAGCGTCCCGATCAGCGAGTCGCGCCCGAAAAGGTAGTATTTCCGTGTGAAATCATAGAGATGGCGCTGATTACGATAGACCTTGTCCATCAGCGAGTCGTGGCCCCGGTCCTGATCGGCATTCAGCATGGCGCGCGCCGGCGATAGAGGTGGAAGCCGCCATAGATGGAGGCGCGGTCCTTGGCGTGCAACGCCAGGCTCTCCGCCTCGCGATAGTCCCAGGCCGCCAGCAGCTCAGGGGCGAGCTTGCGCGCGAGCGGCGAGTCGGGGCCGGCGGTGCGGAAGATCACCCGCGCGCCGGACGACGCGGCACGGTCGATCTGGAGCCACAGCGCGTTCAGCATCGGCGGCGTCATCCAATCCTGCGCGTCCAGCAGCACGAAGCGGTCGATGGTGCCGGGCTGCTGCGTCTTCAGGAAGTCGGTGAGCGAGGCGTGATGGATTTGCACCCGGTCCGTCCGTGTGCGGATGACGTCGTAGACGTCGCGGCGCAGATAGGCCGGAACGGCCTGGCGCTTCTCCACGTCGTAGCCGCGGGTGAAGGCCTGCCAGGCGAAATAATTGTCGGCCACCGGGAAATCGCAGGCGAGCTTCTCGACGCGCTGGCGCAAGATGTCGATCGGATTGCCCGCGGCGACGAGCTCGTCATATTGCGCCGGCGGGATGCCCAGCGCGTAGAGCGAGATGGGAGATTTGGACAGGAATTTCACCGATTTCCCGTCGAACAGAGGCGCGATGGAGCGCTCGAATTCGGCGCGCTGCTCTTGCGGCGTCTGCGCATTCACGATGCCGGACAGCGACTTGCCGTGCAGCCGCGCCACGACATGCAGGATGCCGATGAAGCGGCCGAGAAGTCCGTGGCGATAGAGATCGCGCGCGAACATGTCGATGCGCCGCCCGCGCAAGGGGCGGTGCTTGTTCCAATAGAGCAGCGTCTCCGGATCGAGATGGCGGCGCAAAAGGCTGTCGAACAGCGCGCGGTTGGCCTTGTCGTTGGCGCGCCCGAAGAAGCGGAAGAACTGCTCATAGGTGGGCAGGTTGGCCAACGCCGCCAGCTTCAGCCGCGACAGCGCGACGTGGTTTTGGTTGAGGTCGACGGCGACGATCTCCGCCGGATCGGCGGCAAGATAGTTGAGGATGTTGCAACCGCCTGATGCAATGGTGACGATCCGGTGGCGCGGCTCCAGCGCCAGCGCCTCCAGATCCACATCGGGGTCCTCCCAGATCTGGTTGTAGACGAACCCCTTGAACATCAGGGTGAACAGGCGCTCCAGCGCGCCGCGCTTGGAGGCGGCGGGACGCGTATGGGCGGCGCGTTCTAACAGCACATTGGCCATGGGGACCTTCCTCGGATGAAGGTCTCCTCATAAGTCGATTGTGCGACAGTTCAGCGAATCCCCGCGTCTTGCGCGCGACAAGTCCGCGTCTTATTGGGAACCCATGACCGGACCCGTCGACGAACTCATCGCCCTGCTCGATCTGGACAAGATCGAGGAAAACATCTTCCGCGGCGTCTCGCCCAAGGACCGCTCCCAGCGCGTCTTCGGCGGGCAGGTGCTGGGCCAGTCGCTGGTCGCGGCCTATCGCACGGTGGAGAACCGCGTCTGCCATTCGCTGCACGCCTATTTCCTCGTCGCCGGCGACCCCAAGGTCCCGATCCTCTATGAGGTCGATCGCAGCCGCGACGGATCGAGCTTCTCGTCGCGCCGCGTGGTGGCGATCCAGCATGGAAGGCAGATCTTCAACATGTCGGCCTCGTTCCAGATCGTGGAGCAGGGCCTGGAGCACCAGATCGATCCGCCCGACGTGCCGGCGCCCGATGCGCTGCCCAGCGAGGACGATTTCCGCAAGGCCATCGTCGATCAGATCCCCGAGGAATATCGGGATCATTTCCTGCGTCCGCGCCCGATCGAGTTGCGCTCGGTCGACCGCAACGACATCTTCGCGCCGCAGAAGCGCCCGCCGCACCAGGCGGTGTGGGTGCGCGCCATCGCGCCGGTGCCAAACGACATCGCGCTCAACCAATGCATCCTCGCCTATGCCTCGGACATGACCTTGCTCGACACGAGCCTGTTGCCGCACGGCATCGGCTGGTTCGACGACAAGGTCCAGGTCGCGAGCATCGATCACGCGATGTGGTTCCACCGCCCGTTCACCGCGGACAAATGGATGCTCTACGCGCAGGATTCGCCCAGCGCGTCGGGCGCGCGCGGATTCAACCGCGGCCTGATCTTCCAGGATGGAAAGCTCGTCGCCTCCGTCAGCCAGGAAGGGCTGATGCGGGTGCGCGCGTAACCCGCGTCAGCTGTTGCTCCACGTCACGCTCGCGGATTTGCGCGGGCGTGCGTAGAAATAATCGCTCATGAGGGACGAGCCGATGAAGTATTTCCCCAGCGGCGAGGAGTAGGAGTAGTTCACCGTCGTCAGGATCACGCTGCAGGCGTTCCTGGCGCAGGCGCTGGCCGTCATCAGGCCGGTCGGCACCATCACCGCGGAGCCCGTCGTCAGCGTCGTGCCGTTCTGCGCCTTGCTCCAGGCGACCGTGCCGTTGCCGTTGCCGTCGCTCATGATGCTCGACACCACGATGCTCGAGCCGGTGGACGAGAACGGATAGATGAGCTGGTTCGCGGCGGTGAAGATGTTGTTCATGTCGGTCTGCTTGATCGTTTTCTCCTGCGCCACGAGATCGGCCACCGACGAGGCGATGCTCGTCACTTTCTGCTTGCACTCCAGCGCATTGCAGACCTCGACCGTGCCGACGAGCATCGTGCCCATCACCGGAGCGATCAGGCCGAACTCGACCGCCGCGAGGCCGCGTTTGTCCTTGAAGAAGGCGCGCAGTTTCCTCAGCATGTGGCCGACGATGTGTAAGGTTCGCTGCGGAAGGCCGCGGCCGCCGAAAGAAGGTATTTGCCGCCGGGCATGTTCTGCAGCAGCGGCTGCATCAACGGCGTCATGATCGACCAGGGGTAATAGGTGCGCACCAGCACCACCTGGCAGGGCTGCAGCGAGCCCGGATAGCTCATATTGGCCGTGTTCAGGCTGCCGTCGTTGTTGGTGACGGAGGGATAGCTCGAACTCGAGAAATCGCTGAACTGGCGCACGTCGACCTGCAGCGTGGAGGAGCAGGTCGAGGCGCTGATGAAGCCCGTCATCTCGCTGCACACCTGGGTCTTGAACTGGGCGATGGTGAAGCCCGAGCCCTGGCCGGTGCGCACCTGGCGCGCGGCGTCGTCGGTCGCGTTCTGCAAGGTGGACGAGGCGAAATAGATCACGCCCGTCTCGATCGTGCCCATCAGGAAGAGGAACAGGACCGGCGCGATGACGGCGAACTCGATCGCCGCCGAGCCGGACTTGTCGCGTTTCAGGCGCGACAGCGCCGCGCGCAGGCAGCTTCGCCAAATTGTCGGTCCCGGCCTCATGGCTCGCATTCTACGCGCGCGATGCTTTCCAAGAAGGAAAAGGGGGTTGCACGGCAAACAAACTCTTAATGCTTCGGGTTTCGATGAAACATCGTGCCGAAGTGGAACAACGGCGGTAAGAATCCGATAACCACGGACCAATTTTGCAACGGCTTTTTTAAGTCCTTTGGCCGACAATGCCGGGCTGAGAAATCCGGGGCCAGGGCACATGTCCATCGGCAAACTTTGGCGCGGCCTTCAGGGGCAGGCGCGGCGATTCCTGCGCAACAAGCGTGGCAACGTCGCCATGATCTACGCGCTGTCGCTCATTCCCATCACCGTCGCCGCCGGCGCCGGTCTCGATCTCGGCCGCGCCATGGTCGTGCGCGCCCGCCTCGCCGAGGCGCTGGACGCCGCCGGCCTCGCGGTCGGCTCGACCTCGGGCCTCACCAATGCGCAGATGCAGACTTTGGCCCAGCAATATTTCAACGCCAACTACACGGCGGATTCCTCGTTCGGCATCCCGGCGTCGGTCACCGTCACGCCCGGCACGCAGCAGGTCACGCTGACCACCAGCGTGCAGATGCCCACGACCCTGATGAACGTCGTCGGCATCAGGACGATGAGCGTCGGCTACACCTCCACAATCGTCTGGGGCCAGACGAAATTATGGGTGAGCCTGGTGCTCGACAATACCGGCTCGATGACCGAAACCGATTCCACCGGCACCAGCAAGATCGCCGCCCTCAAGACCGCGTCGGACAATCTGCTCACCACCTTGCAGAGTGTGGCGGTGAACGCCGGCGACGTGCAGGTTGACATCATCCCGTTCTCCAAGGACGTGCGCGCCGGCACCTCCTATGTCAGCGCCGGATGGATCGACTGGTCGGATTGGGAGGCGGCGCCGCCGAGCTCCTCGCCGTCCACCAGCATCGGCCCCGGCTCGTCCTGTCCCTACGGCACGAGCAAGAGCCCGTACGGCTATGGCTGCATGGTGTCGCCGACCAACAACAGCTCGACCACGAGCACGATCCCGTCCTCGGGCGCCTATTCGGGCTATATCTGCCCCGACCAGGACAACGGCAAATACAACACCGGCCGCGGCGGCCACTATTACAACGGCTGCTACAATTCCGTTCCGACCAAGACCAAGACGACGACCACGACAGTGTCGACGCCGGTGACGGTGAAATATAGCTGCACCACGGTGAATGGCGGCTCGGCCTCCTGCTCGCAGACCTCGAGCTCCACCGGCAGCGCCACGACGAACTCCTCGAGCACGACGACCAACGGCTACACCGGCGACTCGACGAATAGCTCGACGGCCTCGTCCGGCTCGACGTCCGACGGCACGCAGAGCTGCTCCACCCATCACAGCACGACGACCTGCACCTTCACCCGCACCATCGTGACGACCACGGTGGTGACGACGGTGGTCGCGACCGGCGCCGCGCCCTACAACCACACCTGGATCGTCAACGACCACTCGACCTGGGACGGCTGCATCGAGGACCGCACGCAGGACTACGACGTGAGCAACGCCACGGGCGCGAATTTCCCGGCGGAGAACACCGACTACTGCCCGCCTTCGTCGATGCTGCCGCTGAGCAGCGACTGGACGAACTTGAAATCGACCATCGACAATATGAGCGCCGACGGCTCGACCAACCAGCCGGTCGGCCTGGCCTGGGGCTGGCAGGCGCAGACCAACGGCGATCCGTTCAATCCCGGAAGCGTGCCGCAGAACACCTCGCAGGTGATCATCATCCTGTCGGACGGCTTGAACACGCAGGACCGCTGGTATGGCGACGGCTCGAACCAATCCACCCAGGTCGACGGCCGCATGGCGACATTGTGCACCAACGCCAAGGCGGCGGGCTTCACGATCTACGCGGTGTTCGTGGACCTGAACGGCACCCAGGGCAATTCGACCGTGCTGCAGAATTGCGCCACCGACAACGATCACTATTTCGACCTGACGACGTCGGGCGCGATCGTCACCGCGTTCAGCACCATCGCCACCCAGATCACCCAGCTCCGTGTGGCGCAGTAAGCTTCGCGGAGAGAGCAGGGAAGTCAGGCCGTAGCGGGTTGGGCATTCGGTACGGAGACGCTGTTGCGGCTTGCCAGCGCCACCGTGCGGTCCGCGATCAGGATCGCCGCCAACGTCACGGCGATGCCGCCGAAGAGATCGACCAGGTGATGGCCGCCATGCACCGGCACCGCGGCCAGCACCGCGAGATTGAGCGCCAGCGACAGCCAGCGCAGCACCGGAACGCGGCGCGCAAACCAGACCAGCACCAGCGCCTGCACCGTGTGGTACGACGGAAAGCCGATGATGCCGCGCAATTCCTTGGGCGAGATGAAGCCCGGCCCGTCGTGCAGCATGCGCGCGAGCTCGCGGCCGTATGCGCCGTCGAGCGCCAGGCCCAGATGCCGCGAAACGTCCGCCGGCAGGGCATAGACGGAGAAGGCGCCGAAAGACGGCGCGATGGTCCACACCGCGATGCAGAGCAGCGCGCCCGCCGCGAGCGCGAGGCAAAGCCCGTAGAGATCGGCCCTGCGCCCGGTCCAGCCGAGCACGAAGATCATCACCACGATCTGCGGCATCACCGAGAGATAGGCGAATCCGAGATACGCCGTGATCGCCGTATGCTCGGACGCCAGGCGCATGACCGTCGGCCAATTGAATCCGATGGCGCGGTCGATCGCGGCCAGCGGCACGTCGATCCTGGGACCGGCGATGGTGAGCGCGAGATAGGAGAGCAGGCAGCAAGCGGCCGAGAACAGGATCAGGAAGCCCGCGGCGGCCAGCATGGCGCTGAGCGCGGGCTCGCGCCGGATCGAGCCGTAGAACCAGGCCGCGCCCGCGAGCGGTGGCACCAGCAGCAGAAGCAGCGCGTAGTTCGCGGCGTCGATCTGGAAATGCCCGAGCAGCAACCAGATTGTGTCGAGTAGCGCCACGCCGCCCGATACGGCGAGAAGGATGCGATTCAGCCTCGATGGAGCGGCGCCGCGGAGCGTGCCGTCTGATCGCATCATGTCCGCTCTCTTTCAGCTGTTACTGCGCGTTGCCCTGCGGCGCGCCGTTGGCGGCGGATTTGACGCCGAGATCCTCATGCGTCGCGATGGCGGTGTGGGTGTCGTCGAAATAGGTCTTGACGTCGCCCGGCACCGGCTGAGTCTCGCAATGCGCCTTGGTGCAGGTGAAATTGTACTGCAGCGGCCCGCGATTGAGCGTCACCATGCCGACGCGGCGGCCCATGACCGTCACATGCTGGTTGGAGATCTCGCGGCCATTGGCGCCCAGCGCGATCATGTTGGTCTCGCCGAAAGTCTTGCCGAGGATGAAGGCATGGCGCGCGTCGATCATGTTGACGTCCGCGATCATGGGATTGCCCATGAACACCGTCGAGACCGGCTGGCTGAACGCGACGATGCGCACTTCGTCCATCGGAACCGACACGCCCGGCGCGGGAGCGGCGAAAGCGACGGGCACGAAGACGGTCGAGGCGAGGGCGGACAAGATGGCGCGGCGCATGCAGGCGATCCTCTCTCTGGCTGGAAACGAGACTAGCCGCGAGCCTGTAAAGGAAGCTTTAAGGACCAGCGTTTCCTCGCACGCATCACGAACGCGTTTCGCGTCCCGTCCACGCGCGTGAGAAATGTTCCGTCGAGTTCCCCGCACCGCGCGACTTTCGCGCCCATGGTAAACATCGCATTGAATTTAACGCTTCAATTCTTCCGAACAGGGCGTTTTCGTATCGCCGCGGCACAGAATGCCGGAGTCGCCGGGGGCTTGATTTAAGCCGCCATTAAGACAGCGCGCGTAAGCTTCACCCGTGTCCTCGCAATGGCCGTGAAGAAAAACGGCAGAGCCGGACGTCCTAGGGTGTCAATCAAGCGGAGGTTACCATGAAGAATCTTGTTCAGCGTTTCGTGCGCGACGAATCCGGCGCGACGGCCATCGAATACGGCCTGATCGCGGCGCTCATCGCCGTCGTCATCATCGGCGCGGTGCAGGTCGTGGGTACCAACCTGTCGACCACGTTCACGACCGTGTCGGGCAAGATCAAGTAAGCGGGTGACCGCTTCGTGCACGGCCGCTTCCCGACGGAAGCGGCCGTTTGCGTGTCCAACGGATACGATTTGAAGACATGACCGCCGAGCTTCTCGTCCTGATCGTGCTACCCGCGCTGCTCGCGCTCGCGGCCGGCTGGGATGTCGCCAGCTTCACCATTCCCAATTTCCTGCAGATCGCCCTGATCGGCGCCTTCGCGGTGTTCGTCGCCGCGATCGGCATGCAGCCCGCGGCCATCGGCAGCCATCTGCTCGCCGGCTTCATGGGCTTGGCGGTCGGCTTCACGCTGTTCGCG
>DASXCJ010000007.1:0-117417 GCA_036491175.1 Rhizomicrobium sp.
GGTCCATGCGCTGGCCTCCATCGCCGGCACGGTCAACGGCGTGGTCAATCCCACCTTCGCCTACGACGCCAACGGCAACATGACCAGCGGGGCGGGGCGCACGGCCGCCTACACCTCCTTCAACATGGTATCGAACGTTACGGAGGGCACGACGAACCTCAGCCTGCTCTACGACCCCGAGCACGCCCGCATCCAGCAGACCGCCCCCGAGGGCGCGACCTACTACTTCAACGACCCGAACAGTGGCGCGATGACCGAGCGCTACTTCCCGGTCTCGGGCTCCAGCGTCTGGCGCAGCTACATCATGGCCGACGGCAAGATCGTCGCCGAACGCAGCCTCAAGAGCTCGACCGTCACGCTGCGCTACTTCGTCACCGATCACCTGGGCTCGACCGTCGCCCTCACCAAGGAAGACGGCACCCTCGCCGAATCCGATGCCTACGATCCCTGGGGCAAAGCCCGCGACGCCACAACCGGCGCCGACGACACGACCTGCTCCAAGCCAACACAGTCGTTCTCGACACGCGGCTACACCGGCCACGAGGAGATGCCCGACGTCTGCCTCGTCAACATGAACGCCCGAATCTACGACCCGAGCATCGGCCGGTTCATGAGCCCGGACGATGTCGTCTCCGGCCCCTACAACGGCCAAAACTGGAACCGCTACACCTATGTCGACAACAACCCGCTGAGCTACACAGATCCGACAGGACATATGGTGGCCTGCACCGGCAGCTGCTTCAATTATGACTGGGCCACCAGAAATAACGATAGCTGCACCGGGGACTGTGATTCCGATCAGGATCGAGCGACGGAGCAATATCTAAAGACCGCCACAATAGCAGGAGCAGTTAGTAGGCGGATTTACGATATCACCGGTAAGACTGCATCCGGCATTAGCGTTGAAAGCTGGGGAAGCGGCATCTATACGGTCGATGTTCCTGGTTTCAAATTCACAAGCGCCGACGGGCAAACTAAAGGCAGCAGCATGTTTGCGTTCGCCGACAACAATCAGGGACAATTGCTCGCTGTTCAGATAAAAGAAAATAACGCAGATTTTGGTAGCAACACCTTTGTAATGACCTCATCTGACACACACCTGTTCGATGACAACGGTAATCCCATGACGCTGGAATTTAGGACAACTAAGGGCGCGCCTAACGAGCTGTCTTGGCAGGGAAAATTCTACTTGTCTGGTGACACTTCTAAAGGTGGAGCTATCATACAAGAGTTGCTTGCCGTGCAGACCGTAATTCATCCAGATGGCACCTCTAGTTTATTCCAGGTGCTCCATAAAATGGAGGCGTGGCACGTTTTACCAGGACACTACTTACCCGAAGCCACAAATCCTTTTGGATACGATGACGATCTTCGATTTCAGGACATCGCTTCGTCCAATAAATTGTCAACAACTTACTATGCACGAGGAAAGTTCTACGAAAGCATGAGCTATCCACCTGAAAACTTCCTCAAATTTGACCTCCAAACGAAATCAGGAGTTTTGCCTTCTCTAGGAAAGGGGCAGCCTGGTTGGCCGCCCCAGTTGCCCGAACAAAATGGGTCTAACTCGCTCGATAGAATGTCAACGCACATCAATCAGTGAGAAGGAAACCGAGATGAGTCGTACAAGCTTAAAGACTTCGGTCGTAATTTTGATTGCTGTTGTAGGGCTCACGCATGAGGCTACGGGTTCGGACAGTTCTGATTGTGCAAATATTCACGAGAGAATCGCCAGAATTGAGACCGAATCTCTGACGAATAGTCGCGTAAATTTAGCTCTAGATCTTGAAGGCTACGTTAAGCTGCATCTCGCCTGCAGCCGCTATAGGGACGTCATCGACGATATTTCTTCGCTATTGAACGACGACAGCGAGGGCGTCAGGTTCGCTGCGGCGCAAGCGCTGGGAGATATTGGCCCAAATGCGCAGCGTGCTGTACCTGCCCTTATTAGAGTAATGAAGAGATCGGACGCTATAAATGAAGCTGATCCATCCACTATTTTGCCTGTAACTGATTCGGGGAGGGCTGCACGGGATGCGATGCACAGGATTACTGGCCGTAACATTCCCGATTACAGCGAAGTGCCAAAGCGTGGACCGGTGCCGATTAGCCATTGTGTTATAGGAGAGCCATGCGCCGTATGGGCGAAGCTAAACGCCACAAACCATATCGGATCGGTCAGAGATGAGACCGGGTGTATTGCCGTCGCGTTGCCGAACGACGTAACCGATGCTCTGAATGCCCATTTCGTTGGTGTCGCTGGTGTTGTCTACAAAATTCCGGATCATCCGGGATTGATTACCTATAAACTTAAGGGGCGCGTCGTGGATGTAGAGGCCTGCCAATCGGGCTTGGTTATGTTCGTGGATACTATCGAGGAAGTGCCAGAAACATATAGGCAATGATTGTTGAGCAACTCTGCCGTCCGGGCGCTTGCCCTAGCGAAGCTGCGTCAGGCAAATAGCATTTGCCCCCCCTCGCGCGTCCGTAATCCTCGGATTCGGATGCGCGCCGCGCCCTCCCGCCGGATGTCTTGCCGCCGACGGCGCAGTAACGGCCTGACCTACTACGCCAACACGCTCTACGACCCCGAGACCGGCAAGGTGGGGCAGGTCCGCAACTTCGGCGGCTTCGTGCTGGACTATGCCTACTCCCCGCGCGGCTACCTGACGGCGATCACCGACGATGCTTCGGGCCTGGCCTACTTCACCGCCGTCGCGCGGAACGCTTCGTTACAGCTCACCCGCTCCACCGCCGGCAACGGCGTGACGACGACCGACAGCTTCGATCCGCTCACCGGGCGCATGCTCAATGTCTGCGCCTCCAACCACGCCGGAAGCTGCGACGGCGCCATCGCCAACATCGCCACCGACTTCGATGCCGTCGGCAACCTGACGACCCGCGGCGACACCCTCCACGGCGTGACGGAAACGTTTGGTTACGACCTGCTCAACCGGCTCACGAGCACGAGCCTTGCTTTTCCTAGGTTGGGTGACGCATTGGTCCGATGGCGTGCCCGCGCCCGCGACGCGGTTCTATTGGCTCGCGATGGGATGGATTGCCCACCGCGATGCTAGTCCTGGCACGGAGCCAGGTTGCATGCGGTCTGGAGTATGCCCGGGACATTCTTTTGGGTGCTGCACGGCATCGCCTTTCCCTTGAGCCCTCCGCTCCAGCCGATACCGACATGACCCAGTCCCTGCGGCGAGCGGTGGTAGGTGAAGCGGGCGACGCCGGCGGAGGCCGGTGGATTGTGACTCCAGCCGGCCAGCTCATGGGTCTTCTTGGTCACCGCCCTGGGATGGCCGAAATTGTTGACCCCGGCGCAGGAATAGACGAGCCGGCCAAACGGATGCATGGGAGATTCCGGCACCGCGGCGTTTTTCATGTCGGCGCCGTGATGGGGCACGACAATCGACGCGTATAACGTGGCGAGCGCGTTCGGGATCGCGGAATAGCGCGCATCGCCCGGGAGCAGGATCGGAAGATCGCCGTTTGGACCGTCGACTTCCGCGGCCAGGCCGGAATGGTTGCGGCCAGACCCCGTGCATTTGCGGATTCGGATGGTGGTTTGGGCATTCTGAGCCAAGGCGAGACCGGAAGGCCAGATCAACAGCCTGCCATTGGCAACGACCATCGCGGCGAAAGCGGCATGGATCGGGCCGATCTTCTGGTTGGGCGCGATCCAGGTCAGCGCCGTCGCGGCCGTGAAGCGATCGGCGGACGACCAATGGTCCCAATCCCAATGCGACAGGACGACCACCGGCTTTTCCGTGAAGCAGAAGTCCGTCAGCGCGGCCGGATAGGTCGGTTTATGCGCGAGCACGCCACCGCCGAAATCGAAATAGAGCTGCGGAAATCCGTGGCGGCCGTTGAGACCGCAGGCGCCTCCCTGTCCGACGTCGTAGACGGTGACGTATTCGATGCTGTCTCGCGATATCGCCGCCTCGATCTGGAGCCTGTCGGAGAGGCTGTCGTCTAGCGAGAATGCGAGATCGAGATCGGCGGCCTTCTGATAGGAAACGTGCTGCAAAGCCCGGACATAGGCCGGCCGCCCAGGCGCCTGAAGGCTGGGATAGACCAGTGCCGGCCCGCCGGCTTCATAGTCCAGGTAAAGCTGATGCCATCCGCCTTGCTCGCTCTCGCTGTCATCCAGCGCGCTCACCGCCAGGTCGCTCGATGCGATCGTCACCGCGCAGAGGGTCGCACTCGCGATGGGGGAGCCGGGCCTGGCGGCGCGGATCTGGGAGATGTCGGCAATGGTGTCGACCGCGTCGGCCTCGATCGCATCGAAAGTCAGAAGCGACGCACCGTCGCCGGATGGCTCGGCGCTGTCGAGCCGCGCATAGACGTGCTTGGGGAAGTCATATCCGTCGGCCTGGCCGAAAAAGCGATTCATGGCCGTCTCCCCTTCGCACGGTCAAAGCGGCATCTGGTAGTCGCTCCAGAACGGCCCGAGCGTGAAGCCGGGCGTAGCCTTGTAAGCAGGTCCTTTGATCGCGCCGGGATTGCTGCTCAGCGGGATCGAATCGCTGCGCACGTAGCCGGACGATTTGCCGTCGAGATCGGTGAGGATATCGCCGAAGGGGATCGTCTTCCACGGCGTGTTTTGGGTCGAAATGTGCGCCGCGAAGCTTTTCGGCGTGGTCTTGGCGAGCGCGCTCTTCGGCGTGCCGTTGTGGCTGCAATGATGCGCGATCTTGAGGTACTGGGCGTGGCTGAGGATGGAGCCGCCGTCCGGCGTCTCCATCCAGGACTGCCAGTTTCCGTATTGGGCGTCTCCCGGAAACAGCATGGTCCTGCCGCCGAATGTCATGAACGCGACGACGCTCGTGTTGTTGAGGACGCTGTCGAGCGTGAAGGCAAGCTGCTCGCTCTGGTCCAGCATGCCGTGCAGGTCTTTCGTATCGTCGGCGCTGAGCGGCGCGGACGCGGGCCTGACCGCCCAGCGATGATCGAACGGCACGATGGCGTTGGCGGCTTCCGGAGCGCCGTTGGCCCCCAGCCGCATGTAGCGGTCGCCCGAGGGCGGATCCATGACGCTGAGGAATTTCTGGTCGGTGGGCGGTCCCAGGATCTTGGTGGTGAGGCCGGGGATACCCGCCGTGTCATCGAAGCTCAGGCCGCCTTTCAGATAGCGCACCTTGCCGCCGTTCACCCCGTTCTTCAGCAAGGCAAGCGCATCGGCGTTTCCGACCGCGTTCTGGACCGCCTGGACGGCGAGTGTCGGCGCGCTGCCGCCGACGGCGGCAAAATGCTGCTCCAGGGAAAGCGCGAGCGCGGTGCGCGCCCGGCGCAGCTTGTTGGCCTGAGGATCGTCGGGATCCTCGGTCCAGGGCATCCAGACCTCGCCGACCTTGAACTGCCGGAACAGATCGCGCTGCTTGCTGAAGCCCGAGATGTGGTCGGCATGCGCATGCGAGGCGATGATCAGATCCAGATTCTTGCCGGTCTCCTGCGCGATGTCGGCGACGATCGCCGGGATCGTGTGGAGATCGCCTTGGGGATGAACGCCGCAATCGACGAGGATGTGAGCCGTCCTTGTGTCGGTCGGCAGCGAAACCAGAAAGCAGTCGCCGAAGCCGACGCGATACATCCGGATGCGGATGGCGCGCGCGCTTCCCGCAGCCGGCGGCGGCGGCACTCCGCCGCCCCGCGGCGACGCCGTCTTGCGCGCTTTTTTTGCCGGCTTCTTGGCGGATTTCACGGCCGGCTTCTTGACGGTCTTCTTGGCCTTTTTCTTGGCGGGCTTCTTCGTTGCCATGGTTCAGAACCCCCGGTGGATCGCGGAGAACGACAAGCTCTTGTCCGCGTCCGGCGCATAGAGCGCGACGGCGGACATTTCCGCCTGCTCATCGAGATAAGCGCGCTGGCGCGCCAGCCGTGTCTTGCTGCCGACCGACTTCACGATGACATAGCGGACTTCGCCGCGATGATTGAAGATGACGGTCGATCCGCCGCGGAACAGCATCGTCCCGGATTTGGGGTTCGCGGGGTCGATCGCCACCTGACGCTGCTGGAGATATTGAACGACGAAGTCCACCTCGAGCTGGCCGTTCGGGCCGACGCGATGGATGGGATGAAACGAGCTCACCTGGATCTTCAGGTCCTGCTTGTTCAGACGGGAGACAAGGCCCAGCGCGGCCGTCACGCGCGGGGCGCTGGCGGCGTAGCGCTGGAGCGTAACGGCGTTTTCGTGGGCGCGCGCCTTGTTGAGAGCCTCGGTATTCGGGTTGACCTCATGCAGCACGTCGAAATGAAGGCCTTCGCAGGGCGGAAGCGGCCTGTTCGACTCGATCGGTCCGCACCAGCGCAGCGCCTCCTCCGAATAGCTGGCAACGTCCTCGGGCACGATGCCACGCAGACGGAATGCCTCGATGATCTGGGACCGGTAGCCCCAGGGATCGTCCGGCACCAGATCGGAATCGGCGGTGATCATCGCCCTGAGGAATTCGCCGAACGTGATGTCGACGGGCGGACAATAGTCGAGCGCGCGCAGGCAGATATTCAGGATGTGGTCGGCCGTCTTGGTCGCCTCGTTGCACAGCCGGATCGCCAGATCGGGATGCAGATCGGTCGGTTTCGAACCGCCGGCGCCCGCGAGCCGCAGCAGATCGCGCGACCGCTTCACATAGATGCTGAAATAGGCGTCGAACACCGCCGCCACCAGGATGGCGCCCCGCAGATGCGGCTCGAAGGTGGTGTCGATATCCTTCGAGTTCGGCCTGGTGCCGATGGCGCTGCGCAGCGCCTTGCGCATGCCCATGCCTTCGCCGAATTGCTGCGCCAACCCGACCAAGGGGTTGTCGCGGGACAATTCTCCGACGATCTGGGGAGAGTCGCCGTCGCTGGGCGCGTCGGCTTCGAGTTTTGGCCGGTAGAACAGCCCGCCGGTTCGCCGAATGGTGTCGATCAGCGCGTCGCGCATCGAGAAATGCTGGAACAGGGCGACGATATCGGCGAAGGCTTCGTGAAATGCCGGCATGTCGCGGTAAGTCGCTTCGGTGTAATGCGGCCGGACGCTGTCGACCAGGGCATGCGTCACCTCATGGGCGACGATATCGTGCGACAGGCAGGTGAAGATGGTCTGGTTCGGCAGATTGCTGCCCGGATCGCTTTGCGACGCCGCGAAATAGCCGAAGAACACGGAGCGCCGTTCCGGATCGTAGAAGGCGTTCGCTTGCTGGAACGCGTGCGGGTAGATGCGCAGCTTGCGTTCGCTGTTGCGGGCCTTGCCCTTGCCCACGTTCCATCTGATCTCCCGCCCGAGCGCGAATTCGAAGCGGCGCACGGTCTCGCTGGCGACGGCATAGACCATCTGCTGGTGAAACCGCGGGTCCGCCTCGCTCGGCTCGAGGCCGTTGCCCATCAGGACGAAGGGATCGTCCAGATCGATGGGCTTGTAATAGCGATCGTTGCTTATGTCGTAGTCGACGATTTCGATCTTGCGGCCTACGGGACCGGGCTGCACGTCCTCGTACGGGACCTTGATGGTCATGTAGTTGTTCAATTGCCTGCTGAGACTGGGATCGAACGCAAAAACCCTCAACGGGCGAAAAGCCGGAACGGAATAATTCCGCTTGCTGCTCATCTCTTCCTCGCGCTCTCAAAATTGGCCAATCCGGGGCGAACTGCGATGACCGCGCGCCGCTGGGAAAAAGAATTACAACTGACTATTTAACGTCGTCTGCGATCTATTGCGCAGATGCGAGAGCTGTATACAGTCGATACTTGACAAATACAAGACTGACGACATCGATGTAATACCGTGTTCACGGATCGTATTTCGAATCCTTGTTTTTTGAGAGACCGGCGATGGATGACTTGATAAAGGCAGAGCCGGCGAGCACCGATCCGCTGGACGCGAAAAAACTGGAAGACGGGATCGGCTTCTGCCTGTCGGGCGGCGGCTTTCGCGCGATGGTGTTTCATCTCGGCGCGCTATGGCGGCTGAACGAGCTCGGGCTGCTGCAGAGGATCGCTAGATTTTCGAGCGTATCGGGCGGTTCGATCACGAACGGCGTATTGGCGCTGGCGTGGCGCGATCTGAATTTCGGCGGATCGGGGGCGGCGGCGAATTTCGCCGACCTCGTCGCGAAGCCAATCCTCGCCTTCGCCCGGACCCGTGTCGACGTCGGCGCAATATTGCTGGGATTGATCCCGGGCCTTTCGGCATCCGGCCGCGTCGCGGCGGCTTACGACAAGGCGCTCTTCCATGGCGCGACACTGCGCGACTTGCCGCCGCAACCGCGGTTCAATTTCAACGCCACCAATCTGATGAGCGCCGGCCTCATGCGGATATCGCAGGATTACGTGGCGGACTATCGGATAGGCCAGATCGTCAAGCCTAGCTTCCGCTTGGCGGACGTCGTCGCGGCGTCTTCGGCCTTTCCGCCCGTCTTGTCGCCGCTCGATCTGGATTTTGGCGATCAACCAATGGTGTCCTGGCCCGGCGCGCCGCTCGGCAAGGAACCCTACACGCGGCGAGCGGTGCTCACCGACGGCGGCGTGTACGACAATCTCGGGCTGGAATCGGTGTGGAAGCGCTACAGAACCGTTCTCGCCAGCAATGCCGGCCGGAATGTCGATGCCGAGGAAAACCCCGCGCATTCGTGGCCGCTTCAGCTAAACCGCGTCGTCAACGTGATGTACAACCAGGTCGACAACGCGCGCGAGCGCCAGCTTCTTGCGCTTGCGCGGGCAAAGGTCCGCACGGTCGGCTATTGGACGATCCAGACCGATCCGGGAAAATTCCCGGTGCGCTCGCCGCTCTCTTTGTCGCCGGCGGAGCTCCTCCAGAGCGCCACCATCAGCACGCGGCTTTCCACGCTCTCCGCGGCGGAGTGTACGTTGCTGGTCCGGCATGGTTATCTGCTGAGCGATTTGGCGGTGCGAAACCACGTCGATACGACATTGAGCGCGCCTTCCGCCTTCCCGGTGCTGACGAATTATCTCTAAGGCGCCGCGGCGGGCGGCAATTTCGATTCCCGTTCGCGCCTATCGGCCGCGGTGCGGATGTCGAGTTGCCCGGCGGCCCCACCAGCCTGCCGCCCGTGGGCTTCGTGTAAGGCGGTCCATCGCCGGATATGCACTTCATGGTTGTGCGCAAACCGCCGATTTGGCGGGGTTTCGCGCACGCAGGGCTAAGCGTTCGTCAAGACATTTCCGCTAATTTTCGGGAATGTCGAAGGGCTTCGTCATCCTGATCGTAGTGTGTCTGCTGGAAACCGCCGGCACGGCTTCTGTTGCGCCTGCGCCCGATTGGGACGCGCTGGTGGCGGACGCCAAGAAGACCATGATGACCGATCCGAAGGCCGCACTGCAGAAAGCGCGGGATGCCGAAGCCGTCGCCGCGCATTTCGCGAAATCGCCGCGCCAGAGCGAAGCAGTCGCCACGAGCCTGTGGCTGGAGGCCGAGGCGCTGACGCGCGTGAACAGGACGGGCGATGCGCGCGCCGTTCTGACCCAGGCGATCAAGCTTGCGGGCGCGGACGGCACGGTCACCAAGCTGGATGGCGAGCTCGCGCTTACCAATGCCCACATCGCCCAGACCGACGGCGACGTGGCGCTGGCGCTCAACAGCTATCAGCGCGCGCACGACATCTTCACCAGGCTCGGCGAGGCGCGCAAACAGGCCATCGCGCTGTTCGGCCTGGGCGCGATCTATGACGAGGCGCACGATTTCAACCGCGAGATCCGCTATTACAGCGAAGCCGGCCGCGTCTATTCGAAAGATCCGGCCATCGAACTGGCCGTCGCCAACAATGTCGGCTTCGCCCAGCAACAGCTCGGTCATTTCGACGAGGCGTTGACGAGTTTCAAGCAGGCGCTTGAGATCGGGAAAACACTCAAGAGCCCGTTCCTCGAAGCCAACATCCTGACGAACATCGCCCATGTCTACGCCCAGCGGCATCAGTTCAGCGAAGGCATGAAGACGGCCAACCAGGCGCTCGCGCTTCTGGGCAAGGACGATCCCAACGCGCCGGGCGTGTGGGGTGTGAAGGCGGAGATCGAGTTCGAGCGCGGCGCGCTGGACGCGGCGGCGCACGATCTGGACCAGGCGTTCCGCGGGGTCGACCTGAAGACCACCGTCGCGCCGTTCCGCGATCTGCACGAAATCGCCTTCAAGGTCTATCGCGCGCAGGGCAATTATCCGTTGGCGCTCGCGCATCTGGAGGCGTTCAAGCGGCTGGACGATGCGGGCCGCTCGCTGACCGCCTCGGCCAATCTGGCGCTGATGAGCGCCCAGTTCGACTTCGCCACCCAGCAATTCGAGATCGAGCACCTCAAATCCGAACAGCTCGCGCGCGACATCAAGCTCAAGGAATCCCGCGCCGCGACGCAGCGCGTGGTCCTGACCGCGCTGCTTCTGGGCGCGCTGATCCTGATGATGTGGATCGGCTGGCGCCATCTGCTGGTCCGCCGCCACCGCAACGCGATCCGGCTGAAGAATGTGGCGCTGACCGAAACGCTGGCCGAACGCGACGTCGAGATCGGGCGCCGCATTGAGGTCGAGGAGGATCTGCGCCTCGCCAAGAAGGCCGCCGAGGAGGCCAACCGCGCCAAGAGCCATTTCCTCGCCAATATGAGCCACGAGCTGCGCACGCCGCTCAATGCCATCATCGGCTTCTCGGAGCTGATGGCGCATGGGATCATACAAGGGCCGAAGCTCACCGAATATGCCGCCGATATCAACGCCAGCGGACAGAACCTTCTCACCATCCTCAACGATATCCTCGACATGGCCCGCATCGACGCGGGCCATGTGGAGCTCGACGAAAGCGAGCTCATGCTCGGCGACATCGTCGACGGCGTGGTGCGCGAGATCGCGGACGGCGCCAACGCAAAAACGATCCGCGTCGAGGGCGGCGGTCGCCATGTCCGCATCAAGGGCGACGACAAGCGGCTGCGCCAGATCCTGGTCAATCTGCTGTCGAACGCCGTGAAGTTCACGGGCGCGGACGGCCGCGTCGATGTGCGGGTCGAGATGATGGAGGACGGCGTCGATGTCGTCGTCCGCGACAACGGCGTCGGCATCCCCGAGGACAAGCTGGCCACCGTCATGGAACCGTTCGGGCAGGCGGAAAGCGCCTATGCGCGGCTGCATGGCGGCGTGGGCTTGGGCCTGCCCATCGTCAATTCGCTGACGCAGCTTCATGGCGGACGCTTCACGCTGGCAAGCGATCCCGGGATTGTCACGGAAGCGCGTGTCCATCTGCCAATGGAGCGCGTGCTGCGCGCGAGCCCAGACAATGTTGCAACCGTAGCTTAGTACATCGTTAATTCCGGCGGCCGCGCGCGCGATCCGATAACCGGATATTAAGCGCGCCTTAGCGAACCGTGAGTGTGGTGGATTGGATTAACTCCCAGGTAATGCGCCGCTGGCAGCATTTTACGCGAATAAGAAATAATATTCGGGGCGGGTGGGATGTTTCGCAAGGCTTTACTGGCTGGAGCGTCGCTGGCGTGCATGACGGTCGGATATGACGCGCAGGCCGCGACTCTGCGCCTGACCGCGGATACGACGCCGCAGATGAACACGATCGAACCCTTTTATGGGGCGATCAATCCGTTCTACGGCTCGATCAATCCCTTTTACGGTTCGATCAACCCGTTCTACGGGCAGATCAGCCCGTTCTGGGGCGACATCTCGCCGTTTTGGGGCACGATCAATCCGTTCTACGGCAGCATCAATCCGTTCTACGGGCCGACTGACCAGTTCTGGGGTACGATCAATCCGTTCTACGGCAACATCAACCCGTTCTTCACGACCGTCGGGCCCTATTGGCAGTCCGCCGGTCCGCAATGGGGCGCCATCAACAACACCTGGAACCAACTGCAAACCTCGAACGCGACCGACTATTCCGGGTTGCAGATCCAGATCAAGACCTTCCTCAGCCACGCTGAAACGTTCTGGGGACCGGCGGTGGAGAGATACACCGGCAAGGATTTCGACGACGGCTTCGCCAACGGCATGCTGGCGAAATACGGGATCGATCCGAACGACCCGCAATCGCTCGCCAATGCCGATCCGGCGACGCGCTCCTACTTCTTCCTCAACTGGTATGACGGGCTGATGAACTTCACCGGCGTCGACCACGTCGATTGGTGGATGCCGTCGATCGATTGGTCGCCGATGCTGGCGCAGACGGAGGGCAACACCAAGGCCGTCGTCGGCTTGTTGGACTCCACCGCCACGGCGGCGGGCGCCGACGTGAAGTCGCTCAACTTCGTCGGCGGCTACAACTACTACGTCAACGGCCATGGCACGGCGACCGCGAGCCTCATCGCCGCCCAGCAGGATGGCACGGGCGTGATGGGCGTCGCGCCCAATTCGACGATCGCTCTCTACAACCCGTTCGACAGCACCGGCACGGCGAGCTGGACCGACGTCGCACAGGGCATCGCCACGCTCTACAACAACGGCGCCCATGTCGTGAATGCCTCGCTCGGCGTGCCGGGGACGGTGGTGTCCAACGAATGGGTCAACATCCTCAGCGGCTCGCTGCTCTCGGGCCGTGAGTCCAGCCTCGTCATCGTCAAGGCGGCCGGCAATGAGGGCGTCACGCAGACGCAGAATGTGCCGTGGCTGCTCGGGCTCGAGGCGCCGAACAACCTGATCATCGTCGGCTCCGTCGGGCCCACCGGCGCGATCTCGCCGTTCTCGAACACGCCCGGCCAAGCCTGCTTCACGATCCTCGGCCTGTGCGCGCAGCAGAACAAGCTGATGTACCACTACCTCGTCGCCCCGGGCGAACTCGACCTGGTGTCCGACGGCAATGGCGGCGTCACGCGCATGAGCGGAACGTCCTTCGCCGCCCCGCTCGTCACCGGCGCCGTGGCGCTGCTCGAGGAGCGCTGGCCGTGGCTCGACCAGCACGCGAATGAAACCGCGCAGATCATCTTCCAGTCGGCGAAGGATCTGGGGGCGCCGGGCGTCGATCCGGTCTATGGCTGGGGCGAACTCGACGTCGAAGCGTCGCAATCGCCGCTGAACTTCGACAACCTCACCGTCTATCAACCCAACACCTATAACGGCAAGGCGACGACGACCCCGCTGCTGCCGAACTCGTCGGCGCGGTCGCTGAAATCCGCTGTGCTGAGCCCCGGCCAGCTCAATCTCTGGCAGCAGAAGGGCGCCTATGTCGTCGCGTTCGAGACGATCGGCACGACCTATCGCGACTTCACCATTCCGCTCTCCAGCATGCTCGTCGGCAAGACGCAGACCGTCAACGGCGTCACCAACCAGTTCCAGTCCTATCTCTATCAGCGGCTGATCGACTGGGCGAACGGCGCGAACTTCCTGGGCTACGACTCGCAATCGGTCCAGCTCGCCGGTGGCGATGACTGGCAGCTCGGCTTCTCGGCGACGCAGTCCTCGCCCGACGAATTGCGCGAGGGCAACGGACCGTTCCATGCGCAATTCGCGGCGAGCGATCACGATGCCGGGATCGAATTGCGGCTGGGCGAGGGCGGCGGCGCCTATGCCTTGACCGGTGGCAACGGCTTCGCCTGGCGCTCCGACTTCGATCCGTCCACCGGTGGCGTCAATCCGGTTCTCGGCTTCGCTTCGGGCGGCATGTATGCGAGCGGCGGCTTCGCCTTGACGTCCAAGCTCAAGGTCAACCTCGGCTTCAGCGAGAAATCGGACGACCACTCCTATGTCGACCCGGTCTATGGCCGGACCCAGGACATTCCGCTTCCCACCAGCCGCGCGTCGGCTTCGGTGGCCGGCATCGACTACGCGGTGACCGACGGCTTCTCGCTCAACGCGTCTTACACGGGCTTGGACGAGGCGAACGGGCTTCTGGGTTCGGACGGCAGCGGCGCGCTCGCCCTGAGCGGCGGTGCGCATACGCAAGGCGAGACTTTCGGCGCCACGGCCCGGTTCGGCAATGGATGGACTTTGTCGGGCTCGGCGACGCTCGCCCACACCTCCGCGCCGCAGGGCGTCAAGTCGGGCCTGACGCTCGCGCAGGACGGGTTGCAATCGACCGCGTTCGAATTCGCGGTGACCAAAGCGGGGCTGTTCTCCGATGTGGACTCGATGCGCGTGTCGCTGACCCAGCCGCTGCATGTGGAGAGCGGCGCGCTGAACTATACGTCCATCGAGGTCACCGACCGCGATACGGGCGCGCTCGGCCCGGTGACGCAGACCTGGAACATCGCCGGCAATCGCGAATTGCGGCTGGAGTCGATGTACAGCGTTCCGGTGCTCTCCGGCCGCGCCAATATCGACGCCTTCGGCCTGGTCGACATGAACCCGCCCAGCACGCCGCAGACCAGTCTGTCCGTATCAGTCGGCGCGCAATTCCGCATCGGCCTCTGACGGGAAACGCCGGCGGCCCGCCGCTGGACGTCACGGAACGGCCTGCCAACCTGCGCTATGCCCAGGATGGTGGGCCGGTCTACGCTTCCCGCCTGCGGACTCGGAGCGCGACATGGTCATGACGCTGGAAAAATCTT
The DNA here is from genome assembly GCA_036491175.1 of Rhizomicrobium sp. Taxonomy (GTDB): domain Bacteria; phylum Pseudomonadota; class Alphaproteobacteria; order Micropepsales; family Micropepsaceae; genus Rhizomicrobium. Next base: position 14,467 of record DASXCJ010000007.1, read on the forward strand.
TGCGCTGCATTTCCGTCGCGCTGGCGGCGGTTCTGCTGCTTACCGTTTCGACGGTGCGGCCGGACGCGCGAGCAGCCACGGCGGAGGTTTCGGTCGGCGCGCAATACGACTCCACTCATGTCTATGTCGCGCCCGGCGATCTGGACGCATTCGTGAAAAGCTTTGCTGCGACTTTCGGCGGCGCACCGTCCAAGCCGATCACAACCAACGTCTTGCCGGTTCCGAGCAGCGCGACGTTTCAATATGTGATGACGCCGGCCGGCACGCTCTCCGTCTTTGCGTTCCAGACGCCGGTGCCGTTTCCGTTTGGGGCGGAACGCACAGGCTATCTCGTCACGGATATGAAAAAGGCGATCGCCGCCGCCCGCGCGTCCGGCGCTGAAACCCTCGTCGAGCCGTTCAAGGATGCGATAGGACTGGACGCTGTGATCCAATGGCCGGGCGGCGTGAAGACCCAGCTCTATTGGCACTTCACCGCGCCCGCCTATCCGCCGCTGGCTTCGGTACCCGACAATCGCGTCTATCTTTCGCGCGACCGCGCCGATGAGTTTGTCCGCGACTTCATCCGCTTCTCCCATGGCAAGATCGTTTCCGACAACCGCCGCGCCGACGCCGGCGAAATCGGCCATGGCGGCGCGTTCTACCGGCGCATCGCAATCATATCCGGGTTCGGAAAGATGCAGGTGCTCGTGACCGACGGACATCTGCCCTATCCGTTCGGGCGCGAGGTGATGGGCTATCAGGTCGAAGACCTGGCTGCGACGCTCGCCAAGGCCCAGGCTGCCGGCGCAGCGATCCTGTCCCAGCCCTACGCCAGCGGCGACCGGAGCACGGCGATCGCGCAGTTCCCCGGCGGCTATGTCGCCGAAGTGCATGCGCTGAAGGCGCGATAGCCTATCGGGCGGGTTTTGCTATATGAAGAGAGCCGCGGCCACGCACGGAACACGCACATGCAGAACTACGCCAAGAATCCCGATGCGGTCGCCAAGCTCACGCCGGAGCAATATCGCGTGACGCAGGAAGGCGCGACCGAGCGCCCCGGCACCGGCGCCTATCTGGATAACAAGAAGCCCGGCATCTACGTCGACATCGTGTCGGGCGAGCCGTTGTTCGCGTCGTCCGACAAATACGATTCCGGCTGCGGCTGGCCGAGCTTCACTAAGCCCGTCGTGCCCGCGAACGTCAGCGAGCTGCGCGACATCAGCCATGGCATGGTCCGCACCGAGGTGCGCTCGGCGCATGGCGACAGCCATCTCGGGCATGTATTCACCGACGGGCCGAAGGATCAGGGCGGCCTGCGCTACTGCATCAACTCCGCCTCGCTGCGGTTCGTGCCGCGCGAGGAGATGCAAGCCCAGGGCTATGGCGAATATGTGGACCAGGTGGAGGACATTCGATGAGCACGGAACGCGCGGTTCTTGCCGGCGGCTGCTTTTGGGGCATGCAGGATCTCATCCGCCGCTACGCCGGCGTGGTGTCGACGCGTGTCGGCTACACGGGGGGCAACGTCCCAAACGCGACTTATCGCAATCATGAAGGCCATGCCGAGGCCATTGAGATCGTCTTCGATCCCGCCAAGATCAGCTATCGCAAATTGCTGGAGTTCTTCTTCCAGATCCACGATCCGACGACGCGCAACCGCCAGGGCAACGACATAGGCACCAGCTATCGCTCGGCCATCTTCTATACGAACGACGCGCAGAAGCGCGTTGCGCAGGACACGATCGCCGACGTCGAGGTTTCGGGACTGTGGCCCGGCAAGGTCGCGACAGAAGTTGTTCCCGCGGGCGATTTCTGGGAGGCCGAGCCGGAGCATCAGGATTATCTGGAGCGGATTCCGAACGGCTATACCTGCCATTTCGTGCGCCCGAATTGGACGCTGCCGGTTCGGCAGAACGCCGCATCTTGAGATTCGTGATATCGCCGCGCCGATCAAGATGCCGTTACGGCGGCCGTTCGCGACTCCACGGTGGCGCTCCGCTGGCCTAACCTCCTCGCAACTCCGCAGCCGTGGAGAAGGGGGAGTCATGACAGTGGAAAAGGCGCCGATGGTGTTCGGCTGGCGCGTCTACGGGTTGGGCGTGATCGCGCTGGCGCTGCTTTGCCTGGCGTGGGGGAATTTCGTTCCCGGCCAGCCGGTGCCCAAGGATTTTCCCGAACGTACCGTGCTCGCCTATGCCGCCGGCATCTTCATGCTCGCCGCCGGGGCGGCCGTGGAATGGCGCCGTACCGCGGCCTGGGGCGCAGCGGCGCTCGCCGCTTACTTCGGGCTCATCGTCGTCGGTCTGATGGACGGCCGCTTGTTGCTTACCCATTACGCGGAATACGGCCTCTATAGCGGCGCCGCCGCGGAGCTCGCGGTCGCGGCGGGTGGCTTGATCCTTTATGCCTCGATGGCCGAGATCGATGCGGCGCTCGCCGCGCGTCTCATCCGCGTGGGGCAGGCGGTATTCGGGATCTGCGCGCTTTTGTTCGGCGGCGCGCATTTCGTCTACATGAATCTGACAGCGCCGCTGGTGCCTGCCTGGCTACCGCCCAATCAGGAGTTCTGGGGTTATGCGACCGGCATCGCCCATATCGCGGCCGGCCTCGCGATCCTCTCAGGCATGCAGGCGCGGCCCGCCGTGATCTTGTTGACGGTCATGTACGCGTCCTTCACGCCACTGGTGCATCTGCCGATGCTGCTGGCCAATCATTCCGACCATTTCATCTGGAGCGAGAACGCGGAAAATCTCGTCCTGACCGGCGTCGCCTGGGTCGTGGCGGACTCGCTGGCGAGGACAAGGCGCTGGCGATGAACGTCGCGGCCCGGCTTGCCGCCAAGGCCCAACTGGCGCTTTGCGACGGCAAGGTCCACACTCTTCGCCATAGTCTTGGTCAGGGGCCGCCGATGGATCGTCCAACCCGTCATGCTTTGTCCGGCGCGATAGCAGGGCCGCTCTTGCTGTCGGGAATTCTGCTGGTGGCGAGCCTCCCAGCGCTTGCCGATACATCCCCCGCGGCGAATTCCGCGACATCGTACTTCGACGCATGCGCGACCTTATACAACGCGGGCAGGATAGAAGAAGCGATCGCGGCCTGCGACAGGACCATCGCGCTCGATCCCAACAAGGCGGATGCCTATTTCGTCAAAGGCTCCGCGCTATTCGGCAACGGGAAAGTCGGCCAAAATGGCGCGTTTGTCGTCCCGCCGGGAACGGTGGAAGTGCTCAACAAGTATCTTGAACTTGCGCCAGACGGTGGGCACGCCGCAGACGTCCACGCGATGCTCGACAGCCTGAAATAACGGCCGGCATCCACCAAGCTCGCCGAGATCAGTCGGCTCGTTCGCCACGCCGCAATCATCTCGCATCCGCAGCATCATCCCTCTGAGACAAAGCCAGGCGTTCGCCTGTGCGCGGCCGGTAACACCGTTTGCAAGACATTCATCCACGTGTGAATGAGTATTGACGATCCGGAAATTTGCTGCCAGCTTGGCCCAACGTGCCAAAGAGCGCGTGTGCCCGCCTGCGGGCGAAGAGGGGAGAATTCGAAATGGGGCGCAAGTTCAAATTGCATCTGTCTGCGTCGGTCCTGGCGCTGATCTGCGGGGGCGCGGCGCAAGCGCAGTCCGACCTGTCGAACGGGAACGGCGAAGTCGTGATCGTGACGGCCCAGCGCCGCAAGGAGGATCTGCAGAAGACCTCCATCTCCGCGACCGTGATCCGCGGTTCCGACCTCCAAGCGAAGAACATCACGACGGTCGACCAGCTCCAGTTCGCCGCGCCTTCGGTGGCCGTCGACAATTTCGGCCAGGGCAACGACTTCAACATCCGCGGCATCGGCAAGGGCGAGCACAACTCCCAGACCTCGACGGGCGTGATCACCTATCGCGACGGTGTGGAGACCTATCCGGGCTATATCCAGGAAGAGCCGTATTTCGACATTGCCAGCATAGAGATTCTGCGCGGCCCGCAAGGCACCTTCGTGGGCTCGAATGCCACCGGCGGCGCGGTGTTCGTCAACACCAACGATCCCGTCATCGGCGGCGGCTATGACGGTTACGTCATGGGCAATGTCGGCAATTACAACGAATATGGCGCGCAAGCCGCGGTCAATATCCCGCTCGGCGACACGCTCGCGGTTCGCGTCGCGTTCTTCGGCGACCAGCGCGACAGCTTCTATCACATCACCGACACCGATCCGGTGGATGCTTGTCCGCACAACCAATATGCCGGCTGCAAGCCCGGCTACCGGGCGGGTGACGTGAAGTGGGCCGCGGGCCGCTTCGACGTTCTGTGGAAGCCGACGAATGCCCTGACGGTCTCGTTCAAGTACGATGCCGGCTATCTCGACAATGGCGCCTATGAAGCCGATCCGGCAGCCAACGCCACCCTTACAGGCCCCAACAAAGCCGATCCGTTCCACATCTCCGCCAACGCGCCGCAAGGCGCGTTGGATCGCTATAACCGTGCGATCCTTAAGGCTGACTACCTCTTCGAGGACGGCATCACGCTGCGCTCGATCACGGGCTTCCAGTTCAGCAATTCGCGCTATCGCGCCGATCTGGACGGCACCGACCAGAATTTCCTCTTCACGGGATTGCCCCAACAGTCGTTCTTCGATTCGGTGGACACCACGCTTTGGTCTGAGGAAGTGAACCTGATCTCGGCCGACACGGGCCGGGTCACTTGGGTCGTGGGCGGCTTCGCGCAGTTTCTGAAGTACAATTTCCTCTCGCCGATGCAATTCGATATCAATCTGTACGCGCCGGTCTTCGTCCCGACCTTGAACTACACGCTGCAGGGCAAGAATCCGGAATCGAGCTATGCTGCCTTCGGCCAGGTCGCCTTCAAGGTGGCGGACAACCTCAAGATCGAACTCGGCGGCCGCTTCTCCACGCACGACACCAGGAACAACGTCGACGTCGATCAATACGGCTTGGCGATCGTCGACACCCAGTCGGCGCACTACCGCAACTTCTCCTACAAGGCCGCGCTGGACTGGACCGTCGACGACGACAACTTTGTCTATGGTTTCGTCGCGACGGGCTTCAAGCCCGGCGGGTTGAACGTTCCGGTGGCCGTGGGCAGCCAGCTTGCGCCGTTCAAGTCGGAGACCGTGACGTCCTATGAAGCGGGCTGGAAATCGACGCTGCTCGACGGCCATCTGCGGACGGATGTCGACGCCTACTACAACGACTACAGCAACTTCCAGGTGTCGGTCCTCTATCCGACGGTTCCGCTTTTCCCCTACGAACTGAACGTTCCGAATCCGACCAAGATCTATGGCGTGGAGGCCGAGGCGGACGCGGTGTTCGGCCAGTTCTCCTTCAACCTCGGTCTCGGCCTGATGCACAGCTCGCTCGGCGCGTTCTTCGCGAACGACCCGCGCCTGAGCGCCGGCACCTTCTGCGATCCGAAGACCGGGCCAGCCGGTGGCTCCTGCGTCAATTTGGGCGGCCGCTCGCAAGCCTATGCGCCGAACTTCACGTTCAATGTCGGCGCGCAATACGAGTTCAACCTGGGCGGCGGCGACACGCTGACTCCGAGCGTCAACTACGGCCACATGTCCGACCAGTGGGCCTCTCTGTTCGAGGATGAGAATCGCGGCGACCGTCTCCAGGCGCGCAACATCCTCGGCGGGCAACTCGCCTGGACGCACGGGACCTGGATCGCGGCGCTCTACGGCACCAACCTGACGGACCAGCACTACATCGCCGCCGCCAATTCCGGCGTCCGCTGGGCCGGCGCGCCGCGCCAGTTCGGGTTCCGCCTGACGAAACTGTTCTGAGGCTGGGGGCGCACATGGCCGCCGGCCGTTCGCACCCGGCCGGCGGCCAAATTCTTTCAGAGGTGTCTCAAACAAGTATGCAGCCCTACGCTCTCACGGTGGACAAGTTCCTGGACCACGCCGCTAAGTGGTGGGGAAACCGCGAGATCGTCACGGCCGGCTTAGGCCGCATCGGTTACGTCGAGCTCCGGCAGCGCGGCAATCGCCTCTCCGGTGCGTTCAAGGCGCTTGGTCTGGGCTTTGGCGACCGCGTCGCCACGCTCGGCTGGAACACGCAGCACCATATGGAAGTCTATTACGGCGCGATGGGCGCGGGCTTCGTGTGCCACACGCTCAACCCGCGCCTGACGATCGCCCATCTCGCTTCCATGGTGAGCGAAGCGGAAGACCGCCTGCTGATGGTCGGCATCGGGCTTGCGGACATCGCGCGCGAGCTCGTCCAGCGCTGTTCGACCATCGAGGCCGTCGTATTCATGGACGGGGCGGAGAACGAGCCTATTCCCAATTGCCGGACATTCGCCTTCGAGGCGCTGCTCGCGGAGTTCGGCGCCGAAACGGAGTGGGGCGGTTTCGGCGAGGAGACGCCAGCCGGCCTCTGCTACACATCCGGCACGACCGGCTCACCCAAGGGGGTGCTCTATACGCACCGCTCCAACTATCTCCATACCCTGCGCGCGCTGCAGGCGGATGCGATCGCGCTGACGCCGGCGGATTCGGTTCTGGTCGCGGTTCCGCTGTTTCACGTCAATGGCTGGGGCTTCTCTTTCGCGGGGCCTGCCGTCGGCGCCAAGCTCGTCATGCCGGGTCGCCACACCGATGGCGCAAGCCTGGCCAGACTGATCCGCGACGAAGGCGTGACGTTGGCCGCGGGGGTGCAAACGGTCTGGCTCGGCCTGCTCGATCATCTCGACGCCACCGGCGGCGAGGTTCCCACACTCCAGCGCGTGATCATCGGCGGCTCGCGCTGCCCGGATGCCCTGATCCAGCGGATGGAGGAGCGGCTTCAGGTGCGCGTCCAGACGAGTTGGGGCATGACCGAGCTTTCGCCGCTCGGCACCATCGCGCCGGCGCACGGGCCGGAGCGCGCGGTTGCGTCGGGCCGTCCGCCGCTTGGGCTCGACCTGAAGCTCACCGATGCCGGCGGGCGGGGCCTTCCACGGCAGCGCAACGTCACCGGCCATTTGAAGGCGAAGGGCGCGAGCGTCATCCAGCGCTATTTCAAAGCCAAGGAAGACGCCGTCGACGACGAAGGCTATTTCGACACCGGCGATCTCGCCAGCATCGACGACGACGGCAATCTGACCATCACCGGCCGCTCCAAGGACCTGATCAAATCGGGCGGGGAGTGGATCAATCCAGGCGAGATCGAAAGCATTGTCGGGCGCCTGCCGGGTGTGGGCCAGGTTGCGGTGATCGGCGAAGCGGACCCCAAATGGGGCGAGCGGCCGGTCCTTGTCGTCGAACCCCAGAAAAGCCATACCATCGACGACAAGGCGTTGTTGGACGCGCTTCGCGGCAACGTCGCCGACTGGTGGATTCCCGATCGGGTGATACAGGTGGCGCATATGCCGCTGGCGCCAACGGGAAAGATTGACAAGAATCGTCTTCGCGCGGAATACACTAGGGCCTAGACGGCCGGGGATGGAGCCACCCGGCCTTCAGCTGGGACGGTCCGTCCGCCGGCGTGACAAAGGTCTGATTGATGACGCGAACCAAGACGAAGCCTCGGAAAAAGACGGCCTCCAAGAAACCCGCCCGCACCAAGGCCGAACAGCGCGCCGAGACGCTGGAGCAGATCATGGACGCGGCGGAGTTCCTGTTCTCCAAGCATGGTCTTTACGGCGTGACGTTGCGCGACGTCGCCCTGAAGGTCGGCGTCCACACCTCGCTGATGCATTACTATTTCGAGGACAAGCTGGCGCTGTTCAAGACGGTATTCGCGCGGCGCGCCGAGGTCACCAGCGAGCGCCGCATGAAGGCGCTCGATCAATATGAGAAGGATGCACGCGGCAAGCCGACCGTGGCGGGCGCTCTGCACGCCTTCCTGGATACGGACTTCGATCTCTACATGAATGGCGGCGACGGCTGGCGGAATTACGGCGCATTCGGCTCGCAATTGTCCAATACGCCTGAAGGCGCCGCCATGTTCGATCAGTATTTCGATCCCGTGGTGCTGCGCCTGATCGGAATATTGCGCAAGGCGCTGCCCAAAGTGTCCGAGGAGGACATCTTCTGGGGCTATCACTTCGTGACCGGCAGCTTCATGCATTCGCTTTCGCGCAGCGGCCGCCTCGACCGGCTGTCGGGGGGGCTCTGCAAATCGGGCGACCTCGAGGCCGTGAAGGCGCGCATGGCGGACTTCATGACGGCCGGCTTCATGGCGCTCAAGGACTGACGCGAGTCAGGGGCATTTCTTGTCCGCCTCGATCAGCGGCGGCGAGATGATGCCGACGTTCCAGTTCCATGCCAGAGCGCCGTCGGCGCGGCGGCGGCAGACCGCCTCCTCATGCAGCGCATACATGTCCGGCAATAGATGCGTCGCCGGGTGCGGCGCGTCGGTGAAATCCATATAGGCGGCCGCCGGCGCGAAGGCCGGCCAATCCGGCTGGCCCTTCGCCTGCGGATAGCCCGCGCGGGCGAAGCTGCTCCAATAGTCGATCATCGCGTCGGAGAGCTGGGCCTCGACCGGCGTCGCCGGGATCTTCGGCCAGAGCGGCCCCGTGCGATCCATGGTGCCGAACACGAAGGGCAGTTCGCTGGCGTGGAAGCCGTGCAGCTTGGCATCGTCCGCGGCCGGATAGCCGTGATCGAAGAAATAGAGATAGGCGGGCTGGCCGAGCGCGATCTGCTTGCGCACCAGGCGCTCGGCAGTCCAGCCGTAAAGCGCATCGCGCGTCGTCGCCAGGATGCTCTCGCGCATGTTGATCGAGGGATAGAGCTTCAGGAATTTGCCGGCGAGGTCACGATACTGCGCGTAGATCGCCTGCTCGTAGGCCGCCTGGCTTGCGGGCGTGGGCGGCGCAAGAATGGTCAGCGAACGGATTTCGCCGCTGTTGAACCCGGCGAGGATCGGCACCGGCGCCTGCTGGCCCTCGTCGAAAATATCGACGAGCTGGTCCGGCAGGACGTGCCCGTCGACCGCGGCGAACGGGGCGAAGCCGTTCGCGGCGGCGGACATGGTGAGCGTCTCGGCGTCCATCGCGCGCAGGGCGGCGATGTTCGGCGCGTGCACGGCGGTGGCGAGCATCGATCCGCTATCCTCGGCGGAAGGCACACCGTTCGCGGCCTTCTTCAAGGTGGGCGTGGAGATCATATAGGCGCTCTGCGCGATCGCCTTCGCGAACAGCCCGCGCGCGTCGGGCGCCGCCATCAGATACATCACGCTGAGGCCGCCAGCAGATTCGCCCGCGATGGTGACGTTGGACGGATCGCCGCCGAAGGCGCCGATATTCTGTTTGACCCAATGCAGCGCTTGGATCTGGTCGAGCAGGCCGTAATTGCCGGAGATGCCGAGCGGCGATTCCGCGCTGAGCTCGGGATGCGCCAGCCAGCCCAGCACGCCGAGCCGGTAATTGATCGTGACGACGACGATGCCGCGCTGGGCGAGGCGCGCGCCGTCATAGAGCGGATCGCGGCTCGCGCCGCCCCACAGCGCGCCGCCATAGATCCAGAAGAACACGGGCGCATTGCGCGCATCGGTGGGCGCCCAGATGTTCAAGGTCAGGCAATCCTCGCTCATCGGCGCCGGATCGCTGGCATAGATGCTCGATAGCGTCGATTTCGGCTGGATGCATTCGGGGCCATATTCGACCGCGGTCTTCACGCCGGACCAGCGGGGCAGCGGGCTCGGCGCTTTCCAGCGCAACGCGCCGACAGGGGGCTGTGCGTAAGGAATGCCTTTGAAGACGCGTATGGCGCCGTCCATCTGGCCTTCCACTTGGCCTGCCGGTGCGTCGATGCGCGGGGCGGGCCCAGCTTGAGCGGTTGCGGCAGTACAGACGGCGATGGCGAGGATCAGTGGGCGAAACAGGTTCATCGTGGTGCTCCTGTCGAGTGTTGTTCGCGCCGCAGCACCCGCGCCAAGCATAAGAACAGGACGATGGCCACCGCGTAGAACGGCACGAGGGTGTAATAGGCGAGTTGCAGAGAGTTGTGCGGATGGGCGGCGTGGAGATGATCGCTCATCCAGCCAACGAAAGTGGGGCCTGCGCCCATTCCGATGAGGTTCATGATCAAGAGCAGCAGCGCACCCGACAGCACGCGCTGGTCGGGCCGTACTTCCTCTTGCACCAGCGCCACCGAGGACGACAGGTAGAAAAAATTGAGGAAGTTCGGGCCAAGCAGATAGGCCAGCGCCATTTGCCAGCTAGGCGACCAGACGAAGCCGATGAAGAAGGGGACGGCCAGGAGAAGCGAGATGGCGGGCGCCAGCGCATAGGCAGGCTTGTAGCGTTTCGCGAAGCGGTCGATCACGCGGCCGGAGACGAAGATGCCCGCGCTGGTCGAGACGACGAGGACCAGCGCGTACCAGACCGCGACCTCCTTCAGCGTCATGCCCTTTTCGCGCATCAGAAGCAGCGTTGCGAAGCCTCCGGCGCCATAAGTGACGATCTGGGTGGCGCCGCTGCCGAGCGCGGCGAGCACCAGCGCGGGCCGCGAGAAGAACATCTTGAGCGTCGCGCCGAAGTCAGATTTCGGGATCGTCACGGCATCGGCCGCGTCGAGGCCGCCACGCACCGGCTCGCGCACGATGGATACGATGAACAAAGCCGCGAATACGCCCACCGATCCCAGCACGATGAAAGCATCGCGCCAGCTATAGGTCGCGGCGATGGACGCGCCGAAGGCCACGCCCAGCGCAGCCCCGATGCCCGGGCCCAGATTGTAGATGCCAAGCGCCGTGCCGCGGCCGCCGGGCGGGAAGTAGTCGGAGATGATCGCGTAGGAGGGCGGAACGCCGCCGGCCTCGCCGACGCCGACCGTCATCCGCGCCACGACAAGCTGCGGATAGTTGGCGGCGAAACCGCAGGCCAGGGTCGCCGCGCTCCAGAGCGCGCAAGCGATGGCAAGCACCCAGGAACGGTTGGTCTTATCGGCGATCCAGCCGACGGGGATTGAGATGAAGCAGTAGAAGATCGCGAAATAGAGGCCACCGATGAGACCGAGCTGGCCGTCCGTGATGTGCAGCGTATCCTGGATGGGCTTGGCCAGGATCGACAGCAGCGAACGATCGAGGAAGTTCAATACATAGACGAAGCACAGCATGATGAGCACGACCCAGGCGCGTGCGCCAGGCGCGCCAAGCCCCGCGTCGGGCGCGTCAATCTTCGTTGGCACCGATTGCCTCCCTCGACATCGTCGTGAACATCGATTTTTGCGCACAGCATGGGCCGCGGCACGGAATTCGTCAACACTCATTATCATGTGAGTGAATGTCTTTAGCCGTGATATGCCGAGGCGCTTGACCGGGATATTTTCATGACGCGCAGTGATGACTTGGCGGAACGCAACATCCTCGCACGCGCCTGGCGCCGCCGTGCGGTGCGCTGGGGTTGCTTCACGATCCTGAGCCTAGCCGTCGCATTTTTGACATTGGCCGGCTATGCGATCTACGCCCTCACCAAGCATCCCTCTGCGCCGTTCGATCCCAAGAGTGCGCCGCCGGCGCCCGACTACAGCCAGCCGCAGGCGTGGCTCGCCTTTCCCGGACGCAACGGGTTGGAGCGCTCGACGCCGCCCGGCATGACAGCCATCGACGAGGCACAAGCGCCCGCCGACGTGTTCTTCGTCCATCCGACGACGTTCTTGAAGAATGATACTTGGAACACGGCTTACGACATCTCCGACGAGGCCGCACCGCTCAATCCGGCCGTGCTTCTCGGCCAGATCGGCGCTTTCAATGGCTGCTGCCGTCTCTATGCGCCGCGATATCGCCAGGCGACGCTCGCCGCGCTCAGCCGAAGCGTGCCCGCGGTCGAGTTCGCCTATGCGGATGTCGCCCGCGCTTTCCGGTACTACATCGCGCATGAGAACAACGGCCGGCCGTTCATCATCGCCTCGCACAGCCAAGGCTCGGCGCATGCGATCAGGCTGCTGCAGGCGGAGATCCTCGGCACGAAGCTGCGGCAGCGGCTCGTCGCGGCTTATGTGATCGGCGCCTATGTGCCGTCCGATTTCGCCAAACTGGGCTTGCCGGTTTGCGATACTCCGCGCCAGACCGGATGCATCCTCGCATGGAACACGGTCCAGGCCGGACGCGGCCCGCGCATGCTGGTCGAGGACAAGACCTATTGGTGGCAGGGCGTGGAAAAGAACCGCAACCAGCCGCCCGCGATCTGCGTCAATCCGCTGACCTGGAACGAGAGGGATGAAGCGCCGGCGAGCGCGAACCCGGGTAGCCTGCCATTCCCGAAACCGCTCCCGGCGCAAAAGGCGATCGTGCTTCCAGCCTTGGTTCTCCATCTGACGGGCGCCGCTTGCCGCAACAACCTGCTTGAGGTGGATATCCCGCTCTTCGGGCCGTCAGGCTTCCAGGACTCGCTGTCGGTGTTGCTGGGCAGCTATCACGTCAACGATTACGGCATCTTTTATGCCGCGATCCGCCGCAATGCGGTCGATCGCGTGAACGCCTGGATCGTCGCGCATCCACGCTCCTGACCGCGCCTACTTCCAGTCGAGCACCATGACGGGATGGGCCGGATCGCCGGAGACCATTATCACGGCCTTGCGCAAGGCATGCGCGCCCGCGACCGCGGCATTGGCCGTGATGGTGAAGGCGCGGCCCGCCGGATTGGCCACGGCGAAATAGGATGCGACGGCGAAGGACCCGGATCCGCGCGCCGATACCATCACATCGGCCTTGTCCGCATCCATCCCGGGGATCGCCATCAGCGCTTGTTTGGTCCCTATGCGCATGTCGAGAAAGGGACTGTGCGAATAGACCGTCAGCGCCGGCGCGACTCGCGCGAACAATTCGGGCGTCATGCCCATGACGAGGCCGGCCTCGTCGACGGACTGGAACGCGCCGCCGCGCGGGACATAGGCGTAGCCGGCATTGCGATAATCGTCCGCCGTCGCGCCGTTCAGGCTGTGCGTGCCCTTGACCGAGCGCCAATCGACGATGCGGTCGGACAGCGTGTCGGCGTCGCTTGCCGAGGCGCCGGCGGCCTTGAAGAGATCGCGCAGGAAATTGCGGCTGGCATAATTGACGTCGATGCGGCCGGCCTCGTCCTGTATCGACACAGCGACGGAATCGCCATTCACGGTCAACTGCTCCGTGCTGCCGTCAACCGGCAGGCGGCGCTCCATGCGCGGATCGAAAAGCGACAGGATGGCGAGCTGGACCGCGGAGTCCGCTTCGGCATCGGCGCGCAGTTGCGTCCAGGAATTGCGCGCGACATGAACCGCGTTCATCGAGGAGGAGAGCATGGCGGCGGCGATGAGCGACAACGCGGCCATGCCCCACAGCACCGAGGCCAGGGCCATGCCGCGTTCTCTCGTCCGCCGGATCATTTTCTCCTGCGCAGCATCGGCTGCACCGAGGGGAATTTCTGGCGCAGCTCGTCGGTGATCGCTCGCGCCGATTGCAGATTGTCGATCACATGCGGCGTGATCAGCACCATCAGCTCGGTGCGGTCGCGATTGTCCGTCTTGGTGCCGAACAGCCCGCCGACGACAGGGATCTCGGAGAGGAAGGGCAGGCCGCTGCTGCCGCGGGTGCGGCGGTCGCTGATCAGGCCGCCCAAAGCGACCGTCTCGCCGTTCTGGATCACGACCGTGCTCTGGATCTTGCGTTCCTCGAAGGTCGGCGTGCCGAGCGCGGTGTTCTGGTCGGCATCAGGCGCCACGTCGCTCACTTCTTGCGAAACGTCCATCGTCACCATGCCGCTGCGGTTCACGCCCGGCGTCACCTTCAGGATCACGCCGGTCGCGTGATATTCGATGCTGTTGACGATGGGCGCGCCGCTGCTGATCGTGCTCACCGCCTGTCCGGTAGAGATCGGCACCTGGTTGCCCACTTCGAGCAGCGCGGTGTTGTTGTTCAGCACCATGACTTCCGGCGACGACACGACGTCAACATGGGTGACCTGGGACAGCGCGCTCAGGATGACTTTGATGTTCGAGCCCTCGGTGAACATGTAGGAGAAGCCCGGCAGATTGGGCGTGATGTTCACGCTGTTCGAATTGGTCTGCACGAATTCGTGCTTGTTGCTGGGCTGATAGAAATACTGCACGCCATATTGCAGGCCGTCGGTAAGCGATACCTCGGCGATCGCGACTTCGAGCTGGATCTGGATCGGCGCCACGTCCATCTGATGCAGCACGTTCTCTACGACCGCGAATTGCTGCGGCGTGCCGTAGATCAGGAGCGCATTGTTGGCCTTGTCCACGGTGATGGTCGGGCTGTCCGGATTGGCGCCGCCGCCCCCGCCGGAAAAGCCACGCGCCTGCGGAACTTGCGCCGAGGCGCTGCCTTGCGCATCGTTGGGAGGAGGACTGGACGAGCCGCCCATCTGCATCTGCTCGGCGAAATTGTCGCCATTGCCGGATTGGCTGTTCGACACGGGGCCGCCCGCTTGCGGCTTGTCGCCATAAAGCGCGCGGTTGAGGCCATCCGCCAGGTCGGAGGCGCGGCCGTTCTGCACCGCGTAGAAAAAGATGCGCCGCTCGGAGCCTTTGCCCGGCTGGTCCAGGCGGTCCATCCATTGCTCGAGCTGCGCCAGATAGCGTGGCTGGGTCGAAATCGCGAGGATGCTGTTCAGCCGCTGAATCGGCACCAGCCGCACCACGCCCGAAAGCGGGCTCTTGTCGCCGCCCAGCGCCGCGTCCAACTCTTTCGCGATGGCCGTCACGTCGGTGTATTTCGGGGTCAGCAGCGCGAAGGACATGCCCTGCAGCCAGTCGACGTCGAACAGCCCGATCTCGTCCACCATCGCGGCGCGCTCGGCTTCCGAGCCTTCGATGATGAGGAAATTGCGCTGCGCGTCGGCATAGACGATGGCCTGGCTCGGCACCAACGGCTCCAGCAGATGCTGCATCTCCGTCGCGCCGACATATTTCAGCGGCACGATCTGCGCACCGAAGCCGGGCTCGGCCACGCGCGCGCGGCGCGACGTGGCGATGGAACCGGTCTGATGGCGCGCATCCGCCAGCGCCACGATGTTGTAGACGCCGCCGCTCTTGACCAGCGCCAGACCGTTCAATTGCAACGCCTGTTCCAGCACCGGTAGCGCGTCCTTCCGCGGCACCGGGCGGCTGGTCTGGATCGTCACGGTTCCCTGCACGCCGGCGCCTACGGCATAGTTGAGGCCGAGAAAATCGCCCAGCACGGCGCGCGCGACGTCGCGCACATCGGCGTTGACGAAATTGAGCGTGATGCCGCCGTCGTCGGTGACGGAAGACTCCGCCGTGTGCGGAACCGCTGAGGCTGCGGCGCCGGGCGGGCCGGGGAGGTTGCCCGTCAAGCCCGTCGGCGGCTTGTCGCCGGGGCCGTAGACGCGCGGTTGCGGCCTGACGATCGGACGGCCGTTCGAGTCCACGTAAGTGCCGGGCGGCGGCGGGGTGAACGCCGTCTGCGCCATCGCCACGCCGGCGAAGGCGAGGCTGAGCAGCACGCAAAGGGCCGGAAGCGGCCGTGGCCGTATCGTCCGTATCCCGATCATCTCGAATATCCCCTTCACGACGCTACCCAGGCTTTCTCTTGTTCTATGGATGTGTGGCTGCCGGTGGAGCAGGCGGCAGGATCGGCGTGGTTCCCGCGGCCGCCCGGATCTTCACCGTGTATTCCGTGCCGTTGGCGGCGAACACGACCTTGTCCGGATCGATGCGCATCAGCCGCCAGCCGTCGATCACCTGGCCCACCACGGCGCTAGTCGCCGCTTGCGCGTTCGGCGATTTCAGCAGCGCCACGGATTTGTTCATCCCGATCGCAACGCCGACCAGCGACACATCCGGTGGTTGCCGGCTGGTTGTACCGGTTTCGGCGGCCTCCACAACAGCCTCGCGCGAGGGGCTGAACAGCGGGCGCGCGTTAATCATCGCGAACGCGTCCGGTGGCGGTGGTTCGTAACGCGGCAAGGACGCCGACAAGGGCACGATGTGCGGCTCGGCAACGATTTGGTGTGTCTCGATGGAAGCGACCGGCGCGGTGGATTGATAAACCAAAATCGCGGCCAGCGACGCGGCTATCAGGAACAAGCCGCCGGGAACGAGCGCGTTCATGGCGTCCCCGCCCAGCGATAGCCGCGAATGAGCAATTCGACATGAAGGTCGCGCGGCGCGGCGCCCGGGCCGTCCAGCGTTCCGCCTTCTTCCGGCCTGACATCGACGTGATCCAGGAAGAGGAAAGGCTGGCCGGTCTCGAGCTGGTAGACCACGTTCCGGAGGCTCGCGAGCGGAAGCGAGAGGTCGTATTGCACCTCGATCTTTTCGAGCCCGCCGGTCGGCGCGGCGGGAAAGTTCTGCACGCTGCGCACCTGGCCGCCGTGCTGATGGACCAGCGCCGTCACCAAGCCTTGCATGTTGGCGGCGGCCAGCGCCGTGCTGTCGCCGCGCAGCAAGCCGCTGGTCGAAGCCTCGCGGCGGCCGAGTGCTGCGAGCCGTGCTTCGAGCGCGGGGCGCGCGGCGATCTCGGCGCGATATTCGCCGAGCAGCGATTTCGATTGTTCGATCTCGTCGCCCTGCTCGGCGAAGCTGCCCGCCACCGGAACGGCGACGGCCATCACCAGCACGATGACAACCCCGATGAGGATCGCCATCGCCCAGCCGCGCGATGTTCCCGGCGCCGCCATCACAACGCACCCTTGCGGATCTTGAACGACAGGTCGAAGCGTTCGAGTCCCGGGCCTTGCGCCTGCACCAGCGGCGCGCGGAATTCCGCAGCGGTGAACAGCGGCGAGGAATCGAACAGCGCGATCAGCGACGCCGCCGAGTTGGAGAGCCCCTGGATGTGGACTTCGCCACCCTGATATTCGAGTTCGGTGAGCCAGCTTCCGTTGGGCAGGATGCGCGTCGTTTCCGCCAGCACGCGCGCGGTCATCAGGCTCTTCTTCTGGCCGACGAGATAGCCGGTGACCTGCTGGGCGTTGACGATATCGCGCCGGAGACGCGACGCGATCCGCGCCTCGACACGCGCACGCTCCACCTGCGCGGTGAGCGCGTCCGCCGCCTGCTCGTTGCGCGAATAGCCGCTCGCCAGCGCGGCCGCGCCCAATACGAAGACGAGTGCAAGAAGCGTGGGCACTAGGGCCTTGCGCAGCCGCATCAGCAGCGCGGCGCGCGACTCGACCGGAAAGTTGCCTCCGTCCGGAGGCGTCTCGTCGCTTGCGAAGGCGACTATGGCGAGCGGCACGCCGGCTTGGCGGCAGACCGCGATGGCGTCATCCACCGCCTTGCGCCGCGCGATGCGCCACACGAATTCGACACGGCCGGCGCGGCGATCCGCACGCAGGATCTTGTGGTCGTGATAGACCTCGCCGCGATCCAGCGGACTCTGGCGCTCGAGTTCGTGGTTCAACAGGCTGGCGACGTTGCGGCGCGCGGCCAAGGGAAGCGACAGGTTGCGCCATAGCGCCATGGAGTCCGGCAGGCGCAGCGCGAAGGCGTCGCGCAGGAACCAGGGCATGGCGAGATAGGGTTGCAAGACAGCGCGCAGATTCTCGGCGGTGAAATCGGCGCGGGGCAAGCGGGCGATCTCACGTACGTCGCCATTGGCGAAGCGGCGCAGGATCACGGTTTTGTCCTGCAGGTCGATAGCCACGACCGGCGCGCTTGGCGAGAGCGCGTTGCGCAATCCGGTGGGCATCGCGGCGGCGAGTTCGCCGGCCCACCAACGCCAGCCGGCTTGCGCTCGCAGACGCGCGTCCGTCCAACGGTCCTTGAGGCCTTGCGCGCTCATGGCCGCCCCGTGCAATGCTGTGTGGTGTAGTCGTAGACACAGTTCGCATCCGCCTCGATCCTTGGCGCGACGACGAAATCCGGCCAGACGCGGCCGTCATCCTTGGGGAAACGGACATCGACACGCACGAGGCGCGGCAGGGTCTTGGCGCCGGTCCAACTGTTGCGCCAGGTCGGCGCGGCGCGTGGATCGTCCGTTCCGAAATAGGAGAATCGCACAGCGGCGAGGCCGTGCAGCAGCGGCTCGTTCCAGGTATCGCGCGGGCTGGCGGCAAGCTCGGGCCGCGCGCGGATGGCGAGCATCATTTGCGATCCGTCGCGCATGGCGGCAAAGGCGATCCGCGAACGGCCGGGCGAGGACAGCGCTTGCGGCGCCGGCGCGAGGAAATCGATCTCCGACGGGCCGCCGGAGAAATCGACCGTGGGATGCACCGGGTCGGTGGTCACGTAATAGGGATAGGCCTGCTCGATCTCGCGGCGGAGCAGGTTCTGGACCACGTGCAACTCATCCATGCCCGTGCCGCGCGCCTCGCTGCGATCCCAGGCGCGCGCGCCGAGCCGCAAGCCGCCGAACAGCAGCAGGCTGAGCAGCGACAACAGGGTGAGCGTCACCATCAATTCGAGCAAGGTGAAGCCGGAAGCGCGCACCATCATTGCGGCACGCCTTTGGGAACGAGGCGCAACGTCGTCAGCGAACGGGACTCGATGTGGCCGTCATGCTGCCAGGAGACCGTCGCGGCGATGCTCACCGCGTCCACGCGCCAATCCTTGCGCTCGCCGCCATAGGGCGTGATGGCAAGCATCCAGGAGAGCCCGTCCTGTGCCATGCCGGTGGTGACGCCGGGCTGGGGCGTGGCGGCTGACTTCGTGAACAGCGATTGGATTAATGCGACCGCCTCGGTCTGGCGGCTCGCTTCGCGCGAGCGGTCGAGGTCCATGCCGATGAGCTTGAACAGAAGCCCCATGGAGACCACGACGATGGCCAGGGCCACCAGCACCTCTACGAGCGTGAAGCCTTCGTCGCGTCTAGTCATCGAGGGTGATCCGCCCGCTCGGCCAATGGGTGACGATGGTGCGATGCGCGCCGGCGGTGGCGACATCGACGATGCCGCCATTGGAGCTGCCGTCGGCAAAGAAATCGATCTCGCCGCGGCCGCGCAGCCTGAGCGCTATACCGGCGGGCAGCGCGCGCGACGGCCCGCCCGGCAGCACCGCGTAACGCCCCGACGAAAACACGACGCGCGTCTCGGCGGCCTGCGTGATGGCGGCGCGCCGCGCGGTCGCAAGGTCCTGGGCGATGGCATGGGCGACGGATTTTGCCTGCAACCCTGGGCGCGAGGCGGACATGCGCGGCATGGCGATGACGGCGACGATCGCCATGACCGTCAGCACGACCAACAGCTCCATCAGCGTGTAGCCGGCGGCGGGGGGATGGTTCATTGCGCCGCTCATACCGCGAGGTCGTTCAGGCTGAAGATCGCCACGATGATCGAGGCGATGATGCCGGCGACGATCACGCCCATCAGCACGGTCATCAGCGGCACTAGGAGCGCCAGCAACCGGTCGATCGTGTGCTTGACCTCGCGCTCGTAGAATTCGGCCTGCTTGAGCAGCATGGCGTCGAGCGAGCCCGTCTCCTCGCCGACGCGGATGAGGTCGAGCGCCAGCGGCGGGAACAGTCCGCTGCGCCTCAGCCGTCCGGCCAACTGCTCGCCTTCCTTGAGGCGCGCCGCCGCGTCACCCACGGCTTCGGCCACGACGCTGTTGGAGAGCGTGTCGCGGGTGATGAGAAGGGCGCGGGGCAAGGTGACGCCGTTCATCAGCAGCGTGCCCAGCATGCGGGCGAACCGCTCGACATCGATCTTGAGGGCGAGGTCGCCCAGGATCGGCAGGCGCAGGATGATGCGGTCCCAGGCGCGGCGGAGGCCGGGCAGCTTCGCGGCGCGGCGCAGCAGCAGGAATGCGGCGCAAGCAAGGATGAGCAGCAGCCACCAATAGCTGGTCAGGAAATCGCCGATGTTCATGATGATGCGCGTCGAGGGCGGCAACGCCTTGCCGGCCTGTGCGAAGAGCGGCGCGAATTCCGGCAGCACGAAGACGAGGATGAAGACGACGGAGAGACCCGCGGTGCAGAGCAAGAGCGCGGGATAGACCATTGCCGAGATCACCGTATCGCGCACCGCGGCGGCGCGGGCGAGGTAGTCGGCCAGCCGCTTGAGCGTGACTTCGAGGTTGCCGCCATGCTCGCCCGCCCGCACCATGGTCACATAGGATTTCGGGAAGACGCCCGTGGATTCGAATGCGTCCGCTAGGCTCATGCCGTCCTGCACGGCGGTCAGCACCTTGGCGAGCGGCTCGCGCAGGCGTTTGGTGTCTTCGAGCTCCGACAGGATCGCAAGCGCGCGGTCGAGTGGGAGGCGCGCTTCCAACAGCGCGGCCAACTCTTGTGTCGCCACCGCGATGGTCCCCGCCGAGACTGTGCGGGCGCGGGGCACGGCGTTGCTGAAAAGGTTGCGCCAACGCGCGGCGCTCGCGGGCGACGCCTTCAGCGGCAAGTGTCCCAGCCCGCGCACCTGCGCGATGGCGTCGTCCTCCGAATCCGCATCCAGCACGCCGGTGGTGACGGCGCCGGAGGAGGTGATCGCGCTGTAACGGAAGCTCGCCATACTCACACCGCGCGCGTCGCGCGCAGGACTTCTTCGACGCTGGTGGACCCTGCGACCACTTTCTTCATGCCGTGCGCATGCATCGTCTGCATGCCGTCGCGGATCGCCTGGACGCGGATCGCGGCTGTGTCGGCATGGGCCAGCACCAGCGCGCGCACCGCGTCGCTCATCGTGAGCACCTCGACGATGGAGCTGCGGCCGAAATAGCCGGTGCCGCCGCAATGCGCGCAGCCCCTAGCGCGGTAGTGGATCGCCGGGGCGCCGGTCTGCGGGAACTGCATCTTGCGGGCGAAATCGGGCAGGGCCTCAGAGCACTCGCGGCAATGCGGACAGAGCGTGCGCACCAGGCGCTGCGCCACCAGGCCGTTGATCGTGGAGGTCAGCAGGAAATCCTCGATCCCCATGTCGAGAAGGCGGGTGATGGCGCTCGCCGCGTCGTTGGTGTGCAGGGTCGAGAGGATGAGATGGCCGGTGAGGGCGGCCTGGACGGCGACTTGGGCCGTCTCCAGGTCGCGGATTTCGCCGACCATCATGATGTCGGGGTCCTGGCGTAGGAAGGAGCGCAGCGCGCCGGCGAAGGTGAGCCCGATCTGCGGCTTGACCTGCACCTGGTTGACGCCGGCGAGCTGGTATTCGACCGGGTCCTCGATGGTCAACAGCTTCTTGTCGCGCGTGTTGAGCTCGAGCAGGCCGGTGTAGAGCGTCGTCGTCTTGCCCGAGCCGGTGGGGCCGGTGACGAGCAGGATGCCGTGCGGCTGGCTCAGCAGCTCGCGGATGTTTGCCGTGATGTCCGCGTCGAAGCCCAGCGCGTCGAAGTCGAGGGTGAGGTTGCCGCGGTCGAGGATGCGCATGACGACGCTCTCGCCGTGGATCGTGGGCATGGTGGAGACGCGGAAGTCGATGTCCTTGCCGCGCACGGCGAGCCGGATGCGCCCGTCCTGCGCCATGCGGCGCTCGGCGATGTTGAGCGCGGCCATGATCTTCACGCGGCTGACGATGGCGCCCGACAACCGCGCCGGCGGCGACTCCACTTCCTGCAGCACGCCGTCGATGCGATAGCGCACCAGGAGTTCGCCATTCATCGGCTCGATATGGATGTCGGACGCGCGTGCTTCGACGGCGCGGGTGATGAGGAGATTGACCAGGCGGATGACCGGCGCTTCGCTCGCGCTGTCCTTGATGCGGTCGACGTCTTCTTCGGCGACGATATCGTCGCGCGCGCGCGTCTCCTCGGAGATCTGGCGGATCTCGGATTTGCCGCCGCCATAGAGCCGGTCGTACACGGCCTCGAAATCGGCCGGATAGGCGATGAAGCGCAGGACGGGCTTGTCGGCGGCGAAGGCGGCGGCCTCGGCGGCGTAATCGTTCAGCGGATCGACCATCGCGATCGCCACGCTCTCGGCGCGGTCGGCCAGCGGGATGATCCGCGCTTCCTTCAGGAATTTCTGGCTGAGGCGGTCTTCGAGAATGGGGGCAGCTGGATAGTTGTCCAGCGCGGCGACCGGCAGATCGAGGATCGCAGCCAGCGTCTCGGCGATGTCGCGCTCGGAGGCGAGGCCGAGCCGCGCCAGCACGATCTCCAGCCGCTCGCCGCTATCGTCGGAGAGGCGCGCGGCGCGCTCCAGTCCGGCCGGCGCGAGCTTGCCGGTTTCGAGCAGGCGTTGCGCCAGCGCGTCGCGAACGGGATGACGTTCGCCCACGATGAATGTATCGAACTGCGCAACCATTCTTGTTTTCCCGGCCCTCGGGCGCGAAACGCGCCGGGCCGTCCCTCGTCACGATCGGCGGCGCGAGGGCGCGCCGATCAGGCTCTTTCCCAGATGCCGCTGAACATCGGCCGGCCGCGCACGACATAGCCGCTCGCGTCGGACAGGCGGTAATTCCGCGCCAGCATGGCGTTCACCCGCGCGCGGAACGCGGGCTCGGCCATGGCATGATGCGCGATGAAATCCTGCGCGCCGCCTTTCTCGAAGGTGGCGGCGAACAGCGCGCGGCCGTTCTGCGTGTGGCCGGCGACCTGGCGCGGGCGATACCCCTGCGTGGCGAGTTCCGCCGATTTCAGCTTGAACGCGGCGCCAGTGAGCGCGGTGAAGTGCTTCTGGGCCGCGTCGCGCTTCTCCCAGATTGCGGCGAAACGCGTGCCGGAGGACGTCGCGGCCGCGTCGACATGGGCGATGGCGAAGCCGCGCGCGGCATAACGGTCCGATTGCGCGGCGAACTGCGCCGGCGTCATGCCGTGCCTGGTTTCCCAAGCCGGGCCTTGCGCGAGTTGCCAGATCGCGGCGTAACGCATGCCGGCTTTGGTCTGGAACGCGTTGACGCGGCGCAAGCGATAGCCGCGCAGTGTGTACTTGCCGGACGCCTGCGCATAGGCGCGTTCGTCGAGATCGTTGAAACCCGCCCAGGCGGTGTCGCCTGACGGGACGGCGATGGCGGCGAAATAGGGCGCGCCGGGCGCCGCGTCGCGATGGACAAGAAGGTGATGCACGCGCTGCGCAGCGGAAGGCGCCGACGGCACGCCGCCGTTCACCATGACGTTGTGCAAGGTCGACGCCACGGACGAGTCGGCAGCACTCACCGCCAGAGCCGACACACAAGCCAAGGCGGATCGCCGCGAGACCGTCATCTTGTAACCCCCCGAATTCTTCTTATCCGAACAGTATCAGTGCCTTGTGGCGCGCACTAGCACGCATTGGCTGCAAGCCGATGCGTCGCATTCCTGCGATATGACACGAATACACGACGAATTGCCGTCAAACACTGGCCATTGCTGGAACGTCGTAAATTTCCGGCACAACCAGTTCGGGCTATTCGTGCGCCACAGATCCATCAGGAGGTGCGGTTTCGCGTGTCCGGAAGCGTTCGCGCACGATTTCGTAAAACAGCGGCACGAAGAAGATGGCGAGCGCGGTGCCCGACAGCATGCCGCCGATGACGCCCGTGCCGATGTCGTTCTGACTGGCCGCGCCGGCGCCGTTGGAGATGGCGAGCGGCGTCACGCCGGCGACGAAGGCGAGCGAGGTCATCAGGATCGGGCGCAAGCGAAGGCGCGCGCCTTCCAGCGCCGCGTCGCGGATCGACTCGCCGCGCTTCTGCGCGTCCACCGCGAATTCGACGATCAGGATCGCGTTCTTCGCCGACAGGCCCATGGTGGTGAGCAGGCCGACCTGGAAATAGATGTCGTTGTAGAGACCGCGGAGGCTGGCCGCGAGGACCGCGCCCACGATGCCGAGCGGGATGACGAGCAGCACCGTCAGCGGGATCGACCAGCTCTCATAGAGCGCGGCCAGGAGCAGGAAGACGACGAGGATCGAGATCGCGTAGAGCGCGTAGACCTGCGAGCCGGCCTGCTGCTCCTGGTAGGAGAGGCCCGTCCATTCGAGCCCGATGCCGCGCGGCAATTGCCGGAACAGCTTCTCCACTTCCGCGATCGCGGTGCCGGAGCTTTGACCGGGCGCGGGCTGGCCCTGAATCTCCAGGGAGCCGACGCCGTTGTAGCGCTCGAGTTTGGCGGGGCCGAGCACCCAGCGCGATGTGGCGAAGGAGGAGAACGGCGCCATCTCGCCGGTCGAGCCGCGCACATACCAGCGGTTCAAATCCTCCGGCGCCATGCGGTAGGGCGCATCGGCTTGCATCAGCACCTGCTTGACGCGGTCGCGGTCGATGAAATCGTTGATGAAGAGTCCGCCCCAGGCGGCGTTGAGCGTGTCGTTGACATCCGACAGCGACAGGCCGAGCGCCGACGCCTTCACCTGGTCGATATCGATATGGAGCTGCGGGGTGTCGTCCAACCCGTTGGGCCGCACGCCGAAGAGCAGCGGATCGCGCGCGGCGAGGCCGAGGAACTGGTTGCGCGCCTTCATCAGCGCGTCATGGCCGAGGCCGCCGCGGTCTTCCATCTCCACGTCGAAGCCAGACGAATTGCCCAGCTCCTGCACGGCGGGCGGCACCAGCGCGAAGACCTGCGCGTCGCGGATCTGCATGAACGACTTCATCGCGCGCTGTACGATGGCAGGCGCATGGTTGGCGCTGCCGGAGCGGTCGCTCCAATTCTTCAGGTGGACGAAGGAGAGGCCCGCATTCTGGCCCGCGCCCGCGAAGCTGAAGCCGGCGACGACGAAGACGACGTCGACGTTCTTCTTCTCGTCGACCATGTAGTGATGCTCGACCTGCCTGGCGACGTCCAGGGTGCGCGACTGCGTGGCGCCCACGGGAAGCGTGAATTGCGTCAGCACCGCGCCCTGGTCTTCCTCGGGAAGGAACGCCGTGGGCAGGCGCAGGAACAGCAGGATCAGCACCACGACGATGCCGGCATAAATGAACAAGGCCGGGCGGATCCAGCCCAGGAACCGTTCCAGTCCATGGCGGTAGCGGCTCATGCCATATTCGAAAGTGTTGTTGAACCAGGTGAAAAAGCGGCCATGCAATTCGCCGCCGTCCTTGGAGATAGGCCGCAGCAATGTGGCGCAGAGCGCCGGCGTCAGGACCAGCGCCACGGTGATCGACAGGATCATCGCCGAGACAATGGTGATGGAGAATTGGCGGTAGATCACGCCGGTCGAGCCGCCGAAGAACGCCATGGGAAGGAACACGGCGGACAGCACCAGCGCGATGCCGATCAGCGCGCCGGTGATCTCGTCCATGGATTTGCGCGTGGCGTCGCGCGGCGAGAGCTGCTCCTCGCGCATCAGGCGCTCGACGTTCTCGACCACGACGATGGCGTCGTCGACGAGGAGGCCGATGGCCAGCGCCAGGGCGAACATGGTGAGCGTGTTGATCGAATAGCCGGCCACCGCCAGCACGCCGAAAGTGCCGAGCAGCACCACCGGCACGGCGATGGCGGGGATGAGCGTGGTGCGCCAATGCTGCAGGAACACGAACATCACGATGACGACGAGGATCGTGGCTTCGACCAGGGTCTTGATCACGTCGTTGATCGAGAGGCGGATGAAGGTGGTGTTGTCGACCGGGAAGGCGAGCTTCACGCCGGGCGGGAAAGAGGCGGCAAGCGAACTCGCCTTGGCCTTCACCGCGTCGGCGGTGGTCAGCGCGTTGGCGCCCGGCGCGAGCTGGATGGCGATGCCCGCGGCGGGCTTGCCGTTCATGCGGCTGACGACGGAGTAGTTCTGCGCGCCCAGCTCCACGCGCGCCACGTCGCCCAGATGCACGACCGCGCCGCCGGCGTTGCTCTTGAGCACGATGGCGCGGAACTGCGCGGGGGTTTGAAGGCGCGACTGTGCCGTGACGGTGGCATCGAGCTGCTGACCGGGTATGGCGGGCTGCGCGCCGATCTCACCCGCGGAGATCTGCGCGTTCTGCGCCAGCACGGCGTTCTGCACGTCCGCCGGCGTCAGGCTGTAGCTGTTGAGCTTGTAGGGATCGAGCCAGATGCGCATCGCATATTGCGAGCCGAACACCTGCGCCTGGCCGACGCCGGAGATGCGCGACAGGGGATCCTGCAGCTTGCTCGCCAGGAAGTCGGAGATGTCGACGTTGGTGTAGCGCCCGCTATCGTCATAGAGCGCGACGATCAGCAGGAAGCTGCTCTGCGATTTGGTGACGACGACGCCCTGTTGCTGTACTTCCTGCGGCAGGATCGGCAGCGCCTGCTGCACCTTGTTCTGCACCTGGACTTGGGCGATGTCCGGGTTGGTGCCGGGCGCGAAGGTAGCGTTGATCGAGACCTGGCCGGAAGAGCTGCTCGACGAGGAGAAGTAGAGCAGGTTGTCGACGCCCGTGAGCTGCTGCTCGATCACCTGCGTCACGGAATTCTGCACCGTCTCGGCGGAGGCGCCGGGATAGGTGGCGCTGATCGTCACCGCGGGCGGTGCGATGGTCGGGTATTGCGTGATCGGCAGGACATGGATGCCAAGCAGGCCCGCCAGCGCGATCACGATGGCGATCACCCAGGCGAAGACCGGCCGGTCGATGAAGAAGAACGATATCCGCATCAGGGCCGGCTCGGCTTCGCCGGCGCCGCCGGCTTGCTTCCGGCCGGAACGGCGTGGACCGGCGTGTCGGCCACGACCTTCTGCAGGCCCTCGGTGATGAGCCTGTCGCCGGGCTTGAGGCCGTCGGTCACCAGCCATTTGTCGCCGATGGCGCGCGGCGCCTTCAGCGCGCGCAGCCGCGCGATGCCCTTGGCGTCCACGATATAGGCGATGGGATCGCCCTTCTCGTTGCGGCTGACGCCCTGTTGCGGGGCGAGGATCGCATTCTGCTGCACGCCTTCGATGATGGTCGCGCGCACGAACATGCCGGGCAGCAGATTGCCGCTGGGATTGGGGAAGATCGCCCGCAAGGTCACCGCGCCGGTGCTGGGATCGACGGTGACTTCGCTGAATTGCAGCTTGCCGTCTTCGTTGTAGGGCGTGCCGTTGTCGAGCATCAGCGTGACGCGGGCATCGGCGGGACCGTTACGCGTCAGTTTTCCACCCTGCATCTCCAGCTTGAGGTTCAGGAGTTCGGCGCTCGACTGCGTGATGTCGACGAAGATGGGATCGAGCGTCTGGATCGTCGCCAGCGCCGTCGTCTGGTCCGCGGTGACGAGCGCGCCCGGCGTGACGGCGGAGCGGCCGATGCGGCCGGTGATCGGCGCGGGGATGGTCGTGTAGCCGAGATTGATCCTGGCGGTCTCGGTGTTGGCGAGCGCCTGCTTATAGGCGGCGAGAGCGTCGTCGTAGTCTTGCGGCGCGATCGCCTTGAGCTTCACCAGCGCCGCGTAGCGCGCGGACTTGGCCTTGGCGGTGGCGAGCGCGGCGCGCGCATTGTCGTAGGCTTGCTGATAGAGCGAGGGATCGATCTGATAGAGGGCCTGACCGGCGGTGACGACCGCGCCTTCCTCGAACAGACGCGCCTTCAGGAGGCCGCCCACCTGCGGACGGATGTCCGATGTCGCGGTCGGATCGGTGCGGCCGGGGAGCACGGTGGTGAGCTCGACCGGTTGCGCCTTGATGGTGACCACACCCACTTCCGGCGCCGGACGAGGTGGCGGCGCACTCGGGCCGCAGCCGACGGTGAGCCCCAGCAGCGCCAAGGTCAAAAATTTGGGAAGGTGCGAACGCATGAGGAATGCTCGGTGGATGAAGGACGGGGCGGCGAGGTTTTGCGCCCTCTCCGTACCGTTCGCAACTGCAACAATCCATATGTTAACGCGTGGAGCGGGCCGGAGCACCCGCAAAAGTCCAGGACATCGCGAAAACGGCTCGCGAGACGACATGTCCTCTAGCCCCGGTCAGAACAGCGAAAACAGCTGATCGACCGCGAGTTTCAGGCAGGGGACCGCCAGCGCGATGATCCCGAAGACGACCACGGCAAGGCCGACCAGGGACCAGTCACGCGTCGGGCCCGATGGATGGACCAGCGACATAATCTTCCTCCCGGTGCGGATTCTCCGATCCGCTGGGAAGGATGATGCGCCGATTGCGTCCATTGCGCCATAAAAATCTCCGCGTTTGAGCTAAGGTCAATCAGGGTTGGCAGCGCTTTGTCCGAAAGGGACTCTCATGAAGCTCGCCTTGTTGACTGGAGCCTTCTTGGCTTTGGGGCTCGCCGCCGCGCCCGCCGCCACACCCATCACAGAAGATCCCGGTATTCTGCGCTTGGCCACCTGCCAGGATTCCTGGTTCGACTGGCAGAAGACCGACCCCGCCAAGCTTCAGAAATTCGCCGCCTATTTCCGCAACGATTTCACCCACAGCGACAACGATCCGTTCGCTATCCCCAAGACGGCGAAATCGATCGGGGGGCTGCACATCACGCAGGTCTTTCCCGGAAGCGTGGGGATGGGCGTGGGCTTTTCCGTCACGGTCGATGCGAGGTTCGACGCGGCCAAGGCGATGCTGGAGAAGACGCTCGGCAAGAAGCTCGGCAAATGCGAGACCGGCGATGGCATGCACATGTGCGAACTCAAGATCGCCGAAAAGCGCACCGTCACGCTGATGGCGAGCGACAATCCGAAGGACAGCACGACCTTGGTCGGCTGTTATTATTTCTACGAGAAATAAGGCGACAACGGCGCGCGGTCCGGTGACCGCGCGCCGCCTTCGTTCAAGCGCGCCGCGCGGGCATGAAGCGGCGGTTGCGCAACAGGCCCGCGGTCGCCAGCGACACCAGCACACCGACCGGGAAGATCTCCACGAAGGTCATCGGCAGCCGGTAGAACGGGTTGGCGTAGTCCTTCTTGAACTGGTCCATCTGGGCGATGAATTGCGCCAGTGCGGCGCCGCTCACGCCCTTGGCCTTCTCCTGCGCGATCAGGGCTTGCGCATAGCCCGCGGCGAAGTCGATATGGGCGATGGCGACCGTCGCCTCCCAGGCGGCGACATAGATGATGCTGGCGATGATGCTGATCCCCAGCCCGATGCCGAGCGCGGGCCAGAAGCCGATGACCCCGCCGAGATCGATGTCGCGATGGCGCTTGACCGCGACGAAGACGGTGCTGAGCGCCACCAGCATGGTCGAATAACCGATGACCATGCTCCAGAGCCCGGGGCTGCAGCCGTTGGTCGCCGTCAGGATCGATAGCGGTATGCCGACGATGAGTCCGGCGACGACGCCGTAGGTCAGGATCTTGCGGAACATTGAATGTCTCCCCTCGAAGGTTGCGGCCACGATCAACGCCGCATCGCGCGGGCGAACAATCGCCCAAAAGGGTGATTGGAGCGAATTCACCCGCAATTCCGCTCCTTCAGGGCACGATTCCCAGCTCGCGGGCCTTGGCGATGGCGTCCGTCCGCCGCTTCGCGCCCAGCTTCTCGAACAGCCGGGCGACATGGGTCTTCACCGTGTTGGGTGAGACATCCAGATTCGCGGCGATCTCCTTGTTGGATCGTCCGGCCGCCAGCTCGTGCAGGATCGTCAGTTCGCGCGGGCTGATGCCGAGGGAGGCCCGCGCTTTCGGGTTGCCGTCGAAGGGGATCGGCTCGGGCCTGCCTATCGCCCGGATGCCGACGAAGATGCCCAGCGCCAGGAAACCAGCCGCGATCAGGAAGATGGCGATGTCGCCGGAATGGGCGCGGACGAGGCGCTGATAGTCCAACCATTGCAGCGCGAGCGTGCCGGCGGCCAAGAACGCGCCATAAAGGGCCACCCGCTTCCACATCCGCACTGTTCTCCAGAACCACCGCCGGGATTTTCCTATGGGCGCGCGGCACGCGCAATCCAGCCGCCGATATTGCGGCCGGATCGTGTGGCGTTTGGCGAAACTCAGCGGCCGGCGTTGATCACGCCGTGGAAACCGCCATTGGAATCCTGGCCGGAGAAGCTGTCGCCGACCTTGTAGTCCTTGAGCGCGAAGCAGGTGGGCGTGGCGCCGGGCTTGGGCGGCGGGTTGGTGACGGTGAAGCAGCTTTGGCCGCCGCCGTCGGCCCACGTGCCGCTCAACATCTGCCCGCCCGGCAGCTTGATGGTGTAGCTGTGGTTGGGCTCGACATAGACCTTCACGACCGTGCCGTTGTCGTAGGTCGAGACGATGGTGTTGCCATAGGCGCCGGACCAGGTGTCGGCGGATGCGGCGGTCGTGGCGAGCAGAAGGGCGACGCAGGACGCGGCGATGAGCTTCATGACTTCCTCCCCTTGATGTTTTGGCCCTTGATGTTCTTTCAGGTGACGTTGGTCACTCGAAGGCGATCGGATTGCCCAACAGGTCCTCGGCGCGGTCGATCTTGACCAGCACCGCCCAACCTTTTTTCTCTTTGTCCCATTCGCGCTCGGGCGCGATCAGCCGTTCCCAGACCTTCTCGTAGACCGGGCCGGATTTGTGGACGCTCGCGGTGCCGTAGAGCCGCACGATGCCGCCGATGGGCAGCACATCGCGGACGCCGAGGTTGAAATAGAACACCGTCACGTTCGTGCCGTCGGCCATCAGCGCCGTGGTCGTGCCGCGGCCGCGCTCCCAGATCGAGATGTGGTCGTCGTCATAGACCTGCGTCGAGCCGCGCGGCGTGACCTGCGCGAAGCCGTTTCCGAGAACCGTGCCGATCAGGCAGACATGTTCTGGGAAGGCGGCGTTGATGAGCGGCTGCACTTTCTTCGGAATCGTGGTCATGGGGTGCTCAGCGATAGGTGTTGTTGGACGTGTGGTCGCCGGCGAGCCATTTCTTGAGTTCGGCATGGGCCTGGCCGCGGCGCGTTTCGTTGATCTCATTGGCGCGTGGCGCGTCGAGCGTGAACTCCACGATCATGCCGTTGGGATCGGTCGCGTAGACCGAGCGGCAATAGCCATGCTCCAGCACGAAATGCTCCGGCTCCTTGTAGCCGGCGTCCTTGAGCCGCTTCTCGATGCCCTTCTGCGTCTCTTCGTCGACATTGAGCGCGATGTGGTGGAAGGGCGAGAACGGCATCTTGGGGCCGAACTCTTCCTGGTCCTGGGGGCGCACGAATTGGAAGAAGGCGAGCGCACCGCCGTCGCCCAGGCCGAAGAAGCAATGGCAATAGGTGCGCACCGCGCCGAACAGCTCGTCTGACTCGCTCCAGGTGGCGACCAGCGGCAGGCCGATCACGTCCTCGTAGAATTTGCGCGTCGCCTCCATGTCCTTGGTGACATAGGCGGTATGGTGCAGGCGGCTCGGCAGGTTCTTGCCCATTTTCGTTTCCTCAATTCTTCCAGAACTTCTTCGACGCGATGCGCGCGCCTTCGGACAGCGCGGCCAGCTTAGCCCAGGCGACGTCCGGATCGACACCGCCCTGGCCGACATGGATGGAGAAGCCGCAATCCACGCCCGCCATCACGTTCTCACGGCCCACCAGATGAGCATAGCGCTCGATCCGCTGAGCGACGAGCTCGGGATGTTCGATATAGTTGGACTGGCATTCGATCACGCCCGGCACCAGAACCTTATCCTTGGGGGCTTTCCGGGTCTCGAACATCTGCCATTCATGGGCGTGGCGTGGATTGGCGGCCTCGAACAGGATCGCGGACGGCTTGGCCGCGTCGAGCACGTCGATGATGTCGGCGAACGGCACGTCGCAATGATGCGGTCCGGGATAGTTGCCCCAGCACATATGCATGCGCAGCTTCTCGGCCGGGATGTTGCGCACCGCGTGATTCAGCGCCTCGATGTGCATGTGCATGCGCTCGCGGAATTGCTTCAGGTCGAGATCGGCATATTGGACGTGGCGGCCCATCGCCAGGTCGGGGCAGTCGAGTTGCAGGATCATGCCGGAATTGGCGATGGTCTCGTATTCGTAGCGCATCGCCTCGGCGATGGCGAAAAGGTACTTCTCGTGGCTGTCGTAATAATCGTTGCGGAAAAACAGCGAGATCACGCCGGGCGAGGCGGCGCTGGAGAAGGTGCCGGCGATGTTGGCGCCCTTGGCGGCGAGATGCATGTTCTCGACATCGGTGACGGGCGAGGTCTTGTCGGCGATCCCGATGGGGCCGTTGCAGGCCGGCGTCTTGCGCGCTTTGCGGCCGGGATTGGCGAAGACGCGGTCGGCGGTCTTGGGGAACGCGACCAGATCCTGGAAGACGAAGCTGTTGCCGGCGCCGCCGAAGCCGCTCAGCCGGTCCTTCACATAGGTGGCATAGCTGGGCTTGGACATCTCGCCGTCATTGACGATGTCGACGCCGGCCTCGGTCTGCTTCTTGACCATCTCGGCGATGGCGGTACGGACGCGCGCCTCCAGCGCGTCGCGCTCCACCGGTACGCCTTCCTCTTTGGCGAACATCATCTGGATGAGATCGTCCGGCCGCGGCAGGCTGCCGGTATGCGTGGTGAGGAAGCGGGTGGTGCTGCGCAGCATGACTTTCGGATATCGAAAAAGATTTCGGTAAACAGATTATCCCGTGGGCGCGGTTTTGGAAAGTGTCAGCGCTTGCCGTCGTAGCTGATCGCGTCCGCCGCCGCGTTGGACATGACGAATCCGATGGAGCGCTGCATCTCCTCCTGCAGATGCGCGAGCAGGCCCGCGGTGCGGGCGAGGATCGAGATGCTCTTCATAGTGGCCACCGGGAAGCCGATCTCGAGCAGGATCGTGGGAATCACGCCGTTGATGTTGATCGGCAGGCCGCGCCCCATGGCTTCGGGCAACGCCTCCTCGACCGTGCGCAGCATATCGAGATAGGGGCCCTTCAGGCCGCGCTCGGCCGCCAGTTTCAACAGCACATTCGCGCGCGGATCGCCGTCCGAATGTTGCGGGTGACCGAATCCGGGAATCGGGGCCTTGCGCGCGCGCATTTCTTTTATCTGCGCAATCGCGACCGCGCGCGCATTCTTGCCTTCGGCGTCGCGGACGAGGCCGTGGAGGAAGATGCCCGCCGTTTCCGCGCTGCCGAGCACCACGGAACCCGAGCCGAGCAGCCCGGCGGAGACCGCGCCCTGGATCGCTTCGGGGGCCGCGGCCAAGGTCATGCGCGCGGCCTGGACGCTGGGGACAAGACCGTGTTCCGCGACGGCGACCAGCAGCGCGTTGACGAAGAAGCGCTGATTGTCGTTGGGCATCTCACCCATCAGCAGCAGGAAGAAATAGTCGGCGAAGTCGATCTTGCCGATGAGCTGGCTGCACAGGTCGTAGCCGCGGATGGTGATGGAGTTGGCGTCGGAGGTGGAGATGGCGGTGTAAGGTTGATCCTGCTTGCCGATTCGCATGAAATTCTCCGGTTCCGTCGCTTTCCGAATAGCGAAATTGACTTCGATTAGCGGAAAAATCTAGTCTGGCTCCGCGTTCAGCCGCAGTGAGCGCGACAGGAGAGGCGATGGTCAAGGTTCTCGAAGGCGTTCGGGTCCTGGAGATGGGCACGTTCATCACGGGCCCCGCGGCCGCCATGTTCCTGGCCGATATGGGCGCCGACGTGGTGAAGGTCGAGCAGCCCAAGACCGGGGATCCCTTCCGCGCCTTCGAAGGCGGCCTCTACAGCCCCCATTTCCAGACCTACAACCGCAACAAGCGCAGCCTCACCATCGACACGCGCGAGAAAGAGGATTTGCGCGTCTTCGACGCCTTGGCGGCGGATGCGGACGTCTTCATCCAGAATTTCCGTCCCGGCACGGCCGAGAAATTGAGCGTCGGCGCCGAGCGGCTGCAGAAATTGAACCCCGGCCTCGTCTATTGCGGCATCTCCGGCTTCGGCCATGACGGGCCGGACTGCGAGCGTCCGGCCTACGATACGGTCGCGCAAGCCGCGAGCGGCTGGCTGAGGCTCCTCATCAATCCGGAGAATCCACGTGTCGTCGGGCCGGCGATCGCCGACGCCATCACGGGATTCTACGCCGCCTTCGGGATCATGGGTGCGCTCCTGGAGCGGCAGAAGACAGGAAAAGGCCGCCGCATCGATGTTTCGATGTTGGAGGCGATGTGCCATTTCAACCTGGATGACTTCACGCATTTCTTCTCGCGGGGCGAGGTCATGGGGCCATACAGCCGCCCCAGCGTGTCGCAATCCTATGTCTTCGAATGCGCCGACGGGAAATGGATCGCGCTGCACATGTCCTCGCCGCCGAAATTCTGGCAGGGATTGGCCAATGCCATCGCGCGGCCGGCCCTATTCGAGGATCCGCGCTTCTCCGACCGGCCGGCGCGCATCAAGCACCAGAACGACCTGATCGCGCTGATGACGCCGATTTTCAAATCGCAGCCGCGGGCGGAATGGTGCCGGCGATTGGAAGGCGAGGGCGTGCCTTACGCGCCCGTCTATGATTCCAGCGAGGCGCTGCAAGACCGCCAGGCCAAGCACCTCCAGATCGAGGTCGAGGCGGAGCATCCCACCATGGGGACGTTCCGCTCCGTGCGCTTTCCGGTCAATTTCGACGGGGAGCATCTGTCCCAGATCACCGCGCCACCCACGCTGGGCGAACACAACGATGCAATTCGGTCACTCGCTGGACAGATTTGGCGCAGCCGCTCCGCGAACGCCGCGGAATAGGTGTTTTTCGCATAGCGAAATTGACTTCGTAATACGAAAGCACTAGTTTTTGAGAAGAGGGATTCCGCGGAAGCGGAACGAGCGGCGCAGCGCCGAAGAGCTGCCGCCATAGGGGGACACATGAAAAGCTTTGCTTCGCGCTCACCGCGAATCCGTGCGCTGTTCTGCAGCACGGCCTTGATCGGCACATTGTTCGGCATGGCCTCGGCCATCGCGCAGGACGCCAGCGGCCTCGAAGTCATCACCGTCACGGCGCGCCGCCGCTCGGAAGACATCGAGAAGGTGCCAGCGCAGATCACGGCCTTCACCGCGGCCGATATCAACGCCAAAGGCATCGAGTCGCCGAAGGACTTCCTGAATTCCATCCCGAACGTGTCGTTCGTGCCGACGCAGAACGCGGGCACGAGCTTCATCGTCATCCGCGGCATCGGCCAGGCGCGCAACAGCGAGCCGTCCGCCGCCATCGTCGTCGATGGCGTGCCGATGACGCAGCCGGCCGAGTTCAACCAGGACCTCCTCGACATCCAGCAGATCGAAGTGCTGAAAGGCCCGCAGGGCGCGCTTTACGGCCGCGACGCGATCGGCGGCGCCATCCTCATCACCACCAAGCAGCCGGGCGACGAGTGGGAAGGCCAGGCCAAGGCGGGCTACGACAATGGCCCCGGCTACAAGGTCGAGGGCGAGGTCAGCGGGCCCGTCACCGACACGCTGAAGATGCGCATCGCCGCGTCCTATCTCGACACCGACGGCCGCCTGCGCAATGCCGACACGGTCGATCCGTCGGCCAAGCGCGACGCCGATCCGGTGAAGGATTTCAACGCGCGCATCTCTTTGCTGTGGACGCCCACGTCGAACTTCACCGCCGACCTGCGGCTTTCGACCGACCTGCTCGACACGCGGGGCCTCTACTACATCGTGCCGCCTCTCGGTACGAAGGAATCCAACGATCCGGACTACACCAAGCAGCCCATCAATCTCAACAATTCAGGCGAGGACGACCGCAAGATCTACGACGCGGCGCTGAAGCTGAATTACGAAGTGGGCGGCGGCGGCAACATCCAGTCGATCACCAGCTACTCGACGGTGTGGGAAATTCTTACCGGCGACGGCTTCTCCTTCGATCCGTTCGGCCATTCGAAGATCTTCTTCGACTTCGGCCAGAGCCAGTTCCTGACCGCGAAGACCTTCACCCAGGAACTGCGCTACACGAGCAACGTGGATTCGCATTTCCGCTACATCGTCGGCGCAGAGGTTTTCGATACCAGCCGCTTCATCTCCACCGGCAACATGTTCGACTTCGATACCGGCGTTCAGCCTGAGTATCGCACGCCCAATCCCCCGCTCTTCCAGCCGAACGGGCAGATCTCGTTCCTCGCGGATTCCCAGCGCCAATTCGCCTGGGCCGGTTATATCGACACCTCGACGGACATCACCGACAAGCTCGAACTGTCCGTCAACGTCCGCTACGATCGCGACCATCGCCGCAACACGGCGGACACGCCGCAGATATTCCTGCCGGCTCCCGGCATCACGGGCGAGCAGCGCTCGCATACCTGGGAAGCGTTCCAGCCGCAGGTCATCCTGAAATATCAGTGGACGGACAATCTCAGCGTCTATGCCGATTTCAGCCGCGGCTTCCGGTCCGGCGGTTTCAACCAGACCGGCGTGGCCACGGCCGCCGCGGCGGAGGGCTTCTTCGATGTCGGCGACATGTTCCGGGCCAATCTCGCCAATACCTGGGAAGCCGGCTTCAAGAGCCGCTGGTTCGACGACCGGCTGGCGCTGAACGGCAGCATCTACCGGACGAACGATCACGACGACTATTACTTCGTGTTCATAGCCTCGAACTCGACCCAGAACCTCGGCAACATTCCGTTGACCCGTCTTCAGGGCTTCGATCTCGACGCCACCGGCAAGCTCGACGACAACTGGCTGATCAATGCCGGCTTCGGCATGACGGACAGCAACATCCGCAAATTCCCCGATCCGCTGGTGATCGGCGCCAAGTCG
Organism: Rhizomicrobium sp.; assembly: GCA_036491175.1. GTDB lineage: Bacteria > Pseudomonadota > Alphaproteobacteria > Micropepsales > Micropepsaceae > Rhizomicrobium. The sequence continues at coordinate 50,674 of DASXCJ010000007.1, forward strand.
CCGCTGACGTCGGACTACACCGCCAATGTCGGCATCCAGTACGACCACACGGCTTGGGCGGGCTGGAACTTCGAAGGCCGCGTCGATTACGACCTGACCGGTCCCACGACGTTCGCGATCCCAATCTCCGCCGCCGCCGTGAATGAGCCCGTGCCGCAGGAACGCAATCCCCTCGGCCTGGTGGACGTGCGTGCGAGCCTGCTGTCGGATGACGGCTGGCAGCTCACGGCCTGGTCGAAGAACCTGTTCGACAAGAAGTACAACACCGAGTACTCGACCGGCGGCTTCCTCTTCAAAGGCGAGCCGCGCACCTGGGGCCTCGAGGTTTCGAAGCGCTTCTAAGACGTAATGCTGCCGCGTGGCCGTGACATTGGTGTCACGGCCCGCGGGCGCGGCCACGCTATTCTTCTCTTTCCATCAAAGCATCGTCATGGCCCGCTTCATGCGGGCCACTCATTTTTTTGAGAAAGAAAATTGGGTGGCCCGGACGAGCCGGGCCATGACGAATGATAGAGAATTGAGTTTTGCGTTCACCTGGGTGGCCCGCATGAAGCGGGCCATGACACGGAAGGGTTTAGCGGATCCCCTCGCCGCTCTTCTCAATCCGGATGCACCGAACGCAGCAGGAAGGGGTGGCGGCGTAGCGCCAGCTCGATCGCGCGCGCGGCATCCTGCAGCAGCGGCAGCCGCGTGCGCACGAGTTCTTCCAGCCCGACGCGCGATGTGGAGGTCGAGCAGTTGATCGCCGCCAGCGAGCGGCCGGCATCGTCCAGGATCGGGATGGCGATGGAGATCAGCCCGTAGTCGAGCTCGTCCTGCGTGGCGGCGTAGCCGGCGCGGCGCACCTCCTGGAACAGGCGGCGCAGTTCGGCGCGGCCCGTCACGGTGTTCTCGGTGAAGGATTTGAACGCGCCGGTGTCGAGATAGTGGTTGCGCACGTCCTCATGCTCGAAGGCGAGTATCGCGCGGCCGAGCGAGGTGGCATAGGCGGGATAGCGCGTGCCGACGCCGGCGGCCAGCCGCACCATGCGGTTGGTCGAGACATGCACGAGATAGAGGATGTCGTAGCCGCTGAGCACGGCGAGCGAGGAACTGTCGCCGGTCTCGTCGCGCACCTGCTGCAGATGCGGCCGCACCAGTTCCCCCAGGCTCATGGAATCGAGATAGGCCGAGGCGAAGCTCATCACCTCGGGCCGCAGCAGGAAGTGGCGGTTATGCTTGGCGACATAGCCCAGCTTGACCAGGGTGTGCAGGCATCGGCGCGCCGCGGCTGGCGACAGGTCGGTCACTTCCGCCACCTCGCTCAGGGTCATCTGCGGCTTGTCCCTGCCAAAGGCGCGCAGGACCGAAAGCCCCCGCTCGAGCGTGGAGAGGTATTCGGAATCGTCGCCCAGGTCCTTCGGCGGGTCTTTGGACAGGTCCTTGTTCGGCGCTTTCGGGGAATCCATGGTGGGCAGACGTTTGTCCATCGAATGGGGACTCCGCAAGGGCTGGCAATTTCGGCTACCGAAGATATATTCGTATAGTGAAAATCGATAGAGGCCTTCGCGCATGCTTCCGCTGTTTCCCACCAGTCTCGTCGGCTCCTACGCCCAGCCCGATTGGCTGCTCGACCGCTCCATGCTGGCCAAGAGCTTCCCGCCCCGGGTGCGCGCCTCGGCGCTGTGGCGGGTGAAGCCGGAATATCTCGAGGAGGCGCAGGACGACGCGACGCGCCTGGCCATCCTCGACCAGGAGCAGGCGGGGCTCGACATCATCACCGACGGCGAGATCCGCCGCGAGAGCTATTCCAACCGCTTCGCCACCGCGCTCGACGGCGTCGACCTCGACAATCCCGGCACGGCGCTAGACCGCAGCGGCCATCCCAATCCCGTGCCGCGCATTACCGGCAAGATCAGGCGCCGCAATTCGGTGCAGGTGCGCGATCTCGAATTCCTCAAGGCGAATACGAAGAAGCCGGTGAAGATCACCGTGCCCGGCCCCTTCACCATGTCGCAACAGGCGCAGAACGATTTCTACAAGAGCGAGGAAGAGATGTCGCTCGACTACGCCGCTGCGGTGAACGAGGAGATCAAGGACCTGTTCGCCGCCGGCGCCGACGTGGTGCAGATCGACGAACCCTATATGCAGGCGCGTCCCGAGAAGGCGCGCCAATTTGGCGTCAAGGCGCTGAACCGCGCGCTGGACGGCGTGAAGGGCACGACCGCGATGCATATCTGCTTCGGTTATGCCGCGATCATCCATGAGCGGCCGAGTGGCTACAACTTCCTGCCGGAGTTGAACGACACCGCCGCCAGGCAGATTTCCATCGAGACGGCGCAATCCAATCTCGACGCCGTTGTGCTGAAGACCTTGCCGGACAAGACGATCATCCTGGGCGTGCTCGATCTCTCGACGCATGAGGTCGAAACGCCGGAAACCGTGGCCGCGCGCATCGAGCGGGCGCTGCCTTACGTCGACGCCAAGCGCATCGTCGTGGCGCCGGATTGCGGACTCAAATATCTCCCGCGGGACGTCGCCTTCGGCAAGATGAAGGCGATGGCTGACGGCGCCAAGCTCGCGCGCGCGAAGCATAGCTGATGCTGCCGCTGCTCCTCCTGCCCGGCATGTTGTGCGACTCTGCCTCCTTGCGCGCGCAGGTGGCTGACCTGGCCGATGTCGCGAGCCCGCGTGTGATGGGCTATGGCGACGCCGACAGCTTCGAGGCGATGGCGGACAGGGTTCTGGCCGATGCACCGCCGCGTTTCGCGCTGGCTGGCCATTCCATGGGCGGGCGCGTGGCGCAGGAGGTCTATCGCAAGGCGCCGGAGCGGGTGGCGGCGCTGGCGCTGCTCGCCACCGACTATCGCGGCATGGTCAGCGAGGAGATGCGCGCGACCGAGACCGCGCGGCGCGAGGCCATGCTCGCCAAGGCCAAGGCCGACGGCATGGAAGCTTTCGCACGCATGTGGGTGAAGCAGGTGGTGGCGCCCGCCAATCTCGAAAATACCGCGCTGGTGGATGACGCCGTCGCCATGATGGCGCGGCAAAGCTTCGACAGCTTCGCGGCACAGTCGCTCGCCGGCCTCAAGCGGCCGGATTACACCGACATGCTGGGCCGCGTCGCCTGTCCCACGCTGATCTGCCCGGGCGAGCTCGACATGCTGCGACCGGTCGCCGTGCATGCGGAAATGGTCGCGCGAGTTCCCGGCGCCAAGCTCGTGGTCATCAAGGGCGCCGCCCATATGGTGGCGATGGAACGCCCGGCGGAGGTGACGGCCGCTTTGCGCGATTGGCTCACCGCCTGAGCTAGGCTAGCCTCGCCTGCATGGCAGACGCGCCCTCCGTCCTTGACACACGCCGCGATCAGATGTTCCCGACGCTCGATGCGGCGCGGATCGACCGTCTGCGCCGCTTCGGCGAGGTCCGCTCCTTCGCCAAGGGCGATTATCTTGCGAAGGTGGGCGAGGTCACGCCCGGGCTGATGGCGATCCTGTCGGGCGAGGTGCGCGTCGCGCCGCACGACAAGCCGGACGAACCCATCGTCACCTATCGGCGCGGCGGATTCCTGGGCGAGCTGGCGCAGCTTTCCGGCCAGCCTGCGCTGGTCGATGCGGTGGCGCTGCAGGATGTCGAGGTGATTTTAATCCCGCCGCCGCGCCTGCGCGAATTGATGGTGGCGGAGGCCGAAACCGGCGAGCATGTCATGCGCGCGCTGATCCTGCGCCGCGTGGCCTTGCTCGAGCGCAATGTCGGTGGGCCGGTGATCGTGGGCTCCGCAGGCAATCGCGACGTGCTGCGGCTGGAGACCTTCCTCGCCCGCAACGGCCATCCGCATCAGCGTCTCGACCCCGACAGCGACACGGCCGCGAAGGCGCTGATCGAGCGCTTTCATGTCCAGCCGGGCGAATTGCCCATCGTGATTTGCCCCACCGGCGAAATGTTGCGCAATCCGAGCGAGAACCAGCTCGGGCGCTGCCTGGGGCTCACGCATGCGCTCGATCCCGATCGGCTTTACGACCTGGCCATAGTCGGCGCCGGCCCCGCGGGTTTGGCGGCGGCTGTGTATGCGGGCTCGGAAGGCCTCTCCGTCATCACCCTCGATTGCCGCGCCTTTGGCGGACAAGCCGGCGCATCGGCGCGGATCGAGAATTATCTGGGTTTCCCCACCGGCATCTCCGGCATCGCGCTGATGGCGCGCGCCTACAACCAGGCGCAGAAATTCGGTGTCGAGATGGCGATCCCGGAAGAAGTGGCGAGCCTCGCCGAAGAGGGCGGCGATTTCGTGCTGCGGCTGAGGGGCGGCCAGTCGATCAAGGCGCGCGCGGTGGTGGTCGCCAGCGGCGCGGAATATCGCCGCCTCGACGTCGCCAATCTCGCCGACTACGAAGGCGCGCACGTCCACTACTGGGCCTCGCCGCTGGAGGCGAGGCTTTGCGCGGGCCAGGAAGTGGCTTTGGTCGGCGCCGGCAATTCCGCGGGGCAAGCCGCCGTCTATCTCGCGAGCCAAGTCGGCAAGGTGTGGATGATCGTGCGCGGCAAGAGTTTGGATGCGACCATGTCGCGCTATCTTTGCGACCGCATCGCCGCCCAGCCCAATATCGAAGTGCTCACGGGCACCGAAGTCGTGGCGCTCAGCGGCGGCAACGGCATGCTCGACGAGGTGCGCTGGCGTGACCGCAATACGGGCTCGGAGACGGCGCACGCCATCCAGCACCTCTTCCTCTTCATCGGCGCCGCGCCCAACACCAATTGGCTGGGGCTCTCGGGCATCGCGCTCGATCCGAAAGGCTTTGTGCAGGCCGATGCGCTGGCGGGCGAGGGCCGCTTTCCGCTTCAGACCAACAAGCCCGGCATCTTCGCCATCGGCGACGTGCGCGCGGGCTCGGTGAAACGCGTCGCGGCCTCGGTGGGCGAGGGCGCGCAAGTCGTGGTTGCGATCCATGCCTGGCTCGCGGCGAAAGGAGAGACCGTCCATGGCCGATAGCTGCTCTCATCTCGACACCATCCGCGTCGTCACGCCTAGCGCGCTGGGCTGCGAGGAATGCCTGAAGATCGGCTCGGAATGGGTGCATCTGAGGCTGTGCCGGACGTGCGGTCATGTCGGCTGCTGCGACGATTCCCCGCACAAGCACGCGACCAAGCATTTCCACAAGACCAAGCACCCGATCATCGAGGGCTACGATCCGCCGGAAGGCTGGGGCTGGTGCTATGTGGACGAAGTCATGTTCGATCTGTCGGATCGGATGACGCCGCATAACGGTCCCATCCCGCGCTACGTCTGACGCGGACCAGCCAGAACGCCATCACGAAAAGCGGCCATACGCCCAGCGCGATCAAGACGGGCGAGCCGTGCCAGGCGGTGGGCATGACCTTCTGCTGGCCGATGAAGAAAAAGGCGCTAGCGAAGAACAGCGCGACGCACATGCGCCAGAGATGACGGCGGATGCGCGCCGCGCCGGCAAGCCCGCCTTTCAAGATGACGCGCAGATCGAGCGCGCCGGAAAACGCCGCCAGACTTGCGAAGACGAAATAGGGTTGAGGCGGATTGAAACCGCCCGTCGGATGAAGCGCCGCCTGCGTCCCGAATGTCGCCAGCACCGCGACGAGGCCCAGCGCCAGCGCGAAGGCGAGTTTCTCGAGCCGCGCGCTGCGGCGAACGGTCAGCCAGGCGCTGATCACGAGATAGAAGGTCAACGCGGCGATGGCCATGGAGGCGCGCGGCGGCGCACTGTGCCGCGGATCGACCGCCGGCACGAAGGCGGCGAGATAGATCGCGAGCGATGTCGTGGCCAGCATCGCGAGCACGAACAGCGTGCCGAAGATGCGATGCAACCGCTCGCCCTTGCGCACGCTCACTGCACCAAGTCCGGAGAGGATGCCGAGGCACCCCGCGGCAATATGAACGATCATGAGCGTGGGCATCAGAACACCTTCCCGATCAGCGGCCGCCACATGAACATGAAAATCCCGAACAATCCGGCCGCCATCAGCAAAGTGAACGCGATGGTCGCGCCCGCTAGCATATAGGAGCCGCGTTCCTTGGCGCGGAGATAGAGTTCCAGCATCGCGAGCGGCAGAAGATAGCAGCCGAATTCCCAGAACAGCGCCACGGGTCCGTCCAGGTTCGCGCCCAGCCCTTTGCCCTTGGCGACGATGAACCAGGCGAAAATACCGACGCGGAAGAACCATTGCCCGTTGGCGACGACATAGGTGCGCAAGGCCCAGCGCCGATGACTGTCGAAATCGCGCTTCAGCGCGGTGCGCCAGGCGAGCGCGGCGAAGACGAGGATCAGCACCGCGTTGAGGCTGATGCCCAGCGATCCCGACAGGTTGGCGTCCGCGCCGTGCTCCCAGGTCATGAAGAGACCGCTCAGCCCCACGCCGAAAGCGAGGGTGAGGAAGGCACGTCCGTTCCAGCGGTGGAACTTGGGGAAGCGGGCGCGGATCAGCGGGATAAGTTGCAGGGCCCCGGCAAGCGAGACATAGGCTGCGAGGAAGACATGGACGGCGAAGGCCCAGTTCCGCAATGGGTCTGCGGCGACATAGCCGGTGACGAGGAGATGGTTCAGGGTCCAGCCCTGGAAGCCCTTCTCCGCCGTCACGATGCCGTAGAAGGCCGCGATGTAGAAGGCGAACAGCCATTGCCCGCCCACGGCCACGAGCCACCAGAAGACGACCGCGCTCTTGAGCGCGGTGCGCGGCGCTGAATTCATGCTTGCTCCCCGGGCCTGCGATGCCTAGCTCTAGATAGTCGCGAGAAATCCGGTGACCATGACGCCTGGCATCAAACCCATGATCCTTGGTAACATCCATGGCTGAGTTGACGGTCGCGGCCGGCTTGGCGCGTGGACTGATTGAGTTGGCGGTGTCGAAGGGCGCGAGCGCCGCCGAGCTCGCCATCCGCTCCGGCATCGATCCGGCGGTGCTGCAAGACCAGGACACCCGCATCCCGCTTCCCAAATATGTGGCGCTGATGCGCGCGGGCAAGGAACTCTCCGGCGACCCGGCGCTCGCGCTCCATTATGGCGAGACCAACGACCTGGCACAGATCTCCGTCGTCGGCCTGCTTGGTTCGGCGTCGGAAACGATGCTGGACGCCTTGGGCCAAATGAACCGGTATGGGCGGCTGGTCATCGAGTTCGACGGGCCGCCCGACCGCTTCCAGATCGAACGCAGGGCGGAAGGCTTGTGGAGCGTCGATACGCGCGAGAACCCGAACGATTTTTACGAGCTCACCGAGTCCACCTTCGCGCGAATGATCTGCGCGCCGCGCGCCTTCGGCGTCACGCAGATCGCCAAGGCGGTCCATGTCACCCACAAGGCGCCCGCCTATCGCGCGGAGTATGAGCGCGTCTTCGGCGTGCATGTCACCTTCGAGAGCGACTGGAACGCGATGCTGATCGACCAAGCGTGGCTCATGCATCGCATCCAGCGCCAGCCGCGCTATGTCTTCGGCATATTGAGCGATCATGCCGACGCGCTGATGGAGAGCCTGCAGCAGTCCAAATCCGCGCGCGGGCGGGTGGAGAGCCTGCTGATGCCGATTCTGCACAAGGGTGAGGTTGGCATGGACGCGATCGCCGAGAAGCTGGCGGTGAGCCGCCAAACGCTCTTCCGCAAGCTGAAAGCCGAGAACACGACCTTCGAGAAAGTGCTGGATGAACTGCGCCATCGCCTCGCCACGGACTATCTCGGCGGAAAGAAAGTGTCCGTGAACGAAACGGCTTATCTGGTGGGTTTTTCCGATCCCGCCGCCTTCAGCCGCGCCTTCAGGCGCTGGACGGGCGAGAGCCCACGCGCCTGGGCCGCGCATTCTCGCAAGGCGGACGAACGATAGGCGCGATCAATCCGCCGCCGCGTGCGTGCCGCCGCCGCCGCTGTAGGAGCGGCGGGCAAGCCAGACGACGCCGATCATGGCGATGCTGAGCCAGCCGGAGATCCAGAACAAGTCGTCGGAGGCGAGCAGATAGGCCTGGGTCGCGAGGTTGCGCGCGAGCACGCCATAGGCCTGAAGATCGCTGAATCCGAGCTTGTGCAGATGGTCGAGCGCGCCTTGCATCGCCGGATTATAGGCCGTGGAAAGATCGGCAAGGCGGCTCTGGTGCAATGCCTCGCGCCGATCCCATAGCGTGGTGGTGATCGAGGCGGCGAAACCGCCGGCGGTGATGCGGGTGAAATTGGAAATGCCCGAAGCCGAGGGGATGCGCTCCGGCGGGATGCCGTCGAGCGAGATCGTGATCATGGCGACGAAGAAGGTGCTCATGGCGATGCCTTGCACCATCAGCGGCCAGACGAAGTCCCAGAAGCCCGCGTCGTTGGTGTAGCCTGCGCGCATGAAATAGGAGATGGCGAAGGCGGCGAAGGCGACGGTGGCCAGGATGCGCGCGTCGATCCTGGACATGAAGCGCGCGGCGATGGGCGTGAGGATCACCGCGACCAATCCGCTCGGCGCGGCCACGAGCCCCGCCCAGGTCGCGGTATAGCCGATATTGGTCTGCAGCCACAGCGGCAGAAGCAGCACATTGGCGAAGAACACAGCATAGCCCAAGCAGAAGGCGAGGGTGCCGAGGGCGAAATTGCGGCGGCGGAAAAGGGAGAGGTCGACGACGGGATACTTCTCCGTCGTTTCCCAGACGATCCAGGCGACGAAGACGATGGCCGCGATCATGCCCTCGATGACGATCATCGGCGAATGGAACCAGTCCGCGTCCTTGCCGGTGTCGAGCATGATCTGCAGCGAGCCGACCCAGATCGCCAGCATGGCGAGGCCGACCTTGTCGATGGGCAGCTTGCGCGCGGGCGTCTCGCGATCGGCGAGGTTTTGCCAGCAGAGGAACGCGGTGATCAGGCCCACCGGAACGTTGATCAGGAATATCCAGCTCCAATGGACGTTATCGGAGATATAGCCGCCCAGGATGGGTCCCAGGATCGGCGCGACAAGCGTGGTGATCGACCAGATGCCGAGCCCGGTGGCGCGCTTTTCCGGCGGGAAGATGGAGATGAGCAGCGCTTGCGAGCCGGGGATCATGGGGCCCGACACCGCGCCCTGCAGGATGCGGAACACGATGAGCGCGTTCAAACTCCAGGCGATGCCGCAAAGGAACGAGGCGAAGGTGAAGGCGAGCACCGCGAAGACGAAGGTGCGCACCACGCCGTAGCGGCCCATCAGCCAGCCGGTCAGCGGCACGGCGACGCCGTTCGACACGGCGAAGGAGGTGATCACCCAGGTGCCCTGGTCGGTCGATGCGCCGAGATTGCCCGCGATGGTCGGCAGCGAGACATTGGCGATGGTCGTGTCCAGCACCTGCATGAAGGTGCCGAGCGCCAGCGCCAGCGCGGTGATCGCAAGCTGCATGCCCTGGAGCGGCGGGCGTTGTGCGCCGGCCGCGCTCATGCGCCGTTCTGTTGCAGGATGCGGGCGATGATCGCGTCAGTTTCCAGCCCGCCGTCATTGCCGATGTCGCCGCGGATGTTCTGCATCGCGGCCGACGCGACGGCCGAGCCGGATGCGTCGCGCACGTCCGCGGTCACGTCGACGGAGAGCCCGATGCGCAGCGGGTGGTCGCGCAGCTCTTGCGGATCGAGCGCGATGCGCACCGGCACGCGCTGCACGATCTTGATCCAGTTGCCGGACGCGTTCTGCGGCGGCAGGAGCGCGAAGGCGCTGCCGCTGCCCGCGCCGAGGCCGATGATCTTGCCTTGATAGGTGACATCGCCGCCATAGATGTCGGCGGTGACTTCGACCGGCTGGCCGATGCGCATGTCCTCAAGCTGGCCTTCCTTGAAATTGGCGTCGATCCATACCGATTGCAGCGACACGACGGCCATGAGAGGCGTGCCGGGCGCGATCTGCTGGCCGAGCTCGACCGTGCGCTGCGCCACCACGCCGTCGACCGGCGCATAGAGGCGCATATGGGCGAGCGTGATGCCCGCCTGGCGCAGCCGCGCGATGGCGGCGAGCACGTCGGGATTGTTCCGGATTTGCGTGCCCTGGACGGAGGCAAGCGCGGCGGCAAGGTTGCTCTCGGCGGCTTTCACCTGGGCGTCGCCGCTCGCCACGGCGTCGCGGGCATGGCCGAGCTCCTCGGCGGAGACGGCGTTGCCGGCGGAGGCGCGGCGGCGCAGGTCGCTTTGCGCCTGTGACAGCGTGGTGCGCGCGGCGGCGAGCTGCGCGCGGGCCTGGTCGACCTTGGAGAAATCGGTGCGCACGCCGCGCACGGTGCGGGCGAGATCGGCTTCGGCGGCGTCCATCGCCACCTTGGCCTTGATCGGATCGAGCTCGACCAGCAATTGCCCGCGCTTGACGCTCTGGGTGTTGTCGGCATGCAGCGCCAGCACCGTGCCGTTCTCGCGGCTGGTGATGGAGACGACGTCGCCGCCGACATAGGCGTCGTTCGTGCCCTCGAAATGGCGCGCATAGAGGAGCCAGTAGATTCCGTAGAGCACCACGCCGATCGCGACCACGGCGGCGAGGATGGTGAGAAGACGCCGGCGGCGCGTGTTGGGCTGCGGGGGGAGCGTTTCAGCGCTGCTCATCTATCTTGTCCTTGGAAGGAGAGAAGCCGCCGCCCAGCGCCATCAACAGCGCGACGCGGGCCGAGGCCGTGTCGCAGGAAAGCGCTGCATATTGCCGCTGTGCCTGGATGAGGGTGGCTTGCGCGTCCAGTGCATTCTGCTGCGGGGAGAGGCCGCTGCGATAGCGCTTGGCGGCGAGATCGAAGCTCTCGCGCGCGGCGGAGAGGGCCGCGCGTTGCTGCGACGCCTCGTCCGTGATGGCGCGAAGCTGGGTGAGGCTATCCGCGGTCTGCTTCACCGCGCCGGTGACTGCCTCGTTGTAGTTAGCGACGGATTGGTCGAGATCGGCGGTGGCGCCGGCATAGTCGGCGCGGATCTTGCCGGCATCGAAGATCGGCAGGTGGATCGCGGGGCCCGCGCCATATTGCAGCGCGTCCTTGGAGAAGAGTGGGCCGAGACCGATCGCGGCGACGCCGACAAGGCCGATGAGATTGATGTCGGGATAGAACGCCTTGCGCGCGACCTCGCGGCCGGCGACGGCGGATTCGACCCGCGCCTGCGATGCCGCGACATCGGCGCGCCGCGCCAGGAGATCGGCGGGCAGGGTGTCCGGCAGAGCGAGCGCGGCAGCGTTGAGCTTGGGGCGGGCGATGTCATAAGCATCCGCGCCACGGCCGACGAGAGCAGCGATCTGGTGCACCGCCAATTCGCGGTCGGCTTTGGCGCGGATCAGGTCCTCGCGCGCCAAGGCGAGCAGGGCTTCGGCCTGTTTCTGCGAGGCGACGGCATCGAGGCCTGCCTTCACGCGGCCGTTGGTGAGCGAGGATATTCCCTCGCGCTCTTTCACCGCGTCGGCCGCGACATCGGCCAGGGCATAGGCACGGTCGAGCGCGATATAAGCCTGGGCCACCGAGCCCGCGAGCATCAACCGCGCGGCTTCGGCATCCAATCCTGCCGCGCGCGCGGTCGCGCCCGCGCGGTCGATCTGGTCCTGCTCCTTGCCGAACAGATCGAGCGACCAGGACAAATTCGCCTGTATCTGGCCGACCCAGCGCGTGGTGCCGCCGAAGGGCGGAGGGATGATGTAGTCCTTGCTCAGGTGCTCGCGCGTGACGTTGCCGTCGAGCGTCGCCTGCGGATAGGTCTCGGCATGGGCCACGGAGAGCTGCGATTGCGCCGCGCGCAACCGCGCCATCGCGGCGGCGAGCGAAGGATTGCCCTTAAGCGCTTCGCCGACAAGCGTGTCGAGCTGCGGATCGCCGAACGCCGTCCACCATTGGTCCGCGATCTGGGGCGTCTGCGCCGTGCCAAGACCGAGCGTCTCGGGCTTGAGCGCGGTTTCGCTGGGCGTGGTGGAGGGCGAGGAGACGCAAGCCCCGAGCGACGCTGTGATCAGCAGGATGGAGAGAAGCTTCTTCATGACGCGGCCTTCAGCGTGGGCTGCTCTTCGAGGCGGCCGATCAGGCGCGTCAGCAGTGACAGGAGCGTTTCGAACTCCGCCTGCGTGAAGCCCGTCAGCGTCGTGTTCCAGAATTCGATCAGGCGCGGGGTGAGCGAGGTCGCCAGCGCCTTGCCGGCGGGTGTGATCTCGAGATGGATGACGCGCCGGTCCTTGGTGCTGCGCCGTCGCGCAACGAGGCCGCGCTTCTCCATCTGATCGATCAGGCGGGTGATGGCGCCGGCGTCATGGTCCATATGGCGCGCGACTTCCGCTGCGGTAGAGGCAAGGCCGTCGCGCAGCGACACCAGCACGACCCATTGCGAGAAGGTGATGTCCGCATCGGCGAACAGCGACTCGGCATTGGGGATGACGAGGTTGTGCAGCCGCCGGATGAGATAGCCCAGCGAGCGCCGGCACTCGAAATTCTTCTGGGTGTAGTGAGTCTTCTTCATCGCGCCGATCCAATCTTCTGCCTAGACAATAATTGCCTGAGCAGTTATATGTCAAGAACGGGGACAACGTGACGCAATATCCAGTGTCACGGCCCGCGGAGTGCGGGCCGCCCAGGTGACGCGCGCTCTTTTTCGAAAGCAAACACCGTCATGGCCGGGCTTGTCCCGGCCATCCATGCCCTCATTGCGCGACGGTGGTTATGGGTGGCCGGGAAAAGCCCGGCCATGACGAATGAAGGAGGAGTGTGAGCTAAGACGCCGCAACGTGTTCGCTCGCCGTTTTCTTCTTCGGCTTGGCGGACGCTGGAAACGACATCAGCGCGATATCGGCGACGTCGTTCAATTCCTTGGCCGATGCGCCGGCAGCGGCCTGGACGCAGATGCCGTTGGCGATGGTCATCAGATAGCGGGCGAGCGCGGCGGGATCGGAGGAGCCGGGCAGGTCGCCCTGGCGCTTGGCCGTCTCGAAACGTTCGCGGACGGCGGCTTCCTTTTCCGCGCGGTGGCGGGCGACCATGTCGGGGATGGTCGTGTCGTCGGCGGCCTGGCCGCTTTGCACCAGCAGGCAGCCGGGCGTCTTGGGATCGGTGGCGCGCTCGACCAAGCCCTTCAAGAAGAGCGTGGCGACGTCGCGCGCGGTGGGCGCATCCAGCACTTCGGAGAGGAAGCCTTCGCGGCGCTGATCGTAACGCTCCAGCACGGCGCGGAAGAGACCTTCCTTGCTGCCGAAGCAGGCATAGAGGCTGGGGGCGGCGATATTCATCGCGGCCGTGAGGTCGGTGAGCGAGGCGCCCTCGTAGCCTTTGCGCCAGAATACATCCATCGCGCTGTCGAGGGCCTCTTCCACGCAGAAACTGCGCGGCCGTCCGGTTCTCACTGTTGCCTCCCTCTCATTTGCCTTCTGGGACTCTTTTTTGTACTGAATACTACATAAGACCCTTGAAGCCCAGTTTCCAGTCCATATCTGTAGCACTCACTACAGAACTGGAGGGCCTCCCATGTCACACATTGCCGGACTCGTCCGCGCCGATCAATTCCGGACAGCGCCCCCCAAATCGTTGAATTTCCTCAAGAAACATCCCGCGCTGAGCGGCAGCGCGGCCGGCCTCGCTTTGGTTTTGGCCGCCTTTGCCCACAGCGCCGGCGGCAGCCCCGCCACGGTCACGGCCCCTCCTCCCCCTGCCGTGACGGTGGCTGCCGTCGCTCCTCAGACCGTGCGCATCTGGTCGGAGTTCTCCGGCCGGCTGGCGCCGGTGAACGCCGCGGACATCCGCCCGGAGGTCAGCGGCCGCGTGACCGAGGTGCGCTTCAAGAACGGCCAGCAGGTCCAGGCCGGCGACATCCTCTTCGTGATCGATCCGCGCCCCTATGAGGCGGCCGTGGCGAAGGCGCAGGCCGATCTCGCCACCGCCCAGCACAATGCCTCTCTCGCCAATGTCGAATATTCCCGCGCGCAACGCCTCGTCGCCGAGCAGGCGGTCGCCCGCGACTATTACGACCAGCGCGAGAACGCCCATGGCGTCGCGGCGGCGAACGTCCAGTCGGCGGAAGCGGCGGTGACCCAGGCCAAGCTCGACGTCGATCATGCCTATGTGAAAGCGCCGATCTCCGGCCGCGTCAGCCGCGCGGAAATCACGGTCGGCAATCTCGTGCAGACGGGCCCGAACGCGCCGCTGCTCACCAGCATCGTGTCGGACGACGGCATCTATGCCGATTTCGATGTCGACGAGCAGACCTATCTCAACAGCATCCGCAGCCACGCGACGAGCCTGGGGCAGGAGCAGCACATCCCCGTCGAACTCAGGCTGACGGGCGATGCCGGCCATGTCTATCAAGGCATGATCGAGAGCTTCGACAACAAGATCTCGACCGGCACCGGCACGATCCGCGCCCGCGCCCACTTCGCCAACAGCGACGGCACCTTGGTGCCGGGCATGTTCGTGACGGTGCGCATGGCGGACGCCGCCTCCAGCCGCGCGATCCTGGTGCCGGAAGACGCGGCCTCCAGCGACCAGAGCAAGCGCTTCGTCTATGTCGTGGACCAGGGCCACAAGGCGGAATTCCGCGAAGTGACCTTGGGCCAGGAGGTGGACGGCCGCCGCGTGGTATTGTCCGGCCTGAAGACGGGCGAACACATCATCGTCGGCGGCGTGCAGCGGGTTCAGCCCGGCGCCGTGGTCGATGACCGTATCAACGTGGCGGCGCGCTAAGACGGTCGTGAACGGCTAGAGTAACAACAATTGTGTCATGGCCCGCATTCGCGGGCCGTGACACGGAGTTTGGTTGCCTCAGTTTGAGTGAAACCGAATTCTTGTGTCACCCACAACTCCCTGGAGGGGGTTATGAATCTCTCGAAATTCTTCGTCGATCGGCCGATTTTCGCCGGCGTGATCTCCGTCGCCATCTTCCTCGCCGGATTGCTGGCGATGATGCAGCTTCCGATCTCGGAATATCCCGAGGTCGTGCCGCCGTCGGTGGTGGTGAAAGCCGAATTCCCCGGCGCCAACCCCAACACCATCGCCGATACGGTGGCGACGCCGCTCGAGGAGCAGATCGCCGGCGCCGAGGGCCTGCTCTATATGTCCTCGCAGGCCGCGTCCGATGGCACACTCACGCTCACCGTCACGTTCAAGCTCGGCGCCGATCCGAACCTCGCCCAGCAGATCGTCCAGAACCGCGTCAACCAAGCCTTGCCGCGCCTGCCGGATGTCACGCGCAATCTTGGCGTGACGACGACCAAGAGTTCGCCCGATCTGACCATGGTCGTGCATCTAAACTCGCCGGATGGACGCTACGACATGCTCTATCTGCGCAATTACGCGGTGCTGAACGTCAAGGACCAACTCGCCAAGATCGAGGGCGTGGGCAGCGTGCAGCTCTTCGGCTCGGGCGATTACGCCATGCGCGTCTGGCTCAATCCGCAGAAGATCGCCGAGCGCAACATGACCGCCGGCGAAGTCGTCGCCGCGATCCGCGCGCAGAACGCGCAGGTGGCCGCGGGCATCATCAACGGCCCGCCCTACAGCAGGACCGGTCTCTTGCAACTGCCGGTGAATGTGCAGGGCCGGCTCTCCGATCCCGACCAGTTCAGGGCCATCGTCATCAAGCGCGACAATGGCGTGGTGACGCGGTTGGGCGACGTGGCGCGGGTGGAGATCGACGCATCGGAATATGGGCTGCGCTCGCTCCTCAACAACAGGCAGGCCGTCGCCATTCCGATCTTCCAGGCGCCGGGCTCCAACGCCATCCGGATTTCGGACAATGTCCGCGCCGAGATGGAGGAACTGAAGAAGAACTTCCCGCAAGGGCTCGACTATTCCATCGTCTACGACCCCACCGTGTTCGTACGGGACTCCATCAAGGCGGTGGTGCACACGCTGCTTGAGGCCGTGGCGCTGGTCGTGCTGGTGGTGATCCTGTTCCTGCAGACCTGGCGGGCCTCGATCATCCCGCTGCTCGCCGTGCCGGTCTCCATCGTCGGCACTTTCGCGGCGATGCTGATGTTCGGCTTCTCGATCAACGCGCTGTCCCTGTTCGGGTTGGTGCTGGCCATCGGCATCGTGGTCGACGACGCCATCGTCGTGGTGGAGAACGTCGAGCGCAACATCGAGGCGGGACTGTCCCCGCGCGACGCCACGCTGAAGGCGATGTCGGAGGTGACAGGCCCCATCGTCGCCATCGCGCTGGTGCTGTGCGCGGTGTTCGTGCCGATCGCCTTCATCAGCGGCTTGACGGGCGAGTTTTACCGCCAATTCGCGCTGACCATTGCGTTCTCGACCATCATCTCCGCCTTCAACTCGCTGACGCTGTCGCCCGCGCTGGCTGCGGCGCTGCTCAAGGGGCATGGCGCGAAGAAGGACGCGCTGGCGCGCGGGATGGATCGCGTGTTCGGCGGCTTCTTCGCGCGGTTCAACGGGCTGTTCCGTTCCGGCTCCCAAGGTTATGGGCGCGGGCTCACGGGTGTCCTGGCGCGCAAGTCGCGGGCGGTTCTGGTCTACGCCGTGCTGCTGGGGCTGACTTATGTCGGCTTCCAGGCGGTACCGCCGGGCTTCGTGCCGGTGCAGGACAAGCAATATCTCGTCAGCTTCGCGCAGCTTCCCGAGGGCGCCACGCTCGACCGCACCGAGGCCGTCATCCGCAAGATGTCCGACATCGCGCTCAAGGAGCCGGGCGTGGAGAGCGCGGTCGCGTTCCCCGGCCTGTCGATCAACGGCTTCATCAACTCGCCGTCCGCCGGCATCGTCTTCGTGACGTTGAAGCCGTTCTCTGAGCGCACATCGTCAGATCTCTCCGGCCTCGCCATCTCGCAGAAGCTGCAGGCGAAATACGCCCAGATGCAGAATGCGATGATCGCGATCTTCCCGCCGCCGCCCGTGCAGGGGCTCGGCACCATAGGCGGGTTCAAGCTGCAGGTGGAGGACCGCACCGATTTGGGCGATGCCGCGCTCAACAAAGCGATGGTGGACATCCAGATGAAGGCGCGGGCCAACCCCGCGCTGGCGGGGGTGTTCTCCAATTTCAACACCGGCGTGCCGCAGCTCTACGCCAATCTCGACCGCACCAAGGCGATGCAGCTCGGCGTCAACATTCAGGACGTGTTCGACGCGATGCAGACCTATCTCGGCTCCATCTATGTCGACGATTTCAACCGCTTCGGCCGCACCTATCAGGTGATCGCGCAGGCCGACACGGATTTCCGCTCCAAGCCGGACGATATCCTGCGGCTGCAGGTGCGCAATGCCGACAACCAGATGGTGCCGCTCGGCTCGCTCATCACGGTGAGCGAGACGACGGGGCCGGACTCCGCGCTGCGCTACAACGGTTTCCGCGCCGCCGACCTCAACGGCGCCGCCGCGCCGGGCTATTCCTCGGGCCAGGCGCAGGCCGCGATCACCAAGGTGCTGGCGGAGAACCTGCCCAAGGGCATGCGCTTCGAATGGACCGATCTGACCTATCAGCAGATCCTCGCGGGCGACACCGCGTTGCTCGTCTTCCCGCTCTGCGTGCTGCTCGTGTTCCTGGTGCTGGCCGCGCCATATGAGAGCCTGTTCCTGCCGCTGGCGATCATCCTGATCGTGCCGATGTGCCTGCTGTCCGCCATCGCCGGCGTGTGGCTGACGGGCGGCGACAACAACATCTTCACCCAGATAGGGCTGTTCGTGCTGATCGGGCTGGCCTGCAAGAACGCGATCCTGATCGTGGAGTTCGCGCGCGAGCTGGAGATCCAGGGCAAAGCCACGCTCGATGCCGCCATCGAAGCGGCGCGGCTGCGGCTGCGTCCCATCCTGATGACGAGCTTCGCGTTCATCATGGGCGTGGTGCCGCTTGTCTTGTCGAGCGGCGCGGGCGCGGAGATGCGCCACGCCATGGGCGTCGCCGTGTTCTTCGGCATGCTGGGCGTGACGTTCTTCGGCCTGTTCCTGACGCCGGTGTTCTATGTGCTGCTGCGCAGCCTGGAGAAGCGCATCACCCGCCAGGAGGCGGTGCATCATCACATCGAGGCTTAGTTCGCCTTGCGCGCCGTGATCAGCACGGCGATCTCGTCGGGGCGCGGATTGAGGAAGTCGAGCCGGACGCGGCCGTCCTCCGTCGTGCTGATCGAAGCGGGAATGGTGGAATTGGTCAGCATCCAGCCCTTGGGCAGCACCACCGCATTGGCCGGGCGGCCGAAGGCGCGGTCGAAGACGAGCTCGTCGCCCACGAGCTTGTAGCGGCCGGGATCGGCATAGGTCTCGCTCATGCGCAGGCGGATCGACTGGCCCGGCTTCAGCGCTGGATAGTTGAACACCACGATCTCGCTGTCCGGCGTGATGGTGGGCAGATCGGGATCGGTGATGCCGGCCCTGGTGATCGCGTCGCCTTTGAGGATTTGCGCCTTCAGGACCTCCCCGGTGTCGAGGTTGCGCGCGGAGGGATTGGAGGCCGCGCTGCCCGGGCGCACGACGTTGATGTAACGGCTCGTGCCGGGCCGCTCCTCGGTATAGTCGTGATAGAGGTCGAATGTGTGCGTGTCGGGATCGCGCAGGTAGTAGACGATGTCGCGGGTCTGTGCGGCGCGCTCGCCCAGGCGCTCCTTCACGCTCGACGGCGCGGGCGACAGATGCACTGGGTGCGCGATCAGCTTGAGCGGGGCTTCCGCGGGCGTGGTGTTGAGGAAGCTGACCTTGATGCGGCCATCGGCCTGCTGCTCGACCTGGACGGGATAGTTGCAGTCGGCGAGACCGTAGCCTTGCGGCAGCACCACGGCGTTGCGCTTCACGCCGAGCGGGCGGTCGAAGACGATGTCGTCGCCTTTCTGGTAGTAGCTCTTGGCGTCTTCATAGGTCTTCTCGATCCGCATGCGCGCTTCGCCGCCATCGGCGGGAACTGGGTGCGCCAATTGCACGCGGATATAGTCATAGGTCGGATCGGCATCCGGCATGCCGGTCCTCTTCGCCTCATCGCCCGAGACGACCTTGAAGCTGAGCGCCCTGCCCGTCGCGCGGTCGGTGACCGTCTCGTCGGAAGCGACGCTGCCCTTGCGGATGGGATTGAAATAGGCCGTGGCGCCTGAGCGCACGGCGGTGATGTCGTAGACGATGCGGAATTTCGCGGAACCAGGCGCCAGCAATTCGTAGCGGGTGTAACCGTTTGCTTCCTGCGGCTCCGCGGACGCGCTCGACAGCAATAGCGCTAAGGCAAGCGCGACATAACGCATGGTCAATCCTTCACGGTGACGGCGATGGCGCTGTTGTGCGGCTTGTAGTCGGCAACATCGCGGGTGTAGCGGCGGACGCCGTCGGTTTCGCCCACGCGTTCCAGGCCCATGCGGTCGTAGAAATCCGCGACCATGGCGTTGCGCGGCGAGGGGACGTATTCGCCCTTGACGGTCTTGGCGCCCTCTTGGGCGGCACGGGCGAAGAGGTGGTTCATCACCGTCTCCTCCACGCCGCGCTCCAGCACGCGGCAGGATTGGAGCCAGGTATCGATATTCCACACCGCGCCGTCCTTGCGCACGACGACGACGGCGATCATGCCGTGGGCGCTGAAGGCGTCGTCGAGGCGGACCTGCCAGCAGAGGATGTTGTCGCGGTCCTCCTCGAGGGCGCGGACGTCTTCCTCGTTGTAGCGCTTAGTGGTGAGGTTGAACTGATTGGATTTGCTGATGAGCTGGGCGATGCGGGCGCGGCCGACGTCGTCGAAGCGGGCGATGGCCATCGTCATCTTCAGCGACGCGAGATACTCCTCGTAGTTGCCGACCGTGGCGCGGATTTCGGCGCGCCTGGCGTTGGATTCATAGCTCTGCGCGCGGCCAAGGTCCTCGGCGTTCAGCACCAGATGATCGAAATAGCCGGAGGCCGCGACCAGCGCCG
Organism: Rhizomicrobium sp.; assembly: GCA_036491175.1. Lineage (GTDB taxonomy): Bacteria > Pseudomonadota > Alphaproteobacteria > Micropepsales > Micropepsaceae > Rhizomicrobium. The sequence continues at coordinate 70,416 of DASXCJ010000007.1, forward strand.
GGAAATAGGACGGATCGTCGCCCACTTCCGGCACGGCCACCAGCGGCAATTCCTGGCGCACGCGCGCGCGCTCCGCCGGATTGTCGTCGACGAAGACGAAGGATTCGAGACCGAGGTTCAAGGTCTCCGCGATGGTGCGGATGTTGGTCGCCTTGTCGGTCCAGTTGGCCTGAAACACGGCGATGTGCTCCTCGCGCAGCAGCATCTCGGGATGGGTCTTGAACGGCTCGCGCGCGATCTCGTCGTTGTTCTTGGAGCAGACGGCGACGACGATGCCGCGCTTGCGCAACTCATGCACGAAGCGCTGGAAGGCGACGTAAGCCTCGCCCTCCGCCGAGTTCTGGCCCAGCCGGATGCCGGCCACGCCATCATCGCCGATGACGCCGCCCCACAGCGTGTTGTCGAGGTCTAGCACCAGCGCGCGGCCGGACTTGCCGCACATGGCGGCGATCAACGAACACAGCCGGTCGGCGGCGAGAGGATAGAGCGTCAGTGCGAAGGTCGTCTTGGCTTCGTGGAAGCGGACGGGATCGTGCCAGGTGTTGGCGCCGACGCGCGAAGCAAGCTCCGCCATGTCGAAGGCAATCCAGCTTCGGTCGAGCGCGCCGTCGGCGATGCGCTGGTTGAGGCGCGCGGCGAAGCGCACAGCGCTGCCGGGCGTGGCGATGTCGGAGGAACCGAGGCGCGGAACGTAGGACGGCAAGGTCGCGATCAGCGGCGCGCCGCCGGTTTTCGCGCGCACTGCGCCGGCGATCTGCCGCAGCATGGCTTCGGCGTCGTTCAGCGCGGCGTCCTCGGCGGCGCGGTCGAGCAGGCCGGCAGGAAGCTGGAACGCGCCTTCGTCGAGCAGCACGGCCACCGCGTCCAGTTTCTCGCTGAACGGATTGGACGGGCCATAGGCGAAGCTCGCCACCGCGTCATAGGGCGCGTCGAAGACTTCGAGCAGCAGCCCGCGGGCGAGGCCGGCGGCGCGCAGGGGGCGGGCCAGGAAATCGAGCGTGCGGTTGCCGATCAGGCCAAGCTTGAAGCGGCGCAAGGCCGGCATCTTGTCCGCCACCGCACCGAGGCGGCTGGCGAGGTTCTCCAGCTTCACCTGTTCGCGGGGGCCGAGCTGCTGATTGGCGAGGCGGCGCAGCGCGATGGCGAGCGCGGCCTGGTCGACCTCCTCGCCCTTGGCCAGCGCCTTGACCTTGCCATCGGCATCGGTCCAGCGCTCGATCCAGTCGGCCGAAAGCGGCGCGCGCCAGGGCAACAGGCTTGGCGTGGCGGGGGCTTGGGCCTCGAGCATCGGACTAGGAACTCACGGGGTCTCAGGACACCGTTTAACGGCCGCCCTTTTTCTTGTCGATGGCGTCGATGAGGTCGCCCAGATTGGCGAATTTCCGGATTTCCGCGGTGGAAAAGCGCACGCCGAAGCTCTGCTCCACGCTGACCATGAGCTGGACATGGCCGAGGCTGTCCCATTGGGGCACCTCCAGCGCCGTCAGCTCGCGCGTGACGGGGCCGTGATAGTCGTAGAACAGGTCGCGGATCAGTTCGGTGACCTTGGTGAGCGTGTCCGACATCAGAATTTCACTTTCGAATTGACGACCTGGGCCGCCAGGATACGGCGATGCAGTGTGTCCAGATAGCCATCGACATTGGCCTTGGTCAATTGATGGGTTCCAGCCCCGATTTGCTTCATGATGTAGGTCTGGATCCTGTCGTTGTAGACATGGGCCGTGTCCTTGTAGTTGGCGAGGTCGTCGGTGATCCAGGCCTCGTTGTCGAAGGCGAAGATGCGTACACCCGGCAGCCCGTCCAGCGCCTCGACCAGGCAGCTTCGGGTAAGGAACTGGTCCTCCATGATGGAGTCGCCGAGCAGCCCGCGGCGCAACCCGTTCTGCCAGTCGTAGAAGGTCACCGTCGCATAGGGCGGGATGTAGACGTCGAGCGCGACATGGCGGCGGGACAGCGCGCGCGCATAGGGCACGAGCTGGGCGTCGATCGCGGTGAAGGCGGCGCAGGTCTTGGCGGTCGGGCGGTCGACCTCGCCGCGATAGCGGACAACAGCCTTGGCCAGCGCGCGCATGGAGGCCGGGGTCTGGAAATCCTGGAACTGCTCTTCGTGCTTCAGGTTCGTGATGTTGCCGCCGCCGTTGGAGATCTCGCCGTGATGGGTGAGCGCGGAGAAGGCGGAGCGCGCGGAGGTCGAGCCCACCATGCGCAGATCGTCCACCGCGTCGCCGTCATAGAGATAGAAGGGGAATTCGTCGCGCGCCTCGTCCTTGTCCAGCGCATAGGTGAAGTCGAAGGACAGGATCACGCGGCTCGCGTGGGAGTATTTGAGCATCTGCGTCGTCACGACTTCGCGGTCGGCCGGCAGCGCGCCCTCGTAGGAGAGATTGAACGGGTTCTTCGTGCCGGGGATCTGCATCATCTGCTCGCGGGTGAAATCCACCGCGGTAGAGGAGCCGACCAGCATCGTGTCGATGGTCGGGTCCTTGGCGGCGACGTCGATCAGATAGGGATTGGAATCCGACGGGTAGTTGGCGTGCTTGAGATGGACCTGCAGCCCCCACGGATAGATGTCGAACGGATCGACGAGGATGCAGAAGGCTGCGGCCGTCCAGTAGACCAGCGCGACCAACGCGAACATCCAGAGCAGCCAGGCGATGCGGCGGCGGGGGAGGCGCGTCTGTGTCCCGTAGGGTGTTCCGATGGGGGTGTCTTGTTCGACCATCGCCTCAGAATCCCATGTAGAGGAATGGCGGCTGGCGGCCGATGAAGTAGAGCGCGGCCGCGAACAGCAAGGTCACGATGGCGGACATGACGAAGGCCGGTCGCCAGACGATCCGCTTGGCCCATTCCATCAGGTACATCTTGTTGTCGTAAGTCACGATGGCCGGGCGGTAGCGGCGCAGGAACTCGACCGCGTTGGGCATGAACCACAGCACCGTGAAGCCGCCCGCGAGCATGGCCAGCGATTTGGGCAGGCTGACGGGCATGGGACCGCGCACATCGCCGCTGAACATCTGCAGGAAGATGTGCCAGAAGCCCAGGATCGTATCGGAGCGAAAGGCCGCGAGCGAGATGATCATCAGGAAGGTGACGATGCCGCGCCCAATGATCTTGCGCAGGAGTTCCGGCGATTTGCTCTGCCAGCCCGTGAACCATTTCATGCGGCGAATCTCGGTCTCCGTCACATACCAGATGCCCTGGGTGACGCCGAACAGCACGAAGGTCCAGCGCGCGCCATGCCACAGCGCGATCATCTCGAAATTGATCAGCAGCGGAATCCACTGCGCCATCACCCGGCCCCAGAAGCGGGAGAGCTTGCGGCGCATGGCGAAGCGCGTGCCGGCCAGCGACAGCGGGGTGTAGACGAAACGGGCGAGCACGCGGGTGAGCGTGATGTGGAAGCGCCGCCAGTAGTCGACCAGGCCCACCGCCTTGTAGGGCGAGTAGAAATTCATCGGGTAGCGGATGCCGAAGAGGCGCGCCGCGCCCAGCGCCATGTCCGCATAGCCCGAGAAGTCGAAATAGAGCTGCACGAAATAGGCGGTCGCGCCGATCCATGCCGCCAGCATCGACATATGATGGCCCTGCTCGGAGGAGGCGAAGACGACATTGGCGATGGGCGCGAGATTGTCGGCGATCACCGCCTTCTTGAACATGCCGAGCGTCAGGAAGACGAGGCCGACCTCGATATTGCTGCGCCGGAAGCGGCCGAAATTCGGGCTGTCCACCTGCGGCTGGAACTCGTCGAGATAGACGATGGGGCCGATGACCAGATGGGGGAAGAAGATGACGAAGACGACGTAGCGCAGATACGAGCGCAACGAATTCACCACCCCATCCAGCGCGCCCAGGTAGCGTTCGACATGAGGATCGCGGTCCTTGGCCTCGAGCAGGAACATGGCTTGCTGGAAGGTGTAAAACGAAATGCCGATGGGGATGGCGATGTTGACCAGCGAGAAGGCGCCGTTGCCCTCGCTGGAGAACATGTGGGTGAAGAAGAAGCTGTATTTGAACCAGAACAGCGTGCCGAAATTGTAGAGCTGTCCGCCCCAATGCAGCGCCCGGCGCAGACCGCTGCGCTCATCCGGCACTTTCAGCAGCCAGTAGGCCGCCACGAAGTTCACCGTGAAGGAGAGGCAAAGCAGGGCGGAATTGTACCAGCCCCAGGGGCTGTAGAAGACCAGCGAGGACAGCAGCAGCACGATCAGGCCGGCGGTCTGGCCCAAGCGCGGCGTCACCCAATAGAAAATCAGGCCCACCACCGGCAGGAACGCGAACAGGAAGACCGGATCGGTGAACAGCATGGCGCGCTAGTCCGCGATCTCGTCTTTGGGCACGATGCTCTGGGTGGTTCCCGTGGCGATGGTGCGGTCGTCGCAGGTGATCTTGAACTTGCCCTCGACCAGGCCGTGGTCCTTGGAAGCATAGGCGACCTCGAGCCGCAATTCGGCGGTTTCGCCGACATAGAGGGGCTCGCGGTAGTTGATCGCCCATTTGACGCTCATGCCGTTGGCGCCGGGGAGCATGGTGCCGACGACGCGGGAGAGTTGGGCCAGCATGATCCCGCCATAGGCGATGACGCCCTTGTAGCCGCGGGACTTGGCGAATGCGTCGTCGGTGTGGATGCGGCTGTCGTCGCCCGACATCTCCTGGAAGCGGGCCATCAACTCGGGCGTCAGCGTGAAGACGTGCGACGCGGCGTCGCCCACCTTGATCGTCATGCCTTGGCCGATTTCTTCCGGTCGATGGTGTCGACGACCTCGCCCAGGTTCGCGCATTTGCGGAACTCGTCGCTGGCGAAGCGCACGCCGGTCGCCTGCTCGATCATCACCGCGAGCTGGATGTTGGCGAGGCTGTCCCACTGCGCCACGTCCTTGGCGACGAGGCCGCGATGGATCGGGCCGTCATATTCGTCGAAGAGGTCGCGGAAGACCGGGGTGATCTGTTCGAGCGTGTCCATGGTTCAGGCCTTCGTGGCGATGACGGCTGCGGAAATCGAGAGGGAGAGCTTGCGCGCCCGTTCCAGCGTGGAGCCGGTGGCGGGCGCGTATTTGGTGTCTACCACCTTGAAGCCGGCCTTCTCAACCATGTCGGCCACCTCTTCGGGGTTGCGGAAAAGATAGAGATGGTCGGGCGCGGGCGAGTTCACCGGCGCGTTGACGAAGATGCGTCCGCCCGGCGCGAGCAGGCCGTGAAGGATCTTCAATGCGTCGAGCGGCTGTTCCAGATGCTCCAGCACTTCGGAGAAGGTGATCGAGGTGAACTGGCCCTTGGGCGAGGCGAAGATGTCGACCTTGCGAAGAGCGATATCGCGCTTCACTTCCATGGCGTCCAGCGCCTTGCGCGTGCCGGCGAGGCTGGCGTCGGAGATGTCCCAGCCTTCGGCCGAGCCGCAGCGGTCGCTCATCGCCGCCATGTAGAGAAAGAGGCCGTGGCCGGGGCCGACTTCGAGATGGGAGAAACCTTGCGGGTTGCCGCCGACGAAGGCGTCGCGGAAGAAGCCCAGCACCTCGGTGTGGTTGCGCCACCAAAGCTGCGTGGCGAGGAGGCCGTTCATGTATTTCGTCATGAAGACGCGGTCGTTATAGACCTGGTCGAGCGCGTCCTGGAACTTCGACAGGCGGTAACGCCCGTTGCGGCGGAAGAAATCCTCCTCCACCAGCACCATCTGGGCGAGCCAGCGATAGTCGTCGCAGACCGTGCCGAGTTCGTCGCCGGCGACGAGCAGCACAAGGCGGGCGATGTCGTTGGCAAGCGCCAGATGCGCCGCGTCGTCCTTGGCGAAGCGCTTGTCGGCCTGCCCGGCGAAATCGGGATAGGCGGCGGTCTGGGCCGCGACCATCTTGGAAAGATGGGAATAGGGCGAAAGGTCGGTCACGGGGCGAAACTCACCTTGGAATTGTAGACCTTGGCCGCGAGCGACCGGCGATGGAGGGTGGACAAATAGTCGTCCACATTGGCCTTCGTCAAACGGTGATCGCCGTTGGCGATGGCCTTCATCATGAATTCCTGGATTTTGATGCTGTAAGTGTGCGCCGTGTCGCGGTAATTGGCGAGGTCTCCCGTGATCCAGTCCTCGTTGTCGAAGGCGAAGACGCGCACGCCGGGCAGCCCGTCCACCGCCTCGACCAGGCAGCGCCGCGCGGCCAACTGGTTGTTCAGGATCGCCTTGCCGAGTTCCCCGCGCCGCTGCCCGGTCTGCCATTCGAAGGGGAAGATGGCGGCATAGGGCGGGATGAAGATGTCGAGCGCCACGCCGCGCTTCGAGAGCTCGCGCGCGTACGGCACGAGCTGGTCGTCGATGGCGTGGAAGTCGGCGCAAGTGTTGGCGGTGGGCTCGTCCACCGTGGCGCGATATTGGTCGACCAGGCGGGCGAGGCCGCGCATCTCGCCCGGCGTCTGGAAGTCGCGGAAGCGCAGCGCGTGCTTGGCATTCAGCAGCGCGCCGCCGCTGTTGGAGATCGTGCCGCGATGCAGCGCCATCGAGGCCGCCGCCATGAAGGTGGTGGGCCCGACCATCCGGGAATCGTCCGACCAGTCGCTGTCATAGAGATAGAGCGGGAATTCGGGCCGCGTCTGCGCCGCGTCCAACGCATAATTGTAGTCGAAGGCGAGCAGCACGCGCCTGGCATGGGAGTATTTCAGCATCTCCTGCGTCACAACATAGCGGTCGTACGGCATCGTGCCTTCGTAGGAGAGGTTGAAGGCGTTCTTCACGCCTGGGATCAGGCGCATCATCTCCGGCGTGAAATCGACGGAGGTCGAACCGCCGACCAGCACCGTGTCGAGCGTCGGGTCTTTCGCCACGTCGTCGACCATGTAGGGGATGACTTCGGGCGAGTAGTCGGCCTGCAACAGGCGAGGCGTCAGCCCCCAGGAATAGACGTTGTAGGGATCGATCCAGATGCAGGCCGCCGCCATTGCCCAATAGGCGAGCACGATCAGCATCACGATCCACAGAAGCGGCGTGAGCCCGCGGCGGCGGCGCTGGGGCGCCTGCGTGCCGTAAGGCGTTCCGATGGGGAGATCGGGCATCACCATCTCAGAACCCCATATACAGGAACGGAGGTTGACGCCCGATATAGTAGAGCGCGGCCAGCATCATCGCGGCCACGATGATCGACCATATCCAGGTCGGCCGCCACGCCACCAGGAACATGCGCCAGCCATACATCGCATTGTCGTAGGTCGCGATGGCGGGGCGGTAGCGGCGCAGGAACTCGACGCTGTTGGGCAAGAGCCAGATCACCGCGAAGGACGCGGCGATGATCGCGCCCGAGCGGCGGATCGACACCGGCACGATGCCGTGAATGTCGCCGCTGAAGAGCTCGCCGAGGAAATGTCCGAAGGACGGGATGGTCGTGGAGCGGAACAACGCAAACGTCGCAACCATCGGCACGAAGAGGATGGCGCGGCCGGCCCAGGCGCGCAGGGTGGGCGAGGATTCGCGGGCGAATTTCTTGAAGCGCTTGGTCTGCCGGATCTGCGTCTCGGTGATGTACCAGAGGCCGTGGATCACGCCGAACAGGATGAAGGTCCAGCGCGCGCCGTGCCACAGCGCGATGATCTCGAAATTGATCGCCAGTGGCAGCCACACGCTGAGGAACTGCTTGGGCACCCAGGAGAGCTTGTTGCGCAGCGCATAACGCGTACCCTCGGTGGAGAGCGGCGCGTAGAGGAAGCGCGAGATCACGCGCGTCAGGCTGATGTGCCAGCGGCGATAGTAGTCGATGATGCCGACGGCCTTGAGCGGCGAGTAGAAATTCATCGGATAGCGCACGCCGAACATGCGCGCGGTGCCGAGCGCCATGTCGGCATAGCCGGAGAAGTCGAAATAGAGCTGGGCGTAATAGCCGATCGCGCCCATCCAGGCGGCGATCATGGAGATGTGGATGCCGCGCTCGGAGGTAGAGAAGATCGTCTCCACGATGGGGGCGAGATTGTCGGCCAGCACCACCTTCTTGAACAGGCCGAGCGCGAGGAAGACGAGGCCCACCTCCATGTTGCTGCGCTTGAAGAGGCCGAACTGCTTGCTGTCGACCTGCGGCTGGAACTCGTCGAGATAGACGATGGGGCCGATGACGAGATGGGGGAAGAAGACGACGAAGACGGTGTAGCGCAGATAGGCGCGCAGCGTGTTCACCGCGCCTTCGAGCTTGCCCATATAGACGATGACATGCGGATCGCGGCGATAGGTCTCGAGCAGGAACATCGCCTGCTGGAACGTATAGAACGAGATGCCGATCGGCACGGCCACGCTCACCAGCGAGAACTGCCCGCCGCTCGCGCCGCCGGTGAAGATGTGGCCGAAGAAGGCGCTGTATTTGAACCAGAACAGCGTCCCGAAATTGTAGATCTGTCCGAAGAAATGCAGCAGCCAGCGCGGCCAGGAATTTGCGCCCGGCAATTTCAGCAGCCAGTAGGAGACGATGAAGTTGACGGTGAACGAGGCGAACAGCAGCAGCGAATTCTGCAACCCCCAAGGGCTGTAGAACACCATCGAGGCGAGGATGAGGACGATGAACGCCCCGCTCGCGCCGAAGCGCGGCGCGACCCAATAGAAGATCGCGGCGACGATCGGCAGGAACAGAAACAGAAAGACCGGATCGGTGAACAGCATGGAACGGACGATTTCCCCTCGCGGCGGCTAAGTGCCGGAAAAGCTGGGGATTTACAAGGCAGAAGGCAGCATTTTGCCCTCCCTGTCATCCCGGCCAAGCGCTGCGTCGGCAGCGCGCCGAGCCGGGACCCATCGGGACGCCATCTCAATGGGTCCCGGCTCTCGCTGTGCTCGGCCGGGATGACGGTCTGGATGTTATCTCGTCCCGCTCGTCCGGATCGCTTGCAGAAACACAGCCCCGAAATCCTTGAGCTTGGCGGCGCCGACGCCGTGGACCATGCGGAACTCGTCCTCGGTGCGGGGGCGCAGGTGAACCATGTCGATCAACGACCGATCCGAGAAGATGACGTAGGGCGGCACGCGGCGCTGCTTGGCGAGGCTCATCCGGAGCGCGCGCAATGCCGCAAGCAGGGATTGTCCATCCTCCGGCACCGCGGCGGCGGCCTCGGCGCGCTTGGCCTTCTTGGTCTTCTCGCGCGGGGTGGTGGGGCGGCTCTGGAAGCCGGCCTCGCCGCGCAGGAGCGCATGGCCCTTGTCGGCGATCTCCAGCCCGCCATAGCCCTGCAGGTCATGGCGCAACAGGCCCGACGCGGCCATCTGGCGGATCAGCGATTGCCACTCGTCTTTCTTGCGGTTCGCGCCCGTGCCGAAAACGGAGAGGCCCGCGTGAGAGCCGGCGGTGCGGTCGGTCTGGTTGCCCAACAGCACGTCGATGACGTGGCCGGCGCCGAAGCGCTCACCGGTGGCGCGGATGGCGACGAGCACCTTGCGCGCATCGTCGGTGGAATCCACGAGCACGGACGGCGAGCGGCAGATATCGCAGTTGCCGCAAGGCTGCGCGTCCTCGCCGAAATATTCGAGCAACACCGCGCGGCGGCAGTGTGAGGCCTCGCAATAGCCGAGCAGCATATTGAGCCGCGCATGCTCCCGTCGCTTGCGCTCCTCGCCCGCGTCTTCCTGGTCGATGAAGACGCGGCGCATGCGGATGTCCTGCAGGCCGAACAGCATATGCGCCTCGGCTGACGCGCCGTCGCGGCCCGCGCGGCCGATCTCCTGGTAATAGGCTTCCAGGCTGCCCGGCAGGTCGGTGTGGAAGACGAAGCGGACGTCGGATTTGTCGATGCCCATGCCGAAGGCAATGGTCGCCACCATCACCACCGCGGAATCCGTCATGAAGCGGTTCTGGTTCGCCTCGCGGTCCTTCTTCTCCATGCCGGCATGATAGGGCAGGGCGCTGACGCCATGCTCGACCAAGAGCTTGGCGGTCTGCTCCGTCTTGTTGCGCGACAGGCAATAGACGATGCCGCTCTCGCCCGGATGGCGCGCGAGGAAATCCAGCAATTGCCGGCTCGAATTGCGCTTGGGCTCGACGGTCAGCGCGATGTTCGGCCGGTCGAAGCCTTGCACCAGGGTCCGCACCTGATTGTCGAAAAGCTGCAGCGCGATGTCGGCGCGGGTGACTTCGTCGGCGGTCGCGGTCAGCGCCACCATCGGGATATTGGGGAAGTGCTGCGCCAGTTGCGACAAAGCGCGGTACTCGGGGCGGAACGCGGGACCCCATTGCGAGACGCAATGCGCCTCGTCGACGGCGATCAGGCGCACGTCCAATCCGCGTAGTGCGAAGATCATGCGCTCCGTCATCAGCCGTTCGGGCGCCATATAGATGAGGCGGACCTGTCCGGCCGCGACGCGCCGCCAGACGTCGACATTCTCCTCGCGCGAGCGCGACGAGTTGATCGTCTCGGCGGAGACGCCCGCCAGCTTCAGCGCCGCGACCTGGTCCTGCATCAGCGCCACCAGCGGCGAGACCACAATGGTCAGCCCACCCAGCACGAGAGCCGGCACTTGGTAGCAGAGCGACTTGCCCGAACCGGTGGGCATCACCGCCAGCACATGGCCGCCGCCCAGAAGCGCGTCGATGGCCTCTTCCTGGCCCGGCCGGAACGCGTCGAAGCCGAAGACGTCCTTGAGGACGTCATGCTTCGTATCGCGCGCGATCTGGGCCAGCCCCATGCGAATCTCCAGGAAAGGCCGGTTGTAGCAGGCAAGGCGCTATCGCCAGCAGGAGGATTAAATACTTTTAAGAACTGATAATCCTTTTATTTTTCTGCCATGCCAATATTCCCCTTGCGTTCCGATTTCAGAAGACTATATTCCAACCATTAACTTGAACAAATAAGGAACAAACAAATGATTACGACCCATCAGCAATTCGTTTTCGAGGACGGCAGCTACTCCGAACTTCCCGGCCTTATCTTCTCCTCGCGCTACGCCACCCTCCATGACGCGGTCACCGATGCGGCCGCCGTAAGCGGTATCCTGGTCATCGACCAGAACTGGCCGTCGATCGACGACATCGCCATCGGATGCGACGTGATGGCCGGCGGCGGCTTGATCTCATGGATCTCGAACATGACATCCATGAACACCATCACCGTTACGGGCCGCGTCATCGGCAACAGCCAGATTTTCGACGTCACGGCTTGGGGCGGCGATCCCTCGCTCACCGGCTCCATCGGTTCGCGCTCGCCGCTCAGTCCGTTTCCGGTGGCGCTCAGCAACTGCACCGACGCTAACGCGGCCTGGTTCGGCGCCTGCACGGCGACGACCGCCACCAACACGCGCCTCGCGCTGCAGGCCGCATTCTGTTCGGTGGGCATCGGCGCCGGCGGACCGTCGGGCTGCACGGTGCGTATCCCTGGCGGCTACACCTATGTCTTCGACCGCAACACCGTCAACGACATGATCGGCCCGGCATATCCCTACGGCATCCTGATTCCCGAACAGCGCGATATCGTCGTCGAAGCCGACGGCGCGATCTTCGACTATCAGGGTTCGGAGGCTTCGGTCGGCGCGGGTACCTGCGCCTTCGGCTGGTACTCAGACCAGCCCGCCGCGCTCTCCTGGCTCGGCGGATTGGAATGGCGCGGCGGCATCGCGGCGCCGTCGGCTGTCCAGCCCAACAGCGACTTCATGTGGCTCAACAATATCGGTAGCCGCCTGACGGTGCGAAACCTCAAGATCGGCGAGGCGAATGGGGCCGCCGCCGGTCATCGCCACGGCATCGTACAATGCAAATGGATAAGCACGCAGGCCTTCACCGGGCAGCGCATCGTGATCGACAATTGCGACATCACGACCTGCACCGACACCGCCATGCTGATCATCCAGTGCGACGCCGCGCTGATCACAGGCTGCCGCATCAGCAACAATGGGGGTTCGGGCGTCGAGCTCGGTTGCGACGGCTTCCGTTCGTACAACAACGTGATGCAGAGCGGGACGTGCTCCAGCCCCAAGATCATCTCGTGCAATTTCGAGGTCAACGTGAAATCGGGCGTAAAATGCATCGATGTCCGCGACTCGCTCATCACTTCCGACTTCGAATCGAACGCGATCGGCCAGACGAGTTCGGATGCCAATATCGACTTCACGGCCCTGTTCCAATACCTGCCGGCCAATACCGGCAACTCGACCGTCGCATCGCCCACGCTGACGGGCCTTTCCTTCGATCCGACCGATCCGATGTTGAGCAATTGGCAAGCCGGCATGTTCGTGCGTGACAAGCAGGGCAAGATCCCGGCCGGGCGGTCGATCGTGTCGCTCACCTCGACGACGATCACGTTGAGCGGCAACGTCACCTCCACCAATACGGGCCTCATCCTGGCGGCGTTCGTCGGTTCCGGCGACAAGGAAGGCCGGGCCGAATGCTGCACATTGTCCAATTCGCAGACCGCCGGAAACGCCTTCAACGTCATCACCCAGTCGTCCACGGTGCTCGACGAGAATCTGCACAAGGGCGTGACGGCCGACGAGATCGGCGTGCTGCATCTCGCATCCGACCAGCCTCTGTGGTGCACGAAGGAGGTCTTCACCAAGAAGGTGTCGGGCGCGCATATGACCTTTTTCTCGTCCGATTCGTTCAATGGCGGCGTGATCAACCGCGAAAGCGCCACGCCCTTCATGCTTGCCTACAACACCGCGATCGCGGCGGGTGGGAAGGTGCAATTGACGCCGACGTTCCAGTTCAACGGCGAGGCGGTGATGGTGGAAGCGGCCGGACTGTCCGATGTCGCTTTGGGCGCGAGCGCGTCCTACCTGATCGGCCTCTACGACGTGACCGGCGCGCCGGTCCTCGTGCAGAACCTCACGGCCGGTTCGAGCGTGTGGGAGGAAGGGCCCTATTCGAGCCAGCGTGTCGGTGCGCGGCTCGCCCATCTCACCCAGGCGACGGTGAGCGGCTGGGTTTCGACCAAGTCCTACGCGATCTTCGCGTCGAACGGGTCGGCGGCCAACGGCAACTTCGCCGGCGGCGTCGTGGTCCGCTTCTGCCAGATCGTTCCGCCCACATGAGGCGAGGGCGACGCGAGGCGAAGGGCATAGCGCGCTGATCCCGTCATAGTCCCCCATTTGAAGGGACAGCGTGGGACGGCCGCCGGCAGCTTGCCGGTGGCCGTTTCCCTTTCTAAGCTCCGGCACGCCTGGGGAGGTCGCCATCATGAACATGCGTCTGATCGGTTTCGCGGGGCTCGCCGCCGCGGCTCTCGTCGTGATGGGAACGGCCAAGCCGCCGGTGCATGCCGCAGCGTCAGGGCCTGGCGCGAAGGTCGACGGCACCGCGATCGCCAACGCCGACTCCGATCCTGGCGAATGGCTCTCGAACGGCCGCACCTATTCCGAGCAGCGCTTCTCGCCGCTCGCCGGCATCGATGCGGCGAACGTGAAGGATCTGGGCGTCGCCTGGGAATTCCGCACCAACACGGTGCGCGGGCTGGAGTCGACCCCGCTTGTCTCCGATGGCGTGATGTTCGTCACCGGCTCGTGGAGCAAGGTGTGGGCGCTGGACGCCGCCACCGGCAAACAGATCTGGGCCTACGATCCGAAAGTGCCCGGACAATGGGGCCGCTTCGCCTGCTGCGACGTCGTCAATCGCGGCGTCGCGCTGTGGAAGGGCGCCGTCTATCTCGGCACGCTCGACGGGCGGCTGGTGAAGCTCGACGCCAAGACCGGCAAGGTGGCGTGGGACATCAACACCATCGACCGCACGCGGCCCTACACGATCACCGGCGCGCCGCGCGTGGTCAAAGGCCTGGTGCTGATCGGCAATGGCGGCGCGGAATACGGCGTGCGCGGCTACCTCTCGGCTTACGACGCGGTGAGCGGCAAGCTGAAATGGCGCTTCTATGTCGTGCCCGGCGATCCGTCGAAGAAGCCCGAGAACGCGGCGATGGCGGCCGCGCTGAAGACCTGGTCGACGGGCGGCACCGATCACAAATGGTGGGTGCAGGGGGGAGGCGGCACGCCGTGGGATTCGATGGCGTACGATCCCAAGCTCGACACACTCTATGTCGGCACGGGCAATGGCTCGTCGTGGAACCGCAACCTGCGTTCGCCGGGCGGGGGCGACAATCTCTATCTCTCCTCCATCGTCGCGCTCAATCCGAAGACCGGCGCGCTCAAATGGTACTACCAGACCACGCCGGGCGACGATTGGGACTATACCGCCACCCAGCACATCATCCTCGCCGATCTCACCATCGCCGGGAAATTGCGCCACGTGCTGATGCAGGCGCCGAAGAACGGCTTCTTCTATGTCATCGACCGCGAGACCGGGAAGCTGATCTCGGCCAAGCCCTATACCACGATCACCTGGGCGAGCGGCGTGGACATGAAGACCGGCCGGCCGATCGAGAATCCCACTGCGCGCTACACGGCCGGCAAGCCGTCGGCGCAGATTCCCGGTCCCGTCGGCGCGCACAATTGGCAGCCGATGGCGTTCGATCCGCAGACCGGCCTCGTCTATATCCCCGTGATCGACGGCAATTTCATCTACGCCCAGCAGCCCAAGCTCGCCTACAAGCCCGGCGCGTGGAACGTCACCGACTTCGCGCAGCTCGGTCACATGGTCATGGGTGCGATCGAGAAGGGGCAGATGCCGGCGCCGGCGAAAGGCTTCATCCGCGCCTGGGACCCGGTGAAACAGAAGATGGCGTGGCAGGTCCAGATGAGCGGCGGCTGGAACAGCGGCATGCTGACGACCGCGGGCGGGCTTCTCTTCGCCGGAGGCTCGGACGGTTTCTTCTCGGCTTACGACGCCAAGACCGGCGCCAAGCTTTGGACCATCGATCTGAAGACCGGCATGACCGCGCCCGCGATCGCCTATTCGATCGGCGGCCAGCAATACGTCGCCATCGCCGCGGCCTTCGGCGGCTCCGGCGGATTGGGCGCGACCGGCGACCCCAACACCGCGCTGCAGAAATACGGCAACAACCAGGGCCGCATCTTCGCTTTCAGGCTCGGCGGCTATAAGGACGTGAAACCCATCGATCCGGAGATTCCGGCCGACATGCCCGCGCCGCCGGACGAGAAGGTCGATCCCAAGATGGCGGCGAAGGGGTTCGACATTTTCCATGAGAACTGCGCAGTGTGCCACGGCGTGTTGCTCGGCTCCTCGGGCGAGGTGCCGGATTTGCGCATGGCGCCGACGGGCATCTGGGCCGAGTACGACGATATCGTGCTGAAAGGCGCGCTGCACGACAACGGCATGGGCTGGTTCAAGGATATCCTGACCAAGCAGGACGCCGACGACGTCCGCGCCTACGTCCTGCAAAGCGCACAGGCGCTGTATGCCGCCAAGCACCCGGCGGCCAAGGCGCGTTGAGGAGAAGCGACCTCCCCGCAAGGGAGGTGAGTGAGACTCTTGCCGTCCCGCTCGTCCGCGTTTATGGAGTGATCCCACTATGAGCGACCCTGCCCATGCCCACGGACAAACCATCCCGCCCCAAGGCGCGGCTGCCCCGCGGATTCCGTGACCGCTCGGCCGCGGAGATCGCGGCCGAGCGCCAGACCCTCGACACCATCCGCAAGGTCTATGAATCCTACGGCTTCGAGCCCTTGGAAACGCCGGCTTTCGAATACACCGACGCGCTGGGCAAGTTCCTCCCCGATGTCGACCGCCCGAACGAGGGCGTGTTCTCGCTGCAGGACGACGACAAGCAATGGCTGTCGCTGCGCTACGACCTGACAGCGCCGCTCGCCCGCTACGTCGCCGAGAATTTCCAGACCCTGCCCAAGCCGTTCCGCCGCTACCAGATCGGCCAGGTGTGGCGCAACGAGAAGCCGGGCCCGGGGCGGTTCCGCGAGTTCACGCAGTTCGATGCGGATACGGTGGGCAGCAATTCGCCGAACGCGGATGCGGAACTGCTGATGATGGCCTGCGACGCCCTTGAAGCGGTCGGTCTGAAGCGCGGCGAATATGTCGTCAAGATGAACAGCCGCAAGCTGCTCGACGGCGTGCTGGAGTCCGCGCGGATCGATGCGTCGAAGCGCGGCAAGGTGCTGCGCGCCATCGACAAGTTCGACCGTCTCGGCGCGCGCGGCGTGATCGCGCTGCTCGGCGAAGGCCGCAAGGACGAGTCCGGCGATTTCACCAAAGGCGCGGGGCTCGATACCGATCAGATTTCGCGCGTGATGGCATTGCTCTCCGCCTCGCCCGAGCAGGCGGGCGCGTTGCCGGGCTTCGAAGATCTCAGCGCCATCCGCGATCTCCTCGCGGCGTCCGGCTATGGCGACGACAGGGTGAAGATCGACACCAGCATCATCCGCGGGCTCGACTACTACACCGGTCCGGTGTTCGAGGCGCAGCTGCAATTCGCCGTCGCCAACGAAGCGGGCGAGGAGGTCGTGTTCGGCTCGGTCGCGGGCGGGGGGCGCTATGACGATCTCGTCGCGCGCTTCACCGGGCAGCAGGTTCCGGCGACGGGCATCTCCATCGGCATCAGCCGGTTGCTCTCGGCGCTCAAGGGCCGCAGCGCAGCGGCGCTGTCGCCGCTGGTCGTGGTGCTGGCGCTGGACGATGCGCAATCGAGCTTCAGGATGGCGGCGGAATTGCGCGCGAGCGGCCTGCGCGTCGAGACCTATACCGGCAACAAGAAATTCGGCGACCAGCTCAAATATGCCGACAAGCGCGGCGCGGCGGTGGCAGTGATCGAAGGCAGCGACGAGCGCGCCGCCGGCCAGGTGACACTCAAGGACCTCGCCCTCGGCGCGGAGATGTCCAAATCCATCGAGAGCCGCGCGGAATGGGTGAAGGACCGCTCGGCACAGGTGACGGTGGGGCGCGCCGATCTGGTGCGGGAAGTGCGCAAGATGCTGGAGCGGCGCACATGAGCGGGGAATGCTCCGGCGTCTACCTCCCCCTTGAGGGGAGGTCGAAATCTGCGGAGCAGATTTCGGGTGGGGGCTCACTCCGAAATCTTTCCGCATTTGCTTGCACGAGCGTCCGGCATTTCGGAGCGAGCCCCTTCCCGAAATCCGCAAAGAGCGGATTTCGACCCTCCCTCAAGGGGAGGGTATAAGAGTGCCCGCGTTCCCGACCTATGACGCTTCGCACATCGCGGCGCTGGAGACGCAGGCGGCCGCGATCCTCGGCGTGTTCGGCGCGCATGACTACATCCGCCGCGAGCCCAGCGTGCTGCAGCCGGCGGAGATATTCCTCGACCGCTCCGGCGAGGAGATCCGCCGCCGCACCTTTGCGCTGGACGATCCGGCCGGGCGCGAGCTCGTGCTGCGGCCCGACCTGACCATCCCGGTGTGCAAATCCTGGCTCGATGCCAAGGGCAAGTTCCCGGCGCGGCTTTGCTATCACGGGCTCGCCTTCCGCCATCAGCCCGCCGAGCCGGATCGCCCGACGCAATTCTGGCAGGCGGGCGCGGAACTGCTCGGCCTCGACGATGCGAAGAAGGCCGATGCCGAGGCGCTGGCGCTGACGGTGGAAGCGGTTCGCGCCGCCGGCCTCGACGCTTTCGACATGAAGCTCGGCGACCTGTCGCTGTTCTCCGCGTTCGTCGATGCGCTCGACATCCCGCTCGCCTGGCGCGGGCGGCTGAAGCGGCATTTCTGGCGCAGTGGCTATTTCGAGGCGCTGCTCACGCGGCTTTCCGGTGCGCCGCCGTCCGGCGCGCAACGCCTGCTCGCCCACCTCGGCACGCTGCCGGAAAAGGACGCGCGGCCGGCTTTCGAAGGGCTGATGGACATGCTGGGCGCGGCCAGCCAGGGCGGCCGCACGCGCGAGGAGATCGTCGACAGGCTGATCGAGCAGGCGGCGGATGCGGCGTCGCTGCGCCTCGATCCCTGGATCGCCAAATCGCTGGCATCGCTGCTGTCGATCTCGGGCCCGGCGCGGCAGGCGGTGGAGAAGATCCGCAAGCTGACGAAATCGGCGGGCGTATCGCTGGACGCGCCGCTCAAGGCGATGAGCGCGCGGCTCGACGTTCTGGACAGGCTCGGCGTCGATGCCAAACGCGTCAGCTTCGCGGCGCGCTTCGGCCGCAACATGGAATATTACACCGGCTTCGTCTTCGAGCTCTGGTCGCGCGACGCCGAAGGCCCGGTGCAGGTGGCGGGCGGCGGACGTTACGACACGCTGATGGAGCAGCTCGGCGCCAGGAAGCATATCCCCGCGATCGGCTGCGCCATCCGCACCGAGCGCGTGCTCGCGGCGCGGGAGTTCTTCAAATGAGCCGCCTTATTCTCGCCGTGCCGAGCAAAGGCCGCTTGCAGGAACAGGCAGGTGCTTACTTCGCCGACGCCGGGCTTGCGATGAGCAAGGCGGCCGGCGCGCGCGGCTATCGCGCCACGCTCGAAGGCCTGCCCGAGATCGACGTGATGCTCATCTCCGCCGGCGAGATCGCCGACGCGCTGCTCGCGGGCGACGCGCATATGGGGATCACGGGCGAGGATCTGCTGCGCGAATCCGCGCCGTCGCTCGATGGCCGCATCGCGCTGGTGAAGCCGCTGTCGTTCGGTTACGCCGACGTCGTCGTCGCCGTGCCGCAGGCCTGGATCGACGTCGCCTCCATGACCGATCTCGACGATGTCTGCGCCGCGTTCTACCAGCGTCATCGCCGCCGCCTGCGCGTCGCGACGAAATATGTGAACCTCACGCGTGGCTTTTTCGCGCGCCACGGCATCTGGGATTACCGCATCGTCGAGAGCGGCGGCGCCACCGAAGGTGCGCCGGCGGCAGGCGTCGCCGAGGCCATCGTCGACATCACCACGACGGGCGCCACGCTCGCCGCCAACAATCTCAAGATCTTGGAGGACGGCGCGATCCTCAAGAGCCGCGCCCAGCTCGCGGCCAGCCTCACCGCGAAATGGAACAACGGCGCAGCCAGCGCGGCCAAGATGCTGCTGGCGCGGCTGGCGGCGCGGGAGCGGGCGAAGGCGGCGCTGGTGCTGCGCGCACGGCTTGCCGCGAAGCCCGACACGGTATTGGCCGCGGTCGCCAAGCTCGGTGTCTCGGTGCTGTCGCGCCCGGCGAGCGCGGGCAGTGAGTACGCGCTGCTCTGCCCGCGCGGGAAGCTGACCGAGGCGATCACGCTCCTGCGGCGAGGCGGGGCGGACGGCGCGGTGACCGCGCAAACCGTGGATTATGTCTTCGAAACCGAGGATCCTTTGGTCGCGGAATTCGAATCGCTGCTGCCAAGCCTTTGATTACAGGATATAATTCTTCTGAATGCACAAATCGAGAAGATTCTTTGCGATTTTTTCCTACATCGCCTTGACAGGGTGACGCTGCACCCCTAGGTTGTCAGTATTCCCCAATCTGCGCCCTGAGCGCACCTCTGCCCATCCCACCTTAAGTGTCATGGCCTGCGAATGCAGGCCACCCAGGTGGGTTCTGCACTGTGCTGCGCGTTTCGGGAGAGTGCCTCTGCGTCTCTGCGGCTCTGCGTGGAACCACTTTTTTGCATGCAGAACCGCAGAGAAGAAAACATCAACCTTCACCAACAGCGTCCGCCTCAGCTGGGTGGCCTGCATCCGCAGGCCATGACACGAGAAGTTGGGGCTATCCCAGCGCTCGCGCCAGCCGGTCCACGTCTGCTTCGGAGTGATAGATCCCGAAGCTGATCCTTAGCCGGTCGCCGCGGTGGTCGACGAGGATGTTCTTGTCGGCGAGCGATTGGGTGATCGCGCCGGCCTGACCGGTGCGGAAGCAGAGGAAGCGGCCGCGCGTGGATTCGTCGGCGATGAGGGGCGTGAGGCTGGTGCGGGAGAGGAAACGGCGTTCCAGCGCGCGCACCTGTTCGAGCATGGAATCGACGCTGCGCTCCGCGAGCCAGTCCTGCACGGCGTTGAAGCGGTAGAGCGCGCTAGCGTCGAAGGTGGCGCCGAGGAAGCGGCTGCCGTCCGCCGCATAGGGCACGCCCGCCGCGCCACTTTCGAGCGCGGTGAAGCCGGCATACCAACCGGTGTCGCGCGGGCGCGGGCCGTAGCCGGGCGGGCAGTGCAAGAAGCAGACGCCTTCGCCCGCCATCGCATATTTGTAGCCGCCGGCAAGATAGAAGGCGCGGGACGCCACCGCGCCGACATCGGTCGGCACCGCCATGAAGCCGTGATAGCCGTCGATGACGATGAAGGTCTCGGGATCGGGCACGGCGCCGACAAGGCGCTCCAGAGCGCGCACGCGAGCGCCGGAATCGAAGAACACTTGACTGAAGAAGACGAGATCGTGGCCGCCCCCCGCGGCGGCCTCGACGAAGCGCGCCTCGAACGTGTCGAACGGTTCGGTCGCGATGCGTGTGACGCCGACGAGCCCGTCTTCCTCCAGCCGCGCGATCTGGCGCGCGAAGCTCATGAATTCGGAGGACGTGGTCAGGATGCGCGGCCGCGCGGGCAGACAGGACAACAGACGGAGGACGAAACTATGCGTATTGGGCGCGAACGTTACACTCGCCGGATCGGGCAGCGACAGGCGGCGCGCGATATGGGCTTGCGCCTTGGGGATCACGGCCTCGAAGATGTGGTCCCATTTGCGGTCGAGCAGGCGGGCGGCGTCGGTCCACGCCTCTTGCTGGGCGGCGAAACTCACATCCGGCCAGGGATGATGGCTATGCGCGGCGCAATGGAGCGGCGCGCCGGGCAGGGCAGTGGAAAGGGAGAAGCCGTCCCGCATCTATTTCCCGCGCTCCAGCGTGTTGCCGTCCGCCTCGCCGGCATAGTCGTCGAGGACGCGCAGGCCGCGCGTCAGCGCGCCGGGGAATACCGATTCGTGCGTGTCGCCGTCGAACACCGTCATCTGGGATTTGTAGCCGCCGAGTTTGGCGTCCCCCAGGAGCGTGTTCCAGGCGCGCAGATCGTCCACCATGGCATGGTCGCTGGACGCTTCGAGCGCACCGATGGCGTAGAACACATGGGCGGAAAGGGCTTTGTGCGCGGCGATGTAGGCCGTGGCGAGGCCGAACATCCTGCGGTCGTCGTACCAGAGCGACGGGCTGACGATGAGATAGTCGTGGAACAGGCCGGGCCTGGTGAGCATGGCGTAGCAGGCGAACAGCGCGCCGAAGGAATGGCCCACGATCATGCGTTGTGCGGGATCGGTGCGGAACTTGGCATCGATGAACGGAATAAGCTCGTCACCGAGGACGCGCAGGAACTCCGGCCCGCCGCCGGAGAGCGCCTGGATGTCCGGTCCGTAGCCGCCCTCGGCCACGAAGCTCGGCGTGTAGTCGCGCGTGCGCGTGCGCTCATAGGTCTTGAGGTCGGTGTCGGCGCCGGGATAGGCGACGCCGATGACGATGGCCTCCTTCTCCTGGCCGCGGTCGGTGGAATGGCGCTGGATGTCTTGCGCCAGCGCGAAGGAGAAATCGGCGTCGAGCAGGTAGATCACCGGGAAGCGCTCGCCCCGCGTGGCGTAGTCGCGCGGCAGGCCGACGAGCAGGCGGAAGCTGTGCGCGCCGTCCTTGCTGGTGAAGGACATCACCTTGGTATCCGGCATCGTGTAGGCGGGCTCCGCCGGCTGCGCAGTGGCGGCAACCGGCAGGAGCGCGAAGGCGAGCGCGGCGAACGCGCCTCTCATTGCGGCGAGGCCGGGCCCGCCTTGATGTCGGGATCGTTGATGTGCTCGGCCTTCCAGCGCATCACGGTCCAGATGCGCGTATGGCCTGACGGGTGATCGTAGAAGATGAACTCCTCGAGCGGCGACGGATCGAGCTTGCGGTATTCGCTGAGCTGCAGGGCGGCTTGCGCGAACCCGTCCGGCTCGCGCGCGGCGTTGACGCCGAACATATCGGCCTGCTGCTCGAGCGTGCGGGTGATGGTGTTCTGGATGGGCGTGGCGAGCAGGAAGAAGAACGAAGCCAGCGCCATCAGTGCCGGCATGCCGGCGGGATCGTCGACGGTCCGCACGTCCCAATTGCCGCCGAAGATTCCGGCGAGCCGCCGGAAGCCCCAGGCGATGCAGGCATAGACGATGAGGAACAACAGCCCCAGCCAGGTGTCGCCGATGATGTTGTGGTTGAGGACGTAGTGGCCCATCTCGTGGCCCAGCACCGCCTTGATCGCGCGGGGGGTGCTGCGGTTGATCAGATTGTCGGTCAGCGAGATGCGCGTGGTGCCGAAGGCGCCGGAGACATTGGCCGAGATGCGCTTGGACTGCTTCGAGGCGTCGAACTCGTAGACGTTGGTGACGGGAATGCCCTCGGAGCGCGCCAGCGAGAGGATCTGCTGCTTAATCGGGCCATCGGGCAGCGGGTAGTAGTGGTTGAAGAGCGGCGAGATGAAGACCGGCCCGATCACGTCGGCGACGAGGAGGAAGCCGACGGTGACGAGGCTGGCCCAAATCCACCAGGCGTCCTTGGTGCGGCGGATCACGGCGTAGATCACCGTGCCAACGACCAGGAAGGCCGCGAGATTGACGCCGAAGCCGATGGCGAAATCGGTGAACCATTGCAGGAAGTTCTGGTTCGAGAGTCCGTAAGCGTGCTCGCGGATGAACCCTTCATACACCGTGAGCGGAAAGGTGAGCAGCGTCGTCAGCACCATATAGGCGAGGATGTAGATCGGCACTTGCCAGAAGCGCGACCGTGTCTTGCCCGCCGCGTAGTTCCGGATGCGCGCGGAGATTCGCGACCACAGCAGGATCGCGGCGACGAGGAGGGCATAGATCGTGTCGACGACCGGCAGCCATTCGGCGCTGCCTTCGAAGTAAGCGTCCGATTTGGCGCGGGCCTCGCCGCCTACCTGGGCGAGATAGGCATTGGTCGCCTTGACCGGGTCGAAGGGGACGGAAGCCTGCGTCACGGTCGTGGACGCGGGCGGACTTTGCGCAAAGGCGGGAAGAGCGATGAGCGAAACGAGAAACGAAACCATGATGGCGGCCAGCACGCGCATGAAGAGATCCTCCGACTCCGCTAGGCGGAGCCTATCAGGGGGCGATCAATTTGCGATAGAGCGCCAGCGTGTCGGCGCACATGCGGCCCAGGCTATATCGGTCGACAATATGCGCCCGGCCGTGCGCGCCCATCGCGGCAAGCGAAGAAGCATCGAGCCTGAGAAGCTGGGCGAGGGCGCCAGCCAACTCAATCGCGCTGCCCGGCGCTGTCAGCAGACCGGTCATGCCGGGCAGGACTGTCTCTCTAGCACCGCCATGATCGGTGGCGATGACGGGGCGGCCCATGGCGGAGGCCTCCGCCGCAACGCGGCCGAAGGCCTCGGGATCGGTGGAGGCGGAGACGACGATGTCGGCGGCGAGATAGGCGCGCGGCATGTCGGCGGTGTGTCCCGCCAGCGTCACCTTCGCGCTGGAGGCCGAGATGGCGTTGCGCAGCTCGGCCTCGTAGGCGGCGCGGCCTTGCGCATCGCCGATCAGCACGGCGTGGACACGCGGATCGGCGAGCCGCGCCATCGCCTCGATGAGCACGGTCTGGCCTTTCCAGCGGGTAAGGCGGCCAGGCAGGAGGACGACGATGTCGTCAGGGCCCGCGCCCCATTCGGCGCGCAACGCGGCGACGGCGTCGGGCGGGATGCCGGCGGGGTCGAAGCGGGCGAGGTCGACGCCGCGCGGGATGACGGTGAGCTTCCCGGGATCGATCTTGTGTTCAGCGAGGATGTGCTGCGCGGTCCACGCCGAATTGGCGATCACCGCGTCGGCGCGCACCATGACGGAATTGTAGAAGCGCTTGAGCGGATTCCCGGCATTGTAGATGCCGTGATAGGTCGTCACGAACGGGACGCGCGCGCTGCGCGCCGCCATCAGCGCGCTCCAGGCGGGGGCGCGGCTGCGGGCATGGATGAGCTTCACATCGCGTTCGCGCGCGATGGCCGCCAGTCGCAAGGCGTTGGCGATCAGCGTGTGCGGCAGTTTGGTGGAGGCCTGTATGCGAATTAATTCGCCGCCGGCCTCCGCCAGTTCGCCCTCGAGCCGCCCGCCCTCGCTGGCCACCAGCGGCGTGAAACCCGCCGCTTTCAGCGCGTGGGCGATCTCGATGGTGGTGCGCTCGACACCGCCGGCATTGAGGGCTGGAACGACCTGGAGGATGGACGACATGCTTGCTTTCGAGGGGCCGGACGGCTCTCATAACGCAATGCGCACGCTCCTGTCATTGGCTCTCGTTTGTTCAGGGGTCCCGGCCCTCCTGGGTCCGGCTTTGGCCGCGACCGCGGATTCGCTCGACGATCCGGGGCTGGCGGGCAAGACGCGCTATGACCGCTGCCTCTCGCTGGTGCAGCGCAACGCGTCGTCCGCCTATGAGGCGGCGGTGGCCTGGCAGGACGGCGACGGCGGCGCGGCGTCCGCGCATTGCGAGGCGATGGCGCTGGTGTTGTTGCGCCGCTACGCGGAGGCGGCGCAGAAGCTCGACCTGCTCGGGCATGACCGCAATGTCGAGACCGGGCAGGAGCGCGCGACCTTGTACGACCAGGCCGGCAATGCCTGGCTGCTCGCGGGCCAGACGATGAAGGCGGACGACTCCTTCACCAACGCGCTGTCGCTGATGCCGAACGATCCGGACATCTTGTCCGACCGCGCCCGTGGCCGCGGCGCGCGCAAGGACTGGGCGGGAGCGGAGAAGGATTTGACGGCGGTGCTGCGAACCGATCCCAACCGCGCGGACCTCCTCGTTCTGCGCGCCAGCGCACGCCACGCGCTGGGCCGCAAGCAGGACGCGCGCGCGGATGTCGACCAGGCGCTGAACGTCTATCGCGATTATCCCGACGCGCTGCTCATGCGCGGCGAGATGAAAGCCGAAGCGGGTGACGGCGCCGGCGCGCTCGCCGATTGGCAACGCACCGCGGCGGCACAGCCCAACAGCGCGGCGGCGAAAGCGGCGAAAGCACATATCGCCGACATGCAGACGCAGCCGGCGAAGAAGTAGCTTTACCCTCCCCTGGCGGGAGGGTCGAAATCTGCACTTCGCAGATTTCGGGAAGGGGCCCGCTCCGAAATCTCTCAGCGCTTGTTTCTCTCAAGCGGAAAGAGTCCGGAGTGAGCTCCTTCCCGAAAAACGCTTTGCGTTTTTCGACCTTCCCTCAAGGGGAGGGTGTGAGGGGTGCGAGCTTCGCCAACGCCCATTCCGCCATCTCGCGCACCAGGGGCGAGGCGTCGTCGCGCAGGCGCATCGCGTCGGCGGCGAGCGTCGTGTCGCGGGAGTTGCCGATGGCGATCAGGACGTTGCGGATGAAGCGGTCGCGGCCGATGCGCTTGATCGGCGAGCCGCGGAACAGCGCGCGGAACGCGGCGTCGTCGAGCTTGGCGAGATCGGCGAGGCGCGGCTGTTTGAGCTCGGCGCGGGCGTGCAGCCGGGCCTCATGTGAAGTGCTGGCGAATTTGTTCCAGGGGCAGACGGCGAGGCAATCGTCGCAGCCATAGATGCGGTTGCCGATGGCCTCGCGGAATTCCTCGGGGATCGACCCTTTGTGCTCGATGGTGAGATAGGAGATGCAGCGCCGCGCATCGATCTTGTACGGCGCGATGAAAGCATCGGTGGGGCAGGAGTCCAGGCAGCGGCGGCATTGGCCGCAATGATCGTCCTCCGGTTCGTCGGGGGGAATTTCAAGCGTGGTGAAAATCGAACCGAGGAAGAGCCATGAACCGAATTCGCGCGAAACCAGATTGGTATGCTTGCCTTGCCAGCCGACGCCGGCGGCCTGCGCCAGCGGCTTCTCCATCACCGGCGCGGTGTCGACGAAGACCTTGACGTCCACGCCATGGTCCTTCGCGATCCGCATCGCGAGACGCTTGAGCTTGGCCTTGATGACGTCGTGATAGTCGTCGCCGCGCGCATAGACGGAGATATTGCCGCGATCCGGCGCGACGGGTTCTTCGCCCGGGCCGTAGTTGAGGCCGAGCACGATGATGCTCCTGGCTTCGGGCCACAGCGTTCGCGGATCGGCGCGGCGATCTTCGTTGGCGGCGAGCCAGCCCATCTCGCCGTGATGGCCTTCACCGAGAAAGGCTCTCAGCCCTTCGGCCGCGCCATCTGGCGCTTGCGCTTTCGCGAAACGGACGACATCGAAGCCCTCCGCCAGCGCGGCTTCGCGGATCGTGTCAGCCGTCGAGTTCGGCATAGTGCGACACGGGAGGCTGCCCCGGCACGCGGTCGGCGAGGAGGGAGCGGAAGGACGGCCGCGACTTCATCTTGACGTACCATTCGGCCGCGAGCGGGAATTCCGCCCACGGCACTTCGCCGAAATAGTCGAGCGCGGAGATGTGGGCCGCGACCGCGAGATCGGCCAGCGTGCATTCGCGCGCGGCGAGATAGCCGTGGCGCTCCGCCGTCTCGCCGATGAGGGTGAGCGCAGCCTTCAGCGCCTCGCGGCCCTGGCGGACGGTGTCCATGTCGGGGGCGCGGCGCACGGCGGCGCCGGTGTGACGCTGCGAGGCCTTCTCGTAGACGATGCGGCGCGTGACGTTGTCGTGGAACGGGCCCATCGCCCAGTCGAGAAGGCGGAAGGCCTCCGCGCGGGCGGCGGAATCCTCCGGCACCATGGGATTGTCGGGATAGCTGCCTTCGAGCTGATCGATGATGGCCCAGAGGCCGGTATAGGTCGTGCCGTCCATCTCGACGAAGACGGGCAGGTGCGCGGCCGGATCCTCCGGCGTGGCGGGATCGCAGGTCAGCCTTTTCTCGGCCACGAGCAGCCGCGCGAAACGCGAGGGCGGCGAGAGCAGAAGCTGGACGAGACGACGCATGATTTGCGGAATGTAGTGAAACGCAGCGCGCGCTTCTACTGCTTTACGCACCAATCGAGCCCGTCGCGGCGGACTTCGCCGATCCGGCCGATTATGTTGGCGGTCCGGCCCGAGACGTAGGGACCGGGGCCGACGGCCTTCCATTTGTCCGGGTCGGGCAGGATGGCGGCCAGCCGCGCGGATTGGGCCGGGGTGAGGCGATCGGCGGATTTGCCGAAATAGCTCTCGGACGCGGCCTCGACGCCGTAATTGCCGTGGCCGAGATCGACGACATTGAGATAGGCGGTGAGGATGCGCTTCTTGGGCCAGAGCGCTTCGATCAGGACGGTGAGGTAGGCCTCCGTCCCCTTGCGCACCCAACTGCGGTGGTTGACCAGGAACAGGCTGCGCGCGGTCTGCTGGCTGATGGTGCTGGCGCCGCGCAGGGCCTTCTTGGGATGGCGCTCGTGCTGGCGGATCGCCTGGTCGATCTCTTTCCAGTCGAAGCCGTGATGGGCGCAGAAATCCTGGTCCTCGGCCCCGATCACCGCCTGGCCGAAACTGGGCGCGATCGCGTCATAAGAGCGCCAGGAATAGTGAACCGGATTGAAGGTGACGAGGTCGAGCAGCATCTGCGGCGTGCCGGGTATCGGCACGAAGCGGAAGATGAGGATGAGCAGGATCGGGATCGGCACGAGGAAGGCGAAGATCACGGCGATGGTGCGCCGGACCCACGGCTTCCTCTCGCCGCTGCCATGCCAGTAAGCATGGCTCGAGTGTCCGATGGCGCGGAACGGCTTGCCCCAGTCCATGGCCTACCAGGGCTGCTTGGCGGAGGCGGCGCTTTCCAGGGTGCAACGTGCGGCATCGGGCGCGACCGGATGGGCGCGGGCGGCGGCGATCTCGCTGCGCGCGGCGTCCATGTCGGCGCGGAAGTCCGCGTTGCTTTCGAGCGCGGCGAAGACGGCGGAGGCGGTGGTGCGGCCGGCTTCGATGTCACTCGGCCAATGCATGCCGCAGACGACGCGGCTTTCGCCGAAGGCCCGGCCGCGGGCGAGGATCGCCGTCGATCTGTCGGGCGCGTTCTCGGAGAGGACGAGGGCGAAGAACCAGCTCAGGATCGTATGGCCTGATGGATAGGAGAAGCTGGCGCCGACGGTGGAGCGGTCGACGCAAGTGTCCTCGGTGTTGCCGACGAAGGGACGCGGGCGGGCGAAGGCGTTCTTGGAGTCGCGGCTGACGAGGCCGGCGTCGATCTGGCCGCGATTGTAGATCGCCGCCAGATGCGGCGCGTTCTCGGGCGTGAGCTGCGCGCCGATCGCGCAACTGAAATCGGCGAGCATGGCGGCCGTCGAGAGGTCGTTGTCCTTGATCGCCGTCTGCCAGCGGTCGCTCTCTTCCTTGTTGGCGGAGTGTTCGAAGCCCCGCATGTGTTCGTAGATCGCCTTCTCGTCCTGGCCGGTGCCGGAATCGGGCGCGGGGAAGGCGCGCAGGAAGGATTTGGCGTTGGGTTCGTCGCCCGGCGCGAGATAGGGCTTGTTGCCCGCGTCGCCATAGGCGGGGGCGAAGACGGCCACGATCAACGCTACGAGCGAAGCCTGGACGATGCGGTGCATGGCGATTTCCCCCTCGGTTGGCCGGGAGGCTAGCTAGTGCGGCGCGTGGATGTCCAGCACGCTGATTTCCGGCGGCGGTGCTACTCCGCCGCCGCGCGCGTGTCGGAAAGCGGATGCGCGAGGCGGGAGAGCATTTCGAGCGGCACGACCTGGCGGAATTTGGCGAGCTCCGAATCCCAGTGGGAGAGGAGTTCGGCGGCCAGCAGAGAGCCGGTCTCGCGGCGGTGCTCCTCGACGAGGGTGCGCAACGTCTGTTCCCAATGCGCGGACTGGACGCGTTGGGCCACCACCGTGTCGGCGTTGAGGTGTTCGTCGAAGAGGCCGTCGGCGTCGTGGACGAAGGCCATGCCGCCCGTCATGCCGGCGGCGAAATTGTCGCCGACGGCGCCGAGGATGGCGACGGTTCCGCCGGTCATGTATTCGCAGCCGTTGGAGCCGCAGCCTTCGACCACGGCGTCGGCGCCGGAATTGCGTACGGCGAAACGCTCGCCCGCCTGGCCCGCGGCGAAGAGCTTGCCAGCGGTGGCGCCGTACAGAACCGTGTTGCCGATGATGGTGTTGTCCTTGGCCGCGAAGCGCGCGGCGGGCGTGGGACGGATCGCCAGCGTCGCGCCGGAGAGGCCTTTGCCGACATAGTCGTTGGCGTCGCCGAAGACTTCGATGCGAAGGCCCTGCACGGCGAAGGCGCCGAGCGATTGCCCGCAGGAACCGCGCAGGCGCAAGGTGAGATGGCCGGGCGGCAATCCGGTCATGCCCCATTTGCGCACGATGCGCGATGAGATGCGCGCGCCGATGGAGCGCATGGTGTTGCGGACGTTATAGGTGAGCTGCATCTTCTCGCCGCGCTCCAGGAACGAGGCGGCGTCGGTCTCGATGCGCGCATCAAGCGTATCCGGCACGTCGTTGCGGCTCGTGCGTGTCGAAGCGCGCGCGTGACTGCCGGGATCGGCCTGCGCCAGAAGCGGATTGAGATCAAGATCGTCGAGATCCTCGGAGCCGCGGCTGACCTGGACGAGAAGGTCGGTGCGCCCGATCAGGTCCTCCAGCTTGCGGAAGCCGAGCAGGCTGAGGATTTCGCGCACTTCCTCGGCGATGAAACTGAACAGATTGACGACCTTCTCCGGCGAGCCGGCGAACTTCGCGCGCAGGGATTCATTCTGCGTGCAAATCCCAACAGGACAGGTGTTCGAATGACATTGCCGCACCATGATGCAGCCCATCGCCACCAGCGCCGCGGTGCCGATGCCGAATTCCTCCGCGCCCATCATCGCGGCCATCACCACGTCGCGACCGGTGCGGATGCCGCCGTCGGTACGGAGCGTCACGCGATGGCGCAGATTGTTGAGGGTAAGGATCTGGTTGACCTCGGTCAGGCCCATCTCCCACGGCACGCCGGCATATTTGATGGAGGTCTGGGGCGATGCGCCGGTGCCGCCATTGTGGCCGGAGATCAGGATCACGTCGGCTTTGGCTTTGGCGACGCCCGCCGCGATGGTGCCGATGCCCGTGGCGGCGACCAGCTTCACGCAGACGCGCGCCTCGGGATTGATCTGCTTGAGGTCGTAGATGAGCTGCGCCAGGTCCTCGATGGAATAGATATCGTGGTGTGGCGGGGGCGAGATCAGCATCACGCCGGGCGTGGCGTGGCGCAACCGCGCGATCGTCTCGGTGACCTTGAAACCGGGAAGCTGGCCGCCTTCGCCGGGCTTGGCGCCTTGCGCGACCTTGATCTCGATCTCGCGGCATTGGTTGAGGTATTCCGCCGTCACGCCGAAGCGGCCGGAGGCGACCTGCTTGATCGCGGAGTTCGGGTTGTCGCCGTTGGGCTTGGCGTGGAAGCGTGCCGGGTCCTCGCCGCCTTCGCCGCTGTCGGATTTCGCGCCGATGCGGTTCATGGCGATGTTGAGCGCCTCGTGCGCTTCCGGCGACAGCGCGCCGAGGCTCATGCCCGGCGTGACGAAGCGTTTGCGGATTTCGGTGATGGACTCCACTTCCTCCAGCGCGATGGCCGCGCCGCCGCGCACATCCATCAGATGGCGCAGGCTCACCGGCGGCAGCGCCCAGACGCCGTCGGAATATTTCTTGTAGGTCGAGTAGGAGTCGTTGGTGACGGCGGTCTGCAAGGTGTGGATCAGCGTGGCGGAGTGGGCGTGTGTCTCGCCGCCGGCGCGCGCCTTGTAGAGGCCGCCCATGGGCAAGGCGGTCACATCTTCGTCGAAGGCGATGGCGTGCTGGCGCGCGGCGCGTTTGGCGATGCCGGAGAGGCCGATGCCGGAGATGCGGCTGATCATGCCGGGGAAAATCTCCGCCACCATGGAGCGCGACAGGCCCACGGCCTCGAAATTGTAGGCGCCGCGATAGGAGGAGATCACCGAGATGCCCATCTTGGACATGATCTTGAGCAGCCCGGCATTCACCGTGTCGAGATAGCGCTTCACGCTAGGCCCGAGCGCGATCTTGCCGAACAATCCGCGCGCATGGCGGTCGGCGATGCATTCCTGCGCGAGGTAGGCGTTGATCGTGGTCGCGCCGACGCCGATCAGGACCGCGAAGCTGTGCGTGTCGAAACATTCGCCGGAGCGGACATTGATCGAGGTGTAGGTGCGCAAGCCGGCGCGCACCAGATGCGAATGCACCGCGCCGGTCGCCAGGATCATCGGGATCGCGGCGAGATCGGCGGAGATGCGCTCATCGGTGAGGATGAGGTGGTTGTAGCCTTGGCGCACCGCGTCCTCGGCGTCGGACTTGATGCGCTCCAGCGCGCGGGACAGCGCGGCGCCGTCCTTGGGCTGGTCGCCTTTGACGGCGAAGACGCAGTCGATCTCGTAGAAGCGGCCTTCGAGATGATCCTTCATCCGCTCGATCATGCCGGTGGAGATGATCGGGCTTTCGAGCACATAGACCTCGGCCTGGCGCTCGTCCTGGTCGAGCACGTTGCCGAGATTGCGGAAGCGGGTCTTCAGGCTCATCACCCGCTCCTCGCGCAAGGGATCGATGGGCGGGTTGGTGACCTGGCTGAAGTTCTGCCGGAAATAATGCGACAGCGGACGGTACCGGTCGGAGAGCACGGCCAGCGGCGTGTCGTCGCCCATCGAGCCGATGGGCTCCTTGCCGTCCTCGACCATGGGATGAAGGATGAGCTCGACATCCTCCATCGTCATGCCCGCGGCGATCTGGTGCTTGCGCATCTCGTCGCGACCGAACATGCGCGGCTCCGGGCCGGGGCCGATGATCGGCACCAGCTCGACGATGCGCTTGGTCCATTCGAGGTAGGGGAATTCGCCGGCGAGCTTGTCCTTGATCGCGCGGTCTTCGTAGAAGCGGCCTTCGTCGAGATCGAGCGCGATCATCTGACCGGGGCCGACGCGGCCCTTGCGGATGATCTTGGATTCGTCGAGCACGACCATGCCGGTTTCGGAGCCGACGAAGAGCAGCCCATCCTCGGTCTGCGCATAACGTTGCGGGCGAAGGCCGTTGCGGTCCATGCCGGCGATGACCCAGCGGCCGTCGGTGGCGGCGAGCGCGGCGGGGCCGTCCCACGGCTCCATCACCGCATTGGCGTAGGCGTACATGGCGCGATGCGCCTCGGGCATGGTGGAGGCCTTCTTCGTCCACGCCTCGGGCACCAGGATGGTCTTGGCGAGCGGGGCGGAGCGGCCGGCGCGCACCAGGACCTCGAAGACGTTATCGAGCGCGGCGGAATCCGAGCCGCCCGGCTGCACGATGGGCTTGATGTCGTCGCCATGCTCGCCGAACAGCGCGGACGCCATCTTGAACTCATGGTTCTTCATCCAGTTGACGTTGCCCTTCAGCGTATTGATCTCGCCGTTGTGGGCGAGCATGCGGAAGGGCTGGGCCAGGCGCCAGGTGGGGAAGGTGTTGGTCGAATAGCGCTGGTGGAAGATGGCGAAGGCCGAGACGAAGCGCTCGTCCTTCAGGTCGGGATAGAAGTTCGAGAGCTGCTCGGCGAGGAACATACCCTTGTAGATCAGCGAGCGCGACGACAGCGAGCAGACGTAGAAATCCTGGATGCTCGCCTCGCGTACGCGCTTCTCGATGCGGCGGCGGCAGAGATAGAGGCGGCGGTCCAATGCCTCCAAATTCTCATCTTCGCCCACGTCGAACATGATCTGCTCGATCTCGGGCCGCGTGGCATTGGCCTTCTCGCCGATGATGGAGATGTCGATCGGCACCTGACGCCAACCATAGAGATAGAATCCGAAGCGCAGGATCTCGCTCTCGACGATGGTGCGGCAGGTCTCCTGCGCCGCGTAGTCGGTGCGCGGCAGGAAGATCTGGCCGACCGCGATGCGGCCGGAACGCAGCTTGTGGCCGGTATGGGCGACGGCGGCGCGGAAGAAGTCTTGCGGCACCTGGAGATGGATGCCCGCGCCGTCGCCGGTCTTGCCGTCGGCGTCCACCGCGCCGCGGTGCCAGACCGATTTCAGCGCCTCGATGGCGCCGGCCACGACTTCGCGGCGCGGCTTGCCGTCGATGGCGGCAACGAGGCCGACGCCGCAAGCGTCATGTTCCTGCGACGGCGAATAGACATGCGCCGCTTCGAGTTTTTGCGCGTTTGCGATAAAGCGCGCGATTTCAAGTTCGGCTTCACTTATCCTCCCCCGCGAGGCGGGGGAGGTGCCGAGCGAAGCGATGGCGGAGGGGGTAAGTCCGCCAGACGACGAGAGACTTACCCCCTCCGTCTCACTCGCTGCCGCTCGTGATCCACCTCCCCCGCAAGCGGGGGAGGATAAGGCCTTGCTCATTGAGCGGCCTCCAGCATGGGGGTTTTCGCCTTGAGATATCGGTGGATCGAGGCGGCGGCGTCGCGGCCGTCCTTGATCGCCCAGACGACGAGGGATGCGCCGCGCACGATGTCGCCCGCGGCGAACACACCCTCCATCGTGGTCGCGAGATCACGGTCCACGGCGAGGGTGCCGGATTTGGAAACTCCCAGGCCCGGCGCGTCGAGCAGGCGCGGCAGGTCCTCGGCGTCGAAGCCGAGCGCCTTGATGACGAGGCCGGCGGCGAAGAGGTCTTCGGAGCCGTCGATCTCCTGCGGCGTGCGGCGGCCGGACGTGTCGGGTTGGCCCAGGCGCGCACGCGCGATGCGCACGCCGCGCGCGGCGAAGCCCTTGGGTACCGAGAGCCATTCGAAGACGACGCCTTCCTCTTCGGCGTTCGCCACTTCACGCAAGCTGCCCGGCATGTTCTCGCGGTCGCGGCGATAGAGGCAGGTGACGGATTTCGCGCCCTGGCGGACGGCGGTGCGCACGCAGTCCATCGCGGTGTCGCCGCCGCCGATGACGGCGACGCGTTTGTTTTTCGCGTCGAGCTGCCCCGCCGGCACGTCGTCGCCGAGGCCGCGGCGGTTGGAGGCGATGAGGTATTCGAGCGCGGGGATGATGTGCTTCAGATGCCCGCCCGGCGCGTCGAGCTCCTTGGCGCGGTAGGTCCCAGCGGCGATGAGCACCACGTCGTGGCGCGCGCGCATATCGGCGAGCGATGTCACGTTCGTGCCGAGCTTGAAGGTCACGCCGCCGTCTTCCAGCCGCCTCACGCGGCGGGCGACGACGTCCTTCTCGAGCTTGAAGTTGGGGATGCCGTAGATCAGCAAGCCGCCGGCGCGGTCGTGGCGGTCATAGACCGTGACTTTGTAGCCGGTGATGCGCAGCGCCTCGGCGGCGGCGAGGCCGGCCGGCCCGGCGCCGATGATGCCGACGGAGGCGTTGAGCAGCCGGCGCGGCTTCACGGGCTGGACCCAGCCTTCGGCCCAGGCGGTTTCGGTCAGGTACTTCTCGATGGCGCCGATCGTGACGGTGCCGTGGCCCGATTGCTCGATGACGCAATTGCCTTCGCAGAGCCGGTCCTGCGGGCAGATGCGGCCGCAAATCTCGGGCATCGCATTGGTGGAGGCGGAGAGGGCGTAGGCCTCCTCAAGCCGCCCCTCGGCGGTAAGCTTCAGCCAGTCGGGGATGTTGTTGGAGAGCGGACAGTGAACCTGGCAGAACGGCACGCCGCATTGCGAGCAGCGCGAGGCCTGCTCGGCGGCCTTGGCGGCGGCATAGCCGGCATAGACCTCGCCGAAGTCGCGGGCGCGCGTGCCAGCAGGCCGCTTCTCGGGCGGCTGCTGAGCATCTGCAACAAATCGCAACATTCGTTCGGCCACGGCACACTCCTGGCAATGGAATTTGCCATACGCGAGTCTATCGGGAATATCGAGAGGAATAGTGGCTATTATGGCAATGAAGCTGTCTCAAATGGCCATTTCCGGTAGGCCGCAATGAAGTCAGACGGATCGATCATGGAAATTGGTCAGCAATCAGGACTATTCGGGAATCCTAACGGTGGAACGCCGCCGCCGGGCCGCAGCCGTTGCCATGCCCGGTTTGCGCCTTGCGGCTGCCCGGTTTTGTCCCGATCTAAATGGAAGATTGGGGGAGATGACGATGCGCAAATTCATGATGGTGGCGGGCGTGGCTCTGGCGGCGGCGCTCTCGGGCGCGGCAGCGACGGACAATACCCAGCCGAGCTACGCCACGGTGTTCGACGCGACCTGGAACACGGTCAACGACAATTTCTACGATCCGAATTTCCATGGCGTGGATTGGAAGGCGGTGGGCGACCGCACTCGCGCCAAGCTTCCCGGCATGACGAACGACAAGCAGTTCGAGGCGCTCGTGACCGCGATGCTGCACGAGATCGGCACCTCGCATATCTACATCCGGCCGCCATCGGCTTCGAAGGCGTCGGGCGCCGGCATCGGCGTTCACCTGCGCGAGATCGATGGCCAGAACGTCATCGCCGACATCGCACCGCTGTCCGACGCGCATGCGCAAGGCTTACATGCCGGCGACAAATTGGTGAGTTCGCGGGATGCGTTGACCGGGCCGCTCGGCGAACGCGTCACTGCGACGTTCGAGGATTGCACCGGACATGCGCACAGCGTCACGCTCCGCCACGTCGGCGGGTTCTGGCCGCCGCCGCATCCGGCGTTCGAATGGTCCATGACCAAGCTCGGGCCGCATCGCAACATCGGCTATATCCGCATCGATCGCTTCGACGACGGCGCGGCCGAACTCGCGGATCGCGCGATGGCGGAGTTGAAGGACACGGACGCGCTGATCATCGACGTCCGCGCCAATAGCGGCGGCAACCTCTCGGCGCTGCGGCTGGCGAGCTATTTCATGGGTGCCGCGCAGCCGGCGGCGGCGTTGTTCGCCCGGCCTTATCTGCAGGCGCTCGGCCATGGCGTGACGGCGGCGGATGTCACCGGCGCTGCGCGCGTCAACGGCGCCTATACCGACGAGAGTATCTTCGCCGCCGTCTCGGCGCATCGGGGCGCGGCGACGTTCTGGTCGGACGATGTCGGCGACAGGCGCTACGGCAAACCTGTCGTCGTTTTAATCGGCGGCGACACCGGCAGCGCGGCGGAGGGTTTCGCCTGGGCGATGCGCAAGGCGCCGATGGCGAAGTTCGTCGGCCGGCGCACGGCCGGCGCGCTGTTGAGCGCCGCGGACTTCGATCTTCCCGGCGGCTGGAAGCTCACCGTTCCGGTGCAGGGCGTGTGGGGCGCGAATGGAACCGATTATCGCGACAAGGCGGTCGATCCCGATTATGCCGTGCGCTGGAGCCGCGCGGATATGTGCGCGGGCCGCGACCCCGATATCGCAAAGGCGCTTTCGCTTTTAGAGTAGCCTCCGAATCAAGGGGGCAGGCATGGGCGACACTCTGAACGCGATCTGGCTCGGCATCGTCGAGGGCTTGACCGAATTTTTGCCGGTGTCGTCCACCGCGCATCTGTTGGTGGCGGAGCATTTCCTCGGTCTCGACAAGGAGCAGTGGGAGACTTTCACCGTCGTCATCCAGTTGGGCGCGGTGCTCTCTGTCGTCGCGGTCTATTGGCGCAAGATCTGGCAGGTCATCGCCGGGCTGTTCGGCGATCCCAAGGCGCGCCATTTCGCGCTGGCCGTGATCGTCGCATTTCTGCCGTCGGCCATTTTGGGCGTGGCGCTGATCAAGATCATAAACGGCTATCTGCTCGATCCGGCGCGCGCGCTGCCGGTGATCGCGACGACCTGGATCGTGGGCGGCCTATTGATCCTGATCTTCGAACGCATCGCGCCTCCGCCACGCTACAGGGATGCCGATACCTTGCCGCTGTCGAAGGCGTTTCAGATCGGTCTTTGCCAATGCCTGTCGCTGATCCCCGGCGTGTCGCGATCGGGCGCGACGATCCTGGGTGCGGAATTGCTGGGCGTGGAGCGCACGGCCGCGGCGGCCTTCACCTTCTATCTCGCGGTGCCGACGATGTTGGGCGCCTCGGTCTATGAGCTCTACAAGCACCATGAAGGGCTGACGCCGTCGGCCATGCAGACTATCGGCGTGGGCTTCGTGGTGTCGTTCATCGTCGCCTTCATCGTGGTGAAGACGTTCATCGCCTTTATCGGGCGCTTCGGATTGAAGCCGTTCGGCTGGTATCGCCTGGCGGCGGGGCTGGCGCTTATCATGTTCCTGATGACGCGATGATCTTCTCGCGCACCGGCTCGTCATACTGGCCCTTAGCGCGGAAACGCCACAGATAGGCGGGCGCCACAGCTTCGAGCGCATCGGGTTCGATGCCGAGGTCTTTGAAGCCCAGCGCGCCCGATGAGACGGTCGTGTCGTGCTTGAGCAGGCGCACCTGGTCCATCGTGAGCAGCGGATTGGGCAGCATGCCGAGGAACGCGGCCTTGATGCTGGCAATGAAGAACGGCACCGGCACCAGCGCACGGCTGCGCCCGGTCTCGCGCAGGATGAATTCCATCAGCGCCTTGAAGCTGTAGACCGCCGGGCCGCCGAGCTCATAGGTCTTGCCTTGCGTCGTCTCGTCGGTCGTGCATTTCAGGATCGCGTCGCCGATATCGCCGGCGAAGACGGGCTGGAATTTGGTGTGGCCGCCGCCGATCAGCGGCAGCACGGGCAGCATCCGCGCCAGACCCGCGAAGCGGTTGAAGAAATTGTCCTCCGGCCCGAAGGCCAGCGACGGACGCAGGATCGTGGCCATCGGATCGACGGCGCGGACGCGCGCTTCGCCTTCGCCCTTGCTCTTGGCATAGGATGAATCCGAATCCGGATCGGCGCCGATGGCGGAGACGTGGATCAGCCGCGCGCCGATCGCCTTGGCCGCGCGCGCCACGGTCTCGGCGCCCTCGACATGGATGGCCTCGAAGCTCTGATGGCCGCTTTGGGTGAGCACGCCGACGAGATTCACGACGACGTCGGCCCCGCGCATCGCGGCGGCGACCGAATCCGCATCCGTCACGTCGGCCTTGGCGACCATGATCTGGCCGACATGGCCCATGGGCGGCAGGTAGTGAGCGAGGTTGGGATGGCGCACGCCCGCCCGGATCCGCCAGCCGGCATCGGCGAAGGCGCGCACGGCATAGCGCCCGAGAAGGCCGGAGCCGCCGAAGATCGTGACGAGGGGTGTTTTCATCGCGGGATGCCTGAAAGTGCCTCGCTTCTTAAACGCAAAAGCGCGCGGAAAGGAAGGCGGGAAATCGCCTCAGTCCTTGACGTATTTCCGCTCGCCGGTGACGGGGTCGGTCCAGACCGTGACCGGCAGGCCGGTCTCGTCGTCGATGAAGCGCTCGGTGGTGCGCTGAAAGCGGCCCGCAGGCGCGGCCGTCTCCAGCGGCTTGTAGCGGACGCGCTCGAAGACGATGCCCGCGACAATGAGCGCGCCCCAGATCAGCGCCGGAATGGCGGGCGGATAGCCGCCGGTGACGAGGGCGATGATCCCGCAGCCGAGGATGAAGAGCCCGATGCCGAGAACGGCGTTACGCAACATTGGCGTTCGCGCCTTCCGGCTCCAGCCGCACGGCGGTGCCATAAGCCACGATCTCGCTCATGGTCTGCCCGATCTCGGTGGAATCGAAGCGCATCATGACGACGGCGTTCGCGCCCATCAGGGTCGCGTTCTTCACCAGCCGGTCGACGGCGTGGCGGCGCGTTTCCTCGAGGAGCTGGGTGTATTCGATGATCTCGCCGCCCACGATGGAGCGCAAGCCCGCCATGATATTGCCGCCGAGGCCGCGCGAACGCACCACAACGCCGAAACATTGTCCGAAAACTTCCTTGGTCACGTAGCCCGGCACTTTTTCCGTCGTCGCCACCAGCATCGTCTTGTCCTCATCCGAGTCGGGAGCGATTATGGCGCAGGAAAAGGGGCAAGCGTATGTCATTGGCGGCGGATACCGCGGTGCGGGAGGAAGGCGGCAAACGCCTCGCAACACTCTCGCGCAATTGGGAAATCTGGGGCCCGAATGGCGGGTACGTCTCCGCCATCGCCTTGCGCGCTGCCGGTCAGATCGCGCCGCCGGATCACCGGCCCGCGACCTTCTCCGCGCAATATCTCTCCGCCGGGCAGTTCGCCGACGCCGAGGTCGTGGTCGAAGCGGTGAAGAAAGGCCGCAATGCGTGGTGTATCAATGTCGCGCTTTCGCAATCCGGAAAGCGCTTCCTGCAGGCGCAGGTGTGGACCACGAATAAGAGCGAGGGGCCGACGAAGCAGGACCGCGCGATGCCGGAGGTGCCGGCGCATGTCGCGCTGAAATCCTGGCTGGAGCTGTTCGAACGCAAGGACGATGACGGGCCGCATTTCCGCTTCTGGGACAATTTCATCGGTAAGCCTGTGCGCCAGCGACAGGTCAATGATTTCGACCCGCGCGGTTCGGTGCTGGAGGAATGGTATCGTTATCTCGACTTCGCGCCCGGCGTGGATGCATTCCTTGATTCCGCCCGGGCGCTCGTCCTGATCGACACGCTTCCGTGGCCGGCCTATTGCCGCGGCCTGAAGGAACAGCCCGATTACATCGCACCCAGCCTCGATGTTACGGCGTGGTTCCACGATCTTCCCGGCCGCGCAGAATGGCTGCTCGCCGTTGCGCGCAGCGGCACGGCGCAGGGCGGTCTCATTCACGGCGGCGTCGAGATCTGGAGCGAGGACGGCCGGCTCATCGCCAGCGGCGCCAGCAACATGCTTCACGTCGCGCGGGGCTGACCGCGTCCCGCCGCAAAGAAGGCATTTGACAGGCTTCCGCCGCCCCCATAAACATCCCGCCCCTCATCTGCCCAGATGGCGGAATTGGTAGACGCACTAGTTTCAGGTACTAGCGCTGCAAGGCGTGGAGGTTCGAGTCCTCTTCTGGGCACCATTTGTTCTTTCGCCAACGTTCGCGAAAGACCGCAGACCCCGCAAAACCCAACAAAATAGCGACTTTGGCGTTCGCCGTCGCTCTGGGCTACCCGTCAAATTTCTGGGTATTTTCTGGGTATTCGGAGGATCCGAAAACACCCTCTGGGTACGAACTTCTGCTTTCCATGGGAGGTCGCGGAAATGGCTCTAACCGATGTGAAATGTCGGGGCACAAAGCCTGGCAAGGTTCGGCAAAAACTCTCCGACGGCGGCGGGCTCCAGCTCTGGGTACAGCCCAACGGCTCTCGCCTCTGGCAACTGATCTATCAGTTCGAGGGGAAGCAGGCGCAGATGGCACTCGGCCCCTATCCCCAAGTATCCCTTCTCGATGCCCGGACCAAGCGCGACGAAGTGAAGGTGAAAATCCGGTCGGGCGTCGATCCCGCCGCAGAGAAACATCTAGCCGAAATGACTGAGCCGCTACCCGGTGACACCTTCAAGGAGGTAGCGCTCGAATTTGTTGCCAAGTGCCGGCGAGACAATTTGGCCGGACCGACAATGATAAAGAAGGAATGGCTGCTCGACTTCGCGTATCCGATGCTCGGTTCGAAACGCGTCTCAGAGATTCGGCCCGTCGATGTGCTCAAGGTTGTCCAGGAAATCGAATTCAAGGGAAATTACGAAACCGCGCGCCGCTTGAAATCGACTATCGGACAGGTCTGCCGCTACGCCGTGGCTACTTCGCGCGCCGAATTCGATCCAACGCCCGTTCTGCGGGGGGCAATCACGCCCCCGAAAGTCACGCCTCGGGCTGCAATCACCGAACCGGAGAAATTCGACGGCTTGCTGCGCGCCATTGACGGTTTCGACGGACAACCGACGACCATCGCCGGGCTCAAACTGATGGCGCTTCTATTCCCCAGACCGGGTGAATTGCGCTTTGCGGAATGGACCGAGTTCGATTTCGACAAATCGATTTGGACCATACCTGCCGAAAAGACCAAAATGCGACGCGAACATCGCATATTCCTGGCCCCTCAAGCACTCGCGATATTGGAAGACCTGCGCAAGATCACGGGGCACCGCAAACTGTTGTTCCCCAGCTTTCACGGAGCGGCAAAACCGATTTCCGAGAATACCCTGAACACCGCATTGCGCAGAATGGGATACGGGCAAGACGAAATGACATCCCATGGCTTTCGGGCCAGCGCTTCGACCCTGCTCAACGAATCCGGAAAGTGGCACCCGGATGCCATCGAACGCCAATTGGCACACGTAGAATCGAACGACGTTCGCCGAGCCTATTCTCGCGGCTCATTCTGGGAAGAGCGCGTCAGAATGATGCCTTGGTGGGCCGACTATCTCGACCAACTTCGGAAGGGAGCAAAGGTGAGGCAGTTCCGCCAAGCTTCTTAGGTAGCGACCATACGTACCGAGAGCGTGCGAACCGGCTACTGAAGCCGCCGTCGGTCGTAGCGACGTTTGCGACTAGCAACCATAACAATCTAAGGGTGGCGGTGCGCAATTCGCTGAAACTCGCAACCATCGCAAATCCGGACCTCTTCCCGCTGTCGTCGCTCACCCGATTTCCGTTCTTTCGATTTTGATTTCGGGAGAAGAACCGGAGTTTGGCGTGATGGATCGAAGCGTTGTCCCTCCTCCAAAATCATCAAGTGGTTTCGATGATCCACACGACGAGGATCGCCGTTCTTTTGGGAAGAGTACGTTCGAATGATGCCTTGGTGGGCGGATGACCAGCTTCGGAGAGAAGCCAAGATCAAGCAGTCCGCAACGCTCCCTGAAATTGCTTGGCCGCTTACAGACTCAGGCCAACTAGGTCGCGATTCATCGGAGCGCCATGAAGGGCTTGGGAGCTAGGCGCATTGGACCGACGACGATGTTTCTCGACTCTATACGACGAGAAACCCGCTTCATGGATTCCTGTATGACCTTATGCGCAACTTTCAATTGCATATTACTTGAGTGCTACCGAAAGTCGCAAATATTGACCTGGGGGCATCATGTATTGTGCGCAACGAATACAGCGCGAGTTGACAAAATCGGGGACGTACTTCGCGAGTCATTCTTTGATATTCAAGGCCAATACTTTATTCCTGACTATACTGCTTCTGCTATTTAGTCCGATCTCGGCGCAGTCTGCCGATGCACCAGCCGCGATCACGCCGGGCCAGTTCAATGTAGGGACCGCAGGGCAGTTCACCTATTCGATTCCTATCGCTATCCCGCCAGGGAGCGCGGGGATGGTGCCAGCGCTGTCCCTTGACTACTCGACGGAGAATAGCGACGGCTTGGCCGGTCTCGGCTGGAC
Organism: Rhizomicrobium sp.; assembly: GCA_036491175.1. Classification (GTDB taxonomy): domain Bacteria; phylum Pseudomonadota; class Alphaproteobacteria; order Micropepsales; family Micropepsaceae; genus Rhizomicrobium. The sequence continues at coordinate 112,107 of DASXCJ010000007.1, forward strand.
ACTATCCGGACTGCCCGCGATCTCGCGTTGTCCCCGCACGTTGGCGCAGGATCGCACCCATGGCGGCGTCAACTTAGACGCCAACGACCAGTTCTGTTTCGAAGGCCAGCGTCTAATCGCTATCGCCGGCGTCTATGGCCACGACGGCACGGAATATCGCACCGAGATCGATGGCTTCAGCCGGATCATCAGTCACGGTGTGGCCGGAACGGGACCTGCGTGGTTCGAAGTTCGAACCAAGGCCGGACAGATCATGGAATTCGGACACACACCCGACTCTCAGGCGCCCGCGATCCTTGCGCCTGGGCAGCCCGGCGGAGGCGATGCCGGTGGAGGAGGGAACGGTGGAGGGGGTGCCGGCGGCGGTGGCGGAAACGTCAAGAGCATAACAGCCCCACCGGGCGGTACGCCTATCGTTTTGGCGACGGTGAGGGCGTGGGCCGTCAGCAAGATCTCCGATACCCGCGGAAACTACCTGACGGTTCAATACGACGGCGGCGCCCAGATCCTTTCGACAGGAGAGGTCTATCCCAGCGAGATCGACTACACCGGCAACGACACTCAGCACCTCCCGGCTTATAACGCGGTGAAGTTCTTCTATATTACCCGCAACGACATCACGCCGATGTATCAGGCTGGCACTGTGATGGCGAACACGCAGCTCCTCACGCATGTAAAGACCTATGCGGGCGCCGCGATCGTCAGCGACTACCGGCTCCTCTATCAATACGCCTCGAACGCGGCCGAGCACAACGAGCTGTCGGCCGTCACGCTATGCGACGGCGACACAGCCGGGAGCAATTGCCTTGCGCCCACATCCTTTACTTGGCAGGGCTCGCGCGATCGGCTGACATTCGCAAAGGTCGGAAACACACTCGCGCAGGGACATACGCAATCCAAGCCGAATAATTTCACGGCCGATTTCAATGGCGACGGGTTGACCGATTCCGTCGTTCTTCAAAACCAGAACGAGCCATGTCCATCCGCAGCAGGTTCAGTCTTCTTGGGACATCCGGACGGCATCACCTACACCTCGGCCAACATGGCGGTGACCTTCAACCCCGCCTATGCGCCCGGCATTCCCGACGATTGCAGCGGGAATAGCACTTTTTATACGGGCCTCACGCAGCTCTTCGACTTCGACGCGGACGGCGTTACCGATGTGCTTGTGGAAGACCACGATGATGCCGCCGAGAATCAATATTACATTTTGCGCGAGGACAGCCCGACCCATCTCGCGACCGTGAATGCCGGTCAGCGCATGTACCTCAACGCGGCCGGCGGTCAAGCTCTGGTGGGCGATTTCAACGGCGACGGCCGCGCCGACGTCCTCGATCAGCTCGACCAGACGGACCTTCAAAACAGCTTCGCCTTGTTCAGCAACGGCGATAGCACCTTCTCCAAGGGCCCTGCCATCGGCTTCAACGTCCACGATGATGACTCTTTCCTGACCCCGGGGGACTTCGACGGTGACGGTTGCACCGACTTGCTGGTTCAGAACCATGACCGCATGGCGTCGAACAATATTGTCTATTCCTGCGCGCCTGCCACAGCCGTCTTTCCTCTTCCGTTCGGCGACTTCACGGCCGACGCCAACCACATACTGACCACGGGCGACTTCAACGGTGACGGCAAGACAGACCTCCTCCTGACAGCGGGACCGACAGCGACGCTTTATCTTTCGACCGGAACGGGCTTGCAGGAGTTCGATTATCCCTTCGCCGTCGATACGACGAACATGACCATCGCGACAGGCGACTTTAACGGCGACGGCAAGACCGATCTTGCACTCGTACCGAAGTCCTGGTCGGTCCAGTATCCAGGGGTGATGATTTATCTTTCGCAGGGGACGAGCTTTTCGCCTTCCGTATCCATTCCCGGCAACAGCAGCGACTATGACATTCGCGCAATTGCGGCGGACTGGAATAACGACGGCGCAAGCGATCTTTGGGTGCAAAACGGCAATGGCGGCGCGGACGACACGGAAGTCCTCTTCAATTATGTGCCGGAGCTTATCAGCGCGGTGTCCAACGGCTTGGGGATCACGACCTACGTGACCTATGACCGGCTCAACAAAAATGCACCGCTTTATACCAAATGCCCTACCGCACCTCCCAGCACGTACATCTGCGGCGACACCTGGCCCTCCCAAAGCATTGACGGACCGCTCTACGTGGTCAGCCGCATCGATTCCAACAACGGTGTCAACGGCTGCACCGCCGCGAACAATAGCCATTGCTACAGTTCGACGTACGCTTACGTCGGCGCGAAAGCGGACATGGCCGGACGGGGCTTCCAAGGCTTCTCAACCATCACGATAACGGACCTTGAAACCGGCGTTGTCCAGACCTCGAACTACGCAACCGCTTTCCCCTACACCGGCATGGTGCTGGCGCAAACCAAGACGGCCAACGGTGCAGTTCTGAGCACTGCCACCAACAGCTTTTCGGGTAGCGGCGGTGCTTGCGGACCGACGCCAACTGGCCCCGTCTACAAGATCTATCTCTGCCAGACGATCGCGCAAAGTTGGGAGTTAGGGGCGAATGGCGTTCAAGGACCGCAACTTCCGACGCTTGAGACCGATTACGCTGGCTTTGATGACTATGGAAATGTCGGCATCGTCACGGTGAAGACAATGCCGGCTGGCGCGGGTACACCCGATGCCATCAAGACGACGACAAATACCTGGCTCAACATCATCGATGGAACACATTGGTTCCTCGGTCGGCTGACCGAAGCCGATGTCGAGTCCACATATGCGCCGACGGCATCGGACATCATACGCCGCTCCGCCTATACATACGATTCCGGCTCAGGGTTGTTGACGAGCGAAACCGTCGAGCCCACAGCCGCCGACACGTCGAACCTCAAGGTTACGACCAGCTATCAATACGATCTGTTCGGCAACAAGATAGCCGCGACTGTGCAGGGCTCTGGCTCGCCTGCACCACCTGCTTGCACGACTTCAACGACCTACGATGCACGCGGGCAATTTCCGGTCCAGGTCACCAATTGCGCCGGCGAATCCGAGACCTACACCTATGACGCGGCCTTCAGCCTGGCGTTCGGCCGCGCTCATTCCCACACTGGCCCTAACGGCCTGACAACGGCTTGGGCTTACGACACGTTCGGCAGGCAGACACAGGAGTTGCGACCGGACGGTACCCGCACCAATGTCACCTACCAATATTGCAGCGGTATGAATGGCGGTAGCGATCCGAACTGTCCGGTCCGCGGCGCCTTCAGTTCCTACACCGCCACACTCGGCAGTGATGGCCAGAGTCAGATCGCGCCGAACACACGGACGTTCTACGACGGACTTAGCCGCGCCTCCGCGGGCGATATCCAAGGCTTCGACGGAAGCTGGATTCGGACGAGCACGCTGTATGACGCGTTCGGTCGCGTCCAGAAAAGCACCCGTCCATACTTCCTTGCCAATCCTGGGCAGTCTCCTTGCGCCGCCGGCAGCGGCACCTACTGCACCGCGTTCAGCTATGACACGCTTGGCCGTGTCACGAAGACCGTCCAGCCGGACGGCGGCTACTCCCTGATCAGCTATCAGGCGCTCACCACCGTCTCGACACTGCACGTCATCCGCGTCGACGGCACGGCGGTCAACGAGGTCAGCACGACGGTCAAGAACGACCTCAGCCAGCCTGCGTCCGTGACCGACCCGCTAGGCGGCGCGACCGCCTATACCTATGACGCCTTGGGTGCGCTTCTCACCGTGACCGACCCGCTCGGCCACGTCCTCACGACGAACCGGTACGATACCCGCGGCCGCAAAATCTGCACCTCGGATGCCGATCTGGGAAGCGGTGACTGCTCTGGATCACCGAGCGATCACGCGTGGAAATACGTCTATGATTCCCTCGGCCGTTTGGTCAGCCAGACCGATGCCAAGGGCCAGACGAGCACGCTGAGTTACGACGCCTTGGGCCGCATGACTGCCCGCACCGAGCTCGACATGAATTCCACCTGGATTTACGGCAGTAGCGTCGCCGCGCATAACATCGACAAGCTCGTTACGGAGAGTTGTACCGGGTCGGCTTGCGGCGGAGGCGGGACTGGCGGCAGCTACAGCAAGACCTATCTGTATGATGCGTTCGGCCGGCAATCGAAGCTTACCACCGCCATGGCCGGGCTCAGCTATTATACGACCGCCGGTTATGAAGGTATCTCCGGCAAGCTGGTGAACACGCGCGCCTTCTCCGGCTTCACGTTGCACTATGCGTTCAATGCTTATGGGTACACGCAGGAGATCGACGACGGTACGAACTACTCCTTGGTCTATTGGCGTGCAAATGCGCGCGATGCGGAGCTTCATACGCTGCAGCAAGTTACTGGAATCAGTCCCTCCAACACGAATGGCCTTGCCACCAATCAAACTTTCGATGGCGCGACGGGACGCATACTTTCCGTCAACGCGGGTCCCGCCCAAGCCGTCGCATCGCTCTTCTTTAAATGGGACACGGCCGGCAACCTAGGTCAGCGCGAAGATATGCTGACGTCGGGTGGCCAACTTGAGAATTTCTGCTACGACAATCTCAATCGCCTGAAGACCAGTCTTCTCGGCAGCGGCATTGGCACGACCTGCACCGGCACCAGTTCCGTCAGCTACGATCTCGCTGGCAATATCACCTCCAAGAGCGATGTCGGCACTTACAGCTATGGCAGCGGCGCTGGTCCCCATGCGCTTACGTCCATCGCGACATGCCCGACTTGCGCCGTGAACGGGTCACAGAATCCGAACTTCACCTACGACGCCGATGGCTCGATGACGAGCGGCGCCGGCCGCACCGCGACCTACACTGCATCGAACATGACGGCGACCGTCACGTCCGGCTCGACCGCCATGGCGCTCAGCTACGATCCCGAGCACACGCGCAGCCAGCAGGTCACGACCAACGGCGCCGCCGTCTCCACGACGATGTACTTTAACGACGCCGGCACCAATACGATGACTGAGCGTGTCTTCCCGGCGACGGGAAGCTCAAGCTGGAAGACCTATATCCTGGTGGACGGCAAGATCGTCGCCCAGCGTATCCTGAAAGGTTCGACCGTCACGCTGCGCTATTTTGTGCTCGATCATCTCGGCAGCGTCGCTTCCATCGCCGACGAGACCGGCGCTCTGGTGACCGGCGGTCACCAGTCCTATGACGCCTGGGGCCGGATGCGGAACGCCGATGGGTCTCCCGACACGACATGCTCGTTGCCCGCGCAATCCCAGAGCACGCGCGGCTTCACCGGTCACGAAGAGATGCCCGGCGTCTGCCTCGTCAATGCCAATGCACGCCTTTACGACCCGCAG
>DASXCJ010000008.1:0-2082 GCA_036491175.1 Rhizomicrobium sp.
AGGCGCGCGCGACGATCGAGGCGCGGGCGAAGGAGCGCCATGCGCGCGAGATGGCGGAGCACGAAGTCAAAATGGCGGCGCGTGAGGCCAAGATCGCGGCGACGGGCAAGAAGCCTGGCGGCAAGGCGCCGCAGCCGCCGGTCGAAGGACCGCGGCCGAGCGATCAGGTCAATCTGACGGACGAAGAGTCGCGCATCATGCCGGTGGCGGGCGGCGGGTTTGAGCAGTGCTACAACGCGCAGGCGGCGGTGGCGACGGGCAGCCTGTTGGTTGTGGCGACCGATGTTGTACAGGCGCCCAACGACAAGGGCCAGGTCGAACCAATGCTGGAGAAGATCGCGGCATTGCCCAAGGAAATGGGCGAGGTTGAAAATCTGCTGGCGGACACCGGCTATTTCAGCGCAGACAATGTGAAGGCTTGCGACAAGGCCGGCGTCACGCCGGTGATCGCGATGGGCCGCCAGCCGCATCACCCGCCGCTCAGCGAGCGCTTCGCGCCGGCGCCTGAGGCGCCGAAAGAGCCGACGCCGGTCGAGGCGATGGCCCATCGACTGAAGACCGCCGCGGGCCGAGCGCTCTATGCGCTGCGCAAACAGACCCCGGAACCGGTGTTCGGCATCATCAAGTCCGTGCTCGGATTCCGTCAATTTTCACTGCGCGGGCTGGAGAAAGTGCGCGGCGAGTGGAGTCTGGTGACCATGGCGTGGAACCTAAAGCGAATGTTCGTCCTCGCCCCCGCCTGACGAGGGCGGGGCTGCCCCGCGGCTGCCCCGGAGCACGATGGACAGCTATAAATAGAGGCCTGTCGCGCGATCCACTGGCGCAAGCGCGGCTAAATCGAAGCGCCAAGGGAGCCGGAACCGGCCATTCTCCACGATACCCAAAATGTGGAACAACTCAGTCCGACAGGCTGCTAGCGCGGCGGTCTCCATGATGGCGCAACGCCTCGACCAGTAGCGCGAAAGCCTGCGTCGGCTGACGACGGCTCGGGTAGTAAAGGTGATATCCTGAAAAAGGCGGGCACCAGTCTGCGAGCACGCGGGTCAGCTGACCGCTTTGCAAATCGTCGCGCACCTGTTCTTCGGTCAGATAGGCGAGGCCAAAACCGGCGCGCGCGGCCGTGAGAATGAGCCCGGCTGTGCCAAAGACGAGCTGTCCGTCAACACGGACGCTCATTTCCCGTCCAGCTTTCTCGAACTCCCAGGCATAAAGGCCGCCATGCGTCGGCAGGCGCAGATTGATGCAGTTATGCGCCGTCAAATCCTGCGGCGCTTCCGGCGGCTTGCATTCGACGAAGTAGGAAGGCGCGCCGACTACGGCCATACGCATATCCGGCGCGATCCTCACGGAGATCATGCCGTTCGCGACCGTCTCGCCCGGGCGAACGCCGGCATCGAACCGCTCAGCTACGATGTCCGTAAGGCCGTAATCGATGACGATCTCAACCTTGATGTCGGGATAATTCGGCAGGAAGCGCTGCAAGGCAGGCCATAGGACGGAAGCTGCGGCGTTCTCGGTCGACGTCAGACGGATCGTGCCCGCCGGCTTCTCGCGCAACTCGGTCACGGCCTGCAACTCGGCGTCCACTTCCGCAAAACGCGGCCCGATGCTGCGCAAAAGGCGCTCTCCCGCGTCGGTCGGAGAAACCCGGCGCGTCGTGCGCGTGAGGAGCCGCACGCCCAGCCGGGTCTCCAGGCCGCGCATCGTCTGGCTGAGCGCCGATTGCGAAACGCCAAGCTGCGCAGCGGCGCGCGTGAAGCTCTGCTCGCGCGACCGCGAGGAAGGCCACAAGGTCGGATGCCGTTTCCCTCTGCATCTATAAGCCTGTCTAATGGGTCTATGCGGAATATAGCAGCTTATCGCCGGGAATGGAGCTGCTATCTCAGGGGCAACACGGGCGCTTGCTGCGAGTGTCCGGCCCTTCGATCGCCAGAAGGAGGTCAGTATGGAAATCAAACGAAGCGGTGCGCAACCCTCCGCCAAAGGGTCTGCCGACTGGTGTACCGGCACGGTACGGGTCGATCGCTCTTCAACCCGCCATGGCCCGCCCGTGTTTCCGGAGCGCGCTCGGCGCAGTCGGCG
>DASXCJ010000009.1:0-15718 GCA_036491175.1 Rhizomicrobium sp.
CGAGCGCCTCGGATGCCTTCGCGGCATCGTCGAAGAACAGCTCGTAGAAATCCCCCATCCGGTAGAACAACAAATATTCCGAATGCGCAGCCTTGATGGCGAGATATTGCGCCATCATCGGCGTGGCCTCGCTGGTATTGGGGCCGGTGTCCGGAACCGTGTGCTCGTTCATGGGAGCAACTTAACAGAGTTGCGACAGTGGGGTGGAACCAAGACCATTGAAACATCCCTGTTCAAAGGCCGATATTCTGTGGATCGCTTCAAAACGGACCCCGCATGTCCCCTATCAAACGGCCATCGTTCACCCAGGAAGAGGCGCTTGCCTTCCATGCGGGGCACAAGCCCGGCAAGCTCGAGATCACGCCAACCAAGCCGATGGCGACGCAGCGCGACCTGTCGCTCGCCTATTCTCCCGGCGTGGCGGTTCCCGTGCGTGCCATCGCCGAGCGGCCGGACGCGGCCTATGACTACACCGCCAAGGGGAACCTGGTCGCGGTAATCTCCAACGGCACGGCGATCTTGGGCCTGGGCGATCTCGGCGCGCTGGCGTCAAAGCCGGTGATGGAAGGCAAGGCGGTGCTGTTCAAACGCTTCGCCGATGTCGATTCGATCGATCTGGAAGTCGGTACGTCCGACGTCGACGAGTTCATCGCAGCGGTGCGTTACCTCGGCCCCACCTTTGGCGGCATCAATCTGGAGGACATCAAGGCGCCGGACTGCTTCGTCATCGAAGAGCGGCTGCGCGAGTTGATGGACATCCCGGTCTTCCACGACGACCAGCACGGCACGGCGATCATCTCGGCCGCGGGCGTCATCAACGCGCTGCATCTGACTGGACGGCGGATGGCGGACATCAAGGTGGTGGTGAACGGTGCGGGCGCGGCGGGCATCGCCTGTCTGGAGCTGCTCAAATCCATGGGCCTGCCCAATGGCAATGCGATCCTCTGCGATACCAAGGGCGTCATCTATCGCGGCCGCACCAACGGCATGAACCAGTGGAAGAGCGCCCATGCGGTCGAGACCAAGGCGCGCACCCTGGAGGAAGCGCTGAGGGACGCGGACGTTTTCCTCGGGCTGTCCGTCAAGGGCGCCGTCACGCAGGACATGGTGAAATCCATGGCCAGGGCGCCGATCGTCTTCGCAATGGCCAATCCCGATCCGGAGATCACGCCGGAGGACGTGAAAGCGGTGCGGCCGGACGCCATCGTGGCGACGGGGCGCAGCGACTATCCCAACCAGGTCAACAACGTGCTGGGCTTTCCTTACATCTTCCGCGGCGCGCTGGACGTGCGCGCGCGCACCATCAACGAGGCGATGAAGATCGCGGCCGTCCAGGCCTTGGCGGAGCTCGCTCGCGAGGACGTGCCGGACGAGGTCGCCATGGCCTATCGCGGCCAGCGCCCGGTCTATGGGCCGGACTACATCATCCCCGTGCCGTTCGATCCGCGGCTTATCAGCCGTGTTTCCTCCGCCGTGGCGCAGGCCGCGATCAAGACCGGCGTGGCGCGGCGCGAATTGCCGGACGTCGACAATTACCAGAACCAGCTTTCCGCGCGGCTCGATCCGTCCGCCGCCCTGTTCCAGCGCGTCACGGCCAGCGTGCGCGCCAATCCCAAGCGCGTGGTGTTCGCGGAAGGCGAGGAGGAATCCGTCATCCGCGCCGCGACCGCGTTCCAGAATTCCGGCCTCGGCAAGGCGCTCTTGGTCGGCCGCATCGATGTGATCAAGGCGGGGCTGCGCCGCATCGGCATCGACGAGCACAGTTTGGAAATCCGCGTGCCGCATTCGGCGCAGGATGCAGCCCCCTATATCGAGGCGCTGTATAGACGCCTTCAGCGGCGCGGGCTTCTCTATCGCGACTGCGTGCGCATGGTGACGAACGACCGCAACGTCTATGGCGCCTCGATGTTGGCCGCGGGCGATGCCGACGCCATGGTCACGGGCGTGACGCGCGCCTACCAGGCCGCGCTCAGCGATGTGCGCCTGGTGCTGGACAGTCCCCAAGGCCAGCTTCCCATCGGCGTCAATCTCATCTTCACCAGCGGACGCGTCGTCTTCGTCGGCGACACCTCCGTGCATGAGATGCCGACCAGCGAGGAACTTGCCGACATCGCGGTGCAGACGGCGCGGGTGGCGCGCCATTTCGGCTTCACGCCGCGCGTGGCGATGCTCGCCTCCTCCACCTTCGGCTTCCCGAGGAGCGAGCGCAGCGAACGCATCGTCGAGGCGGTGCATATCCTCGACAAGCGCGGCGTCGATTTCGAATATGACGGCGAGATCGCGGCCGACGTGGCGCTCGACCCCGGCAAGCTCGGCCTCTATCCCTTCGCGCGGCTGACCGAGACGGCGAACGTGCTGATCATGCCGGCGATCCACTCCGCCTCGATCTCGACCAAGTTGCTCGCCGAGCTCGGCGGCGCGAGCGTGCTGGGTCCCCTGCTGGTGGGGCTGGAGAAGCCAGTGCAGATCGCCCCGCTCGGCGCCAAGATGAGCGAGATCTACAACGCCGCCGTCGTCGCCGCGCTTTGAATACAACCGCCTCATCTTCGCCTATAGTTCCCAAATCACGGGAGGGCGGAATGGCACGCAAGGGCGAAGGACAGACGGCGCTGGTGACGGGCGCGAGCATGGGCATCGGCGTGGACCTCGCCGAATGCTTCGCCAAGGACGGTTACGATCTCATCCTGACCGCGCGCTCCGAAGCGGCGTTGCGCGAGGTCGCGGCCCGGCTGGCGAGCACCTACAAGATCAAGGCGACGGCAATCGCGCTCGACCTCGGCGCCATCGGCGGCGGCACCAAGCTCGCGGGCGAGATCGCGACGCGCGGCCTTTCCGTCGACGTGCTGGTCAACAATGCCGGCTATGGCGTGGCGGGCGGGTTCGACGGCTCGGCGGCGTCCGAGCAACTCGGCATGATCGACCTCAATGTCCGCGCGCTGGTCGAGCTCACGCATATCTACTGGCCGCATATGATCGCCAACAAGCGCGGCGGCGTGCTGAACGTCGCCTCCACCGCCGCCTTCCAGCCAGGCCCGCTGATGGCGGTCTACTATGCGAGCAAGGCCTTCGTGCTCTCCTTCTCCGAAGCCTTGTGGAAGGAAGGCGAGAAGAACGGTGTGCATGTGAGCTGCCTCTGCCCCGGACCCACCGCCAGCAATTTCCGCGAGCGCGCCGGCACCGGCAACACGCGGCTATCGCGCGTCGGCACACCGATGAGTTCGATGAGCGTGGCGCGCATGGGCTATCGCGGCTTCAAGGACAACCGCCGCGTCGTCATCACCGGCGCGCGCAACAAGCTGCTCGCACGGCTGGCGCCCTTCATGCCGCGCGGCATGCTGCTGTCGATGGTGCACAATCTGCAGAGCCCCGCGTAATGCAGGCGCTGATGCCCCTGGCCGGGCGCGTCGCCGCGCTGCTGAAGCAGCGCGGCGAGACGGTGGCGGTGGCCGAATCCTCCTCCGGCGGATTGATCTCGGCGGCGCTGCTCGGTGTGGCCGGCGCATCGGCCTATTATCTCGGCGGCGGCGTCATCTACACACCCAAGGCGCGCGCGGTGCTGATGGACATCCCGCGCGGCGACGTGGCCCGCATGCGCTCCGCCAGCGAACCTTATGCGCTTCTCCTCGCCCGCACCGCCCGCGAGCGCCTGTCGGCGACCTGGGGCGTATCGGAAACCGGCGCGGCAGGACCGACGGGCAATCCCTATGGCGACGCGGCCGGACACACTTGCGTCGCGATCTCCGGCCCCACCGACATCGCGTACACGCTGGAGACCGGCAGCACGGATCGCCTCGCCAATATGGAGGCGTTCGCGGCGGAAGCATTGCGCCTGCTGCTGAAGGTGCTCGAGGCATGACTGTCACCATCCAACGCGAGGGCGCGATCGCGACCGTCACCCTGGATCGCGGCGATGGGCGCAATGCGTTGTCGCGGCAGGCGATCCTCGATCTCACCGCGGCGGCGAAGAGCTTCGCGGACGATCTTGAAACGCAAGCCGTGATCCTGACCGGCAAGGGCGGGTTCACGGCGGGCGCGGATCTGAAAGACCCGCAGATGGACCGGCGCAAGGCGAGCGGGCTGCTCGAACGCCGCCACATGGTGAAGATCGGCCCCGACCTCTGCGACGCTTGGGAGAAGGTCGAGCAGGTCACGATCTGCGCCATCGAGAAATATTGCATCGGTGGCGGCGCGGCGCTGGCGGTCGCGTGCGACTTCCGCATCATGGGCGCGGGCGCGCATTTCCGCCTGCCGGAAATCCCGCTGGGCATGAATATGAGCTGGCACGCGGTGCCGCGCCTCGTCTCCTTGATCGGGCCGTCGCGGGCCAAGCAGTTCGTGATCTTCGGCGACAAGGTTGAAGCCGCGCAAGCCCGCGAATGGGGCCTCGCCGACGAAGTGGCGCCGGACGGCGGAGTGCTCGCCGCCGCGCGGGCCTGGGCGCAGAAGATCGCCAAGCTGCCGCCCAACGCCGTGCGCATGTCCAAGCAGTCGGTCAACGCGGCCACGGCGGCGCTGCACCATGCGACGACGTTCATGGACCTCGACCAATACGCGCTGGCCACGACCTCCGAAGATTACCGCGAGGCCATCAAGGCTTTCCTGGAGAAGCGCGAGCCCAAATTCACCGGGCGCTGAGCGCAATCGGGCGGCCGCCCGAAAATCGCGCCAACCAAAGAGAACCTAATTCGGCCAAGATTCCGGGCGAGATTCGCGCATGCTCCGCCTCGTCCTCCTCGCCTTTCTCGCGCTTGCCTTGACGCCGGCCGAGGCCGCGATGTGCTCGCATGCGGACATCGCCAAGGCCGCGCGGGCCGCGAAATCGGCGCGCGCGTCGCTGACCGCCATCCCGCTTGGCGACGATATCGACGCGGCCATCGCGCCCGCCGCGCGTCCGCTTATCGCCAATCTGAAGACACTGCTGGCCGAACTCGCTACCATCACCATGCGCTGCCAGACCGAATATCTGGACGCGCCCGCCGCACAACGCGAATTGGCCGCGTTGGCCGAGGCCGGCGAACCGCGGCAGATCGATCGCTACGGACAGGCGTTTTCCGTGGCCGTGACGCGGATGCCGCTCGGCTTCGTCACCGTCACCACGGGCTTCAACGTCAAATGCGCCAGCGACGAGGTGGTGCAGATCTTCGCCGATGAAGGCGGCGTCTGGCGCGAACGCCTGCGCATCCAGAACCCACCCTACAAGGATGCCGCCGGCGCGAGCAGCGATGTCGAAACAAGGATCTCGCTGCCGGACAAATCCGGGCGTTGGTTCGCCGTCACCAAATCCGTCGTGCCGTGGTGCAGCTCCACCTGGTCGTCGATCCGCTACGCCGTGCTGCGGCCGTCGGACGATCCCGCCCATCCGCACGTGCTGCTGAGCCGTTCCGATTCCATCTGGTGGGGCGGGGGCGACATGGGCCGCCTCGCCGTCGACATCCATGGTTTCGATCTGCGCTTTCATGCCGAGAGCATCGATGCCGGTCGGCACAATCGCGAATGGGTCCGCGATTTCTCGGTCGAGGGCGACAGCGTCAAACGCACGGGCTTGATCGCGCTCTCGCCGCGTGACTTCGCCGAGGAATGGATCCAATCCAAATGGGACGAGGCCAAGGGCTGGACCGCTTCCGGCGCGCCCTTGCGCCCGATCCATGACCGGCTTCACGCCAAGCCCTATGGCGACTACCGATCGATCCGCGCCTGCGGGCTTGGGCTGACACAGATCGAGATCGCGCCGGACGGCAACGACGCCAGCGTCTATCTCCTGGTCTCCGGCGGGACGAATTTCACCATGATGAATGTTTCCGGCTCGTCGGACCGTCGCTGCACCGGCAAAAACCTGTATGATCCGGACGATCCGAGCAGGCCATGAGCGAAGCCGCGACCCTTCCGCCCAAAGGTTCCCAACTGGGGCTGCATAGCGTCGGCCGCGAGGCCGTCGCGTTCTGGGCCTGCGTGCTGAAGCCGCCGCCTTTCCCCGAAGCGCCGCAGGGCGACGGGCATACCGTTCTCGTCATTCCCGGCTTCCTCGCCGCCGATTGGACGACCGGGCGGCTGCGTACATTCCTGCGCGGCGCGGGCTATCGCACCGAGACCGCGCGCATCGCTTTCAATGCCGGGCCGACCTCGCGCATGCTGGCCAAGCTCGACGACAGCGTCATCCGTCTTTCCAGGGACCAACCGATCAGCGTCATCGGCCAGAGCCTGGGCGGCATCCTCGCCCGCAGCCTCGCCGCGCGGCACGGCGTGCGCATCCGCCATGTCGTGACGCTCGGCAGTCCCATCCGCTTTCCGGTGACCACGCCGCTGCAGCCTTTCGCGGCGATGCTGAAGCCGTTCCAGGACGCGGCCTGGCTCGCCGATCTCGATCATGTCAGCCGCGCGCCATCGGTGCCGGTGACGGCGGTCTATTCGCATGATGACGGCGTGGTGGACTGGCGGCAATGTCTGCAGGACGAAACCGGCATCCACCGCAACGTGCGCATCGACGGCGCGCATGCGACCATGGGCTCGAACCCGCAAGCGCAAGCCGCGATCGCGCAGGCACTCGCCGAGCGGACGCCGTGACGCGACGGACCCCGGCAGAAAATTCCCCCGCCCGGGCGAATCCTGCCGGACGCGAGCGATTTCGCCGCGCTCGACGGCGATGGATCGGGCACGCTCACCACCGCCAGCCTGACCAAGGCGTGGGAGAACCTGCAGAACACGCAAACCGCATCGTCCTCCGGCACGGCCATGGCGTCGCTGCTCGATACGCTCGCCAAGGCGAACGCGGCGGACCCTGCATCGTCGACGACGGTGTGAGCCTGGGCCGGTTGCTTTCAAGTCGACTCGATCAACCTCGGTGTCATGGCCCGGGAATGCGGGCCACCCAGATGAGGCCAGCCTGATTGGTGAAGGCTCGTGTTTTCTCCTCTGCGGCTCTGCGTGAATCATTTGCACGCAGAGCCGCAGAGACGCAGAGGTATTGATGTCCAACCGCCCAGCACCGTGCAGAACCCAACTGGGTGGCCCGCATTCGCGGGCCATGACAGGTTTGTCTGTTGTTTAAGACGGTCAGAGCCGGCTAGTGCGTCTGCCTGATGGCGACTTGCGCCAAGAGTACGCGCGCGCCTTTCTTCTTCAGCGCGCGGTCGGTGACGCGCTGCAGGCGCTCGGCGATCTCGACCACGTCGGGCTGGCGCCAGGGACGGACGTTGGCGGCCGCGTAATTCAGCAGGCTGCGCACATAGTCGTCGCGCAAGAGCGGCATGGCATGATCGGCCTGGCCGCGCAGCCAGGGATCTGGGATGTCCAGCCCGATGGCCACCATCAGCATCCCGCTCGGCTTGCCCGCATCCATCACCGTGGCATACATCGGCGGGAGCATGATGTAGCTCTCCGACTGGGTGACCTTGTGCTCCGGCGCGGGCGCGTCGGCGGCCACGCCGTTCACACTTGCGAGAACGGCAAGGACGGCAAGGACGGCAAGGAGGCCAAGGGCGGGGCTCAAGCGTTGCATGCCCGTCGAAATACGCCCCTTTGGGTAAATTCCCGGTTCATGGAGGATGAGGATGATCTGGCGTCTATCGTTCAAGGCGTTGCTTTTGCTTGGCTTTGGCGCGAGTGCGGCGCTGGCCGCCGACCAGCCTGGGACCCATTTCGACGTCTCCCCCGACAAGCTTGCCGCCCCTTACGCGACGCCGGCCATCGAAAATTCCTCCCATGTCGTGCCCCGGACCAAGAACGCCAAGCCGCAGGCCCCCGCCGGTTTCACCGTGACGGCCTATGCCACCGGCCTCTCCAATCCGCGCTGGATGGCGGTCGCGCCCAATGGCGATGTGTTCCTGGCCGAGCCCAATGCCGGCAAGGTCTCGCTCCTGCGCGGCGACGATGTCGCGAAAGTCTCCACCTTCGCCACCGGCTTCACCAAGCCGCACGGCCTCGCCTTCCATGACGGCGCGCTCTACGTGAGCGATCAGAGCGCGGTGTGGCGCGTCGCCTACAAGGATGGCGCGGCGACTGGCGGTGCGAAGGCGCGTGTGACCAAGCAGGCCGACCTCGGCATCGGCGGGCATTTCACCCGCGATCTCGCCTTCGGGCCGGACGGCACGCTCTATATCGGCATCGGCTCCAATGAGAATGTCGACGATCAGGAGCCGGGCTTCCGCGCCGCCGTCGACAAGGTGAACTCCGACGGCACGCTGTCGGTGTTCGCGGGCGGCATCCGCAACGCGGTGGGCCTCGCCTTCTATCCCGGCACCGACGATCTGTGGGTCAGCGTCAATGAGCGCGACGGCATGGGCGACGGGCTCGTGCCCGATTATCTCACCCATGTGCGGCCGGGCGCGTTCTATGGCTGGCCTTACGCCTATAGCGGCAAGAATCCCGATCCGGTCTACGGCAAGAAGCGCCCCGACATGGTGGCCAAGAGCGTGACGCCGGACCTGCTGTTCCAGTCGCATTCCGCGCCGACGGGCCTCGTCTTCTATGAAGGGGCCCAATTCCCCGCCGCGTACAAAGGCGACGCCTTCGTCTCGCTGCACGGCTCCTGGAACACGTCCAAGCCCACCGGCTACAAAGTGGTGCGCGTGCATTTCCAGAACGGCAAGCCCGTGGGCGGCTACGACAATTTCCTCACCGGCTTCCATGTCGGCGACACCAGCCCCGCACAAGTCTGGGGCCGGCCCGCGGGACTGGCGGTAGCGAGAGACGGCAGCCTCCTCGTCGCCGACGATGCCGGCAAGACGGTGTGGAAGGTGCGCTACGCAGGCAATTGAGCGAGCGTTTCTTTACCCCAATCATTCACCCGGCGCATGAACAGGCCACAGCCGTAGAGCACCACGCCCGTGAGCAGCAGGCAGAAGATGCGCACCACCGTCGGCGCGTTCGCCGCGTCGAATAGCAACGCCTTTCCGGCCGCGAAGCCGAGCACGAAGAGCGCGGATTGCGCCATCACCTTGTCCTTGCGGATATAGGCGAAAGCGAGCACCGCGACCGCATAGAACAGCCAGGACGCCGATACCGCGAGCGAGCTGATGTCGTGCGTCAGGTAGTAGGACCCCAGCACCGCGAGCACATGCGCCGCGCCCAGCAGCAGATGCCCGTTGGCGGTGCGCTGGCGCAGCTTGGGCGCGAAGGCGAGCGCGGCCCACATCGCCAGGAAACCGAGCATGCCCGCCGCGACCGTCGCGCTCCGGTCCTCGGCGAGATCGGTGACGATGGTGACATAGCCGATGGCGGCGACGATCAAGAGCGCGATGGCCGGAATGATGCCGGGCCTCCAATGGCTGCCCCAGCGCAATTCGCCCGGCACGAATGCAAGCCCCAGCACGATGGGCGCGAGCAGATAGGGTTTGTAGTCATCCGGCCACAGCACCAGATAGCCGGAATGGAACACGACGATGGTCGCGAACGCCATGATCAGCGACTGGCTCGACAGGCCTTCGGCGATCAGCCGCCGCGCGCCGAAATAGAGCGCGACCAGCAGGCCCGCGAAGCCGAGCGAGATCCACGGCGCGAGCGAAGGCGTGATCCCGTCCAGCAGGAAATATTCGAACGCGTAGAACAGGGTCAGCACCGGCAGCGCCGCCCAGGCCTCCGCCTCGCGCATCGGCGTCTTGTGCAGGACCGTGTAGGCCACGGTGCCGGTGGTGAAGATCACGAACTGCAAAGCGAGCAGGCTTGCCAGCAATTTCTCCTGCCCGCTGATGCCGATGGCAATGGCGCCGCTCATGAACAGCGCCAGATAGGCCGAGATCAGGATCAGCACGCGCGAGCGCAGCCAGATCGAGATCGTGGCGAAGGCGACCGAACAGATCACGAAGTAGTAGAGCGAGAACACCTCCGCCGTGCCCAGGCCCAGTATCACCGGCGAGACATAGGCGCCGACGGCGGCGGTGATCGCGTAAGCCTCATGCTTGATCTCCGTGTAGAGGAACACGCAGACGCCGGACACGCATCCGGTGATCAGGATCGCGGGCTCGAAGCCGATCAATCCGTAAAGCCGGTGCGCGGCGAAGGTCGTCAGATAGAGCACGACCACGCCGCCGCCCGGCAGAAGACTCGCATAGGCGCGGTCGGCGCGCAGCAGCGCGAGGCCGGTGGCGATCAGCGCAAAGCCGAGCAGTCCGGCGAGCCCGATCTGGCGCGCCGGGGTCAGCCATCCGGACTCGATGGAGAGCTTCACGATGAAGCCTGCCGCCAGCACGAAGCAGATGACCGCGATGACGCCCAGCCAGTTGCCCGGCTTGAACTCCGGTTTGGCGCGCGGCGGCAGCGTCGCCGCCGGCTTCGGCGCGGCCGGCGCGACAACGGCGGCCGGCGCAAGCTTCAGCGTCTCCTCGATCCGCGTCAGCCGCGTCTCGATCGCCTTCAGCCGCAGTCCAAGCGAATCGGAATCCATGACGCTCTCCCGAAGCACCTCATGCGACCGCCAGACTACGGCGATTTGCGGGTGGAACGAAGGCGCGTCGCCGCATGAAGAAACGTGGCTTGCCAGGGCGTAGCAGCGCGATCCCGGATGGAGCCCGGCTACGTGCTGGCGCACTTCGCCGTGGCAGGCTGCGCTGCTGCGCAGCGAAGCCTGGTGGAGCTGAGCGGAATCGAACCGCTGACCTCCTCATTGCGAACGAGGCGCTCTACCAACTGAGCTACAGCCCCAAACCGTCAGGCTTGGTCCCGCGGGCCGGGCGTGTCCCGGGCGGGGCGGGTATGTAGGAAACGGGCCGAGAGCCTGTCAAGCAGGGTTGAGGCCAGGGGTTGCGGGGCCAGGATCGCGCTGGCAAAAGACAGACGCCCCGCTGGGAACCGCGCCGAAAGCCATGCCCCGCCCGATCTTCGATCTGCTGATCCTGCTGCTCGACACCTATTGGTGGATCGTCGTGGTGGCCGTGATCGTGAGTTGGCTCGTCGCCTTCGGCATCCTCAACGTCCACAATCCCAATGCGCGGATGATCTTGCGCGTGCTCTATGCCGTGACCGAGCCGGTGTTTCGCTGGATACGGCGCATCATCCCGGACCTCGGCGGCATCGACATCTCGCCGATGATCGTGCTCATCGCGATCTGGTTCCTGGAGCGCGTCGTCGTCTGGCTGGCGATCCGTTATATGTTCTGAGGCGCGTATGACCGGCACCATCATCGACGGCAAGGCCTTCGCTGCCCGGCTCCGCACCAAGCTTCAGGACGCGACGGCACGCCTCAAGCACGACCACAATATCGTCCCCGGACTCGCCACCGTGCTGGTGGGCGACGATCCGGCGAGCGAGGTCTATGTCCGCAACAAGGGCAAGACCGCCGAAGCCATCGGCTTCAACTCCTTCCATTATGCGCTGCCCAGGACGGCGAGCGAGGACGAGGTGCTGGCCCGCGTCGTCGCCCTCAACGCCGATTCCAATGTCCACGGCATCCTCGTGCAGCTGCCGATGCCCAGGCAGATCCGCGAATCCGCGGTGCTGGAGATGCTCGACCCGCGCAAGGATGTCGACGCGCTGACGCCGGCCAATGCGGGGCTTCTCGTCAGCGGCCGCGCCAAGCTCGTCTCCTGCACGCCGGCCGGCATGATGATGCTGCTCAAGGAATACGCCGGCGACATCGCGGGCATGGACGCGCTCGTCATCGGCCGCTCGCTGCTTTTCGGAAAGCCTGCGGCACAGCTGCTTCTCGCCGCCAACGCCACCGTGACGATGGCGCATTCCAGGACGCGCAACCTGCCGGACGTGGCGCGGCGCGCCGACATCCTCGTCGCCGCCATCGGCCAGCCGCTTTTCGTCAAAGGCGATTGGATCAAGCCGGGCGCGACCGTGATCGATGTCGGCATCAACAGGATCGACGCCGGCGACGGCAAGACCAGGCTCGTCGGCGACGTCGATTACGACGAGGCGGTGAAGCATGCCGGCGCCATCACTCCGGTGCCGGGCGGCGTCGGCGCCATGACCATCGTCTGCCTGATGCGCAACACGCTCATCGCCGCCGCCATGCTCGCGGGGCTGCCGACACCGGAGATCTGACCATGCGCTTTTCTTTTGCCGCCGCCGCCGCCATGCTGTTCGCCAGCAACGCCATCGCCGCGGACAAGCCCATGTCTTCAACTTCGATGTCTCCAGCGCCCATCGTCTTCTTCGACATCGCGGGCCCCGACGCCGCCAAGCTCAAGAGCTTCTATGCCGGCATCTTCGACTGGAACATCGATGCCGCGAACGCCATCAAGACCGGCGCGCTCGATGGCACGCTGCGCCAGGATCCCGCCGAGAAGATCATCTATATCGGCGTGCCGGACATCGACGCCGCGCTGGCGAAGATCAAGGCCGAGGGCGGTTCGGTCGCCATGCCGCGCACCGTGATCCCGAACGTCGTGATCTTCGCCCTCTTCACCGACCCAGCGGGCAACCGCATGGGATTGGTGGAGACGAAAAAATAGATCGCTCCGGACACAATACGCCCCTGAACGGAATCGGCGTTTTTTCGAAATGCGGTTTGTACGCCCGGCTTAGTCCCAATCTGGCGACGACACGCGTTGGGGCGGACGGAGGATGGCGATGAGTATCGCTATCGGAAGTCGAGAATGGTCATGATGGTTCTCCAGGTGATGCACACGCATCCCACCCCCCCCTTGCGGGAGGCCGAAATCGCTTGCGATTTCGGGTGGGGGCGACGCCGCATGAGACCCCCACCCGTAACGCTGCGCGTTACGACCTCCCCGCAAGGGGGGAGGTGCGTTTTGGGCGCAGATTGGGGAATACTGACAACCTAGGGGTGCAGCGTCACCCTGTCAAGGCGATGTAGGGGAAAATCGCAAAGAATCGGGAACTTTGTGCAGATAAGCCCGAATCAGCCGATCCGGGCGGCCAGGTCCTTGGCCCAGGCGGCGGGATCGAGGGGCGGATCGTAGAAGGTGACCAGCCGCCCGTCCGGGCCCAGCAAGTAGACCTCGCCGGAATGGTCCATGGCGTAGGTCCCGCCCGCCAGCGGATGCTTGGCATAATAGACGCGGTATTCCTTGGCGATCCGGGCGGTTTCGGCGGCGCTGCCGCTCAAGCCCACGAATCGCGGGCCGAAGGCGCGCAGATAGCCGGCCAGCGCCTCGGGCGTGTCGCGCGCCGGATCGATGGTGACGAAGACCGGCACGATGCGCCTGGCTTTGGGCCCGAGGCGCGTGACCGCGTCCTGCATCTGGGTGAGCGTGGTCGGGCACACATCCGGGCAATTGGTGTAGCCGAAATAGAGCAGCACATAGCGCCCGCGATAATCGGCATCGCTGCGGCGATGTCCCGCCTGGTCGGTGAGGGTGAACGGCCCGCCCAGGCTGGTGAGATGAAGCTCGACCGGCGCGGGGTTCTGCGCGCTCAAGCTCCATAGCCCGCCGCCGGCCACGCAGGCGCAGAGCAGCATATAAGGGATCAGGGCTTCGGGCGTGCGGATCATGTCTTTGGCCGGTTGGACCCAGCGGCGTGAGGATTGCTAATCTCACCGCGCAACCGCAAGCGGCGAATTGTCTTGGCCACGACCGAAGACCGCATAAATTTCTGGCCGCGCCTGTGGCGGGAGGCGGACGCCGCGCTCGCCCGCACGCCCACGCGCGGGCGGGTGCGCATGCGCACCCTCTCCAACCTGCGCTGGCTGGCGGTGGCGGGACAGTCGGCGACCTTGTTCGTGGTCTATTTCGGCCTCTCCTGGCATCTGCCGATCGTGCCTTGCGCGCTCGCCATCGCTGCCAGCGTGCTGTTGAACGCGACGCTCACGATCCTTTATCCGCCGGGACACCGCCTCACCAATCGCGAGGCGACGATGCACCTGGCTTTCGACGTGGTGCAGCTCGCCTTCCTGCTCTATTTCACCGGCGGCATCCAGAATCCCTTCGCGCTGATGTTCCTGGCGCCGGTGGTGATCGCGGCCGCCACGCTCAATCTCGGCAATACGCTGCTGCTCGCGGGGCTCGCGCTTGGCTCGGTGTCGCTGATCGCCGTCGCGCACAAGCCGCTGCCCTGGGACGGCAATGGCGATGCGCTGAGCCTGCCGCCGCTTTATCTGGGCGGCATCTGGTCGTCGCTGGTCATCGGCATCGGCTTCACCTCCATCTATGCCTGGCGCATCGCGAGCGAATCCGCGCGCATGCAGGCGGGCCTTGCCGCCACGCAGCTGGCTTTGTCGCGCGAGCATAGATTGGCCTCGCTCGGCGCGCTGGCGACGGCGGCGGCGCATGAACTGGGCACGCCGCTCGGCACCATCGCGGTGGTCGCGCGCGAATTGGAGCGTTCGCTGCCGCCGGGCACGCCGGAATCCGAAGACGCGAAACTGTTGCGCGCCGAGGCCGAGCGCTGCCGCACCATCCTCACCCGCCTCGCCCGCCCCGACGAAGAGGGCTTGCGCCAGACCGATCACCTGCCGCTCGGCGCGCTCTTGGATGAGATCGCCAGCCCCTATCGCAGCGACGAGGTCGCCATCAGCGTGGAGCTTGCGCCCGGGACCGAGCCAAAAGCGTGGCGCGCGCCGGAGCTGGTGCATGGCTTGGGCAACCTCGTCTCCAACGCGGCGGATTTCGCGCAGAGCAAGGTCTGGATCCGCGCCCATTGGGACGAGACCGAGCTGCGCCTGACGGTGGAGGACAACGGCCCCGGCTTCGCCGCCGAGATCCTGGAGCGCATCGGCGAGCCCTATGTGACGACACGGCCGGGCTCCTATGCGCTGGGCGAGACGGAGCTGTCGCCCGACGACGCTTTCACCGGCCAGCAAGGCATGGGGCTGGGCTTCTTCATCGCCAAGACCCTGCTCGAGCGCACGGGAGGGCGGGTGCGCGCCCGAAACCGCGAAACCGGCGGCGCGCGGGTCTCGGTGCGCTGGCCGCGGGGCGCCGTGGACGGGGAAAATCCGCCCACGCCACAGGGTTAGCCTGCCCCTTCGTTAAGCTTGCGCGAAGCTTGCCCCCAGGGGCGATAGGGGGTATCAGCCCGGCCCATGAACGCCCCGCAGACCGAAGACAAGACCCTTCTCATCGTCGAGGACGACAGGCCGTTTCGCGAGCGCCTCGCCCGCGCCATGGAAGCGCGCGGTTTCGCGGTCGGCATCGCCGAGACGGTGGCGCAAGGCGTGGCCCGCGCCAAGGAAGCCCCGCCCGCCTATGCCGTGGTCGACCTCAAGCTCGATGACGGCAACGGGCTGGACGTGGTGGAGACCTTGCACCAGACGCGGCCCGACGCGCGCGTTGTGGTGCTCACCGGTTTCGGCAATATCGCCACCGCGGTCGCCGCGGTGAAATACGGCGCCATCGACTACATCCCCAAGCCCGCGGACGCCGACGACATCCTCGCCGCGCTCATGGCCCCGGCCGGCGCCAAGCCCAAGCCGCCCGAGAATCCGATGTCGGCCGACCGCGTGCGCTGGGAGCATATCCAGCGCGTCTACGAACTCTGCGGCCACAACGTGTCGGAAACCGCGCGGCGCTTGAACATGCACCGCCGCACCCTGCAGCGCATCCTGGCGAAGCGCAGCCCGCGCTGACGCGCGCTCTCAAATATATTTTCCGTTTAACTTCCTCCCCCGTTTTACGGGGGAGGTGGATGGCGCGCGATAGCGCGACAGACGGAGGGGGTGTGTGCAGCGGTGACGAACTAGAGCATTTTTGGCTTGAGATTACGCATATCCGGCGTGGCTGAAGAAGTTTGCGCATTCGGTTGGCGAGAAGGTATCGAGGATGGAGCCGATGCGATCCCAGAGCGCCGGCATGGAGCGCTCTGCGGCTTTGCGCAG
>DASXCJ010000010.1:0-103621 GCA_036491175.1 Rhizomicrobium sp.
GTTTACGGCGTGGACTACCAGGGTATCTAATCCTGTTTGATCCCCACGCTGTCGTGCATGAGCGTCAGTTACGAGCCAGTGAGCCGCCTTCGCCACCGGTGTTCTTCCCAATATCTACGAATTTCACCTCTACACTGGGAATTCCACTCACCTCTCTCGTACTCAAGCTTCACAGTTTCAAAGGCAATTCCAGAGTTGAGCTCTGGGCTTTCACCCCTGACTTGAGAAGCCGCCTGCGCACGCTTTACGCCCAGTAATTCCGAACAACGCTAGCCCCCTTCGTATTACCGCGGCTGCTGGCACGAAGTTAGCCGGGGCTTATTCTCCAGGTACAGTCATTATCTTCCCTGGCAAAAGAGTTTTACAACCCGAAGGCCTTCATCACTCACGCGGCATGGCTGGATCAGGCTTTCGCCCATTGTCCAAGATTCCCCACTGCTGCCTCCCGTAGGAGTCTGGGCCGTGTCTCAGTCCCAGTGTGGCTGGTCGTTCTCTCAAACCAGCTAAGGATCGTCGCCTTGGTGAGCCATTACCTCACCAACAAGCTAATCCTACGCGGGCTAATCTTTCGGCGATAAATCTTTCCCCGTAAGGGCGTATACGGTATTAGCTCAAGTTTCCCTGAGTTGTTCCGTACCGAAAGGCATATTCCCACGCGTTACGCACCCGTCCGCCGCTCCCATTGCTGGGCGCTCGACTTGCATGTGTTAAGCCTGCCGCCAGCGTTCGTTCTGAGCCAGGATCAAACTCTCAAGTTATGATCCTGAGCTGGTCGCGAACAGCTCGACGTTGTTCGCAAAACTGTTTGACATGACGGAGTTTGGAAACCGGCTGCCCTTGCGGACATCCGGGTACAAACAACATGTCTTAGTCTTGCTGAGAAACGCGAGCGTTCGGATGCTCGATTTATTGTGCCCGCGAGTTTGACCTCACGAGCGGCGATCGAGCCGCCACCCACGTTCCCCTTCCTAAACCACAATGTCAAAGAGCGCCGCCTGAGGCGAGAACTTCCATTCTCTTACAGACGATACACCGCTCGCAAGCCGTTTGGCCGCGAGCGGCGTGGGCGCGGTGTATAGGCGGGGGGTTCACCCCCGTCAACTGAAAAAATTGCCGGAAAAGACGATTTTTTCACGGGGGCCTGTGGACAAGTGGCGCCACATTTCCGCCCTTTTCCGAACAAGGCCAGGAATCCGCGGAATCCGCGTGTTCGAACACCATAGATAGTGCGTATGCCGACAATTACCACTAGACGCGCTTGCCAAGCGGCTGAAACATCGGAAAATCCGCGTGTGACCCACGATTTCCAACACGACCTGGACGCCATTGCGCGGCTTCCCGCCGTGCCTTCGATCCTCGAAGTCGTGTGCCGCGCGACCGGAATGGGCTTCGCCGCGGTGGCGCGCGTGACGTCGGAGCGCTGGGTCGCCTGCAGCGTGCGCGACGAGATCGCGTTCGGACTGACGCCCGGCGGCGAGTTGAGAGTCGAGACCACGATCTGCCACGAGATCCGCCAGGGCGGCGCGTCCGTCGTGATCGACCACGTCGCCGAAAACGCGCAATGGCGCGCGCATCATACGCCGGCGATGTATGGCTTTCAGAGCTACATCTCCGTGCCGATCCTGCTGCGCGACGGCAGCTTCTTCGGCACGCTTTGCGCCATCGATCCCAACCCCAGAAAGCTCGATACGCCCGAAACGCGCAACATGTTCCGGCTCTTCGCCGAACTCATCGCCTTTCATCTGGATGCGGACGATCGCGCCTCGGCGAGCGAGGCGGCGCTCCTGGGCGAGCGTGAGAACACCGAGCTGCGCGAGCAGTTCATCGCGGTCTTGGGCCACGATCTGCGCAATCCGCTGGCGTCCATCGATGCCGGCGCGCGGCTGCTCTTGCGCAAGGCGCCGACGGAGGAAACCCGGTCCATCGCCAGGCTGATGGAGGGCAGCGTGCGGCGCATGTCGGCGCTGATCGACAACGTGCTGGACTTCGCGCGCGGGCGGTTGGGCGACGGCTTCACGCTCGAGACGCGCAGCGTCGCGCTCGAACCGGTGCTGGCGCAGATCGTCGAGGAATTGCGCAGCGCCGATCCGGCCCGCGCCATCGTCGCGCAATTCGATCTGCCCGATCCCATCGCCTGCGACCCCGCGCGGCTGTCGCAGCTTTTCTCCAACCTGATCGGCAATGCGCTCACCCATGGCCGCGCCGATACGCCGGTGCGGGTGCGCGCTTGTGTGGAGGATGGCGCGCTCGTCATCGCGGTGGCGAATGAAGGGCCGCGGATCCCCGCCGACACCCTGCCCCGCCTGTTCCAGCCCTTCGCGCGCGGGGCGGAGCGGCGGTCGGGACTGGGCCTCGGCCTCTACATCGCCGCCGAAACCGCCAAGGCCCATGGCGGCGAACTCTCCGCTTCCTCCACGCCGGAGGAGACCGTTTTCACATTCCGCATGCCCCTTCACGGCTAGAAATTATTGAGATACGATAATTGCAGATGCGAAAATTCGTGAAATGGACGCTGTTGGGATTGGGCGGACTGTTCGGGGCCGTGCTGCTCCTCGCTGCCGCCATGACCGTGTCGACGGATGTGCGCTACGGCGTGATCTACGAGCTGGGCAAGCATGTCGACCTCAACTTGCCGGTGCCGCAAGCCGCGCTCGACCGCCAGATCGCGGCGCTCAAGCGCGCCGATCTCGTCGACCAGGACGGCAAGCCTTTCGATTGGAACGCACGGCCGCACGCCGTCATCTGGTTCAACGAATGGGCGCATTGGTGCGTGCCGTGCCGGATGGAATTGCCGGCGATGAAGGCGCTGCAAGGCCGCGTCGGCCGCGACAGACTGCGCATCGTGCTGTTCTCCCAGCCCAAGGATTGGGAGGCCGACAAGACGCTCGCGAAAGATCTCGGCCTCGATTTCGAATTGGTGACGGCGCGAAACCCGGCCGAGGCCGATCTCGCCGCCATCAACCTCGCCAAACGCAGCCGGGACTTCCTGCTGCCGGAGACCACGTTCCTGCGCGCCGATGGACGCGGCCTCATCGCGATGCACGAGCTGCGCGACTGGGACAGCGCGGAGTGGCAGGCGAACATCGAGCGCTGGTACCGGAATTAGCGCGCTTCCAGTTTTTCCAGCGCCGCGATGACCGTGCGGCGCGCGGCTGCCGCGCCGATGCCGAGGCCTTCGAATTCGTCCTCCGCGATGGCGTCGCAAAGCCGCTCCAGCACCAAGAGCGCGGCCAGGATCTCCGCATCGCCGCGCCGCGCTTTGGGCAGAAGCCGTCTGGCCGAGGCGATCTGCGCCTTGCGCGCGACGCGGCGGGCGGCGCGCACGCGCTCGTCCTCCACCGCCAGATGGCGCAGCGAGCGCCGGAAGCCGCGCCATTTCACATGGAAGGCGATCAGCGTGTCGGCCACGCGTGAAAGGCCGCCGCGCGCCTCCAGGATCGCGGCGATGGCGGCGGATTCGCTTCGCCACCAGCGCTCATAGACGGCGAGGAATATCGCCGTCTTGTCCGTGAAGTGGCGATAGAAGGTCTGCGGCGCGAAGCCGGCGCGGCGCGCGATGCGATTTGTGTCGGTGCCGTTGAAGCCGCGAGCGTTGAATTCCGCCTCCGCCGCCTTGAGCAGCGCGTCCGCCGTGTCGCGTCGTTTCATGTGATATCCCAATCACTTGCCGCTCCGTTTTAGCGCGCTTGCCGCTCTTGGGCTAGAGGTGATAGTAATATCACAAACGGAGGATACCCATGACCGCGTCCCATATCGTGCTCGCCGGCGGCCGCGCCCTGCTGGCGCTGCTCTTCATCCTGGCCGGGCTGACCAAGATCGCCGGCCCCAGGCCCGTGCTCGATCACATGCGCGCGGAGCATGTGCCGGTGGCGCTGTTCCCCGCCGTCATCGCGCTGGAGCTCGGCGCCGGCGGCGCCCTGCTCGCCGGCTGGCATACCGACATCGCCGCGGCGGTGCTGGCGCTGTTCTGCCTGGCCACCGCCGTTGTATTCCATCGCGATTTCGCGCAACGCGCGGAACGCACGCAGTTCGCCAAGGACATCGCGCTCGGTGGCGCGCTGGCGGTGCTGGCGGCGACATTGGCGCCGTGACGAGACAAAAGAGCCGGCGTCTTTCGATGCCGGCTCTTTCCGGGCGAATACTCTGCCCTTGAGGCTCGTGACTACGCCCGTTACGGCGCGTAGTAAGCGTTGCTCTCGACCGTTGCGCCGGGCATGTCCCAGAGCTGGTCGCGCGTCAGATCGGTGAACAGCACGCCGTCGGTCGCGTCGAAGCGGAAATCGCCGGCCGGGACCCACACCGAGACGCGGCGGTTGAGCGACACCTCGATGCGGAACGGACGCTGGTCCTCGCCGGTCTGGATGTTGCGCACGCGGCCGACCCATTCGCCGTTCGGGCCTTCGATCGAGACGTTGTGAAGCTGGGTCTGCGGATCGCCGAGAAGATAGAGGCGCACGATCTGCCGGTCGCTGTCGCCATAGCGATAGGCGTAGTGGCGATGCGGATAGTCCCACGCATATTCGCGCACGTCGTACTGCCGGACTTGCGCGTTGTAGCGGGCATGCTCGCGGTCGTAGCGCGATTTGTCGTGCTGATATTGCTGTTGCTGCTGCTGATATTGCGCCTGGTCCTGCTGATACTGCGCGTCGGCGGCGGCGCCGTTCCGCGGGGCTGCATCCATCGAGCCCTGGCCGTTCAACTGCGACGGCGTCGCCGTCGTGCCGTCGGCGGCCTGGCCATTCAATTGCTGAGTCTGCTGGCGTTCGGCGGGCGTCGAAACCTGCGGCGGGTTGCCGGCATATTGCGCGAAACTGGGTGAAGCGAAAGCGACGACCAAGCTCGCGGCGCTCCCCAGAACGAGTGTTCTCATTCTCATATCCGTCTCCATAATTTGGTCGGCGCGAGTGACACCCGCCTCGTTCCGTGTCGCATCAAAAACGCATGCGTTATTGGGAGGTTCCGGTTAATGGCGATAAACAAAAGCAAATGGCCCGGAACCATTCCGGGCCATCCGCAAAGGAGTCGAAAACGGCGGCAAAACTAGTGCGGATTGCCGCTGCTGGTGTTGTTCGTGCCGTTCGTAGTGTTGCCGTTGGACGTCGTCGGCTGCGTCGCCGGATTGTTGGCGGGCGCGGTCGGCGCCATGGCCGGGCTGCCGTTCTGCATCTGCGCGCCATTGGGCGGCATGCCGTTGGAGCCGTTGCTCATGTTCGAGCCGCTATTGGTTCCCATGCCGCCCGTCGAAGGCATGGCGCCCGGACTGGCGGCCTGTTGCTGATTGAGTTGCGCCGTCGTCTGTTCCTCGGACTGGTCCGAGGCCGATGCGGCGGCGGCGTGATGCTTGTGGTGCATGGTCTTGGCGAAAGCGGGCGAGACCGAAAGCGTGGCCGCCACGGCCAACACGGCCGCGCCGCCGAGGATGGAATTGCGAATCTTCATGGTGATCTCCCTGAACGCCCCCTCTGAACCGCGACGCGGCAAAGACGGAACGCGCAGTTAACGTATGAGGTTCCGGAACTATTTCGGCGTCGCGGGCGGTTCCGGACTCGGGTTCGGATTCACCGGTGGGCAGCCCGGCGGCTGGCCCGGCGCGATATTCTGCGTGCAGGACGGGCCGCTATCGGCCGGCTTGGTCATCCCCGGCGTGGCGGATTTCGGATTGATCGGGGCCGGGCCCGGTTGGGCGATGGCCGGATTGGTCGGCGCCGGACCGGGCTGGGCGACGGCCGGGTTGGTGGGCGCCGCGCCACCGGCCGGAGCGGCCTGGACGGCGAAGGACATGGCGGCGAACGCGGCCGCGGCAAGCAATGCGGATTTCATGCGAGGCTCCTTGCGAATTCTTCTGCCCCGCCAACCTGGACTTGAACGCAATGGTTAAGCCACGGTTCCGTAACCGAGGCCGATCAGCTCGCGGCGATGTACTGCCGCAAGGCGGTCGCCTCCTGTTCCGTCTCCGCGATGCGCGTCTTCACGACGTCGCCGATGGAGATGATCCCGGTGAGCCGCTCTTCGTCGACGACCGGCACATGGCGGAAGCGGCGATGGGTCATCAGCTCCATCAGATCCTCCACCGAATCCGCTTCCGAGCAGGTCTCGATGGCGCGGGTCATGTATTGGCCGACATTCTGCGCGAGCGCGGCCACGCTCGCCTCCGCGATCGCCTGCACGATGTCGCGTTCGGAGAGGATTCCCTTGAGCGATCCGTCGCGGTCGCGCACGACGAGCGCGCCGATGCGCTTGCGCGCGAGAAGCCGGGCTGCCTCCGACAATGTGGCGTCGCTCGCGATGGTGACGACGTCGCGGCCCTTTTCGCGCAATATGTGTCTGACGAGCATGATCTCATCCTCCTTCAAGACCGAAGGGGCGTTCTGCCGTCGCCGCTGTCATCTCTTCTCGGAGGGATCGGCTGCATCTCCCGCCCGACCCGTCCGCGGCTTCGCGGCGGGGCATGAGCCCCGCAAGTCCGCGAATGCTGCGCCTCCCCCGCGCCGCTGGCAAGCCCGGAAATCGCGTGAATCCAGGGAATCCAAGGCTTGCGCTGGGAGGCGAATCCGCGCCCATTGCCCGCCATCGCCCCAGCCATTGAACACATTCTCCAGCCTTCCCATCTCTGGCTCCGGGCGATTTCGGAGGGACCCAATGGCTCACGTCAATAGATTCATGCTGGGCGTCGTCGTGCTCGGCGGCATTCTCATCATCTTCACGCTGCTCGGCTCCTGGTACACGGTCGACCAGGGCGAGCGCGCGGTGCTCCTGCGCTTCGGGCAAGCGGTGGCCGTCGAAGGGCCGGGCCTGCACTTCAAGATTCCTTATGTGGAGGAGGTCGTGAAGATGAGCGTCCGCGAGCAGAAGGAAGAGTTCAAGACGCAGGCCTATTCCCAGGACCAGCAGCCGGCGACCGTGCAGGTGAGCGTGAACTACCTGTTGACGGATGACGAGGTGCTCAACGTCTACACGCGCTACGGCGTCGAATATCCGAGCATCCTGATCGACACGCAGCTGCCGCAGCGGCTGAAGGAGGTGTTCGGCATCTTCTCGGCACAGAACATGATCCAGGATCGCACCAAGCTCGGCCTCGAAGTCGAGAAATCGCTCGAGCATGCGCTGGACGGGCGCGGCATCCACATCGTCTCGGTGCAGGTGGAGGACGTATCCTTCTCCGACGTCTACGAGACCGCGGTCGAGAACCGGATGAAATCCATCGTGCTGCAATACCAGGCCGAGGCCGAGAAGCAGAAGCGCATCACCAACGCCGACGCCGCGGCCTACGAAGTGAAAGCCGCCGCCGACGCGCAGGCCCACGCCATCGAAGTGCAGGGCAACGCCCAGGGCACGGCGATCAGGGCCCGCGCCGACGCGCTCCGCTCCAACCCCGACCTCGTCGCGCTGACCGCAGCCGAGAAGTGGAACGGCATCCTGCCGACGACGATGGTGCCGGGCGGCGCGGTGCCGTTCCTGCAATTGCCGAAGTAGCAGACCGCAAACCGACCTCCCCCTTGCGGGGACGTCGAAAAATCGGCGCGCGCAGCAAGAGGATTTTTCGGGTGGGGTGAGTCGCGCACGAGACCCCCACCCGTAACGCTGCGCGTTACGACCTCCCCGCAAGGGGGAGGTGGGCGCTACTCCAGCATCCTCTCCAACGTCGTCAGCTCGTCTGCTTCGCGCGCGGGCTTGTCCCAGCGGATGCGGTTGATGCGGGGGAAGCGCATGGCGACGCCGGATTTGTGGCGGGTGGAGCGCTGCAGGCCCTCGAAGGCCACTTCCAGCACCAGGCCGAAATCCTTGTCGGCTTTGACCGAACGCACCGGTCCGAAGCGGTCGATGGTGTTGTCGCGGACGAATTTGTCGATCTGCTTCAGCTCCTCGTCGGTGAAGCCGAAATAGGCCTTGCCGACCGGCGTGAGCGCGCGGTCGCCGTTGGCATCCTCGCGCCAGACGCCGAACGTGTAGTCCGAATAGAAGCCGGAGCGCTTGCCGTGCCCGCGCTGGGCATACATCAGCACCGCGTCGATCAGATGCGGATCGCGCTTCCATTTGAACCAGGGGCCCTTGGGGCGGCCGGCCTCGTAGGGCGAATCCCAGCGCTTGAGCATCAGGCCTTCGGCGATCTGCGGATCGCCCTGGGGCGGATGGGCGCGCAACGTCGCCAATTCCTCCCAACTTGCGAAAGGCTGCAGCGGCGACAGGTCGATGCGCGGGGAGTGTTCGCGGGCGACGAAGGCTTCGAGCCGGGTGCGGCGCTCGCGGAAGGAGAGGCCGCGCATATCCTCTTCGCCGTCGAGCAGGATGTCATAGGCGCGGATGCCGGCGGGATATTTGGCGAGCAGCGCCAGATCGACCTTCTTGCGGTTCAGCCGCTGCTGCAACTCGCCGAAGCTGGCGATCTGGCCCTCGCGCATCACCAAGAGCTCGCCGTCGATCACGCCTTCCCGCGACAGCGCGCCGAGCACGTCGGGGAAGCTCGCGCCGATATCGTCGCCGGTGCGGGAGAAGAGCCGGCGCTCGCCGCGCTCGTTCACCGCCTGGACGCGGATGCCGTCCCATTTCCATTCCGCGGCATAGTCGGCGGCATCGTAAGCCGCGAAATCCTTCGCCTCGTCGATCGCCTGCGCCAGCATCACGGGGCGGAAACGGCCCGGCGCATCGGCGGAGGGCCTGTCGCTGCGCTTCTCCAGCCAGGCGAAGAGATCTTCGTAAGGCGGCGTGAGACCGTGCCACACTTCCTCGATCTCACTCACCGCGACGCCGCCCATGTCGGCGCAGGCCTGCTTGGCGAGACGCGCCGAAACGCCCACGCGCAAGCCGCCGGTAAGCAGCTTGAGCAGCGCCCAGCGGCCGTCGGCGTCCAGCGCGTCGAGCCAATGTTCGAGCAGCTTCTGCACTTCGTTGCGCGTGGCGCCGCGCAAGGCATCCACCACTTCGGACAGATCGGGCTCGCGATTGGCGCCGGGCCTGGCAGGCCAGACCAGCGCCACCGTCTCGGCGAGGTCGCCGACATGGTCGTAGGACAGCGCGAACAATTGCGGATCCATCCGCGCCTCCACCGCCTTGCGGATGAAGCTTGGCTTGGCGGCGTCGAACGACAGCGCGCCGGTGAGTGAGGCCAGCGCCCAGCCGCGCTCGGGATCGGGCTGGTCGCGCAGGAAATCGCGCACCAGAACCAGCTTGCCGTTGCGCGACGGCGTGAAGGCGAGACGGTCGAGGAGAGCTGCGAAGGCGCGCATCAGGCCCCGCGTTCGTCGAGCTGGCCGAGGATCATGATCTTCTGCCAAATCTTGCGGCCGAGATTGTTGGTGAGCTGCTCGACCTCGTTGACGGAGGCGAGGACTTCCGAGTCCGTCGTGGCGCCGGCATAGAGCGCGGCGAGTTTGGCGATGAGCGAGAGCATTTCGGCGCAATATTCCAGATAGCGCGTCAGCTCGAAGCGCGTCATCTGGCGCTTGGGCGAGGACGATGTCGCAGGGCCCGGGCTCAGGATCACCGTCGGGTCCTTGGTGAGCTGGTGCATGTCGATGACATGCGCATAGGACCGGAGCTCGAACAGCGCGCGCTGCACATCGCGCCGCTTGAGGCGGTTCTCCAGGGTGAGGAAGAACCAGACGCCGCCGGCGATGAGGATGAGCAGGTTCACGAAGGCGTCGATGCCCTGCATGAAATTGTAGACGTTGGGCCTGCCCTCCAGCGAATGCCAATCGAGCAGGCTGGCGATAGTGGCCGCCGTCACGAACACGACGATCACCACGCACGCGCTCATCGCCCACAACGCGTAATAGGGCCTGGCCGTTGCTTTCGCGCGTTTTGCGGTGGTGTGCGCCACCTTGGTGAGTTCGCGGCACACAGTCAGCAGATTGGAGTCCGGGAACCGCTCCGCCACGCGCGCGGCGAGTTTGTCGAAGGTCTCCTCGACCTTGTCGGCATTGAGTTGCGTCGTCATGCCTCGCCCTCGTCTTCGTCATAGCCAACGAGCGACAAAGCGCGCGCCTTCTGTCCGTTCAATTCGCACCAGCGCAAGAGAGCGTCCTCATTGCCGTGCGTGATCCACAATTCGCCCGGCGAGACGTCCTTGATCGTGGTCGTAAGCTCGTTCCAATCGGCGTGGTCGGAGATCACCAGCGGCAATTCCACGCCGCGCTGCCGGGCACGCGCCCGCACGCGCATCCAGCCGCTGGCGAACACCGGCAAGGGATCGGTGAAACGCCGCGTCCAGCGGTCGGCGATATCCGACGGCGGCGCGATCACGATGGCGCCTTCGAAATCCTTCTTCTTGTCCGTGGTGGCGGGCGAAAGCGGCCCCAGATCGATGCCGAAGCGGGCATAGAGCATGTTCATGCTCTCCAGCGCGCCATGGATATAGATCGTCTTGTCGTAGCCCGCCTCGCGCAACAGCAGGATCACACGCTGCGCCTTGCCCAGCGAATAGGCGCCGACGAGATGCGTCCGCTCGGGGAATTGCGCCACGGATTTGAGCAGGCGCGCGATCTCGCGCCCGTCGTCGGCGAAGCAATAGACCGGCAGGCCGAAGGTCGCTTCCGACACGAACACGTCGCACTTCACCGGCTCGAAAGGCGGACAGGTCGGATCGCGGCGGCGCTTGTAGTCGCCCGACACCACGAGCGTCATGCCCTTGGCGCGGATCACCGCCTGCGCCGAGCCGAGGATGTGGCCCGCCGGAACGAACGTCACGTCGACGCCGTCGCGGCCGATCGTCTCGCCATAGCGCAGCGCGGTTGTGGTCCCGGCGAAACCCTCGCCATAGCGCGCGGCCATGATCGCGAGCGTCTCGGGCGTCGCCACCACCGTGCCGTGGCCCGCGCGCGCATGGTCGGAATGGCCGTGGGTGATGACGGCGCGCTTCACCGGCCGCGTCGGGTCGATGTGGAAATCGCCCGGCGGGCAATAGAGCCCGGCGGGGCTCGGGCAGAGAAGGGATTCGGGCTTGGGCATGGCTTTGCAGATGATAACGCCGATTGCCGCCTTCAAGCACAAGGTTATAACGGGACCAGCAACAATCGGAGGGATGCCATGAGCGGGACGGTATTGGTGACGGGCGGATCGGGTTTCATCGGCGGCTGGTGCATCATCGGCCTGCTGCAGCAGGGCTATACGGTGCGCACCACCGTGCGAAACCTCGCCCGCGAGGCGGAGGTCCGCGCCACCCTGGCCAAGGCCGCGCCCAATCTGGAGGGCTTGCGCTTCTTCGCCGCCGACCTGATGTCGGACGCGGGATGGGATGAGGCCACGCAGGGCTGCGATTATGTGCTGCATGTCGCCTCGCCGCTCGGAGTCAGCGAGCCCAAGGATCCCAACGTCCTCATCACGCCGGCGCGCGAGGGCGCCAAGCGCGCGATCGCCGCCGCCATCAAGGCCGGCGTGAAGCGCGTGGTGATGACCTCGTCCGTCGCCGCCTGCCACAAGAACAACGACGACAGCTATCTGAGCGACGAGACGGTGTGGACCGATCCGAACGCGCCCAAGACCAGCGCCTATACGCAATCCAAGACGCTCGCCGAGCGCGCGGCGTGGGACCTGATCGGCGCGTCGGGCGGCGACACCACGCTCGCCACGGTCAATCCGAGCCTGGTTCTGGCGCCGGTGTTGAGCGGCGATTTCTCCGAGTCCGTGCAGGTGGTGCAGCGCTTGCTTTCCGGCAACGTGCCGGGCATTCCGCGGCTGGGCTTCAACATCGTCGACGCGCGCGACGTCGCCGATTTGCATATCCGCGCCATGACCGCGCCGGACGCCGCGGGCCAGCGCTTCATCGCCGCCGCGCACTACGCCTGGATGAGCGAGA
The DNA here is from genome assembly GCA_036491175.1 of Rhizomicrobium sp. Lineage (GTDB taxonomy): Bacteria > Pseudomonadota > Alphaproteobacteria > Micropepsales > Micropepsaceae > Rhizomicrobium. Next base: position 11,792 of record DASXCJ010000010.1, read on the forward strand.
TAGCCGACATCCTGCGCGCCAATCTGGGCGATGCCGCGCGCAAGGTGCCGACGCGCAAGGTGCCCGATTTCGTGCTGCGGCTGGTGGCGCTGTTCGACAAGGATCTCGGCGCGGTGACGCCCAGCCTCGGCAAGAAGCACGATTACAGCTCGGCCAAAGCCCAATCCCTGCTGGGCTGGAAGCCCCGCTCGCTCCAGGACACCGTGCTCGATTGCGCGCGCAGCCTCATCGCCGGGAAACTCGTGTGACGGAGCCGAACCGCGCCGGCCCGCGTTTCCTCAGGTTCTGAGGTCCGATGATCCCACGCTGGTGGCCCTTCGCAGCCTGTGCCGCCGTGCTCGTCGCGGGGGTTGGCGCATGGGCGCTGCTGCGCCATCCCGCGCCGCCGCCTCCGGCGCCCATGGCGAAGGTCATGGCGGTGAAGGTCACGGCGGTACCGCGCAAGTTGCCGCCGGTGTTGCCGAAGCTCGCGCCGCCCAAGACGACTCCTCTGCCGTCCAAGCCCACTGCCTTCGATCTCGAACAGCGCATGACGTTCGGCCAATTGATGAAGCGCTGGGATCCGCTGATCCTCGAAGCCGCGAAACGCTTCGCCGTTCCGGCAGCGTGGGTGCGCGCGGTGATGCAGGCCGAAAGCGGCGGGCGCACCATGCTGGGCGAAGATCTGCCGATCACCTCGAACATGGGCGCGATGGGCCTGATGCAGCTGATGCCCGAGACCTATGACGAGATGCGCCGTGCCTATCGCCTCGGCGGGGATCCCTACGATCCGCACGACAACATCATGGCGGGCGCGGCCTACTTGCGCATCCTGCGCGACAAATACGGCTATCCGCAGATGTTCGCCGCCTATAATGACGGGCCGGGCCATCTCGAGGAGCGCTTGAAGCAGGACGGGTTGTTGCCGGTGGAGACGCAGAACTATGTCGCCACCATCACCGCGCGGCTCGAGGGCCGCTCGGTGGGCAGCGGCAAGGGCAACCTCAAGCTCACGCGGCCGGACGGCTCGGCGGTGTGGGTCGATGGCGGGGCGGTGTCCTTCGTGCGCGGCGTGTTCCCGGGCGAATACGGGCCGGGCGTGCAGAGCGTCGTCACCATCGGCCATGCCAGCCAGGCGGTGCGCGAGCCCCTGGCCCAGGTGCGCGCGGCGATCCGCGCCCGCGGCGGCGGCTTCCAGACCCGCCTGCCCCACAGCCTGCCCGGCGGGCCGGCGGCCAGCCCTTGAGGCCGCTCTTGAGGCTCTGGCGGTCTTTATATAAGGAAGCGCCTCCACGGAGCTGTGGCCGAGAGGCTGAAGGCGGCGGTTTGCTAAACCGTTATACGTTGTAAAGACGTATCGAGGGTTCGAATCCCTCCGGCTCCGCCAATTCAGAACAGAACTGGGCACTCCGCCCGCCGCCGATTTTACGCCACCGGCGGCGGTAAGGGTCCGAAGGAGGTCGCCTTTGGAACCCATGATGTGGACCTCACGCTCGCCTACCTCCCGCTGGGCCAAGGCCCGCAGGTGGTCGCGCCGGTAACCCCCGCCCTCGATTTTTATGCGTTCGCGAGCAACCATGGCGAACTTCTTGACCATGGCCGGAGTGATCGCCTGCTGGCCGGCGCTATCGTGCATCGCTTGCGCTCGCTCGGCGTCTGCCTTTGCCTGGTCCCGGATCGCCGTGAGGCCGGCAATGCGCTCCTTAAGGGCCGGATCAGCCAGATCGGCGATACCGGACTCAATGGCTTCGTACAGCCGCTTGAGACGCAGATCGGTTTCGGCGGCACGCCGGTTGAGTTCGGCGATGTGTTCTCGCCGGCGCCCAGCACGCTCCTGGCGGTGATCGAGAACTGACGCGAGCACTTCCTCAAGCCGGGTCGGTTCCAGCAACCGCTCTGCGATATGGTCAGCGACGAGGCTGTCCAACTTGTCCATCGGGATCGACCGGCCCTTACAGCCCGTTTCACCCTGCCGGGCATTGATGGAGCAGGTGTAATAGCGATACCTCCCGCTCTTGCCCGTCCTTAGCGTCATTGCGCCTCCGCACACCGCGCAGAAGCAGATGCCCGTCAAAAGTGTTGGTCCATTCACAACGCGCGCCGGCACGACCTTCGGATTGCGCGACCGAAGATGGCTCTGAACTGCATCGAACGTCGCCTGGTCGATCAGTGGAGGAACGTCAACTGCAACAACTTCGGCCGCAGGCTTCAGCTCCTTGGTCTTTCGGCGTTTGTTGAACTCATGCCGACCGATATACGTCGGCCGGGTCAGGACGCGGTGAAGTTGCCCGATACCCCAGCGCCCGCCATCACGAGTGAAAATGCGCCGCTGGTTGAGGTAGGTGACGATCGATTTCACGCCCATGGGGCCTGACGAGCCATCGCCTTCGAGCGCCAAACGATAGATCAACCGCACGGTATCGGCATGAAGCGGATCTATCTCCAGCTTCTTCTTGATCTTTGAACCGCGCTTCTCCGCAGCGACAACCCGATAACCGATGGGCGGCAGCGAACCGTTCCAGAAGCCCTGACGCGCGTTTTCCTTTAGCGCGCGAAGCGTGTGTTTGGCATTTTCTTTTGACTGGTATTCATCGAATAGCGCCATGATCTGGCGCATCATGACGTGCTTCGGATCGTCGCCCATCTCCTGAGTGATGGACAGGAGCCGCACACCGTTTTTCGCAAGCTTGCGCACATAAAACTCAAGCTCGAAATGATCGCGGAAGAAGCGCGAGAAGCTGTGAACTACGACGATATCGAAGGGTGCGGGCTTGGCGGTCTCCGCTTCGATCATGCGCTGGAATTCGGGCCGGCGGTCGTTGGTCGCGGAAGCGCCGGGTTCGACATAGGTTTCGACGAGCTGGTAGCCCCGCGACGTGCAATAGGCTTCGCCCTGACGGCGCTGGTCGGGAATGGAGACATCATGCTCCGCTTGCCGCGCCGTTGAGACGCGCAAGTAAAGGGCGGCGCGCAGCGGCACAGTCATAGCGTTTGTCCCCTCAAATCATTGAATCGCTACGAACAGTTCATCGAACAGATCTCCGAACCACGCTTCGAATACGCCGACCTCGGGGGCTGTGACCGGAACATCTTGAGGCCAGTCATCTGTGACAGTCCAGGTTGCGGGATCATGGCGAAGCGGCCGGCCGGCCCGTGGCCACGCTTCATCCAAGACAAAAAGGTCGGTCGGCGCTTGGCCGATTGTGGCGTGCGCAAGACGGTGCTTGCGGCCAAGAGGGCGCTGCTGAGACATCCCGACAGGATCGTCCGGCCCGTTCGAAAGCAGAATAGCCCAATCCCACGCCAGCACGCGCTATCCTGCGATTGCGGCCGACGGCGCGTCTCTGTCTGAAGGCTTGTCACCGCTTTGGCCTCGCCGTTGTCTGAGGGTAGGACCAGAAGATGGAGAGCGGCAAAGCCAACCGCCCCGATCCGAACGACAGCACTTGGTCGCCGAGATAAATAACGAATGCCGTACCCTTGTAGGCTTTGCCCGGCCCGTCGCTGAGAAACCACTCAAGATGCCGGAAGTCCTCCGCGCTCACAGAGGTCGATGCCTTCATTTCAAACAATGCGAGAGTCCGCCCCGGTGCCTGGGCCACAATGTCAATCTCGCGGGGCGCAAAACGCCAGTGATAGAGCTCCCAGCGTCGGTTCAGAAACGGAAGAGATTTTTCGAGCTCACAGAAGACAAAGCTCTCCAGGACGTGACCGAGCGCCACCGGATCGGCACCAAACCCGAAGCTCGCGGACTCCTCACCCCGTAGCGCGGTCGCGCAGCCAGTGTCCATGAAATGCAACTTCGGAGACCGGACTTCTTTGCGTGCGCCAGAGGCCGTCCAGGCGCCGAGTCGATGCACGATACCGAGACGCGAGAGAACGTCGAGATAGGTCGTTACGGTTTCCTTGCGCGCGCCCAAGGCGCTGCACAGGCTGCTGACGTTGAGTTCTTCCGCCGTGCGATGCGCCAGTTGGTTGATGAGACGCCGCAAGGTGTCCGGCCTTCGGACTTCGGCGACGGGCGCGACATCACGCTCCACGATACTGCCAACGTACGATTCGTAGCGGGCCATCCGATCTTTGTCCGGCAACGGTCGAATCTCGGGAAAGCCGCCGCGCACAAGCAAGTCGATCGCGTCGGAGCGGCGAAATGAAACCGGGGCCGGCAATTCCTTTGCAATCAGTTCCGGGTCATCCCCGACGGCGTCGAGCAACCCGCAGGGTTCGGCCCGCATGATTTCGGCGGCGCTAAGCGGCCGCAGCGTCAGGGTGGACACGCGTCCGGCAAGAGTGTCCAGCGCCTTCGGTGTGGTGAAGATGTCCGAGGAGCCTGTGAGGACGAACTGGCCTGGCCGGCGATCTCGATCGACGATCCTCTTTAATGCCAATGTTATCTGGGGCAACCGCTGGACCTCGTCGATAACGATAGGCAGCCCAGAGTCGCTCGCTTCGCCCAGAAGTGTGCTGAGCTGGCCGAAGGGATCCATCGCAAGCGATCCAAGGAGGCTTTCGTCGTCAAGATCGAGAAAGCGACTCGCAGCGACCATGTCGCGGACCATTGTGGTCTTTCCCGTCTGGCGCGGACCGACGAGATTGACGACACGTGTGGTCCGGAGAGAGTCCTGAACCCTGGCGGTCAAATGTCGGGGGATGATTTCCACTGCGGTGCCTCAGAAAAAGAGCTATTAGCTATCAGATAAAAGAGCTATTAGTCAATTAGAAATTTGCCTAGTAGCGTGGGCTACGCTAGGATAGCAGCGCGCGTGTTTGGCGGACTCGGCGCGCCGCTGCCTCGTAGGACGGCTGGCGGCACCAGAACGTACCGATCGGCGTCATCGTCTTCCCCGGCACCGGCATCCAGGCCAATCTCGCCGACAAGGCGAAGAAGCTCGGCATCCCGGTCTGGAAGCATGGCGAGGGCGGCGCGTGAGCGCCGCTTTCACGCATCCGCGTTGGATCGCCAAACCAAAGAATATCGCCGCATTCACAACACCTTTTCCTAGCACCACCCGGCGAATTGCTTCGCAATTGTCGGCCGCACGCGTTCGAAATCCCGATTCCAAAAGGCATCGGCTTCGGCTAATCTTGGCCCGCGCGCCGTGGTGGTGGGGGGACGGTGCGAACCCTTAGCCACGGAGCACGCTCATGACCATCATCGCCATCGTTCTCAGCATCTTTGGGTTGGGGTTCCTGTGCTGGCTTCTGTTCACGCTGGCGGTCTATGCACTGCCCCTTTCTTCGCGGCGGTCACCGCCGGACTGGCGGCCTATCACACCGGCGCGGGCGTATTCGGTGCAATCATCGTCGCCTTTGTCGCGGGGGCGCTCGTCCTTGTCATAGGCCAGACTGTTTTCGCCTCCACGCGCTCGCCACTGGTGCGCACGGCCATCGCCCTTCTCTTCGCGGCACCTGCGGCGGTCGCGGGCTATCACGCCACGGTGGCACTCGCGCAGATCGGCGTCTCGGCCGAAGGCTGGCGCGTGGCCTTTGGCGTCATCGGCGCTATCCTTGTCGGCGGAACGGCCTGGGCGCGTCTGACGGTGTTTGCCCCGCCGGAATTCGGTGCGGGCCATGGCACGCATTCGTCGCCAGCGGCTTAAGCGGCCGCAGAACCAGACGGCTGCCCGTTCATCCTCTGCATCGGGTGGCAAGACCGGAGCGTTTCACCCCGCCGCAGCATGACCGGGAAGAACGCGCGGGCGTTCTTACGAGCGTTGGCCGGAGCAGCGGATCACCGGCCGAGCATCATTCGCTGTCTTGTCGCGGCGCTGGCGGTGTTTCGGGGCCGTAAGAGGGACGCCTTTTTCTACGCCAGGGTTTCTTTTCTTTCGCCTGCAAGCCTCGCCTTCTTGCGCGCGAACACCGATCTCCGCCACGTCTGCTCCTGACGATGCTGTCCGGCACGCGAGCCAACTTGCCTCTCTTTGGCTGATCTGGCCGCAGGACGGCTTCGCCTCGATCGCCTGAGCCGCAACGGCGGACGGATCGACTTTCTTCCCCTGGGCTAAAGCCCATTCCTCGCGAGGCAAGAAAGTCTCCCGCCACCGTCCTCCGCTTCGCTTCGGCCCGCGAGGGGTGCGTCGCCGATCGCCTTCGGCCCACCGATCGCCATCGAGGCCGCGATGGTCGCGGGCTCGAAACAGCTAAGGAGTAGTGACATGGCAAACATCGGTTCCTTCAAGAAGGTCGGCAAGGAGTTGCAGGGCGAGATCGTGACCCTGAGCGTTCAGGCCAAGGGCGTCCGCATCGTCCCCGAAGACAACACCGCCAACGACAAGGCCCCAAGCCACCGCGTCTTTGTCGGCCGGGCCGAGATCGGCGCCGCCTGGTCCAAGCGCTCGAACGAAGGCCGCGACTATCTCTCGGTCAAGCTGGACGATCCGAGCTTCAACGCTCCGATCTACGCCAACCTCTTCGAAGACGAGGGCGAGGATACGTTCACCCTGATCTGGTCCCGCGGCCGCAAGGCCAACGGCGAGTGAGCCGAACGCGCCTCCAAAGCCCCGCCCGGTTTCCGGGCGGGGCTTTCCGCGTCACGACGCGCCCAGGCCGAGCATGTTCCGATCTGAATTGCGGCTTTAAGCGGCGTCAGGATCCGTGATCCTCTCCGCGTCGCGCCATATCTCGAATGTGGCGTCGTCCGGAATCTTGATCTCGCGGATCTGGGCTTTGGCCTCATCGTCGCCGGCAAAGGTCGCGAAATAGCGCAGGCTGGTGCTTCCATCAGGCCGGAGGACCCGAATTTCATAGTCTGGCATGCCCCGTCCCAGTCGTTTCTCTGGCGACGTTCCATTTTACTACCATCGACATTTCTGAAGACGGCGCAGAGTCTTGGTGATTGCTAATCTGTTCTCGTGAATAATGTTTGCGCCCGTATATTTCGCCCCTCCGCGCGGCGCCGACTCGTTGCAACCGACTCAGGCTCCGCGACCGGCACAGTCGGCAACTTTCACAGCCTCCATGGCGTTGCCTAGCCAAAATACGACTAATATAGTCGTATTGCTGGTGCGCGCGGATCGACTGTCGGAGGTGATCATGGATGATCACCGGCCGGCAAGTTCGGGCGGCGCGAGCCTTGCTGAATTGGAAGCAGGAAATGCTCGCCGAAAAAGCCCTGGTGGCGCTGACCGCGCTGAAGCGCCTGGAGTCCGAACGCGGGCTGCAGGTGCATGAGGCCACGCGCGATCAAGTCCGCCGCACGCTGGAAACCGCCGGAATCCTGTTTATGGATTCCGACCGCGGCCGCGGCGTCATGCTTCTCAACGAGGTGACGGCTCATTCCCCCAGGCGATCCACGCGCCAGCGGACTTGAATGTTGAGAGTGTTAACAAGACAGTAAGCATCGTCGCTTTCGTGGAAATTGCTACATGCCGTCTGCTTCCGATCCGCCCGTCGCCGACAGCGCGCCCACCGACGCAACGCTCACGAGCTACGACCAAGAGCGCTTTGTGACCTATCTGCGCCTGCTCGATGCCTAGAAAGACGGCGCCGATTGGCGGAAAGTGGCCAAGATCGTGCTGCGTATCGACCCCGACAGGGAACCGGATCGCGCCCGGAAAGCGTGGGCGTCCCATCTTGCGCGGGCGCGATGGATGTCCGAATCCGGATACCGGCATTTGCTCTTCGGCGGGACGACGCACTGAGGTTTATTCCCGGCCGCCTGTGCAACGCGCGTTGCAGGTCGCGACCGTGTCCGACTGCCACCCTGCGTGTATTCTTTCCATGCACCGATCCCAACAGCAGCGGTGTGACGCCGGAGTAAGTGTTCATGGACCGGACTGACTGGGAGTCAGCCGGGGCGTATGATCATCTGCGGGCGCTCGACGCACCCGGCTTTGCCTGGGAATTCCTGACACGCAATCAGAAGTTCCAGCGCGACTATAATGGGCTTCAGCGCGCCGCCGAACACGGCAAGCGCGACCGCGGCGCGGAGGATTGCTTCGCGCTGCGCTGGGGGGTGCGATTTCGCCGACGATGCCCTGAAACGCGCGCCGGAAGATGTGCCCTGGACACCGCTGGCGCTGCCGAGCTCGCGACCCTGATGAGCCTGCCGCCAGGGCTCGCCGATCCAAAGCTTGCTGTCCCGCCGCCGCGACCTGAAGACAAGACCGACCGCGACCACATCATCAAGACCGCCGGCGCCGTTCTTCGCGTTCACACCCTCGACGAACTGGCCGGCGACGAAGCTGGCGTCCTGCTGCCACTGGACCGTCTCTTCGAATTTCGTGTCACCGCCGCCGTTCGGCTGTGGCGCGGATTGAGCGGGCGCAAGCCAGGTCCCAATCCGGCCGCTCTGCCGACCACCCGTCGCGACCGCTTCGTCCTCGTGCTTCGCGCGCTCGACGCAAGGATGACCGGCGTGACCTATCGCGACGTCGCGGCGGGGCTGTTCGGGCCGCAAGCGGTGCCGGATCGCGCGTGGAAGACGCACGATCTGCGCGACCGCGTCATCCGCCTTGTCCGCTTCGGCGTCTCCATGCGCGAGGGCGGCTACCGCCAGCTTCTGCTCTATCCCATCCGCCGCAAGCCGTAGAGCTGGGGTGGCGATCTCGCCACCCTTCGACATCGCCATCCCTCTGCACGGCGTCTCTTCGCCACCGTGATCCCCGACAGCCGCCCGCATCCGGCGGCACGCGACAGGATCACGGAGGTTACCATGTCTGCTCCCATCGCCGGCTTGCCGGCGCGCTATCTGCGCACGCCTGAGGCCGCGCGCTTCGTCGGCCTTTCCATCCGCACGCTGGAAAAGCACCGCACCTACGGCACCGGTCCGCGCTATTCGAAGCTCGGCGGCCGTGTCGTTTATCGGCTTGAAGATCTCCAGGCCTGGGTCGAGCTCGGCGCCAAAGTCTCCACGTCCGATCCCGGCGCGGGCACCGTGCTGCCTGCCAAGCGTCATCCCACCGTTGCGCTGCCGGGCGGCAGCCTGCCTCGCCGCTTAGGCGCGCACCCATGGACGCAAGACATCATCCCCGACCGCCCCGCACTCGGCATCCATTCCTCCAAGCCTTGCCGAGCGCTGCCGTGCCGGGAGCGTCGCTCGATCCGCTGATCCATCCCGTCTTCGGCCTCGCCAAATCGCCGCGCGCCACGCCGATCCAGATACGGCTCGGCGGTTTCGCCATCGCCGTCGAAGCCCCACTCGGCCGCACGATCGCCACCATCTGGGACGCCGACATTTTGATCTGGGCCGCATGCCACATGACAGAGTTGCGGGCGCGCGGAGAGCCCGTGCCACGCAGCCTTGCGGCCACGCCGGAGCGCATCCTGGCGTTCATCGGCCGCGACACAACTGTGCGCCATTGCCATCGCCTCAAAGCGGCGCTCGACCGGCTGCAATACACCACCGTCTCGATGGCGCTGCACGACACGGCGGAGCGGCGCCTCGACCGCTTTTCGTGGCTGAGCGAATGGACTGAGCATGCCGATGCACATGGCCGGACCACCGGCATCGCGCTCGTTGTGCCGGAGTGGCTGCGCCGCGCCATTCTCGACGGCGCAATCGCGCTCACCGCCGATCGCAGCTATTTCGGCTTGAGGAACGGGCTGGACGCTGGCTTTACCGCCTCGCAGCAGACCAGCTCGGCCGCACGCAGACGCAAGCGCCCTTCGACCTGTGCGCTCTGCATGCTGCAAGCGCGAGCCAGTCACCGCTCTCCCGCTTCGCGGGCGAAGTCGAAGACATCGTGCATCGCCAATCTCTCCCCCGCATCCGGTTGCGCATGCAACAGCGGCGAGGCGGGGCGCGCGCACTCGTTTTCGACCCCATCGCCGATCCGATCGCCGGAAATCCGCCGAGCGCAAGCCGAGCCGAGCCGCCGGAGGACCGGCGATGAATCGCGAGCCGCCGCCTGGCCTCACCCATGTCGAACTCATCTGGCTCGAGAAGCGCATCGAGCATTGGATCCGGTTCGGCCGCGATGCCGCCGAGACAATCCTCGATCCCGCCGACGCATCCTCAGCTTCGCACCGGGCAGCATCTTCGCCTTCGTCCGCTGGGCCGCCAACGATTTCGGCACGATCATCTCGCGCATCGACATCGTGCGTGCGGTCGAAAGCGGCGAGCCCTATTCCACGCTGCCTTTCGTGCGCCCGGGCGGCGAGATTCTCCTGCGCATCACCGGCTGGCCGAAGGTCCAGCGCGTGCTTCAGGCCATCGATGCGGTCGAGCAGCTCGGCATCGAGGCCACCGATACCTGTCCCGATCACTGGCGTCATGTTCACAACAGGCTCGCCGCCGGCTACGAGCCGCGACCCTATACGCGCGGGCGCCATGCAGCGTGGCTGGCGCGGCGGCGGATCGCGCCATGAAGCGGCGATCCGCGCTGTGCGCCGGCACCCTGATTTTCGTGTCGGCCGTGGCGGTCACGGCGGCCTTCAAGATGCCGCCCAAGCTGATCTGGAACGCGAGCGCGAGCGTCCCACTCGGCCTCTACGCCGTGCGGCCCGCCAGCCCTGTTCATGCCGACGAACTTGTTGTCGTCATGCCGCCCGCACCGCTCGCGGACTACCTCGCGCGCCGCGGTTACCTGCCCAAGGGCGTGCCGCTCCTCAAGCACGTTCTCGCGCTTCCCGGACAGACCGTCTGCCGCAACGACCGTGCGATCACCGTCGATGGCGCGGCGATAGGCGTCGCGCTCGAGCGGCCGAAATCCCAGGCCACGCCTCCGCCGGACGTGATCACGCCAGTGACTTGTCGGCCGAGTTGTTGCTCGATCGCGGGTCGCCAGGGAACGAGCTGGAATCCAAGACCTATAATCGTCTGCCCTTTCGAAGAGGACGTGAAAATTTGCATGCGGCGGCGAAATCGAGAGAGATACAGCCGATATGGTGTTGGCGGCGCCGAGCTTGCAACCACGACATGAAGGAATCCTTTAACGGTTGATTTACCGGAACCCTAAACTCATTCGCTGGCTGCTCCGATACCACGGCCATCGCGCAGCGACTTTCGACACTATGGGACGCGCACAGCGCGCGAAAAATTCCCCCATGGCTCTGCGGTCAATCTGCAATTAGAGGACTCACCGAGAATACGCCGAAGGTCTGAAGTGGGTCGGACCAATCAAAAACTTAGAATCCGGGCTCACCCCCTAAGACAAACCTTAGTCACCACTAATGATATTCTACCAAGGGTTTTCTGTTGATTGTTACCATTATTATGCTTTCGTCCGGCCTTTTTCCGCAGAAAATGGCGTCAATACCGATCCAGGCATAGCCCCATGCAATAATAGACAATTGCAATACAACCTGAGCGCGGCGAGCCTTGCGGCGACTATTTTAGTCGCGGGGTGGGAAGTTGGGTGAGATCGGTTCTGTCTTGATGCCGCGGCAATGCCGCTCGGCGCTCTCCGCACCTCGACACTGGCGTGCGATCGCCGTCGGTTTCATCGTGTGGTTTGCGGCAGCCCCATCCCCATCCGCAGCCGCTGATGCACCGCCGGCGATCGTACCCGGCCAGTTCAATGTCGGCGCCGCCGGCCAGTTCACCTATTCCATTCCCATCGCTGTCCCGCCGGGCACCGCCGGTATGGTGCCAGCCCTTTCGCTCGAGTACTCGACGCAGAATGGTGACGGCCTGCCGGGTCTTGGCTGGGCTCTGTCCGGGCTGCCCGCGATCTCCCGTTGTCCGCGCACACTTGCGCAAGATCACGTTCACGGCGGCGTCAATTTTGATGCCAACGATCAATTCTGTTTCGAAGGCCAGCGCCTGATCGTCGTTCACGGCATCTACGGCCATGACGGCACCGAGTATCGCACGGAGATCGACGGGTTCAGCCGGATCATCAGCCACGGCGTGGCCGGAACGGGTCCTGCGTGGTTCGAGGTCCGGACCAAGTCCGGCCAGATCATGGAGTTCGGACATACCTCCGACTCCCAAGCGCCCGCCATTCTCGCACCGGCCCAGCCCGGCGGCGGCGACACCGGCGGTGGTGGCAGCGGTGGCGGCGGCGCGGGCGGCGGTGGCGGCAACGTCAAGAGCATCACGGCGCCGCCGGGGGGCACGCCCGTTGTCCTATCGACCGTGCGGGCTTGGACCGTCAGCAAGATCTCGGATACTCGCGGAAACTACTTGACGGTTCAGTACGACGCAGGCGCTCAGAATCTTTTGACGGGTGAAGTCTATCCGACCGAGATCGACTACACTGGCAACGACGCACAGCACCTCGCGACCTACAACTCGGTCAAATTCTTCTACATAACCCGCAACGACGTCACCCCTGTGTACCAGGCAGGCACGGTGATGGAGAACACGCAGCTCCTGACGCATGTGAAGACATACGCGGGCGCGGCGATCGTCAGCGACTATCGCCTATTTTATCAATACGCTTCGAACGCAGCCGAGCATAACGAGCTGTCGACCGTCACGTTATGCGACGGCGATACGGCCGGCAGCATATGCCTCACGGCCACGTCGTTCACCTGGCAGGGCTCGCGAGATCTTCTGACTTTCGCGAAAGTCGGCAACACGCTCGCGCAAGGCCATACCCAGTCTAAACCCAACAATTTCACGGCCGATTTCAACGGCGATGGCTTGACCGACTCCGTCGTGCTGCAAAACCAGAACGAGGCTTGCCCTTCAACCGCGGGGTCTATCTTCCTCGGGCGTCCGGATGGCACTTTCGCCTCCGCCAATATGACGGTGACCTTCAATCCGGCCTACGCGCCGGGCGTGCCCGACGATTGCAGTGGCAACAGCACATTCTACACGGGTCTGACGCAACTCTTCGACTTCGACGCGGATGGCGTCACCGACATCCTTGTGGAAGACCACGACGACAACGCTGAGAACCAATACTATCTCTTACGAGAGGACAGTCCGACGCATTTCGCGACCGTGAACGCTGGTCAGCGCATGTACGTCAACGCGGCGGGCGGAACAGCTCTTGTCGGAGACTTCAACGGTGACGGTCGCGCCGACATTCTCGACCAACTCGACCAGACGGACCTTCAGAACAGCTATGCGCTCTTCAGCAACGGCGATGGCACGTTCTCCAAGGGGCCGGCCATCGGGTTCAATGTCCACGACGACGACTCCTTCCTGACGCCGGGCGACTTTGACGGCGATGGCTGCACCGACCTGCTGGTGCAGAACCATGACCGCATGGCATCGAACAATATCGTCTATTCCTGCGCGCCCGCCGTCGCGGTCTTTCCACTCCCGTTTGGCGACTTCATGGCGGACGCCAACCATGCTTTGACGACGGGCGACTTCAACGGCGACGGCAAGACGGACGTGCTTTTGACCGCGGGCGCGAGCGCGACCCTCTATCTTTCGACCGGGACAGGTCTGCAGGAGTTTGACTACCCGTTTGCCGTCGACACGACGAGCATGACCATTGCGACCGGCGACTTCAACGGCGACGGCAAGACCGATCTCGCTTTCGTGCCAAAGTCTTGGTCGGTGCAATATCCAGGCGTGATGATCTATCTCTCGCAGGGGACGAGCTTTTCGCCGTCCGTGTCCATTCCCGTCAACAGCGGCGATTACGATATTCGCGCGATCGCGGCGGACTGGAACAATGACGGTGCGAGCGATCTGTGGGTCCAGAACGGCAACGGCGGTCCCGACGATGCCGAAGCGCTGTTCAACTACGTGCCGGAACTCATCAGCGCGGTCTCAAACGGGCTTGGGATCACGACCTATGTGACCTATGATCGCCTCAACAAGAATGCGCCGCTTTACACCAAATGCCCCGCCGCGCCACCCAACACATATGTCTGCGGCGACGCTTGGCCATCCCAAAGCATCGATGGCCCGCTCTATGTCGTCAGCCGTATCGACTCCAACAATGGCCTGAACGGCTGCACCGCGACGAACAACAGCCATTGCTACAGTTCGACCTACGCCTATGCGGGCGCCAAAGCCGATCTCTCCGGACGCGGCTTCGAGGGCTTTTCAACCATTGCAATCACAGACGTCGAGACCGGGGTCGTCCAGACCACGAATTACGCCACCACGTTTCCCTATACCGGCATGGTGCTGTCGCAAACCAAGGTGGCGAACAGCGCCACACTGAGCAGCATGACCAACAGCTTCACGGGCAGCGGCGGCGCGTGCGGAGCGATGCCGTCCGGTCCCGTCTACCGAGTCTATCTTTGTCAGACGATCGCGCAGAGCTGGGAGCTAGGCGCAAACGGAATCCAGGGGCCTCAGCTTCCCACGTTGCAGGCCGACTACGCCGGCTATGACGCTTACGGAAACGTCGGCGCCGTGACGGTGAAGACCACGCCCCCTGGTGCGGGCACACCAGATGCCGTCAAGACGACCACGAACACATGGTTCAACATCGTCGATGGAACGCATTGGCTCCTCGGCCGCCTCACCGAAGCCGACGTTGAATCGACCTATACGCCAACCGCCTCGGATATTGTCCGCCGCTCCGCGTACACATACGATTCCGGCACAGGGCTGCTCACGAGCGAGGCCGTCGAGCCGACCGCCGCCGACAGCTCAAACCTCAAGATCACGACCAGCTACCAATACGATCCCTTCGGCAACAAGACAGCCGTGACGGTGCAAGGCTCCGGCTCGCCCGCGCCGCCAGTTTGCACGACGACGACGACCTACGACACGCGGGGACAGTTTCCGGTTCAGGTAACAAACTGCGCCGGCGAGTCCGAAACTTACACCTACGACGCCGCGTTCAGCTTGGCGTTCGGTCGCGCGCATTCCCACACCGGCCCAAATGGCCTGACGACGAGTTGGACCTACGACACGTTCGGGCGGCAGACCCAGGAGCTGCGCGCTGATGGCACCCGCACCAACGTCACCTACCAATATTGCAGCGGGATCAATGGCGGCAGCGACCCGAACTGTCCGGTGCGCGGCGCCTTCAGTGCTTACAGCTATACGCTTGGGAGCGATGGCCAAACCCAGATCGCGCCGAACACGCGGACGTTTTACGACGGCCTGAGCCGCACATCCGCGGGCGATACTCAAGGCTTCGACGGAAGTTGGATTCGAACCAGCACGCTCTATGACGCTTTCGGGCGTGTGCAGAAAAGCACACGCCCGTATTTTCTTGCCACGCCCGCGCAGACGCCGTGCGCCACGGGCAGCGGCACCTATTGCACGACTTTCTACTACGACACGCTTGGGCGCATCACAAAAACCGTACAGCCGGACGGCGGCTATGCGCTGATGAGCTATCAGGCGCTCACCACTGTCTCGACACTTCACGTCGTCCGCGTCGACGACACCGCCGTCAACGAGATCAGCACGACGGTCAAGAACGACCTCAGTCAGCCTGCGTCCGTGACGGATCCGATGGGCGGCACCACCAGCTACACCTATGATGCCCTGGGCGAGCTTCTCACCGTCACCGATCCGCTGGGTCGGGTTCTGACGACGAACCGATACGACACACGCGGCCGCAAAATCTGCACGTCCGACGCCGACTTGGGAGGTGGCGACTGTTCAGGTTCGCCGACCGATCATTCGTGGAAATACGTCTATGACTCCCTCGGTCGGCTTGTCAGGCAGACTGACTCCAAGGGGCAGACCAGCACGCTGAGTTACGATGTCTTGGGCCGTATGGTTGCCCGCAACGAGCTCGACATGAGTTCAACCTGGACGTATGGCGCGAGCCTAGCCGCACATAACATCGACAAGCTTGTTTCGGAGAGCTGCACTGGTCCGGCCTGCGGCGCTGGCGGGGCCAGCGGCAGCTATAGCAAGACCTATCTGTATGATTCACTCGGGAGGCAATCGAAGCTCACCACTGCCGTGGCTGGCCTCAGCTACTTCACCACATCAGGCTACGACGGCATCTCCGGCAAGCTAGTCAATACGCGCGCCTTCTCCGGCTTCACATTGCACTATGCGTTCAACACCTATGGTTA
Source organism: Rhizomicrobium sp. (assembly GCA_036491175.1). Taxonomy (GTDB): domain Bacteria; phylum Pseudomonadota; class Alphaproteobacteria; order Micropepsales; family Micropepsaceae; genus Rhizomicrobium. The sequence goes on from DASXCJ010000010.1 coordinate 27,614, forward strand.
CTCCCAAGAGATCGATGACGGCACGAACTATGCCTTGGTCTATTGGCGCGCGAACGCTCGCGACGCCGAGCTTCATGCATTGCAGCAGGTCGCGGGCATAAGCCCATCCAACACCAATGGCCTCGCCATCAATCAGAGCTTCGACGGCGCGACAGGGCGCATACTTTCCGTCAACGCAGGCCTTGCGCAAGCAGTCGCATCGCTATTCTTCAAATGGGACACCGCCGGCGACCTCGGACAGCGTCAGGACATGCTCATGCCCGGCGGGCAGGTCGAGAACTTCTGCTACGACGCTCTCAATCGCCTGAAGACCAGCCTGCTTGGCAGCGGCATCGGGACGAACTGCACAGGCAGCAGTTCCGTCAGCTACGACCTCGCGGGCAACATCACGGCCAAGAGCGACGTCGGCACTTACAGCTATGGCAGCGGTGCCGGCCCCCATGCACTTACCAGCATTGCGACGTGCCAAACCTGCACTGTAAACGGCACGCAGAATCCCACTTTCACCTACGACACCAATGGCTCCATGACGGGCGGAGCCGGGCGCACCGCCACCTACACCGCAGCTAACATGACGGCGACCGTCACCTCCGGCTCGACCGCGATGGCGCTCAGCTACGATCCCGAGCACGCACGTAGCCAGCAGGTAACGACCACCGGCAGCGCCGTCTCCACGACGATATATTTCAACGACGCCGGTACGAACACAATGACCGAGCGCGTCTTCCCCGCGACCGGCGCACCCATTTGGAAGACATACATTCTGGCAGACGGCAAGATCGTGGCGCAGCGCACGGTAAGAGATTCGACCGTCACGCTGCGCTATTTCGTGCTCGATCAGCTGGGCAGCGTTGCCTCCGTCGCCGATGAGACCGGCTCGCTGGTGACCGGTGGCCACCAGTCCTACGACGCCTGGGGCCGCATGCGGAATGCCGGCGGCTCGCCTGACACGACGTGCTCGTTACCCGCCCAGTCGCAGAGCACGCGCGGCTTTACCGGCCATGAGGAGATGCCAGGCGTCTGTCTCGTCAACGCCAACGCCCGGCTCTACGACCCGCAGCTCGGCCGCTTTCTCGGCGCCGATCCCACGGTTGAGATGGTGTATTTCAGCCAGGATCTGAATCGATACTCTTATGTTGGCAATAACCCGTTGTCGTTGAGCGATCCCAGCGGCCTCTGCTTTCTCGGCTGTTTCTGGAAGTCGCCACTTGGGCGAGCCGCCATCGAAATCGTGCTGGTCATCGTGCTGCAGCAATACGCGCTGCCGTTCGTGGAGGCCCAGATCGGCGTGACGGTCTCGAGTCTGGCCAATATCAGCATTGCGGGCGGGGTCGCCGGCTATGTGGCTACAGGACAGATCACCAGCGCGCTGGTCGCCAGCGCGGAAGCGTTCAGCTTTGCGGCCTTCGGACCGACGTTCAGCGCAGGACTTGGCTCAGCCTTTGGATCGCCGGATATCGGCGCCTTCGTGGGCAACGGCATGATCGGAGGCATGTTCAGCATCGGCCACAAGGGCGGCTTCCTCGCCGGCTTCATGGCGGCAGGGTTCAGTTCGCTAGGTGATACCGCGGACTTCGACACCGGAGACTTCACCGGCAATGTCTTGGTCCATGCCGCACTGGGAGGTGCCGGCTCAGTCCTCGGCGGCGGCAAGTTCGCGAATGGGGCGGTGACGGGGGCCTTTTCGTATGCGGCGAGGGCTGTAAGTAGCGACGTGTCTGACAATGGTGATATGAAGCTCCAAGGAATGCCGGACAGCACAGGTTGGCCGGCGATGATAAAGCAGGGTGATACGACGCAGATCACCAAGGTCGTCTATGACACTCTTACCTATTATGGAATTGACACATCGGGGGTTAACTCAATCATCTACAAGCCGAATTTCCCCGACGATGCAGCTTCGACAAAACGCGGATTGATTGTGCTTGGACCATCGGCTTTCCGCTCGTTGGGATATCTGGGATCGACACTTGCACACGAAATAGAAGTTCATATTCACCTACAGCTCCAGATGGGCCTTTGGTGGACGGACCGGCAAGGTGTGGCCCTGCAGGAGGTGCAAGCTTATGACCGCCAGCTAAGCCCGGCACAAATTGCGCGCTTTGGCTTGTCCCCCTCCGAGACGAGTGTGCTGCAGGGGTATCGAGCAACCAATTACAATATACTTTCCCCTGCCAACCAAGCACGTGCGAATGCGGGAGATTTCTCCTCGCATGATAAGTGAGGCAACGTATGCGAAACATCATCGCCGCTTTTTTTTGTCTGTGCACCTGGGTTTCGTGTTGTGCCATGAGTTCACGGCCACTGGCAGCCACCGACGGGCTCCAGGTTGAATTGAGCAGGTCGCGCGATTCCGTTCGCGTCGTAGTTATAAATATGTCCCCCCACGACGTACGCGTGAATACCAGACTCGCAAACGGGCCAGACTTTGGTTTGTGGGAGCTTTATTTCGACATTCGCGACAAGCGCGGACAAACTAAAGAATACTCTATGAAAGTCGAACCTAATCCTCCGAAGGAGACGGATTGGCAAGATCTGCGGCCTCACAATTTCATTGGGACGCAAATATCGTTCGAACTACTTGGCCTAGAGTACGATCTGGACAAAGGTGTTTACGATATTACGGCGAATTACCGTCTAACGTCGCCAGATGGTCATGTGTTGCAATCCTTTCGCTCGAATACGGTGCAAATCGTGATCGAAAGCGCGAGAAGTGAGCATGCCGATAAATTGAAGAAAAGCGGCGAGGCGGTTGAGTTGGACATTAAAGCCGTTCAAAAGAAGCAGCATCAAAGGGCTAAACTGAACCGGTGACATGTCGGGTAATTTTGCAGCCGAGGCAATATCAACACGAGCTGGCAAAACGAGAGCTTCCGCTATGATAAGCTCAACAAACAGCGTCGTCTTTGACTCGGAAGCCTTGCCAACGGAATTGCAGGCGCTGGCCGCACGGTGGCTAGTCCTTCGCGCAGATCGCAAGATGCCTGATCGACGCGAATTATCCCTACGGTCGCTTGAATCGTGGTCAGACCACTTAGCGATTATCAACCCTATCCATTATGGCGGCCTTCGACGGTATGATTTCGCCTACTGTGGAGCGGCCTTGGTCGGACGGTTCGGCTGTGACGCCATGCGGATGGAACTCCGCGATTTAGAGCGTCCTGTCTGGTGCCAACTGTTACAAACCCTGGAAAGGGCTCGCCAAGCGCCGGCGGTCGGCTGCTTCCGTGTCGCCCGAACGACCGGAGGGGTTGTAACGTACCGGGATTTGGTACTACCCCTTTCTGACGGAGGTGAACGGACGTCGCAACTCCTGATGGCGAGCTACCCAATGGTCTGACGGTAGGCCGGCCTACGGCTTTCCAATCAGAGAGCTATGGCGTAGATATAGTACTCATTTTCATCTCGCGTGGCCCGTCAATCTTCGCTCGCGAAGCGCAAAGAAGGTTGACCTCCCGAAGCGCGATAGCGCGTAGGGAGGCTGGTTGCCGCGAGCTACTGTTGGCAGGCCACCCTACGCTTCATTCGATTTCTAATGCGTCCCCGACGATGACGGCGTCGTCGTGGTCGAAGGCGTCGCCGTCGACTTCTTGCTCTTCGATTTGCGCGTGCTGCGATGCGTCGTGGCCTGCGGCACGGTCGCGCCGTTGGTCATGATCGTGCCGCCGCCGGCGGCGCCATTGGTCATGCCGGTGGGCGGCGTCGGCGCGGTGCTTCCGGGCTGCGTGCCGGTCATGGGCGTTGTCCCGGTCGCCGGGCTCGGCGCCGTGCTGCCGGGCTGGCTGCCGGCTGTGGTTGGCCCGGGATTGGCGGCGCCGGTGACGCCGGTGTCGGCGCCACTCGAAGGCGTGGCGTTGGGTTGGCCGGGCGCGCCGGGGATCGACGGCGTGGTGGTGCTGCCGGGCATAGTGGGCGTCGGCGCGGTGGTCGTCGGCATGCCGGGATTGGGCGTGGAGGCGCCGGGCATGGTAGAGCTGGGCGAGGCCGCGCCGGGACTCGCGGTCGCGCCGCCGCTTGTTCCGCCGGAGCTTCCGCTGGTTTGGGCTTGCGCGGAAAGTGCGGCGAGCGACAGGGCGAGCGCGGCGATGGTCTTTTTCATGGGGATCTTCCTCGGTTGCCTGCAGCGATAACGCGCATGGCTGCGCGAGGGTCCGCCTATTTCAGCGCCAGCAGGCTCACGGCGGCGAGAACGCAGGCTCCGGCGCAAACTCCGGCGGCGAGATGGAACTCGTGGATCAGATCCGCGCCGGTCGCGGCCAGCACGCCACCTAGAAGCGCGGTGGCGATCAAGCCGCCGAGCCGCGACACAGCGCTGTTGAAGCCCGAGGCCGAGCCGCTGTCGCGTGGCCCCGCCGAGGCCAGCACCGCTGTCGTCAACGGCGCGGCCACGCCCGACATGCCGAGCGCGATGGTGGCGAGCGCGGGGAAGACCGTCGTCCAATAGCTGTCCTCGCCCGTCACCCGGAACAGCAGCGCGAAGCCGCAACCAACCAGCACAGGGCCTGCCGTGAGCATCGCGCGCGAGCCGATGCGGCCGGCGAGCGAACCCATCAGCGGCGACAGCGCCGCAAGCACCACGGGAAGCGGCAGGAGCGCCGCGCCGGCCTGCGTACCGGAATAATGCGCGACGCCGATCAGCACATAAGGCACCAGCACGAACACCCCGCCGAGCGCGCCATAGACGAGGAAGGTGAGGATGGTGAGGCCGATGAAGTCGCGCTTGGCGAAGAGCGACAGCGGCACCATCGCGCCATCGCCCTTGGCGATCTCCGTGCGGATGAAGATCGCAAACAACACGAGGCCCGCGGCCAGCGTCGCGATACTCGTCATGTTCCAGCCGGCATGGCCGGTGGCGGCGGTGAGCGCGTAGGTGAAGAGCGCCAGACTCGCGGTCGCGAGCGCGCCGCCCGTTATATCGAGCGAAGCGCGCCTGTCCTCGCGCGGCGGATCGCTGACGAACAGGATGGCGAGCACGACCGCGGCCAGCGACACCGGCAGGTTGATCACGAAGATCGCGCGCCAGCCGAACATGTCGATCAGGTATCCGCCGAGCACGGGCCCGACCGCGCCGATGCCCGCGCCGACCGCGGCCCAGATGCCGATGGCGCGTCCGCGCTTTTCGCCGGAGAAGGCCAGGCTCAGCACCGCCAGGCTGTTGGGCAGCACGAAGGCGGCGGCAATGCCTTGCAAGGCGCGGCCGAGCAGGAGCAACGGCAGACTGTTCGCGACCATGCAGAGCGCGGACGCCAGCCCGAAACCCGCCACCGCGATCGCCAGCACGCGCCGATTGCCGAATGCATCGCCCATCGCGCCGCCGAGCAGCAAGAGCGCGCTCAGCGGCAACAGATAGATGTTGACGATCCATTGCAGCGCGCCGGCATCGGCATGAAAGGCGGCTTGGAAGGCGTGCAGCCCGACATTGACGACCGAGCCGTCGATGAAAGCTAGGCTCGAGGCGAGGATGGATGTTGCGAGGACCAGATTGGGATAGCGCGCCGCGCGACGCCCCGGCGCGCGCGACCGCGCGGCCGCGGCGTCGCAGGCGACATGGACGGCGGCGTTCAAAACGCCTCGCCCACCATCTGTTCGCTCTTGGCCCACAGCGCCTTGGCATGGTCGGGGTCGAGCGCATAGGGACGCACGCCGCCGCGGATGTCCGGCGTGTCGACGATTTCGGCGACGTGGCAATCCTCGCAATATTTGCCGCCGACGGCTTCGGCCGGCGCGACGAAGCCGCTCCACACCGTCGTCGCGGCGCCTTGCGGGATCGTCTTCCAGCTGAATTGCGCCGCGCCCGCGGGCTGGCTGCTGTTGATGGAGTCGATCAACGCATCCCTCACCTCGGGCGTCATGTAGCGGCCGAGCTCGGTCTGGATGCCGCCGGGATGGACGGCGGTGGCGCGGATGCCTTGCGCCTTGTGGCGGCGGTCAAACTCCACCGCGAAGAGGATGTTCGCGGTCTTGGAGCGGCCATAGGCGCCGAACTCCGTATAGGGCGTGTGCTCGAAATTCGGATCGTCGAGATCGACGTCGGAGAAGCGGTGCCCCGCCGAAGAGAGGTTGACCAGCCGCGAGCCCGGCTTCATCAGCGAGACGATGCGGTTGACCAGCACGAAATGGCCCAGATGGTTGGTGCCGAACTGGGTCTCGAACCCATCCGCCGTCCGGCCTTTCGGACACGCCATGATCCCGGCATTGGCGATGACGGCGTCGAACGGCTTGCCGGCCGCGACCAGCGCATCGGCGGCGCGCCGCACGCTGGCGAGCGAAGCCAGATCGAGTTCCACGAGTTCGATATCGCGCACGCCGGCCGCTTCCAGCGCCTTGCGCGCCTTGCCGAGATCGCGCGCCGCGCCCACGACCGTGGCGCCATGCGCGGCAAGCGCACGCGCCGTCTCGACGCCGAGGCCGGCCGAAACGCCGGTCACCAATATGCGCCTGCCGGTGAGATCGACGCCTTCGAGGACTTCGTCGGTCGTGGATTGCGCGCCGAATGTCTTGGTCATGGGAACCTCCGTTGAGCCGCGCCGATCCTAGGCCAGGGTTGTGACGATTGGCAGGCCCCGTTTCAGCGTCAGCGTGACGGGCGTGCGCTCGGCGATATCGGCGATGCGGGCGCGCTGCTCCTCGCTGAGATCGCCTTCGAGATGGAGCACGCGGTCGATGCGCTCGTTCTTCTGGGCGTCGCGGGTGAAATGGAGATCGACGGTCGCCTTCGTCAGGTCCCATTTCTTGTGGTCGGCATACATGCGCAAGGTGATCGCGGTGCAGGCCGAGAGGCTGGCGAGCAACAGGTCGTAGGGCGCAGGGCCGGCATCAGCGCCGCCATTGTCGGGCGGCTCGTCGGCGGTGATCTTGTGGCCGCCGGCGTCGATGGCGGTGGCATATTTCGTCCGTTCGATGATTGCCCGCGCCCGCGCCATCGTGTGCTCCTATCCGTGCAGCTTCACGGCCGTCTCGGCGATCTTGCGGCCCTGGTAGCGCGCGCCGAGAAGTTCGTTCTCGCTCGGCTGGCGCTGGCCTTGTCCGCCCGCGATCGTGGTGGCGCCATAGGGCGAACGCCGGTGATCTCGTCAAGCGTCATCTGCCCGGCATGGCCGTAGTCGAGGCCCACGATCACCATGCCGAAATGCAGAAGATTTGTGATGATGGAGAAGAGCGTCGTCTCGTTGCCGCCATGCTGCGTGGCCGACGAGGTGAACGCGCCGCCGACCTTTCCGTGCAGGGCGCCCTTGGCCCAAAGCCCACCCGCCTGGTCGAGGAAACTCGCAAGCTGAGACGGCATGCGGCCGAAGCGCGTTCCGGCGCCGACGATGATGGCGTCGTACTCCGCAAGCTCCTCGACCCTGGCGACAGGCGCCTTCTGGTCGAGCTTGTAGTAGGCCGCTTTCGCCACCGCTTCCGGCACGGTTTCGGGCACGCGCTTGATGTCGACCTGCGCACCGGCCTCGCGCGCGCCTTCGGCCACGGCCTGCGCCATCGTCTCGATATGGCCGTAAGCGGAATGATAGAGAACCAGAACCTTCGCCATTGTCGTCTCCTGTTTGAGAAAAAGAGGCGCGGGGGTTACGCCGCGTCGACCAACACGATTTCGGAATCCTCGAGCGCCTTGACCGTGAAGGTCTCGACTTCGCTGATCGCCGCCCCGTCGCGCGCCTCGATGCGCACGCCGTCGACCTCGACCGCGCCCTTGGCCGGCACGAGATAGCCGCGCCGCGCGGCGCCGAGCGCGTAGTCCACGCTCTCGCCCGCCTTGAGCGTCGCGCCCAACACGCGGGCGTCGGCGCGGATCGGCAGCGCGTCGTTGTCGTTGGCGATGCCGCTGGCGAGCGTCACGAAACGTCCCGAGCGATCGGCTTTAGGGAACGGCTTCGCGCCCCAGGCGGGCTGGCCGCCGGATTTCGTGGGCAGGATCCAGATCTGGAAGATCCTGGCCGCGCCCGGCTCCAGATTGTATTCGGAGTGGCGGATGCCCGAACCCGCGCTCATCACCTGGACGTCGCCCGCTTCGGTGCGGCCCTCATTGCCCATGGAATCGCGATGGGTGATCGCGCCTTCGCGGACATAGGTGATGATCTCCATATTCGCATGCGGATGCGGCGGGAAGCCGGTGTTGGGCTGGATCTCATCGTCGTTCCAGACGCGCAAGCTGCCCCAATGGGTGCGGTCCTCGTCGTGGTAATCGGCGAAGGAGAAGTGATGCTTGGCGCGCAGCCAGCCATGGTCCGCGCCGCCGAGGCTTTCGAAGGGTCTGCGTTCGATCATTGTGTGTCTCCGGTTTCTTTCCGGGATCAGAGATATTGCGGCGCGGGCCAAACAGAAATAGAAACAATCGAAACTCATTGTTTCCAAAATCGACATGACCACCCTGCCCGATCTGGAAGGCCTGGCGATCTTCGCGAAAGTCGCGGAATTGCGCTCTTTCGCCCGCACGGCCGAGGAGCTGAAACTGTCCAAGGCGACGGTCTCCAAGGCCGTCAGCCGCCTGGAGGCGCGGCTGGGCGCGCGGTTGTTCAACCGCACCTCGCGCAAGCTGGCCATGACCGATGCCGGACGCGCGCTCGCCGTCCGCGCCGCCGCCATGCTGGCCGAGGGCGAGGCGGCGGAGAGCGAGGCGCTGTCGCAAGCGCTGGCGCCACGCGGCCTCGTGCGCCTGGCGGTGCCGATGTCGTTCGGCGTGCTCCATGTCGCGCCGCTCCTGCCGGAGTTCTTCCGCGCCTATCCGGATGTGTCGGTCGACCTGCATCTGAGCGACGCGCTGGTCGACATCGTCGGCGACGGCTTCGACGCCGCGATCCGCATCGCCGCCCTGCCCGATTCCTCGCTGCAGGCGCGCAAGCTTTGCGACATGCCGCTCCATCTCGTCGCCGCGCCGTCTTACCTGAAGGCGCATGGGCGGCCGAAGCATCCGCTGCAGCTCAGCGAGCATGTCGGCTTGAGCTATTCCTACCAGCTCACGCCGGATGCGTGGCGCTTCCGCGCCAGGAGCGGCGAAGTGGCGAGCGTGCGGCCGCAAGGCCCGCTGCGCGTCAACAATGGCGAGGCGATGCTGCCCAGCATCGTGGCCGGCATCGGCCTCGGCGTGCTGCCGGAATTCATCCTCCGCGACGCGCTGAAGGCCAAGACCGTCGAGATCGTGCTGCCGGAGTGGTCGCTGCCGGCGGGCGCGGTGCATTGGGTGACGCCGCCGCGCGGACCCAAGCCCAAGCGCGTCGAAGTGCTGGGCGAATATTTCGCCAAGCGCCTCTCGAAGCGTTTCCGCGCATAGAAGAAAAGCGCCCGCGGCAGAGCGCGGACGCTTTTCTTCCATGAGATGGCCTGTCAGACGCGGACCTTCTTCTTCGCGGCGAGGAAGGCGCGATTCATCTGCTCGCGCTGCTCATCGGAGAAATTGTCCTCCACGTCGGACCAGATATTGTCCTCTTCTTCTTCGACATGATGCTTGACGAGCTCGCGCAGCACCTTGGCGGCGGCCTTGTGCTCCGGCGAAGTGGCGTTGGCGATCTTGTCGAGCTTGTCGAGCGTCTTCGCCGCCAGGTCGTGCTCGATATAGCCTTCCTCGCCGTCGATCTTGGCGTCCTTGTCGCGCAAGGCCAGTACGGCATCGTACACGACCTTCTCTTCCGCCTTGGTATGCGGGATCAGCGCCTGCCTGATCTGCTGCACAAGCTTCTTGCGCGCGCCCGCCGCCTCGGAATCGACAAGCTTGTCGAGCAATTCCGAGACTTCCTCATGCTCGGCTTTCAAGGTGTCGAGGATGTCGTCAGCGCCCTCATCGCCCTTGATGGCTTTGGAGACATTCTTGGTGACCTTTCGAATTTCCGCCCGAACGCTCATTTCATTCTCCATCTCGTGACGGAGCTTTAATGGCCACGCACGCGGGCAGTTCCCTTTTTGAGTGCTTTGCGACGCTTTCTCAACGCGGCCTCTTCCGCTTCGATTTCCCTGAGTTCGGCCTCGCGCGCTTGCTTGGCTTTTCTTGCTTCTTCGCGCGCCTTCGCGGCGGCCTTCGCCTTGCGCGCACGCTCCGCGCCGGCCTTCGCCTTGTTCGCTTTCGCCGAAACGCGCGGCGCTTTCGGCGGCTTGGGATCGACCGCGAAACCTTCATGCGATCCGAACGGGCGGCGGAGCACCTGCCCGGGATGGGCGAGCGCGGCGGCCACCGCATCCTTGTCTTCTGTGATCGATGCGAAGCCATGCGCGAATTCGCTGGGCTTGGCGCCCCAAGCTTCCAGCGCCGCCTTCTGCGAAGGTGCGGCCACGATGGTGTCGTGGAAGCCGATATGATCGCGGAAGACCTTGAGCCGCGGCATCAATCCTTCTTCGCCGCCTTCAGGAAGGCGAGCACCGCGCGTTCCGCCGGATCGAGATCGTGCGGCTTGTGCGGCGTCTTGCGGATGCGCAGCGCGAGCGCGCCGGCTTCATAGGCCTCGGGGATCGCCGGGTGGATGTAGCATTTGCGGCAGACCGTGGGCGTGTTGCCGAGCTTGGCGGCGACCCGCTCGACGACTTCGCGCAGATTCTTCTTGAGCGGCTGGTCCTCGCCGCGCGCCAGCGCGTGGAAGGCGCAGGCCGCCTCGACCGTGCCGGCCCAGGTGCGGAAATCCTTGGCCGTCACGTCGCGGCCGGAGATGTCGCGCAGGTAGGCGTTGACATCGCCGGAGGCGATCTTGCGCGTGGCGCCGTCTTCATCGCGATATTGGAAGAGATGCTGGCCCGGCAACTCCTGGCAAGCGCGAATGACGCGGGCGACGCGGGCATTGTGGAGATGCAGCTTCCAGGTCTTGCCGCTCTTGCCGTGGAAGATGAAGCGCAGCTCCGATCCCGCGACATGGACATGGCGGTTGCGCAAGGTGGTGAGGCCGAAAGAGCCGTTCTGGCGCGCATAGTCCTCGTTGCCGACGCGGATCAGCGTGGACTCGAGCAGCGCGACCACCGTCGCCAGCACCTTCTCGCGCGGCATGCCCGGGAGCGCCATGTGTTCGGCGATCCGGGCGCGGATCTTCGGCAGCACCTCGCCGAAGCCGATCACATGGTCGAATTTGGCGGCGTCGCGCTGGGCGACGAAATCGGGATTGTAGCGATATTGCTTGCGGCCCTTGGCGTCGCGCCCCGTGGCCAGCAGGTGCGCATTGGCGATGGGCGATATCCACACCGATGTCCAGGCCGGCGGGATGGCGAGCGCGCGGATGCGCGCGAGCGCGGCGCGGTCCTTGACGGGCTTGCCGAAGGCATTGGTGTAACGAAACGCGTGGCCATGCTTGTGACGGGCGATCCCGGCCACCTGTTCGTCGGACACGTAGCGCAAACCGGCCATGATTGCGGCGATATCGGGGGAAGAGGCCGCCGGCGGCGAATACAGATACATCGTCTACACCGGCGGAATCGGGTTAGTGCGGAGTGCTGTCGCCCATCTGGCTCGGCGCCTGATTTGGCATCTGGTCCGGCGGATTGGCCTCCGTGCCGGCGGCGCTCGCATGATGGTGATGATGGCGGTGACGATGCGTCGCCGTATCGGACGTCACCGTACCGATCCCGGTCGAGGATGCGGTGCCGCCATTGGCGGGCACGGGTTGGTTCGGCGTCGGAAAGGCCGAGGTGCCGCCGGCCGCGAGCGCGGCACTGGACAAGGCGACGACGGAAGCGGCCAGAAGCATGCCGCGCAGGGATTTGCTCATTTGGATTTCCTCCCGGGGTTCACGCCATAACGGGCTGGCCGGGCGACAGGTTCCGCCATCCTCCCGCCATTGTTGGGCGACAGGCTGGCAGGGATGGTTTTGCGAAGGGGGCCGCGTGCGGGCGTTTCTGTTCGGAACGATGCTTTTGGCAAGCGCGGCCTGCGCCGAGCCGCAGCGCTGGTACGCCATCCTGGCGGAGAATGGCGCCCTGATCGGTCACGCTTCGCGCGAGACCGTGACGGGCCCCGATACGATCCGGATCATCGATAGCCAGTCGATCGACCTCTACGACGAAGGCGACAAGCGCCCGCAGGCCCCATGGTTCAGCGCGTCCAAATCGACGGAAGCGACGGCGCGCACCGTACTGACCGAAGACAAGACGGGCGACCCAATCGCGATCAGCACGGAATCGCAGAACGGCCCGGAATGGCGCGAAGATTGGACGCGCATCGAGGCCAAGATCGCCGGCGATACGGCCGATATCACGCGCACGACGCCGCTCGAAACACGGCACTTCGCGGTGGCGCTTCCCAGGCAGGTTCGTTTCGACGGCGGCGAAGGCTTGCTCGCCACGCTTGCGCCCGGCCAGAGCATCGAATTCGCGAATTTCAACGCCGCGGCGATGGCCGTCGAGCGCGTCGTGCTCGAGGCGCGCGGCGAAACCTCCGGCGGCATGGTCGCCTTGCGCAAGCGCTACGACGGCAGCCAGCTCCTCGCGATCTCGAAATTCGTGGTCGGGCGCGAGGGCGCCATCGTGGAATCGGTACAGCCGCTTTTCGGCGCGAGCCTGACGATCAAGGCAACGGACAAGCAGACCGCGCTCGCGGCGCATTCGCCCTACCACGCATTGCCGGCGGCGATGACCAAATCGCCTTACCGCATCTCCGCCACCGCAATGCGCGGCCACATCCGCTACCGCTTCGCCTTCAAGGACGGTCTCGAATTCGCACTGCCGCAGACGAGCGAACAGCGCGTGACGGCGGAGCCGGGCGCCGTCACGGTCGATATCTGCGCCGATTGCGGCCCCGGGCTCCCAACGGACGCGGCGGCGCTCGCCGATGCACGCAAACCGACGGCATGGATGCAAAGCGATGCGCGGGCGCTGAAGGACATCGCGGAGCCGATCGCGCGCTTGCCGGTTTCGGATTCGCGCAAGATGGAATTGCTGGCCCAGAAGGTGAAAACGATCATGGTCCGGCTCGATTTCACCGGGCACTATTCGGCGCTGGAGACGATCGAGCGCCGCTCGGGCGATTGCACGGAGGCGTCAGTGTTGCTCGCGGCATTTGGCCGGGCGGCAGGAATCCCGACGCGCGTGGCCAACGGCCTCGTCTATTCGCGTGAGGCCTATCACGGCGTAAGCAACAGCTTCCTGCCGCATAGCTGGACGCTTGCCTTCGCCGACGGCAAATGGACGAGCTTCGATTCCGCGCTCGACGCGTTCGACAGCACGCATATCGCCTTGACGGTGGGCGACGGCGACGCCCGCTCGCTGCTCGCCTCGATGCAGCTCGCGGGCCTCCTGCAATGGCAGGGCTTCGCCGAAGTCAGGAGCCCGGATTGACCTTGGCGTCGCGCTTCTTGTCGTAGACGACCGGGATCTCGGGAACCTTGCTGTCGTCCGGCGTGCGGACATATTCGGCCTGCTTGGGCTTCACCATGCCGCCGGTCACGACCACCTCCACCTCGGTGTTGTCGCAAGCCGCGGCCATCGTCGGGGCGACGGCCATCGCCGCCACCAGCGCCGCTGCGGCGATGGCCGGGCGGATCGGGAACTTATAGCTGACGCAGACCTCCCCCTCGCAGCCTTCGATGAAAGCCACGCGCGCGCCGTCGCTCATGGCGGTCAGGTCGAAGACCTGGCGCTTGCACAGCCGGCACATGTCGCCATCCATGATGTCGGACAGTTTGCCCTTGTAGGGGCACGGACTCTGGATTTTCGGAAAAATGGCCATCGATTTGTCCCTCCACAAATGATGAGGAATGAGGGGCCCGGAATATGGCGCCATGAAGGCTCCGCGGTGGCAGGGGCATGGCGGGCGGCGATTCGCCCGTTTGTCCCATGCGGCGCGCAGGGAAGACGCCGCGGCGGGCCGCCTGTACCGGACGCCGTATCGTTCGTTACGTCCGCGTCAAGGCCATAACCTACAAAAGCATAATGCCGACTTTCGCACCTTTACGTTGTGAGTCCCCCAAGCTTCTGGCAAAATTTCGGATAGCCTTATGGGGAGGCAGGCGTTGGCAGGGGACGCCCAAGACCAGGAAGACAAATACTGGGCTTTCATTAGCTACAGTCACAGGGACGCCGCCTTCGGACGAAGGCTTCACCGGCGGCTGGAGAGCTATGCCCTGCCCGCGCGCCTGGTGGGGAAGGAGACCAAGCAGGGCCCGGTGCCGCGCCGCCTGGCGCCGATCTTCCGCGACCGCGACGAATTTCCCGCCGCGCATAACCTCTCCACCGAAGTGCGCGGGGCGCTGAAGGCCTCGCGCAGCCTTGTCGTGGTGTGCTCGCCGACGGCGGCGCAGTCGACCTGGGTCGCGCGCGAGATCGAACTCTTCCGCGAGCTCCATCCCGACCGGCCGATCCTCACCGCGCTCGCCAAGGGCGAGCCGGAAGAGAGCTTCCCCGATGCGTTGCGCTTCTCCGGCCCCGACGGCGCGGCGATCGAACCGCTCGCGGCAGATTTCCGCCGCGAAGGCGACGGAACGCGCTCGGCGGTGCTCAAGCTCGTCGCCGGCATCATCGGGATCGGGCTCGACGAACTCGTCCAGCGCGACGCGCAAAGAAACTTCCGCCGCGTGATGGCCGTCACGGTGGTGGCGGGCATCACGGTGCTAATCATGGCCGCGTTGACTGCATTCGCCTTGATCGCCCGGTCCGAAGCCGAGCGCCAACGCGCGAAGGCGGAGGGGCTCGTCGAATTCATGATCACCGACCTGCACGACAAGCTGAAAGGCGTGGGCCGATTGGATGTGACGGCGGCGGTCAACGACAAGGCGCTGCAATATTATGCCGACCAGGATTTGTCGAAGCTTCCGGTGGCGTCGCTTGAGCGCCGTGCGCGCGTGCTCCACGCGATGGCGGAGGATGATGGCGGGCGCGGCGACTATGATGCTGAATTGCGCACGGCGCAGGAAGCCGGCCGCACGACCGAGGCGCTTTTGGCTGCCGCGCCAAATGATCCTGTGCGCATCTACAACCACGCGCAGACAGAGTTCTGGATCGGAAACGTGGCTTTCTATCAGAAGCGTTACGATGCTGCTGCTCAGGCATTTCAAAGCTACAAGACGCTGGCCGAACATCTGATCGGTATCGCGCCGCGCAATCCCACTTGGCAGATGGAAGCGGGCTACGCCGAGGAAAGCCTGTGCTCGGTTGCCGTCAAGAAGCGGCTGAAAAATCCGGAGACCCTGCGGGCCTGCAAGTCCGCGCTCGATCACATGGAGCGCGCCGCGAAGCTCCATTCATCCAAGAACATCGCCGTCAACATCGCAAATCAGCATGAATGGATTGCGGATGCTTACAGATTGAAAGGGGATATGGCCCACGCCAAACAGGAGCGCATCGTCGCCGAGGCGATCTTGAACGAGCAGATGGCGGCCGATCCCAAGAACATGGATCTGAAGGTCACTTGGGTTGCCGATCAAGTGGCGCTGGCCTCCTTCGATAGAATCAGCAACCCCAATGCCGCGCGGGCAAGACTTTTGCGCGCAAAAGACGTGATTGAAGCCATGACGAATTTCGATCCGAAAAATAAAGCCTGGTCGCGGGAACGCGACATTGTTGAACATGCACTTGACGAAGTTTCAACCAAACCGATTTCATCAAAACAAAATTGAAAAGGAGATATTTCAATGGCGACTACAGACGATACGGGCTACCAGATAGATGTCGGGGGTCTCGATCCGGGTCTGGAATTCAAATATGTCGCGTGGATCCACGCGGTCGTTCTCCAATCGGGGGGGACACCTACGGGCTATACGCTCAACTATCTGAGCAACTCCGGCATTTACGCATTGCCGGCGCCGGGAACGACGGCGGACAACAGCCAGATGATGGAATTCGCCGTTGCGGCGCGCGATAACCCTGGCAGCTTGCCCCAGCGGTGTTTTCCCTTCGATCCCGGCGACACGGCAGAGTCATTCCGATTGAACAAGCCCTGCTACGTGCTCCTTCATCTCGAAGGAGAGTGGGCTTATTCGCGGGGCAACAGCGGCGTAACCATGCGAAGCCAACAGCTGGCCTGGTATGCGGATTTGTACGAAGTCCCGCCGGCCGATCCCTCAGGAGCAGCAGCGCCTCCTTTTCCGATAAATCGTCCAGACGGCATTCGGAGTGCGGATTGCCAAATGGTCTTCTTCACTGCGGTCGTGCACAAACTGCCGCACCCGCTCATAAACCGGTTCAACATCTTCGTTCGAAATCTATCTTCGCCGAGCTTCACCGCGATAGCCGTCGATCCCGAGATCAAAAATGACGGCGGAGAGCCTAACTGGCCGTAAGAAGACGCTTCACCAACTGCTGGGCTTGAAAGGAAACACAATGTCGACAGGACAAGTCTTCGTCATGGGTTCCGATACACCCAGCGGTTGGGAGGCGGAGGAAATTGTCTACTATAAGCTGGGTGTCACGCTGTCCGGCGGGTTGCAGTTTGTATACCTGCCGGGCAGCGGCGTCGCGAAGGGTGGCGACATCGATGCCTTCATCGTGGGATTGCTCGCGGGAAAGCCGCCGGGCGCCATACCTTTCGCGCGTCTCGGTGATGCGCCCAATCTCATCATCCGCAAATCCTGTTACGTCGTTCTGCAGCTCGACCCGAGCCTGAACTGGCAATATCTGAGCGACGAGCCGGGGCTCATGACGGTCGAGGATCTGCCCGGCCGCTATTTCGATCTCACGCAGGTCGCGATGGACGGCAAGGAGACTGAGGGCGAGGCGCCGCCGGCGGGCGCTGTCTGCCAGATCGCCTATTTCGGCGCGCTTGCGCAGGCGTCCGAGCAGGGGCGCATCGATCCTTACAATCTCTATGTCGAGCTGACGACCGATCCCAAACAAACGATCCCGATCATCGTCGACCCCGACATCAAAAATGACGGCACAAATCCCAATTGGCCGTAGTCCCCGAATGAGCGCCGTGTTTTGACCGTGTAAGTCTGACTCTGAACCTCAAGGAGACGAAGACATGTCAACAGGCACAGTATATGCGTTGGGAACGAGCACGCCGTCCGGCTGGACGCCGACGCAGATCATCTACTACCAGCTCAGCTGCAACATGGACGGCGGCTTCCAGTTCGCCTTCATGGAGGATAGCGGCGTCTGGGACAGCGGCGACATCGACACCTTCATCGACGATCTGCTCGCCAACACGCTGCCGGAGCTGACTCCCCTGGGTTATACCGAAAATCCGCCCAATCTGCGCATCACGGTGCCCTGCTATATCGTCATCGAACTGGATTCGAGCGTGAACTGGCGCTACCAGCCGGCGGCGGCGGGCATCAAGCTCGCCAGCAACCTGTCGAGCAAATATTTCAACCTCGTCGAGATCGACACCAACGGCAACGCGACCACGGGCACGGGGCCGTCCTCCGACAAGATCGCGCGCATCCTCTACTTCAGCGTCGCCAGCGCCTCCGACGATGGCTCGCTCGACCCCTACAACCTTTATGTCGAGTTCGACATGGGCTTCGGCAACACCGTGCCGATGACCATCGATCCCGACATCAAGAACGACGGGACGCCTCCGTGAGCTCTTCCGCCGCTCTTCTTTCGATCATCGCCCAGGCCGGGTCCGCCGATCGGGCCTGGACGATGTTCCACGACGCCGGCCTCGACCGGGTCGAGAACGACCCCGCGACCTTGAGCCTGCGCGCCCGCCTCCTCACCGACCGCGCGCGCAGGGCCGAGGGCGCCGAGCGCCACCTTTTGCTCCACGAGGCCTCGCGCGCCTATGCGCGGGTGGGTGAGATCGCCGCCGACCTTGCCGGCAAATATGCCTGGCAGGCCGATGCCTGCGGCGCGGGGGGCGGCGAGTTCGACGCCGGGATGCACCCGCTGATCCAGGAGCGCATTCTGCGCGGGCAGATCGAGGCCGATCCGCACGACATGGAGCTGAAGACCGCCTGGATCGCGCTGCAGCGCATCCTGGCGCTGGAGGACGCAGGGGCAGGCCGGGCCGAGCGCGCCATGTGCCGGCTGACAAGGGCCTCCAATGCGCTCAATGAAATGCTAAACTTCGATCCGAGCAACGAGACATGGGTGCAGCAGCGCGAAAGACTGGACGCCGACATCGCAAAATTCGCGCCTCAACGAAAGGACTAGATCGTGACATCGTCCGCCAAAAGAAGCGGGGCCAAGCCTTGAGCTTGAATCCCCTGCTTCTGTCGATCATCGCTCATGCCCGCTCCGGTTCGCTCGACCACGCGTGGCGTTTGTTCCAGGAAGGCCAATTCGACCGCGTGGACGACGATCCCGCCGTGTTGAGCGTGCATGGCCGCTTGCTGAAGGACAGCGCGCTGCGCGCCTCGGGCGTCGAGCGCCGCCGCTATTATCTCGAAGCCGCCAAGGCCTATGCCCGCGCCGGCGAGATCAGCGGCCAGACCTATCCGCTGATCAACGCGGCGACCCTCTCGCTGCTCGCCGGCAAGCGCCAGCAGTCCGAGACGATCGCGCGCCAGGTGCTGGAGCGCCGCGACGGCGGCGAACAGGAGACGCCCTATTGGCGCGCCGCGACCAAGGCCGAGGCGATGCTTCTGTTGGGCGATGCGCGCAAGGCCAAGGCCGCGCTCTCCGCCGCCATCGCGCGCGCGCCCAAGGCTTACGAGGACCACGCCTCCACCTTGCGCCAGTTCGGATTGATCCTGGAGGAGCAGCATCAGGACGACGACTGGCTCGATTCGTGCCGGCCGCCGCGCTGCCTGCATTTCGCCGGCGCCATGTCGGTCGACGGCGCGGTGATCGCGCGGCGCATCCGCAAGCTGATCGACGAAGAGAATATCGGCTTCGGCTATGGCGCGCTCGCTGCCGGCGCCGACATCATGATCGCCGAAGCCCTGCTCGAAGCCGGCGCCGAGTTGCATCTGGTGCTGCCCGCGCCGCGCGCCGTGTTCCGCGAGGCCTCGGTCGCGCGCTTCGGCGCCGGCTGGGCGAAGAAATTCGACCGCATCCTCAAGGCCGCGGACTCCGTGCGCTCCGTCGGCACGGGGCGCGATCCTCTGTCGCCGCTTGCCGTCCAATTGGCGGCGGAGGTGGCGATGGGCCGCGCGGTGATGCAGGCCGACCTCTTGATGACCGAAGCGGTGCAGCTTCTGGTGCTCAATCGCGACGGGCTTTCCAGGCGCAAGACCAGCAGCGGCTGGATCGCGGCGAATTGGAAGAAGACCAACCGTCCGCAGCACATCCTGACCGCGCCGCATGCCAAGGCGAGCAAGCGCGTGCAGCTCGAAACCTCGTCGGGCTGCGTGGCGGCGCTGCTGCGGCTCGATCTGAGCGCGGCCGATCCCGACCGGCTGACCAACGACATCCTGCCCTGGTTGGCGCGCGCGCTGGCCGCGGGGTCCGTGCCGCTCGCCCCGCCGCGCTGGACGGGCGAGGCCGTGCTGGTCGGCTTCGAGGAAGCGACCGCGGCCGCGCGCTCGGCGCTCGCCGCCATCGCGGTGCTGGAAGAGCCGACGGACATGCGCATCGCCTGCCACTACGCCATCGTGCAGCGGGCGAAGGATCCGTTCGGCGGCGGGGTCTATCTGAGCGGCCAGCCGATCGCGCTGCTGTCGCAGATCGCACGGTCGGCGCCGGCGGGGGCCATCCATCTCACCGAGGATTTCGCCGCGGCCTTGCACGCGGATTCGGCGCGCAACCAGCCGCGCACCGAATATGTCGGCGAGCTCCCCGGCGAGACTCCGGACGATCCGGTGCGGTTGTTCTCGCTGAAGCCTTGATAGTCGCGGTTAAACAATCATCTCTTCGAGGCGGTGCGGCGCGACGATCACCAGCGCGTCCTTCTCGCGGCGGACGATTCCGCGCCGCTCCAGCATGGTGATGGTGCGCGACACGGTCTCGCGGGTGGAATGCACGCGCACCGCCAGCGCCGCCAGCACCGGCGCGGGCTTGACCGTGCGCCCGTCGGCCATCCGCGCCATGCGCAGCAATTCGATATGGATGCGTCCCTGGGCGGATAACGTCGAGCGCTCGACCATTCGCGCCGAGGCCGCGCGCAACCGCTTCACCAGCATGCGCGACACCGCGACGCCCATCGCGCCATGGCGCTGCATCAGGTTCGCGAAATCCTGCGCCTTGAAGACGAGTGCGCGGCTTTCCTCCGCCGCGACGATGTCGCCGTCTTCCGGCAGGGGCCGGACTTGCGCGATTGCGCCGAAGATCTCGCCGGGGAGAAATTCGTGCAGCAGGCAGGGCTGGCCTTCGAGGCCATAAGTCTGCGCCTGGGCGCGGCCGG
This sequence comes from Rhizomicrobium sp., assembly GCA_036491175.1. GTDB lineage: Bacteria > Pseudomonadota > Alphaproteobacteria > Micropepsales > Micropepsaceae > Rhizomicrobium. The sequence continues at coordinate 47,742 of DASXCJ010000010.1, forward strand.
ACAGCAGCAGATAAGCCGAATCGGCGGTGTCGCCCTGCTTCAGGATCGTGGCGCGCGCGGCGAAGCGGCGGGACGCCACGTGGCCGCCGATCTCAGCGGCGACCTCCGCCGAACATCCGAAGACATCCTGCAAGAATTTGTGAAGGCTTGGCTCCACGCCCGAACACCCCTGCCCGGGCGCAACTGTGCGGTGATTTCAACCAAAAGTATAGTGACAGTATTGGCTATTCCGCGGCCAAAAGCTGTTTGTCCGGATCGCTGGCGGCCTTCGCGGGGCGCTTCTCGAAGGCGAGCGTGCCGTCATCGACCTTGCCGTAACGCAAGGTCACCAGATCGAGCGCGTAGTTCTGGTAGAGCTTCCACGGCTTCGTCGTGCCCTGGCGCGGCAGCACTTCGAGCGCGCGCTGGACATAGCCCGACGAGAAGTCGAGCCACGGCGCTTCTTCGATCGATGCGTCGCGCCTGGGCGTCGCCGCGCCAAGCCCGCGCGCGTCCATGTAGTTGATCAGCCGGCAGACATATTCGCAGGTGAGATCGCATTTCAGCGTCCACGAAGCGTTGGTGTAGCCGAAGCTGGAGGCGAGATTGGGCACGTCGCTATACATCATGCCCTTGTAGCTCATCGACTTGGAGAGGTTCTTCGCCTCGCCGTCGACGCTCACCTGCAGCCCGCCCAGCAATTCGAGCTTGAGGCCGGTGGCGGTGACGATCACATCCGCCGGCAGTTCCTTGCCGGAGGTGAGCTTGATGCCGTCATGGGTGAAGCGTTCGATCGTGTCGGTGACGACGGAGGATTTGCCGGATTTGAGCGACTGGAACAGATCGCTGTCGGGCACGAGGCAGAGGCGCTGGTCCCACGGATTGTAGCGCGGCGTGAAATGCGTGTTCACGTCGTAATCGGGACCGAGCTCCTTCTGCACCATGTCGATGAGATATTTCTTCACGCGCTCGGGCTTCTTGCGCGCCATGTTGAAGAAATACATGCCGAACAGCACGTTGCGCCAGCGCACCAATGCATAGGCGAGCTTCGCGGGCAGGCGCTCGCGCAGCCGGTTGGCCCAGGCGTCTTCCGCCGGGCGCGACACGACATAGGTGGGCGAGCGCTGCAGCATGGTGACGTGGGCGGCTGTCTTGGCCATCTCCGGCACCAAGGTGACGGCGGTGGCGCCGCTGCCGATGACGACGACGTTCTTGCCGGAATAGTCGAGGTCCTCCGGCCATTTCTGCGGATGGACGATCTTGCCGGCGAAGTCCGCGCGGCCTTCGAACTGCGGATCGTAGCCGCCCGAATAGGCGTAATAGCCGCTGCACATGAAGAGGAAGCTGCAGGTGAAGCGCACGATCTCTTTCGTATCGGCCTTCTCGGCCTCGACCGTCCAGCACGCGCCGGCGCTCGACCAGTCGGCGCGCTTGACCATGTGGCGGAAGCGGATCTTGGACTCGATGTGGTTCTCCGCGGCGGTGTCGCGGACATATTTGCGGATCGACGGGCCGTCGGCGATGGCCTTGGCCTCGCGCCACGGCTTGAAGGAATAGCCCAGCGTGTACATGTCGGAGTCCGACCTTATGCCGGGATAGCGGAACAGGTCCCAGGTGCCGCCGATGGCGTCGCGGCCTTCGAGGATCGCGTAGCTCTTGCCGGGGCAGTCGCGCTGGAGATGATAGGCGGCGCCGATGCCGGAGAGCCCGGCTCCCACCACGATGACGTCGAAATGCTCCATCGGAACCGATCCTTGAAGGGGCTGTCATAATCCCCCATCCCGGCAGAAATGACAAGTTGTCAGTTCTGACCCTGGGCTAAGTCGGTAGCACCAGGATCGAAGGCAGCCCGCTTTCCGGATGGGCGCGCAGGAGCTGGTAGGCGACCCCGCCCAGCCCGGGGAAAAGCCCGGGAACGAAGGCATCCCGGACCAATCCGCAGATCGGGCCGTTGTCCTCCAGGCTGGTCAACACCTCCGCCAGCAGCGCCTCGCGGGACAGGCCGCACGGGCCTTGGCCCAGCGGGATGGCGCGGTCGATCAACTCCCAAGCGCCGACATCGCCGTGACAGGCGGAGTGATTCCAGCCGAAGCCCATGCGCCAGGTCGCGTCCACCGCGCGGCGCAGGATGAGTTCGGTCTCGCCCTCCTCCAGCGCCGGATCGAGATCGAGCCGCGCCAGGCCGATGCCGACGGAGCCATGGCACCACGCCGCCGCGGATTTGTGATCGTCGAGGCGGCGAAGGTCGATCCAGTTCGCCTCGTCCGCATCGTAGAGCGACTCTTCGAAGGCGAAGGCGGCGCGCGCGGTCTCGCTGTAACGATCGTCACGCGCGGCGCGGCCCAGCCGCGTCAGCGCCCAGCCGATGCCGGTGACGCCATGGGCATAGCCGCCCACGCCTTCCGGCCAGCGCGGCAGAGGCCAGGAGGCATAGCCGTTGTTGCGCGTCGCGCGGGTCACCAGATCGTCCGCCAGCGCGCGCGCCGTCGCGAGATGCGAGTCGTCGCCGCTTGCCTGGGCCAGCGCGATCAGCGCCGGGATCGCGCCGGCCTTGCCCGAGAGCACGTCGAAGATCTGATCGGCCTGCGCCGCGGCGGGAATGCCCTCGGCCAAGGACCGCGCGCGCACGAGCCCGTCATGCAGGCCCCATTGGGTGAGGAGAAGATTGGTCCAGATCTGCGAACCCAAGCCGAGATAGGAACCGGGCGAAGCCGGCCGCATGAGATAGCCCTTGCGCTCATCGCTCAGCCGTTTCTCGTCGAAGGCGTCGAGCGTGCGCATGACGCCCGCGAACAGATCCTCCACGCCTTCGACCGCATCGGCGCGGCCCGCGCGCATCTCGCGCAGATAGGCGCCGGCGAGCACGGCCACGCCCGAGACGCCGGCATAAAGATCGGCGTTGAGCGATTGCACCGACCAGCCCGAGCCGCCGAGCGCGGGCGCGACCCAGGTCGCCGTCCCGTCCTCGCCGTGCATGGCGGTGGCGACCATGCGGCGCATGATCGACGCGGCTTGGCGGCGGCGGCGCGCATCGAGATCGCCGGCGCGCTCTTTCGCGGGGCGGAAGCTTGCATCGTCCGGCAACCAGCCGTCATTGACATAGGCGCTGACGAGCGCGGCGCGGACGTAATCCTTCTCCACCGCCAGATCGCTCCGGCGCCAGCTCCGCCACGCGGCCTCGACGAGATTTGCGCGCGGCAGCCAATGCGTGCCGCCGGGACCGTCGAGGACGCCGTCGCGCGCGATGGTGGAGAAATACGGAATGTCGCCCATGGCGAGCACGCCGGTCTCCGCCGCGATCACCGCGGGATCGCTGGGCGCGAGCGAAACATTGGTCGCCATCTCGGCAAGAAGCGCGTGCGCCCGCGCAATCGCTTTGTCCGGCCCATGCAGCGACACGGGATGCCAGAGCATGCGCGCGATCTCGGCATAGACCTCCGTCGCGCGGCAGACGACGCGGATGCGGCAATCCTCGAACGGCTTCAGCCGCGCGCGCAGATCGGCGAGCGCGCGCAGCCTGGCCGACAATTCCTCGAAGCCTCCCAGCACCTGCGGCCAGAACTCCGCGAGGCTGGGTTTGCCGGCGGGATGGTTGGCGGAAGGCTGGATGGTGACGCGGCGCATGCCGATCCTGGCCATGTCCGTCCCGGCATCGACGATGTCGGGCAGAAGCTGCGTCGGCTGCTGGCCGGGGAGCGCGCCCACGCCCGACATGTCGATGCCGCGAAAGCCGAGGCCTTGCCCGCGGCGCGGCAGCAGGCCCGTCGCCAGCACCGTGGCGGAGATCAATTCCATCGCCTTGTCGGTCGCATCGCCGAAGCCGGAGGGGAAAGCGGGCAGCAAGGGCGAGAACAGCGTTTCGCAATCCACGATGACGGGGCTCGGCCCGCAGGCGATCAGGTTCTCGGCATGCAGATCTGTGCCGCCGACGAGGCGCATCACCGCCAGCCAATGGCCGATGCCTTCATAGAAGCGCGCGAGCTCGTGCTCGTCCGCGGCGAAGCGATGCTCGACGAATTCGCACCAGCCATGCGTGCCCTTCTCCACCACCTTGGGCACGCGCATGGACGTTTCGATGCCGAGGCCTTCGATGAAGGCGCGCAGTTCGCGCTCCACCGCGACGGAGCGCGGCTTGTAGGCGACGCGTCCGCCTTCACAGGTCACCAGCACGACGCTGTGGCCGCCATTATGCGCATCGCCCGCGCCGAAGGAGAGCCCGGTCAATGCCCCGGCCGGCCGGCCGAGCAGGATTTCGAGTTCATCGCGATCCGCGGCCCAGCGTTGCGCGAAGGCGAGCGCGGCCTCGCGGCGGCTGCGGATCAGACGCGCGGCCATGCCGGGCATGGGCGGATAATGCGGCGCGAGCCTGTCCCAGAAATCGGGGGCTTCGGATTGCGCGAGGAAGTCATCCCAGCGCGCTTCGCTGGTCTCGCCCTTGAGTTCGCCCCGCACGCGCGCGGCGTTCAATTCCAGCAGCAGCACGCGGCCGAGCTTGCTTTGCAGGGTGATGAGGATCGAGATCGTCGCCGCCGCATGGATGGCGTCGCATTCGTCGCGGGAGAGGCAGGCGAGCCCCCCGAGCTGGGTTGCCAGTGCTTCGGCGTCCCGTTGCAGCAGGCAACCCAGCGAGCCGCCGAAATAGAGCTCGCTCGATTTCGGCGGAGACTGCATCAGCAGCAGACCTTGGTCGAATGACCGGTACAGGCCGTGCCGCAGATCAGGCTTTCGGCGGCGGCGCTGCGGCCGACGATGTCGGCTTCCGCATATTCGCCGCTCGCGAAGAGCCCGCCGGCCGGATTGTTGTCATCCGCCGTGTCGCGCCAATTCTCGATGAGCTGTTTGCTACCCATGTTCGACTCCTTTGGATAGGTGCCGAAAGTCCCGGCGAAAGCTTCGCAGAATTCATTCGGCACCGCTATCGACGCTAGCACCGAAGAAGGGGGAGTCAACAAATATAGAAGCAAAGATTCGTGCTGATTTACTGTCAGAGCATTTGCATCTTAACTTGAATAAACAGCAGAAGGACTGCACTGCTCTCATCATTACAATGCAACAGAACCGTATCGTAAAAGTTGCACGGCGCGCTTGCTCCGGGATGATGGGCAGGCGTGAAAATCGGTGCGCGCAATGTCCTGTTTTGCGCGAATTCGTGTCCGCGCGCCTGGCCGGGGCTTGACTCTTTGTTCGTTCTTGGTTCTCAGTAGAACACAAGATGAACGAAAGCCATGGACACCACGCACCTCAAGCAATTGCTGAAGCCCCTGGAAAGCGGGACGCGCATTCCCCTCGGGGCCCCGCGCGCCGATGGCTGCCTGTTGGGCGGCTTGCGGCAGGACGCGCTGCATGAGGTGTTCGCGGAGAGTGCGGGCGCCGAGGCGGCCGCCACCTGTTTCGCGCTTGGGCTCGCACGGCGCGTGCTGGGCAAGCACAAATGGCTCGTCTGGGTGCGCCAGGATTTCGCCGCGTTGGAGGCGGGTGAGATCTTCGCGTCCGGCCTCCTCGAACTCGGCCTCGATCCGGCGCGCGTGCTGATGGTGCGCGCGCATGACGCCAGGGACGTGCTGCGCGCGGGCGCCGATGCGCTGGTCAACAAGGGCGTGGGCGCGGTGCTGCTCGAGCCTTGGGGCGAGGCAAAAGTGTTCGATCTCGTCGCCAGCCGCCGGCTCACGTTGCTCGCGCAGCAGCACGCCACGACCGCGCTGGTGCTGCGCTTCTCGGCCGATCCGCTGCCGAGCGCGGCGCAGACGCGCTGGAGCGTAACGGCCGCGGCTTCAGACCCCGGCGACGAAGATTGGGGCAAGCCGCGCATGCAGGCAGCGCTCGTGCGCAACCGGCATGGAAATCTTGGATGTTGGACGATGGAATGGGATTGCAACGATGGACTCTTCGCCGAGGCGCATCCTGGCGCTCGACCTGCCGCGCCTGCCGACCGACAGGCTGAAGCGGCGCTGGAGGGCTTGCGGGCGGCTGGATAGGCGCCCGCTCGTCGTCGCCGGAAAGACCGACAACGCGCTGCGCCTGATCGCGGTGGATGGGGCGGCGGCGCGGCTCGGCCTCCATCCCGGCAAAGCGCTCGCCGATGCGCGCGCCATGGTGCCCGACATCGCCGTCATCCGCGCCAATGAGCCCGCGGACCTCAAGCTCCTCGAAGCCGTCGCCGACTGGTGCGAGCGCTACACGCCGCTGGTGGCGCTCGATCTGCCTTACGGGCTGTTCCTCGACATCACCGGCATCGCCCATCTCTTCGGCGGCGAGCGCGCGATGCTCGACACGATCCGCCGCGCCGTCGCCGCTCAAGGCTTCGCGGTGCGGCTGGCATTGGCCGGCACGCCGCATGCGGCGCGCGCGCTCGCGCACCATGCCGACGGCACGATCGTGACGCCGGGCGGCGAGGCGCAGGCCGTGGCCGCGTTGCCGACCGAGGCGCTGGCCACCGATGCACAGGTCGTCCACGCGCTGAAGCGCGCCGGCCTCAAGACCATCGGCCAGGTGGCGGAGCGCACGCGCCACGAACTCGCCGCGCGCTTCGGCAAGGGCTTCATCGGCGTGCTCGACGGGACGCTCGGCAAGAGCAAGCCGCCGCTGACGCCGCGCACGCCCCTGCCCGACCTGATGGCGGAGCGCCGCTTCGCCGAGCCCATCGTCAGCGCGGACGACATCGCCGCCACCTTGCTGTCGCTGGGCGAGAACCTGGCGCAGGTGCTGGAGAGCCGCGGGCAAGGCGTGCGCGTGCTGGAGGCGAGTTTCTTCCGCGCCGACGGCCAGATGCGCCGCATCGCGGTGGAGACCGGCGAGGCGACGCGCGAGCCCAAGCGCATGGTGCGGCTGTTCCGCGAGAGACTGGACGCGCTCGCCGATCCGCTCGATCCCGGATTCGGGTTCGACTTGATCCGGCTCGCCGCGATCTTCGCCCAGACGCTCGTCGCCGAGGCCATCAGCTTCGACACCAACGAGGCCGCGCGCGACATCAAGATCCTGACCGACAATCTCTCCGCCCGTTTCGGCCCGTCGCGGGTGATGCGCTTCCAGCCGCAGGACACCCATATCCCCGAGGCCGGCGCCGTGGCCGTGCCGGCGCAGCATGCCGATCCGGACAGGTTTGCGTGGGCGCCCCTGCGCCTGGCGGACGAAGCGCCGCGCCGGCCCTTGCGCCTCTTCGCCAAGCCCGAGCCCATCGACGTGCTCGCCGAAGTGCCGGACGGCCCGCCGCTGCGCTTCCGCTGGCGGCGGCTGCAGCACACCATCACCCAGGCCGAGGGCCCCGAGCGCATCGCCATGGAATGGTGGCGCCATGCCGAACCCCAGCCGACGCGCGACTACTACCGCGTCGAGGACGAACGCGGCCACCGTTTCTGGCTCTACCGCGACGGCCTCTACGAACGCGAAACCGCCGCATCGCGCTGGTACGTGCACGGGCTGTTTGCATGAGCGCCTACGCCGAGATCGCGGTGACGACGAATTTTTCGTTCCTGCGGGGGGCGTCGCATCCGGGTGAGTTCGTGGGGCAGGCGGCGGAGCTTGGGCTGTCGGCCATCGGCATCGCGGATCGCAACACCCTGGCCGGCGTGGTGCGCGCCTGGTCGTCGCTGGAGGAGATCAAACCGCAGACCGAAAAGCCTTTGCCCAAGCTCCTGATCGGCGCGCGGCTCGTCTTCGCGGACGGGACGCCGGACATCCTCGCCTACCCCACCGACCGCGACGCCTATGGCCGTCTCTGCCGGCTGCTCTCCATCGGCAAGCTGCGCGCCAAAAAGGGCGACTGCACGCTCTTTATAGGGGACCTTCTGGAATGGCGGACGGGGCTGCTGCTCGCCATCATCCCGCCGCCCAGGGGGGGAGGGGGGTGGGCCGGTCTGGAAAACGAATACGGCAAACGGATTCAACGGCTTGCCGAAGCGCTGGGCAAAAAGGATGTCTGGCTGGCCGCCGCCCTGCCCCATCGCGGGCCGGACCGCCGCCGGCTCTCGGCGCTGGCCAGGATCGCGCGGGGCGCGGGCATTGCCCTCCTCGCGATCAACGACGTGCTCTATCACGAGCCGGGGCGGCGCGAGTTGCAGGACGTCGTCACCTGCATCCGCGAGCACGTGACGCTCGACGAGGCGGGCAAGCTGCTGGAGCCCAATGCCGAGCGCCACCTGAAATCGCCCGAGGAGATGGCGCGGCTTTTCCGCGACGCGCCGGACGCCATCGCGCAGACGCAGATCTTCGCCGATCGCATCGGCTTCACGCTGGGGGACATCCAATACAACTACCCCGACGAGCCCGTTCCGCCGGGCAAGACGCCCGACGAGCATCTCGCCGATCTCGCCTGGCAAGGCGCGCTCCGCCGCTATCCCGGCGGCGTGCCGGACAGGGTGGTGGAAGCCATCCGCAAGGAATTGGCGCTGATCGCGCGGATGAGGATCGCGCAATATTTCCTGACGGTGCACGACATCGTGCGCATCGCCGAGGGAAAGGAAATCCTCTGCCAGGGCCGCGGCTCGGCGGCGAATTCGACGGTGTGCTACGTGCTCGGCATCACCGCCGTCGATCCGGCGACCTTCGATCTGCTGTTCGAGCGCTTCATCAGCCAGGAGCGGCAGGAGCCGCCCGACATCGACGTCGATTTCGAGCATGAGCGGCGCGAGGAAGTGATCCAGGCGATCTACGAACGCTACGGCCATCACCGCGCGGCGCTGGCGGCCACCGTCATCACCTATCGCGCGCGCAGCGCCATCCGCGAGACCGGCAAGGTGTTCGGCCTCACCGAGGACGTGACCTCGGCCTTGGTGAGCGGGCTATGGGGCTCGGGCGGATCGGACAGTTGGGGCGAGAAGAAGCATGCGCGCATGAAGCAGGGCGGTTTTGCGCCCGGCAATCCGATCGTGGAGCGCGCGGTCTATTTCGCCAATCAGCTGCACGGCTTCCCGCGCCATCTCTCCCAGCATGTCGGCGGCTTCGTGCTGACGCAGGACCGGCTCGACGAAGTGATGCCCATCGGGCCCGCGGCGATGGAGGAGCGCTATTTCGTCGAATGGGACAAGGACGATCTCGACGCGATGAAGATCATGAAGGTCGACGTGCTGGCGCTGGGCATGCTGACCTGCATCCGCAAGGCCTTCGCGCTGATCAGGCAATACGATCCGGCGGACTACACGCTGGCGAACGTGCAGAACGAGGATGCCGCCGTCTACGACATGCTCTGCCTGGGCGACGCCATCGGCGTGTTCCAGGTCGAGAGCCGGGCGCAGATCAACATGCTGCCGCGGCTTCGGCCACGCAAATTCTACGATCTCGTGGTGGAGGTGGCGATCGTGCGGCCCGGCCCGATCCAGGGCGACATGGTGCATCCCTATCTGAAGCGCCGGAAGAATCCCAAGCTGGTGGAATATCCCGCGCCCGCGCCCGAGCATGGCCCGGCGGACGAGCTCAAGGAGGTGCTGGGCAAGACGATGGGCGTGCCGCTGTTCCAGGAGCAGGCGATGAAGCTCGCCATGGTGGCGGCGAAATTCACGCCGGAGGAAGCCAACGGGTTGCGCCGCGCTATGGCGACGTTCCGCAATCTGGGGACCATCGACAAGTTCCGCGACAAGCTGATCGGCGGCATGACGCGGCGCGGCTACACGCAGGATTTCGCCGAGCGCTGCTTCAAGCAGATCGAAGGCTTCGGCTCCTACGGATTCCCGGAGAGCCATGCGGCGAGCTTCTCGCTGCTCGTCTATGTCTCGGCTTGGCTCAAGCGCTATCACCCCGCGGCCTTCGCGGCGGCCCTGCTCAACGCGCAGCCCATGGGCTTCTACGCGCCGGGCGAGATCGTGCGCGACGCGCGGGAGCATTGGGTGGAGGTGCGCCCGCCGGACGTGAATTCCAGCGAATGGGACAACACGCTGGAGATCGCGGCGGGCGAACCGCCGGTGCTGCGGCTGGGCTTCCGGCAGATTTCCGGCTTCAAGGAAGAATGGTGGACGGATCGCATCGCCAAGGGGCGCGGCAACGGGTTCTCCAGCTTCGAATCCTTCGCGCGGCGGGCGCGGCTGTCCAAGCGGGCGCTGATCATCCTGGCGGAGGCCGATTGCTTCCGCTCGCTCGATCTCGACCGGCGCGAGAGCCTGTGGATGGTGCGCCGCCTGCCGGACGACGACGCATTGCCGCTCTTCGCCGCGCAATTCGTGGAGGACATCCCGGCGGAGACGACCGCGCCTTTGCCGCTGATGCCGCTGGCCGAGCACACCGTCGCCGATTACCAGACGATGCGGCTGTCCCTGCGCGCGCATCTGATGCAGTTCCTGCGCGAACGTTACAGCGGCGAAGGCGCGATGAGCTGCGCCGAGATCCGGAACGCCCGCGACGGCGCCACGGCCGTTTGCGCCGGCGTGGTGCTCACGCGGCAGATGCCGGGCACGGCCGGCGTCGTGTTCATCACGCTGAGCGACGAGACGGGCGTGTGCAACACGGTGGTCTGGCCCTCCGTGTTCGAGGCCTATCGCAAGGAGGTGATGGGCGGGCGGCTGCTCTTCATCAAGGGCAAGATCCAGCGCAGCGCGGAGGATGTCGTGCATCTGATCGCCGAGAGCTTCACCGACCGCACGCAAGATCTCGATACGCTATCGGAGGAGGATGTGCGTCTGCCGCCCGGCAGCCAGATCGAGGATCTCGCTTATCCCAAGCCAGATCCGCGCGCGCCGCTGCATCGCCATCCGCGCAATGTGCGCGTGCTGCCGAAATCGCGCGATTTTCACTGATGCGCGTCGCGCAGGATGCTCGCCGCCCCGATCAATCCGGCATGCGGCTCCACGATCAGCCGCGTCGGGATCGCGCGCAGGTAATCGGCGAAGCGGCCCTTGTCCTCGAAGCGGGCGCGGAACCCGCTCGCCTGAAGAAGCGCGATGGCGTTGGGCAATATGCCGCCCGCGAGCACGACGCCCGCGCGCGCGCCCAGGATCAGCGCGATGTCGCCCGCCACGCTGCCCAGGATCGCGCAGAAGCGGGCGAATACCTCCGCCTCGAACGACTTGGGATCGGATTTGGCGCGCGCGGTGATCTCCTCCGGCGCGGGGGGCGTCTTTGCGCTCATCGCCTCGAAGAGATTGGCGAGGCCGGGGCCGGAGAGCAGCCGTTCGGCCGAGACGTGGCCGAACTTCTTGCGCAGGGCTTCGAGGATCGTCGCGTCCGTTTCGTCCGCCGGCGCGAAGCCGGCATGGCCGCCTTCGGAGACCAGCGCGATGCTCGCGCCGTCCTTGCGCGCGAGCCCGCCGACGCCGAGCCCCGTGCCCGGCCCCACCAGCGCGATGGTGCCGTCGGCCTTCGGATCGAACGCGTCCGGCCCGCCGATGCGCACCAAGGCCGCCGGCTTCAACACCGCAACCGCGCGTGCCTGGGCCTCGAAATCGTTCACCAGGCGGGCGCGTTTCACACCCAGCGTCTCGCGCAACTCGCTCTCCGAAAAGGCCCAGCCCGAATTGGTGAAATGGATGCGGCCGTCCGTCACCGGCCCCGCCACGGCGAAGACCAGCGCCTCGGGCGGATGCGTCAGGCCCTCCTCGGCAAGAAATTCGCGCGCGGCGTCATCGACGTTCTGGTAATCGGCGACGGCGAAATTCCTGGGCTCGCGGATCGCGCTCCCCTCCAACGCCGCCACGGCGAAGCGAGCATGGGTTCCGCCGATATCGGCGACGAGACCGTAGGGCTTGGATGTCATGGGCCTCTATCATGCTATGGTGGGAGGAGCACTACCAGGGGAAACGCATGAACCGGATTGCAGTTTGCGCCGCGGCGCTCGCGCTTGCCGCCACCTCGGCCCACGCCGCCGCCAATGCCGCAGAGTGGCCGGCCAAGGAGGGCGACTACACCGCCCGCGATTTCCACTTCACCTCGGGCGAGACGCTGAAGGATCTGCGGCTGCATTACACCACGCTCGGCGTCCCGCATCGCGACGCCCATGGCCATGCCACCAATGCGGTGCTGGTGCTGCACGGCACGGGCGGCGACGGGCACCAGTTCCTGCGGCCGCAATTCGCCGATGTCCTGTTCGTGCCGGGCGGGCTGCTCGACATCCAGAAATATTTCATCATCCTCCCCGACGGGATCGGGCACGGCAAATCCTCCAAGCCGAGCGACGGGCTGCACGCGAAATTCCCGCACTATGGCTACGCCGACATGGTCGCCGCCCAGCACGAACTCCTCGTGCGCGGGCTGAAGGTCGATCACCTGCGCCTTGTCATGGGCACGTCGATGGGCTGCATGCACAGCTTCGTCTGGGCGCAGACCTATCCCAGCTTCGTCGACGCCGCCATGCCGCTCGCCTGCTTGCCGGTCGAGATCGCGGGCCGCAACCGGATGTGGCGCAAGATGGTGATCGACGGCATCAAGAACGATCCCGCCTGGATGGGCGGCGATTACAAGGCCGAGCCGCAGATGGGACTGCGCATCGCCACCGACATGCTGATCATCGCCGGCAGCGCGCCCTGGCATATGCAGCAGGACTATCCGACGCGCGCCGCGGCCGACAAGAACGTCGAGGATTACACCGCGAAGGAGCTCGCGAGCCTCGACGCCAACGACATGATGTACCAGGTGGCGGCGTCGCAGGACTACGATCCCTCGGCTGGGCTTTCCAAGATCACCGCGCCGGTGATGTGGGTGAACTCGGCGGATGATTTCATCAACCCGCCGGAGCTGGGCATCGCGGAGGCCATGGCGGCGAAGATCCCGCATGGCCACTACGTGCTGATCCCGCAAAGCCCCGCCACGCATGGCCACGGCACCCATACCTGGGCCGCGGTGTGGCAGGATCGCTTGCGCCAATTGCTCGCCGAATCAGCTCCGCGTCAGCCATAGGGCAGCGCCGCCGAGATTGTCGTTTCGCGTCGCGTCCTGATCGATGTCGCTGGCGCCGCCGGGGGGAATGCGTTGGAATAGCTGGTAGCCGCGCACGGCGACGTCGGGAACGCTGCTGCCCGAGCGCCAATAATGCGCGAAATCCAGATCCCAATAGAGCTCGTCGCCGTCGAGTATGCAGTCGGCGCCGACATAGACGCCCGGCACATAGCCGGCGGCGGCGACCGGCGCGTACCAGGCGTTGCAATAGTCGATCACATCCTGCGCCGGGACCTTGGCGTTGATGCCCTCGAGGTCGAGCCAGATATTCATCCCCGGCGGCAGCCCCACTTCCTGCGCGCAAGAGACGGCGTTGCCGCCATATTGCGTGCCGAGCTGCTGGGTCGGCACCCAGGGCGACGCCGCGACATGCTGCACCGCCATCAGCGCCAATCCGCCATTGAGGATGGTGTTGGCTTCGCTGGCGGTGAGGTCGCCATCCTGCCCGGTGGGCGTGGCGCGGCTGATATAGCGGATGCAGAATTTGTAGCCTTGCGAGACATAGCCGGCGACGTCCTGCGACGTCAGCGTGAAATCGCAATCGAAACCGAGCGTGCCTTGCGGCGCGGCGACGACTTTGCCGGCAAGCATCCCCGGCGCCGGCGGCGATACGCTGACGGGTGTCGCCGGCGGCGTCGATGGCGCGGCCGGCAGCGCGGTGAGCCCGGAGCAGGCGCCCGACCAGAAATAGATGCCGTTCAAGCCGGCATACCAGTTCGCGTTGCCGCTGATCGGCGTGCCGGTGACAGTCGCGGTGACCACGAGGATGGAGCCCGTCGAAAGCTGACCGGCGATCGGCGCCGTATCGCTCGGCGAATTGGCGCGCAGGTTGAGCGGGCTCGTCGTCGTCACCGTGCCCGTGACAGTCGTGTTGCCAGCCATGGCCCTTACCCCACATGCCCGGTTGCGGGCGGCTGCTGCGGCTGCGGCGCGGGCGGCGGCGCCGGCTCGTAACGGCTCATGATGCCCTCGATGAAGTCGGCGCCGGTATAGCCGGCGGCGGCGAGCGCCAGGATGGTCTTGGCGTCGATCCCGTTCATGCCGGGATTGAGGACAAGCACGGCCAGCACGCCGGCGACGAAGCCGATCAGCAGACTGACCACCATTCGCGGCAATTGGATGATGTCGCCCATCGATTGATTGGTGGCCGAGGCCTGATCGTTGACCTTCTTGATGCCGATGATGACGCGGGCGCACTGACCGACCGCGCCGGAAAGACCCGCCAGCACGATGAGTTCGAGCCAATCGGTCACGTTCGCAGGCATGAGCGTTCTCCCGGCGCCATTGGGCGCGGCTGGACAAACACACGCCGGAACGCAGCGCGAATTTGTCCAATCTAGTTTGAAGACGTTTGCAAGTAAACGGATGTGAATATTACATTCACAGCCATTGTTTATTCAGGCGTCCCTGCAGCAGCCGCCCTCACGCGCCGCGTCGGAAACGCAAGCGCACCGGTCGTGGAATTCGCGGGCGAGGGTGGCGAAATAGTGATCCATCGCCTCGCGCGCGATGCGGTGGCGCGTCGTGCCCTTCTTCACCGCGGCGATGCCGAGCGTCTCATATTCGCGGTTCGAGAGCGCCACCATGATGCGGTGCGGCTTCTCGCCCGGATCGGCCATGCCATGGGACATTTGCGGCGTCGATTGCAGCATTGGGGGCGGTTGCGGTGCGACGTCCTGCAACCAGGCCAGAGGCTGTTTGGCGCAGAGCGGCGCGGCTTCGCCCTTGCGCGCCAGCAGGCTCGCGGTGATCGGCGCGAAACGCGGCTGGCTCATGTCGCCTCCATCTTGTGCTTGCCGAAGGCCCGATCCGTGGCGCGGCGGCCGAAGGGATGCGCGCGGCGCTCGGCGGCCCCGAAGAAGCCATGCTGGCCTTCGCGGCGATCGAGGCCGGACCGGCGCTCAGCGCCTGTATAGGGCGCGGGCTCGGCCAAGACTTCTTGCAACGACACCGCCGGCAATTCCGGCGGCATTTCGGGCAGCGGTATCGGCGCGGTCTCCGGCTCCGGCTCGATTTCCGGCGCGGTTTCCGGCATCGGCTCTTCCGGCAGCGCGGACAGAGCGCGCACCGCGAGACGATCGGGCTTCTCTTCCGGCATCAGGCGCGCATCGCGGGTGAGGCGCGACAGGCGGTCCTGCACATAGAGCCACAACTCGCGCATCTCGCGCGCGGAATGCGATTTGGGCGCGGCCTCGCCCACCGTGCGCCCATCGACCATGCTGGCCGCGAAATCGACGCGATGATGCAAGGTCACCGGCGCCACCGTGCCGTGCTGCGACAGCGCCACCGCGGCCTCGCCGGTGATGCGCGCGCGCTGCGTGGCGCCGTTGACGACGAAGATCAGCGGCTTGCCGTGGCCCTCCGCGATGTCCACCGTCGCGCCCACCGCGCGCAAATCGTGCGGGCTCGGCCGTGTCGGCACCACGACAAGATCGGCATGGGCCACGACCTGGCTGATCGAGGCCGTGATCGCGGGCGGCGTGTCAATCACCGCCAGCCGCACGCCGGAGCGTTCCAATCGGGCGAGCGTGGCGCCCAGATCGTCGAGCGCGGTCTGCGCGAAGACGGGCGCCGCGGCTTCCCGCGCATTCCACCATTGCGCGAGGCTGCCTTGCGGGTCGGTGTCGATCAGGGCGACGGGTCCCACACCCGCATGTTCGGCCTCGACGGCCAGATGACCGGACAGGGTGGTCTTCCCCGAGCCGCCTTTCTGGGACGCGCACACCAGCACATGCATGGCCTTCAACCCCTTGCGAGCGTCCTTTGTAACGCTTGCGGATTGAAGCAGCCTGAATGTGCCGGCGTGCCTTTTCTTAAAATTGGCCCTACTTCATCCCCAGCTGATCGAACAGGAAGGTCAGCTCGTCGGTCTGCAGGCCCACGCGCTCGTCCAGCGAGGAGCCGATGCCGTGGCCGGCATTCTTGCTCACGCGCAGGAATACCGGATGGCCCGACGACGTCGCCGCCTGCAGTGCCGCTGCGAATTTGCGCGACTGCAGCGGATTGACCCGCCCATCATTCGCGCCCGCCGACAGCAACACCGCCGGATAGGCCGTGCCTTTGGCGACATGGTGATAGGGCGAATAGGCCAGCAGCGCGTGGGCCTGGGCGGCGTCGTTCATCGAACCGTATTCGGTCGCGGTGAAGACGCCGTTGTTGTCGTGCCCCCAGGCGACCATGTCGTAGACGCCGGCGATGGAATCCACCGCCCGCGCCAGGCCCGGATGCTGTGTCAGCACCGCACCCATCAGCAAGCCGCCGTTGGAGCCGCCGCGCATCGCCAGCTTCTCGTGCGAAGTGTATTTCCGGTCGACGAGATATTGGCCGGCGGCGGCGAAATCGTCGAACACGTTCTGCTTCCTGGTCATCATGCCTTCCTGATGCCAGCGCTCGCCATATTCCGAGCCGCCGCGGATATTGGCGATGGCGTAGATGCCGCCGCGATCGAGCCATTGCCGCACGAAAGCGCCGGCGAAATAAGGCGACTGGTTGATGCCGAAGCCGCCATAGCCGTAAAGCAGCGTGGGATTGAAGCCGTCCTGCTTGACGCCCTTCTTCATGATCAGATTGACCGGAACCTTCGTGCCGTCCTTCGACGATGCATAGACGCGCACGACTTCAGCATCGGCATAGGAGACGGGCGAGACGACCTTCAGCGCCGTCTCCTCCGCCTTGCCCGTCGCCGGATTCCAGCGCGCGTAGTAGCGCGGACGCAGATAGCTCGCGACGTCGAACAGCACCGAGCCGTCCGCCAGCGCCTCGATCTCCGCGTTGGAGGAGATGTCGGGGAGCGGCAGCTTGCCTTGCGGCTTGCCGTCGAGCCCGAAGATGCGCACGTCAGTGGGCCCGCCCGTCACGTCGCGCACGAAGAGGCGGTCCTTGGAAAGACCGAGATCGATGTCGTGCTCCTCCGCGCCGCCCGACTGGATGGCGAGATCGCTCTCCGCCACCAGCACCGGCGCGCTCGCAAGCCCGCCCTTGGCGAAAGGCGGCTTGAGCTTGACGATGCGGCCGTTGGACGTGCCCTTGCGCGAGATGCCGTAGACCGCGTCGTCCGCGCCGATGGTCGCGTAGACCACTTCGTCGTCATAGGTGCCGATCTGCAAGGCGGGCGCGCCCGGCTTCAGGATGTAATAGGCCCAGGTGTTGCCGTCGCCGCGCTGGACCATGGCCAGGATCGAAGACCGGTCGAAGCGGTTGTCGAGGAAGACCTCGGAGATGCGCTCCAGCCCATCGGCCTTGGAGAGCGCCAGCGTGTCGGTCTTGGGATCCGCGCCCAGCGTGTGGAAATAGACCTGCATGTTGAAATGCTGGTCGGCGGCCGGCGCGCTCGCGTCCGGATAGCGCGTGTACCAGAAGCCTTTGCCGCCCTGCGCGAAGGCCATGGCGCCGCCCGCCGTGGGGTACTGCACATTGGCGATGGGCTTGTCGATCTCCTTGCCTGTCGCGGTGTCGTAGATATGCAAGGTGCCGTTCTCGCTGCCGCCCTGGGACAGCGACACGGCAACCTTGCTGCCGTCGCCCGAGGCCACGTACCAGTCGATGGCGGTGAGGCCCTTCTTGTCGAGCGTGTTGGGATCGAGCAGCGCCTTGCGGCTGGCAGGATCGGCCTTGGCGTTCAAGGTGACCAGCATGGGCTGCTGCAATTTCGGATCGATATAGAGCGCGAAGACGCCGGCTCCGCGCGCGGTGATCTGGAAATAGGAGGGCGATGTCGCCTTGGTGAGCGCCATGAGCTTGTCGTGCAGGGCCGTGCGGCCGGGCAGCGCGTCGAGATAGGCGCGGGTGCGGGCGTTCTGCGCATCGCTCCAGGCGTCGACCTTCGGGTCCTTGCCGTTCTCCAGCCAGCGATAGGGATCGGACACCTTCGTGCCGAAGAAGGTGTCGGAATCGGCGCCGGTGGGCGTGGCGGGCGGCGGCGGAATCGTGGCGGCCATGGCAGCGGTGGCGGCCAGAGCCGCGGCGGCAAAGACGATGGTTTTCACGGTCATTTCCTCACGGGATGGGCAAAATTATCGGGTTCACGGGTCGAGCGCCAGCAGGGCGAAACTGGCCAGCCAATGCTCGCCCATATAGTCGCCCGCGACATGATCGAGCGCGCTTTGCAGATGGGCCGCGATGGCCGTTTCCACATGGGCGCGCAACGGCTCGTCCAGCGCGTCCACGATCAGCCGCCAGCACCAGGCGCGCGACAGGTTGAGCCCGTCGAGATGGGCGATCTGGCCGTCGCTGCGGTCGGTGACGGTGGCGGGCGTGAACAGGGTGTCCGGCACGCGCGGCAGGTAACGCGCGAACCAGGCCTGGAATTCGGACACCGGCAAAACGCCGCGCATGGCGGCGGCGACGATCAGGGCCGGCGACAGGAAATCGGACTGCGACGGCTCGAACACGCTGCAATCGCGATCCCCGCCGTACCAGCCGCGGATTTTCCCGGCGCAGACTTCGGCGAAATCGGCATCGCCCACGGCGGCGGCATAGTCGCGCGCCAGGATCAGCGCGAAAGCGGTGTTGCTGTGCAATCCCATCCGCACCGGATAGATCGCCAGCGGCAGGTAGTCATGGAAGCGCTGCACGAAAGCATCGGCCAGCGGCTTCATGGTTTCGGCCCAGCGCGCGTCATGGCGCAGCAATTCGCCTTGCAGCATCAACAGCCACGCCCAGCCATAGGGCCGCTCGAAGCCGCGTGCGGACGGGCGGGCGAGATAGGCCACCTCGCCCGCCACTTTCTCGGCCGTGAACTGATCGTCGAGCAGCATGCGGATCGCGCCGGCCTCGGGCAGATCCGGAAACAGGCGCAGCAATTTCGCGAGCAGCCAGTGGCTGTGCACGCAGGAGTGCCAGTCGAAGCTGCCGTAGAAGATCGGATGGAGTTCGCGCGGGCCCTTCACGTCGTCCGGCCCGGTCAGCACATGGTCCATCTTGTTCGGCCATTCGCGCGTGACGTGGCCGAGCACCGTCTTGGCGAAATGGGAGGCGAGATCTTGGGTCGGTTTCATCGGAACACCAGGAAATACATGAGTACGATATTGCCCAGCAGGAGCGGGAGCGCCGTCGGGATTTGCGCCTTGATCACGGCGTCGCGATCCGGCAGTTCGAGCAGCGCCGCCGGCACGATGTTGAAGTTGGCGGCCATCGGCGTCACCAAGGTACCGCAATAGCCGGCGAGCATGCCGATCGCGCCCATCGCGATCGGATCGCCGTGGAATTTGCCCACGATCAGCGGCAGGCCGATGGCCGCCGTCATCACCGGGAACGCCGCGAAGGCATTGCCCATGACGGCGGTGAACAGCGCCATGCCGATGCAGTAGGCCGCAACCGCCTCGAAAGGCTGGCCGAGCGGCAAATAGTCCGTCGCCACCTTGCCGACAGCGGCGCCGACGCCGGCGATGGTGAACACCGCGCCGAGCGACGCCAGCATCTGCGGCAGGATCGCCGCCCAGCCGATGGTGTCCGCCAGGCGGCGGCCTTCGCGCAGCGGCGCGAGCAGCGGCGGCCTCAGCCACAGCATCGCGATGGCGAGCGACAGCAGCACGCCGATGCCGAGCCAGATCAACGTCAGCGCGTGCGGATCGAACAGAGGCGACTTGTTGAAGAACAGCGTTCCGACCAACGCCGTGACCGGGATCGCCAGGATCGGCACCAAGAGCCAACTGCCGCGCCGCACGGCGCTTTCCATGCGCGTTTCCGGCGTCACTGTCTGCGCGCCATCCTTCTTCATCAGGCCGAAGCCGCCCAGCGCAACCAACGCCAGCACCAGCACGCCGTTTCCGGCATCGCCGATCCAGCTTCCGAACAGGAAGTTCACCGCCAACAGGCCCCAGAACGCGGCGTTGATCCAACGCCGGTCGAAAATGCTCAACCCCGCGTAGCCCACGAAGAACAGCCCGAACAGCATATAGAGCTGCGCATAGCCGATCATGGCTTCGTCTTTCGGAGCGACCGGCCGAAGAGCCAGAGGCGCAGACCGTGTATGACCAGCGCCAAGAGCGCGGTGGGGATCGCCCAGCGCGAGATCGACAGCGGCTGGGCTATGACGCCCGCGTTCTGCAAGACGCTCTGGATCAACAGAACCGGCGCGAGCGCGATGAAGATATCCTCGGCGAAGAAGATGGCGACATTCTCCGTCGCCGCGGCCATCGCGCGGATGCGATAACGAACATCGTCGGCGAGCGGCGCGTCCTGCTCCGCCTCTGCCGCACTCTCCGCCATCGGCGCGACGAGCGGGCGCACCATCTGCGCCTGCCCGCCCGCCGACACCAGACCCACCGCCGCCGTGACTTGACGATAGACGAAATAAACCAGCAGCAGCCGCGCGACGGTCGCGCCCCTGAGTTTGGCTATCAGGAGCCGCGCACGTTCCTGCAAGCCCGCGCGCTCCATCAGCCCGATGGCCGGCAGCGCCAGGAAAATCACGCTGACGAAGCGGTTGTCGTTGAACGCCTTGCCGAAGGCTTTGAGGATATCGAGCGGGGCCATGTGCCCCGCCCAACCCGTCACGCCCGCCGCCACCGCGATGACCAGCAGCGGGTTGAAGCGGAACGCGAACCCCGCAACGACGACGGCGATGCCGAGCAAGGTCCACATCGGCCGCGCCTACCAGATATGCACGCGGTCCTTCGGCGCGACGTAGAGCTTGTCGCCGGGCTTCACGCCGAACGCGGCGTACCAGGCGTCTATGTTGCGCACGACGCCGTTGACGCGGAACTGGCGCGGGCTGTGCGGATCGCTCACCACCTGGCGCGTGACGAAAGCCGGCGTGACCTTGCCGCGCCAGGCCTGCGCCCAGCCCAGGAACACGCGCTGGTCGCCGGTCAACCCGTCGATGACCGGCGCGGGCTTGCCATGGAGCGACTCATGATAGGCGTCGAGCGCCAGGGTGAGGCCGCCGAGATCGGCGATGTTCTCGCCCATCGTCAGGTCGCCGTTGACATGCACATCGGGCTTGTCCGCCAGCGGATGGAAGCCGGAATATTGCGCGCCGAGATGCTTGGCCCTGGCGTCGAACTTCGCGCCGTCGTCCGCGGTCCACCAGTCGCGCAGCGCGCCCTCGGCGTCGATCTTGCGGCCCTGGTCGTCGAAGCCGTGCGTCAGCTCGTGACCGATCACGCCGCCGATGGCGCCGTAATTGATCGCGGGATCCGCATTGGCGTCGAACATCGGCGCCTGCAGGATGCCGGCCGGGAACACGATGTCGCGCAAGCTGCCGTTATAGGCGTCGTTGGTTTGCGGCGTCATGCCCCAATCGAGCTTGTCGACGGGACCGTTGAGGCGGTCGACATAGAAGGCCCAATCGGCGGCGGCGGCCGCGCGGGCATCGCTCACCACATCGTCGTCGACGATGACAACCTTGGAATAATCGCGCGGATGATCGGGATAGCCGACCTTGATCGTATAGGTCTCGAGCTTCTTGATCGCCTGGGCCTTGGTGGCCGGGCTCATCCAATCGAGCTTCTTCAGCCGCACGGCATAGGCGTCGAGCAGGTTGTGCACCAAGGCCTCGATCTTGGCCTTGGCGTCGGGGCCGAAATATTTGGCGGTGTAGAGTTGGCCCGCGCCGAAGCCCATGGTGCCGAAAGTGCCGAAGCCGCCGCCGGCGAGGAAATCCCCGCCCGCCACGGCGGACACCGCGCGCTTCCAGCGCACGCGCTGCTCGGCCTGGCCGGCGAGCGTCTTGTCGTGCATGTCGAAATACGCGTCCTGGAACGCTTTCGTCAGATAGGGCGCGGCGCCATCGGCGACATGCGCCGCCTGCCAGGCCTTGAGCGTCTCGACCGGCGTGGCGGCGTAGACGCCCGCGAGTTTCGGGAACGCGGTCTTCTCCGCCACGATCACGCGCGGCACCGCGCCGAGATTCGCGGCGGCGAAGAAATTCTTCCAGGCGAAACCGGGCGCAAGCTTCCCGAGTTCGGCGATGGTCGTCGGGTTGTAGGTCGCGACCGGATCGCGGTCCTGCACCTTGGTCCAGCTCGCCTGCGCGATCCTGGTCTCGAGATCGACGACGTCCTTCGCCGCCTTGTCGGCGTCGGGCCAGTTCACCATGTGCAGCAGCTTGCCGACATAGGCGAGATAGGCCGCCTTCTGCACAGCGAAGCTCGGCTCCAGATAATAGTCGCGATCCGGCAGGCCCAATCCGGCCTGGCTGACATAGACGGCGTAGTGCTTGGGGTCCTTCAGATCGATATCCGTGCCGAGGTTGAAGGGCGCGGTGTAGAAATCCTCCACGCTCTTGCCGGCGAGGCTCGCCAGATCGTCACGCGTCTTGGCGGCGGCGATGGCGGACAATTCGGGCGCGATCGGCTTGATGCCCAGCGCTTCGATGCGCTTCTCGTCCATGAACGCCTTGTAGAAAGCGCCGACCTTGCCTTCGAGATCGCCGGGCTGGTGCGGCGTCTTGGCGGCGGCCGCTTCCATCATGTCGTGGAGCCGGCCTTCGGTGCGGTCGGTCATCTGCAGCCGCAGGGAGACCGCGGGCTTGTCGGCGGGGATCTGGTTGTGGTCGAGCCAGGTGCCGTTGGCGTAGCGGAAGAAATCGTCTCCCGGCTTCTGCGCCTTGTCCATGCCGGCGGTGTCGAGGCCCCAGGCGCCATAGAGCGGCTTGTCGGCCGCCAACACCGCGGTCGCGATCATTGCCGCGCCCATCATCATCCACATTTTCATTGGTCTGCCCCTCCAAAACGGGCGAAGACTGCGACGCTACAGCGACAGCCGCAAGCCCCCGATGATCAATCGTCCGGGAGCCGGGCTGAAGGTGCGCGGATCGCTCAGGTTGAAGTTCGGCGGCAATCCGTCGAGCTCGGTGAAGGCGCCGTAGGTGAAGTATTTCTTGTCGAACAGGTTCTCGACTTCCGCGAACACCGTGACGCCGTCGCGGACGCGATAGGCGCCGTGCAGATCGACCGTGGTGTAGCCCGGCATTCGCGGCTCCTGATTGGATTCGTCCCCCGCCAGAACTTGCGAATCCTGCCAGCGCAGATCGGCGCCGAGGCTCCAAGCGGTCGCGTCGTAATCCGCGGACAGGGTCAGCCGGTTGCGCGGCATCAGCGGTATGCGGTCACCGTTGCCCCCGAAGATGAGCCCATCCGCGTTTGCCGCGGGGCTGTCGGAGGCCAGCACCAGTACATCGCGGAACGTCGCGTCGAGGAAGCTGTAGGCCAGCCGCAAATGCCACGGCCCGTCGTCATGCCAGGCGACCGAGGCGTCGAAGCCCTGATGGCGCGTCTCGCCGGCATTGGTGAAGAAGCCGAAGCCGTTCACGTCGGTGGCGAGCAGCAGGATGTCGTCCGACACATCGGTGCGGTAGACGCTGACATCCCAGTCGAAGGCGCCATCCTTGCCGCGCAGGCCCGTCTCATAAGTGCGCGCCACGACTTGCTTCAGAGGAGGATCGTCGACCAGGAATGTATCGAGCAAACACGGCGACGCCGGATCGGCGCAGGAGAGTTCGCCCGGCGTCGGCGCGCGGTTGGTTTCCGAATAGCCGAGATAGAGGGTCGTGGTGTCCGACACCTTGTAGGTCGTGCCCACGCCCGGATCGAAGCGCGAGAAGGTGTGGCTGCCGTTCAAGCTGGTGCCGATACGGTCGTGCAGGCCGATATGGGCGCTGTTGTAACGCCCGCTCAAGCTCAACGTCCATCGATCGGTCAGGTTGAACGCGTCGATCAGGTAGAGGCCGGTATAGGAATTGGTCGCGTTCACCGACACGGGCTGCTCCAGCGGCGGCGAGGCGGTCGGACTGTTCGCCTGGTCGATGATCACGCCGGAGCCGATGACCTGGAGCGTCGGCGACAAGGCGCCCAATTCGCCATGGGCGCCGTAATCGGTGCGGCCATGATCGTAGCTCGCGCCGGCGGCGAAGTCGTTGCCGTGGCCGAAGAGATCGGATTTCGACGACAGCTCGAAGGCGAAACCGAATGTGCGGCTGTCGGTGCGCGAGAAATCGGTCTCGCCCGGCGTCGCGCCCGGCGGCAACACGCTCACCGCGACCGGATTGCCGTGCTGGTCGTAGAGCGCGTCATCCGGGAAATCGCCGTTGCCTTCCAGGCAGAAATGCGCCGGATCGTTGTCGCAGGCCTCGACATCCGTGGTGTTGCCGTCGATCAATCCTTGCTGGAAATGGCGGACATAGGCGTTGCCCGTCAGCAGGAAATCCGGCGACAGACGATAGGAGCCGCGCAACTGCGCCAGCTCCATCTTGTTGCCGATGGACTGCGGATAGGTAAACACCGACTTGCGGTCCTGCTCCAGCATCTCGATGGGCGTCGGCCCCACCGCGTCGATCTTGTTGTTCGCGGCGGCGAGCGACAGATGAAGTGTCGCGGGGCCTTCCTCATAACCGATATCGGCATAGGCCTGGCGCAGATTGGTCGCCGAGCGGTCGCGGAAGCCGTCATCATGCACGCCGCCGATGCCGGCGTAGAATCCCCAAGGTCCGGACTGCACCCCATATTGCGCGTTGCCGGTGACGTTGCCGAAGGACCCCGCGCTGACTTGCGCCTGCGTACCCTGGAAGCGGAAACCGTCCTTCATGTTCATGGCGATGGCGCCGCCCAGCGCGTTCAGCCCGAAAGCGGGATTGCCGCTCTGCAAAGTGAAGCGGTCGACGGCGAATTCCGGCACGAGGTCCCAGTTCACCGCGTCGCCGAAGGCTTCGTTGACGCGCACGCCGTTCTGATAGACCGCGAGCCCTTCGGCCACGCCCGAGATCGGCGAGGCCTTGAAGCCGCGATAGACGAAGTCCGGCTGGAACTGGCTGCCCTGTTCATCGCTCAGCGACACGCCGGCCAACTCCGCCTGCACGATGCCCGGCAGCACATCGGTCTGCCGGTCCAAGGTGAGGTTCGAAATCGACAGGCTCTGGCTTTCGCCCGCCAGCTTGTCCGGATCGATCGTGCCGCCCGGCAAGCGCATACCCGTGACGGTCACGATTTCGGGCTGGTCGGCGAAGGCGGGCAATGCCAAGAGCGATAGCGCGGCCATGACTACCCTCCCCTTGAGGGAGGGTCGAAATCCGCCCTTCGCGGATTTCGGGAAGGGGCTCACTCCGGATATCTCCCTATGCGTTCGCATCACAACTCCAGTATTTCGGAGTGAACCCCTTCCCGAAAAATCCTGCGGATTTTTCGACCCTCCCTCAAGGGGAGGGTAGTTTTATCTAGGGCTTCAACGCTTGTTCCAGGTCCGCGATCAGGTCGCCGGCGTCCTCGATGCCGCAGGAAAGGCGCAGCAGGTCCGGCGGGCACGGCGAGTTCGCGCCTTCCACCGAGGCGCGATGCTCGACCAGGCTTTCGGTGCCGCCGAGCGAGGTGGCGCGCTTCCACAATTGGATCTTCGCCGCCACGCCGATAGCGGCCTGCTCGCCGCCCTTGATGCGCAGCGAGAGCATGCCGCCATAGCCGCCGGTCATCTGCCGCTTGGCGATGTCGTGCCCCGGAAAATCCGGCAGGCCGGGATAGAGCACCTGCGCGACGTATTGATGACCGGCGAAATGCTCGGCGATGCGGTGCGCGCCCGCCGCCGCCTGCTTCACGCGCGGGAACAGCGTGCGCATGCCGCGCAACAGGAGCCACGCCTCGAACGCGCCCAGGATCGCGCCGATCTGGACGCGCACCATCTTGATGCGCTGCCAATAGTCATCGTCCGCCGCCGTCACCAGCGCGCCGGCGATGATGTCGGAATGGCCGTTGAGATATTTCGTCGCCGAATGCATCGTGATGTCGGCGCCGAGCTCGATGGGGCGCGTGAAGACGGGCGTGGCCACGGTGGAATCCACCGCGAGCTTCGCGCCCGCCCCGTGCGCGATCTCAGCCGCCGCCGCGATATCGGTGATCTCCCACAAGGGATTGGACGGCGTCTCCGCCCAGACAAGCTTTGTCTTGCCGGGGCGCATCGCGGCCCGGATCGCACCCAAGTCCGCCATGTCGACCAGTTCGACGTCGAGGCCCCATTCGCGCGCGTAGTTCATCAGCCAGTTGCGCAGCGACCAATACATCACCTTGGGCGCGACGACGTGGTCGCCGGGCTTGAGCGCCAGGAAGCACGCCGTCGCCGCCGACACGCCCGATGAGAACAGCGCCGCATCCACGCCCTTCTCAAGCGCCGTGAGCACCGCTTCCGGCTGGTCGAAGGCCGGATTGTCGGCGCGGGCATAGATACGGCCCGAGCGATAGCCGTTGTCGACGTCGCGGATATAGGTCGACGACGCGTGGATGGGCGGCGACACCGCCTTCGTTGTCTCGTCAATCCAGCCCAAGGCCTGTGCCGCGATGGTCGCGGGCGCCATGTCTTTCTTTTCCATGGGAACTTCTATCCCTTCACGCGTTTTACAAATGAGGGCAATCGCGAGCGTCGCATGCAATATAGAGACGTCAAGCGCGCGGGCGCCATGTGGCTTGCCGCCCTCGTCGGTCTTGCCCTGTTCGCCCTTTTCGCCGACCACGCCCTCGCCGCCGAGGCCGCCAAGCAGGCCGCCGGTGGCGGCGGCGGCACGAAAGGCGGCGGCGGCGAAGGGATCAATTCGATCAAGGAGCCGATCTTCGTCGCCGAGATCGTGCTTCTGCTCGTCACCGGCCGCCTCATGGGCGAGGTGATGGTGCGGCTGAAGCAGCCCTCGGTCATGGGCATGCTGCTCGCGGGCATCCTGCTCGGCCATTCGGTCCTGGGCGCGCTCTGGCCCGGCGCGGAGAAATTCCTCTTCCCCTCCACGCCCGACCAGAAGGGGATGATCGACGGCCTCTCCAAGCTCGGCATCCTGATGCTGCTCCTGCTCACCGGCATGGAGACGGACCTGAAGCTGGTGCGCAAGGTCGGCTGGGCGGCGGTCGCGATCTCGCTTTCGGGCATCGCGGTGCCGTTCGCCTGCGGCTTCGGGCTGGGGCAATTCCTGCCCGATTCCATCTTGCCCGACACCGGCCACAGGCTGGTGACGTCGCTGTTCCTGGGCACCGCGCTCTCCATCTCCTCGATCAAGATCGTGGCGATGGTGGTGCGCGAGATGAACTTCATGCGCCGCAACTTGGGCCAGATCATCGTCGCCTCCGCCATCATGGAGGATTCCATCGGCTGGATCATCATCGCCATCACCTTGGGCATCGCCCAGGCGGGCAAGCCCGACCTCGCCTCCGTCGCCAAGATCGCCGTCGGCATCTTCCTCTTCCTTGCGTTCAGCTTCACCATCGGACGGCGCTTGGTGGCGCTCATCATCCGCTGGGTGAACGACAACTTCCAAAGCGAATTCGCCGTCGTCACCGCCATCCTCGTCATCATGGGCTCCATGGCGCTGATCACCGCCGCCATCGGTGTGCAGACGGTGCTGGGCGCCTTCATCGCCGGCGTGCTGGTGGGCGAATCGCCCATCCTCACCAAGCATATCGACGAGCAGTTGCGCGGCGTGATCACCGCGCTGTTCATGCCCGTGTTCTTCGGGCTTTCCGGCATCAGCGCCGACCTCACCATCCTCGCCAAGCCGCAGATGGCGCTCATCACGCTCGCCATCCTCGCCATCGCCAGCATCGGCAAATTCGGCGGCGCCTTCATCGGCGGCAAGATCGGCGGGCTTCGGACCTCCGAGTCGCTGGCGCTCGGCTGCGGCATGAATGCCCGCGGCTCGACCGAGGTGATCGTCGCCACCATCGGCCTTTCCATGGGCGCGCTGACGCAGAACCTTTTCACCATGATCGTCTGCATGGCGCTGATCACCACCACCGCCATGCCGCCCATGCTGCGCCGCGCCCTTATCCGCCTGCCCATGAGCAAGGAGGAGAAGGCCCGGCTCGAGCGCGAGGAGCTCGACGCCAAGGGCTTCATCCCCAAGATCGAGCGCATCCTCCTCGCCGTCGACGAAAGTCCCGCCGGCAAGATCGCCGCGCGCATCGCCGGCGCGATCGCGGGCGCGCGCGGCATGCCGCTCTCCATCGTCGAGATCGAGAAGAACAAGGCCAAGGCCGACGAAGCCGAACAGACGCATGAGCGCGTGATCAAGGACAGCGCCAAGGAAGCGGCCGCCTCCACCGCCGAGATCACCGACGACGAGAAGCCGCGCAAGGTCGACATCACCAAGCTCGACAAAGGCGACACGCCCGAAGAGAAGGTCGCCGAAGCCGCCAAGCAGGGCTTCGGCATGATGTTCGTCGGCATCGCCAAATCGCGCACCAAGGCGGGCGAGATCACCCGCGAACTCACCCGCATCGTCGGCGATTTCGAGGGCCCCTTGGCGGTCCTCGTCTGCCAGGACTGCCCCGATCCCAGCTTCCTCGAAGACGCCTCGATCCTTGTTCCCGTCAACGGCACGGATGTGTCGCGGCGCGGGGCGGAGACCGCCTTCGTCGTCGCGCGCTCGGCCGGCGCGGAGGTCACCGCGCTCTACGTCTCCGCCGCCGAAGCCGCCAGGCGCCCGTCGCGCCGCAACGAGGCAGCGGTGCTGAAGGACATCAACGCGCTCGCCGCGCGCTACGACCTCGACATCAAGACCGCAGTCGCCACCGACCGCGCCACCGAGCAGCCCATCGTCAAGCAGGCCGCCAAGCACGACCTCATCGTCATGGGCGTCAGCAAGCGGCCCGGCACGGTGCTGTTCTTCGGCAACACCGCTGCCGCCCTGATGAAGGACTGGGACGGACCGATATTGTTCGTGGCGAGCTAAAATCCCCTTGCACGCCGCCCATCTGTATGCGTATACTGAACCATATGGTTCAGTATACCTCGTCCCGCTTCGATGCCTCGTTCGCCGCGCTCTCGGACGTCACAAGACGCGGCGTTCTGGAGCAACTCGGGCATGCGGACGCTTCGATCACGGACCTTGCCGAGAAGTTCCACATGACCCTCACGGGCATGAAGAAGCATGTCGGCGTCTTGGAGAAGGCGGGACTCGTCACCACGAAGAAGGTTGGGCGCGTGCGGACCTGCAAGCTCGGGCTGCGCCGGCTGGAAGAAGAGGCGGCATGGATCGAGAGGTACCGCCAGCTCTGGGACGCACGCTTCGATGCGCTGGACGAGGTCGTCGAGGAACTGAAACGGAAGGAGAAGGTGGATGGACGCAAGAAGAGAGAGTGAGCCTACCCCATGAAGAACCCAACGATGGTGGAACGAAAGTCCGAGCATGAGGTCGTCGTTACGCGAACCTTCAACGGCCCGGCGCACCTCGTGTTCGAGGCATGGACCAAGCCCGAACTGCTCAAGCGGTGGTGGGCGCCGAAGTCGTTTGGGGTGTCCTTCATTTCCTGCGAGGCGGATGTTCGCGCAGGGGGCGCCTACCGTTTCGTATTCCGTCACCCTGCCTCGGAGCAGCCCATGGAGTTCTTCGGCAGGTATATCGAAGTGACGCCGCCCTCCCGCCTCGTCTGGACCAATGACGAAGGTGGCGAAGGTGGGGCCGTCACCACCGTGACGTTCGAGGAACGCGGCGCGGGGACCCTTGTCGTCATGCACGATCTCTATCCCACGAAGGAAGCGCTCGACGGCGCCATCGCCGCCGGGAGCATGGGCGGGTTTGGCGAGACGTTCGAGCAACTGGACGCGCTTCTCGTCACCCTGGGCACAAGCGCGGGACGGTCGTGAAATCGTCGATCTCGCCGCGGCGCTGATGAAGGACGACGACGGTTGGTACTGTTCGTGGCGAGTTGAGCGTCCGGATGCCAAATCATCTCACCAAATATCGTCATGGCCGAGCTTGTCCCGGCCACCCATAACCTCGGTCTCGACTTGCTATGATAGACTGCGGTTATGGGTCCCGGGACCCGCCTACGCTTCGCTTCGGCGTGCAAGCGAGACTCACCGGCACGCCGTAGCCTTTAGGCGAAGGCGGCAGGCCCGGGATGACGGATCATTAGTTGATGACGGCTATTAGTTTAGTGATTGAGCAACGACGAAGTAGCTAAGCCGCCGCCTTGGTCACCTTGGCGGAATGGAAGTTGGCGATCTCCGCCAACCTGTCCGGCGCGAGCAGCCGCATCGCGCCGCTGCGGAACTGGATCAGGTTCTCGCGGCGCAGCTGCTGCAGGGTGCGGTTCAAATGCACGATGGAGAGGCCGAGCGCGTCGGCCAGCATCTCCTGCGTCAGCGGCACGGGCAGCGTCTCGTTGGTGGCGAGGCCCACGATCAACAGCCGCTCGCGCAGCTCCAGGATGAGATGCGCCACCCGCTCATAGGCCGATTGACGGCCGATGCGGATGAGCTGGTTGAGCAGATGCGCCTCGTCCAAACCCTGCGCGATATGCAGCGCCGCGGCGAGGTTCGGATAGATCGCCTTCTTGTCGCCCAGCACGTCCTTCATCGGCTGGGCGTCGGCGATCACCGCCGGCGTCAAGGTGATGACCGTCGCCAGCGCCACGGCTTGCGGGCGCAGGCACAGACCGTACATCTCGCCCGGCAGCAGGAACTCGAAGATCTGGCGGCGGCCGTCCGGAAACGTCCGCATGCGGCAGGCCCAGCCGCCGAGGAGAAGCCGCGCGTTTTCGAGCTTCTCGCCCTCGGCAACGAGGCATTGCCCCATGGGAACCTCGCGCGTCTGCTCGGTCATGCCGCGCAACAAGGCGCGTTCGCTTTCCACGAGCGGGGCGAAACGCGACAGGCGGCGGATGACGATATCGGGCGGATTGCCCGGCGTGGCAGTGCGAAGACGAGGCATGGCGAAACACGCTTTTGGGACTGCGAAATGATAACTTGCAGTGCGCGTCTTCGGTTCCGGGAACCGGCTAAGACATTGACAAGCCCGCCAGAAAGTCCAGCACCGCCCCGTTAAATTTCTCCGGCTGATCGATATTGGCGGCGTGGCCGGCGTTGGGAATCACCACTTTCCGCGTGCCGGGAATCTTCGCCTCCATGTAATCCGCGGCCTTGAGGAAGCCTTTGTCGTCGGCGCCGACGACGATCAGCGACGGCGCCTTTATGTCGGGCAGCGAGCCGATCACGCCGGCGTCGCGCTGGGTGAGCATGTGCCGTCCCGCCAGCGCCAGGCCCTTCGCCGAGCGATGCCGCGCCAGAGCGCGCTCGCCGCTCTGGGCCTTGAGCTGGTCGAGCCCGTCGCGCTCGAAGCGCTCGGCGGATCTGCGCGCATAGACGTTCCAGTCCTCGCGCGCCGCGTCGTTCTTGAAGCCGGGACCGGTGTCGATGATCAAGAGCGCGCGCACGCGCTCAGGATGCACGCGATGGAAGGCGAGCGACATGTAGCCGCCGAGCGAGAGCCCGCCGATCACCGCGCCCTTCGCGCCCACCGCGTCGAGCAGCGCCGCCATATCGGCGACCGTCGCCTCCTCGCTGTAGAGCGACGCATCGTCCGGCGAATCCGTCTGGCCATGGCCGCGCATGTCCCACAGGATCAGCGTGTGATCCTTGGAGAGCGGCGCGATCTGGCCTTTCCACATCTCCGAAGTCGAGGAGAAGCCATGGGTGAGGAGGATCGCGGGGCCGGAGCCGTAAACTTCGTAGTGGATGCCGACGCCGTTTCGGTCGAGAATTGCCATGGCTTCCCTCCTTTTTGGACTCAATTGTATTGGCGGCCGAGCGCGGCCAGCCTGTCGTGGAATTCGGCGATGGTCTCGTCGATGATCCGCTTCACCGGCTTGATGCTGTCGATGCGCCCGGCGACCTGGCCGGAAAGCGCGATCGACGCCTCCATGTCGCCGCCGAAATAGAGATCGAGCGCGTTGCCGAACTCGCCCATGATGTTGTCGCCGGGCTCTTTTTCCAGCCGCGTCGTCTTCTCGGTGCGCAACGCACGCAGAGCAGGCCCGGGGCCGAAGCGGTTGAGGAACACGGTGTCGGTCTCCTGCGCCGCCAGGATCATGTCCTTCCAGTTTTGATGCACGGGCGACTCGGCGGCGGAGACCATGCGCGTGCCCATCTGCACGCCTTCCGCGCCCAGCGCGAAGGCCGCCGCCATGGTGCGGCCGTCGACGATGCCGCCCGCCGCGATCACCGGCACCTTCACCCGCTCGCAGACCAGCGGCAGCAGCACCATGCTGGCCACCTCGCGCGGATTCTTGAAGCCGCCGCCCTCGCCGCCTTCCACCACCAGCCCGTCGACGCCCGCGTCGATGGCGCGCAACGCCGCCTTCAGGGACGGCACGACGTGGAACACGGTCAGCCCCGCCTGTTTCAGCGCGCCCACGATCTTTTGCGGATCGCCGGCCGAGGTGGTGACGAACTTCACGCCCTGGTCGATCACGAATTGCACGATCGAGGGATCGCGCACGAAGGCGAGCGCGACGTTCACGCCGAAGGGCTTGTCCGTCAGCGTGCGCATCTTCACGATCTCCTCGCGCACCTCGTCGAGCCGGCCCGACGAGGTCTCGATGATCCCGAGCCCGCCGGCATTCGACACCGCGCTCGCCAATTGCGCGCGCGCGATCCATCCCATCGGCGCCTGCACGATGGGGTACTCCACACCGAGCATCTCGGTGATGCGGTTGTTGATGGGCACGGGGATTCTCCAATAGTGCTCGGCTCAGCCTATGGCCGATTTCGCGTATTTCAAACTGCCCCACACCCTCGTCGTGGCCGGCCTTGCTCAGTTATGCGCCATCGCGATCGTGAATTCCTCGATGCTTCCATCGGACGCGTCGGTCTCGGTGGCGATGAGGTTGGCGCGGTCCGTCAGGATCGTCCAGTTGCGCTGCGTGAAGCCGGCTTCCAGCGACTGGCTGCGCAAAATGAACCCGCGCGGTGCGCCGAATTGGGCCAGACCGGCTTTCTGATCGGCCAATACGCTTGGCGAATAGAACTCATTGGCATTGTCGGTGAACCGGTTGCGGTCGATCGCATGGCCCAGAAGGAAGAAGTCCGCGTAGCCGGATGTGTGGCTGAGCAAATCCCGGATGGTGAAACTGTCCGGGCGGGCGAGCTCGGGCAGATATTTCGCGGCGTTGTCGCTGAGCGAAAGCTTGCCTTCGCCGGCGAGCCGCAGGACCGCCGCCGCCGTGAACTGCTTGGTGACGCTCGCGATCGAGTAGCGCGCGGCGGGCGTCGCCGGCACGCGCGGGCCGAGGCGCGCATCTCCGAAAGCCCGCACATAGGCGATGGCGCCGCCGCGGACGATCGCGACCGAAACGGACGGCGCTCCGGTCTTCGCCATCCACTGGCGCAGCGTCGCATCGACGGCATGTTCTTCCGCCGGCGACAGCGCATCCGCGCTGGCTTCAGACGATATGGCACTGGACGATAGGGCCAATGCCGTCATCGCCAGAAACACGGTCGCTCTGATCACCGGAGGTCCTCCGTCGCTGCAGGCGCAAATTCGGGGATAGGCGATGTAAGGAAAATTCTCGAAGAATCTTCGTCATTTGTGCAGATATGCGAATCACAGGATTCACATATCGGATCTAGCGTTCCCGCATGCCGTTGCGGATCACGTCGCGGATCGGCTCGATGAAGTAGTCGAGCGCCGTGCGGGTGCCGGTCTGGATGGCGACCTGGGCGGGCATGCCCGGAATCAGGCGCACGTCCGGGAAGGGCTTGAGCGCCGATTTGTCCACCGTCACGACGGCGTTGAAATAGGACTGGCCGGTGCGCTGGTCGGTGAGGCGGTCGGCCGAGATCGTCTTCACCGTGCCGGAGAGTTGCGGCAGGCGGCGCTGGAGATAGGAGGTCAGCGTCACCTTCGCCTCCTGGCCGGAATAGACATATTCGGCGTCCTCGGGGCGGACATGGGCCTCGACCTCGAGCTCGTCCTTCTGCGGCACGACCTCCATCACCGTCTCGCCCGGCTTGATCACCGCGCCCTTGGTGTGGATCGACAGATCGACCACCTTGCCGCCCACCGGCGTCGTCAGCGCCGTGCGGTTGAGCACGTCGCGCGCGGCCTGGATGCGGTCGGACAGGTCGTAGCGCTTGGACTGCACGTCGCGCAGATCCTTCAAGGTTTCGTCCAGCTGCTGACTCTTGAGGTTGACGATCTGGATGTCGGTCTCGCCATTGTTGAGATCGACCTGGGAGATCTTCTCCAGCAGCTGCCCGCGCTGGCCGGTGAGGTCGGCTTCCTGGCGCTGCAAGGCGAGCAGCCGCGGCAAGGGCTCAAGCCCCTTGTTGACCATCTGCTGGACGTTGCCGGATTCCTGCTGGATCAACGCGATCTGGGTTTCCAGCGCCTGCTGCTCGGCGCGCAGGCCGGAGACGACCTTGCCGTTCTCGCCCTTGCGCTGGGTGAGGATGCCGATCTGCTCCTTCAGCGAGTCGCGCTTGGTGGTGAAGGTCTTCTCTTCGCCGGCGATGGCTTCGGCGACCTTGGGATCGTCCTTGCGGGCGAGAAGATCCGCCGGAAAGGCGACATCGTCGCTGCCGTCGCGCTGGGCCTTGAGCCGCGCCTCGGCGGCTTCGAGGCCGTCGGCTTCGTCCTGCAACAGCGCGAGCTGCACGCGCGCCTGCGTGTCGTCGAGCCGGATCAGGGTCTGGCCGGCTTTCACGACCTCGCCTTCCCTGACCAAGATGTCCTTCACGATCCCGCCTTCGAGATGCTGGATCGTCTTGCGGTGGCTTTCCACCACCAGCACGCCGGGCGCCATCAGCGCGCTTTCGAGGGGCGCGAAGGCGGCCCAGAGGAGCGCGCCGACGACGAAGACGAGGATGATCGAGGCGCCGACGCGCACGACGCGGCCGGTATGCAGGAAGGTCAGCGTGTCGTCGCTGGCGGTCGGGCCGTCCGCGCCGCGGAAGCCGAGCTTGATCGCGTTCCACACCGGCGAGAGCGAGCCGCCGATGCTGTATTTGGGCGGAGGAAGCTGGGCGTCGGTCATTGCTTGTCCGGTGCGGGACCCGGCCCGACTTGCGCGACAGCGCCGACGGACGGCGCGCCCGCTTGCAGCGGCACCACGGTGGGCCGGGGCGCGGGGCCGCGCGGGGTGTATTTCTGGATGACCTCGGCCTTGGGCCCGAAGGCTTCGACCTGGCCGTCGCGCAAGGCGAGCATCTTGTCGACCGCGCCCAGGATCGACGGGCGATGGGCGACGATGACCACCGTGACCTTGCGGCGCTTGAGCTCGATCAAGGTCTGCAGCAGCGCTTCCTCGCCCGCGGCGTCGAGATTGGAATTGGGCTCGTCGAGCACGATGAAGCGCGGATCGCCGTAGAGCGCGCGGGCGATGCCGATGCGCTGGCGCTGGCCGCCGGAGAGCTTGGCGCCCGCCTCGCCGATATCGGTGTCGTAGCCTTGCGGCAGGTTGAGGATCATCTCATGGGCGCCGGCGAGCTTGGCCGCGGCGACGACGAGTTCGGGATCGCCTTCCTGCAGGCGCGCGATGTTCTCGCGCACGCTGCCGCCGAACAGCTCCACGTCCTGCGGCAGATAGCCGATATAGGCGGAGAGCTCCTGGCGCGGCCAGCCATAGATGTCGGCGCCGTCCAGCCGGACATTGCCGGAGACCGGCGGCCAGGCGCCGACGAGCAGGCGCATCAGCGAGGATTTGCCGGACGCCGAGGGACCGATGACGCCGCAGGAATCGCCGGCTTCCAGCGCGAAGCTGACGCCCGCCACGATCGCCTTCTTGGCGCCCGCCGGCGCATAGGTGACGCGTTCGGCATTGATGCGGCCCTGGGGAGCGCCCAGCGGCATGCCTTCGTCGCGGCGGGGCGCGCGGCGCAAGATCTCGAGCACGCGGCCGTGGGCGAGGCGCGCGGCGGTGACGCTCTTCCAGGTCGAGACCATGGTCTCGATGGGCGCGAGCGCGCGGCCGCCGATGATCGAGGCCGCGATCATCACGCCGCCGGAGGCATGGAATTTCAGCACCAGCAGCGCGCCGGTGCCGAGCAGCACGACCTGGATGAACTGGCGCACGCCGCGCGACAGGCCGGTCAGCGCCGTGTCCTTGTCGGAGGATTGCAGCGACAGGCGCAGCGACTCGACCCACTGGTCGCGCCAGCGGCCGACAAAGGTCTGCGAGATGCCCATGCCTTCGAGCAGGTCGGCGTTGCGAAGGCCGTCCTCGGCGAATTGATGGGCGCGGATGGTGGCGCCGATGGAGCTCGTCAAGGTGCGCGAGGTCAGCCACTGATCGACCACGGCGATGGAGACGATGATGCCGCCGCCCACCAGCACGATGATGAAATAGGCCCAGTGCAGGTAGAACAGCACGAGGAGGAAGACGAGCAGGAACGGCGCGTCGATCAGGGCGGCGAGGCCCGGGCTGCCGATGAAGTTGCGGATGGTGTCGATGTCGCGCAGGCCCTGGCGGGCGACGGCGCCGCCGGCTTGCGCGGAAAGCGCGATCATGGCGCGCAGCACCTGGGCGGTGAGCTGGTTGGCCACGCGCATGCCGATGCGGATGAGGATGCGCAGGCGCAAGCTGTCCAGCGCCGAATGCACGAACACGCCGCCGAAGGCGATGAGGGTGAGCAAGGCGAGCGTCGACAGGCTGCGGCTGTTGAGCACGCGGTCGTAGACTTCCAGCATGTAGAACGAGGTCGTCAGCGCCAGGATGCTCATCGCCGCGGCGAAGCCGAAGCAGACCAGGATCAGGCGCGCATTGGCCTCGATGGCCGCGCGGATGGGATCAGCGGGCCGCTGGTTCTTCTGCGTGGAAATGACGCCCGGCAAACTCATGTCGGGAATGGTCCTCGGTTCGGCCGCTGCCTCTCGCGGGCGCGCAATAACATTATATCAAGGCACCTTGCCAGCAGGTTGCCGGGCTCCGGGTCAAAAATAGCCGGAATAACAGGGATGTAACCCCGGACAGGCGGCAAAACCGAGCTTTTGTTGAAAACGGGAAGCAATGTAACGGGTTCAATAGCTTACCCTCCCCTTGAGGGAGGTGAAATCAACCCCGATCCTGGAGCAGCGCCGCCTGGTCGAAGGTGAAGGCCGACAGCACCATGTTGGCGGTCTGGCCGTCGTCGGAGAGCGGCAGGAAGATCGCGTCGAAATCCAGGAACGAACGATCCAGCCACCCCGCCCCGCCATAGGAGCGCAGAGCGACCCGGTCGCGGGCCGCCTTGCGGTGGACGGCGACCACGGCGTTGACCGCGCCCTCGCCATAGGCCGCGAAGGCTTCGCTGATCGTCTTGCCGGTGGAATCGGCGAGGAAATATTGCGAGACCCGGCTGCCGATGGTGCGGTAGCGGAAATCGGCATAATCCGGCAGCACGTCCACCAGGATCACCCAGCCGAGATATTCCTTCATCTCCGACGGACGGATATCGGCGCGCGACGGCATCGCGCGGGCGCCGCGCTTGCGGTCCCAATAATCCTTCAGGAAGCGGAGAATGGGCTGCTCGATGTTTTGCGGATCGACTTCCGCACCGACGCCAGACAAACGCGACGACATGCCATGACCTGAACGGGGATGTTCCTACAAAACGCCACGCTATCCCCGCGCGCCTCCCCCGAGTCACGCGAACGACTCGCACGCTAGCCTACGTTCACGGAAGCGTGAAGGGGGCCAACCAGGCCAATCTCACCAAGCAAGCAGCCGCTTTCCGGCCACGGCGCCGAGGCCTGTCACGATCGTTACGGCGAGCGTGTACCAGACGGCGACGAAGAGCGGCGAATCGTCCGGGCAGTGGGCGGCGTAGAAGGCAGCGCCCAGTCCCGCCGCCGCGAGACCCGCCAGCGCGCCGGCCCAGACGGGGGCCATCGGGGCCGAACGGCGCAGCGCCAAGAGCAGCGCGGCCAGGGGCGCCAGCGAGAACAGCGGGATGAAGACCATGCAGGCGGTGGCGTTGTGGCCGATGAGGCGCGGCATCCACACCGCTTCCGGCACGTTCGTGACTTCGGCGGTGACCATGCCCAACAGCAGGAGCGGGGCGAGCGCGAGGAGCGTATCGAGCCGCCTGGCGTCGGGCCGCATCGCGCGCGCGATGAGGATCGCGGCGCTCAAGGCCAGCGTCAGGCTGACCACGAATTTCATCACGAAGCGCCAGCTCGACAGCGAATCCAGGAAATTGCCGCGCGGGCCGAGCAGCGAGAAGAACAACAGCCCCGCGCCCACGAATCCCGCGAGCAGCGCCGCGAGCAGCATGCGATTGGGGGGCATCTCCGTCTCGCGGTCCGACGCCAGGGCCTCGATGAGCTTTTCGGTGTTCACGCAGCGTCTCCGCGATAGAGAGACGCGAGCCTGCGCAAGCCGCGATGCAGGGTGACGCGCACGGCGCCCTCGCTCATGCCGAGCTTGGCCGCCGTTTCGGCAATGGAGTCGCCGTCGAGCGAGACGCCGCGCACGACATCCAATTGTTTGCCGTCGAGGCGCGCGACGAGGCGGAAAAGTTCGCCCTGCGAGGTCTCCGCCGGGACGGTATCGTCGGGCAGCACGTCCTCCAGGCCTTCGATGGGCACCTCGCCGCGGCGGCCGCGGCGGCGCATCACGTCGATCATCTTGTGGCGCGCGATCGCGTTCAGCCACGGCTTGAACGGCTGGTCGGTCCTCCAGGTGTGGCGCTTCAGATGGATCGCCAACAAAACCTCCTGCACCACATCCTCGATATCGGCCGTGCCGGCGAGCCGGCGGCGCGCCAGCCCGCGCAAGGCCGGCGCGAGCTGTTCCAGGAGCTTGCGGTAGGCCGCCTCGTCGCCCATCAGGCCCGCGCGCATCAGCGCGGCCCATTCGGCTTCTGAGGTATTCGGCGGGGTCATGAGGTTTGTTACAGGGGAGATTTGTTACGGGGGCGTCGTGGCGCGTAGTATAGTCGGGAGATGCTGAGCCTGCGAACCCATGCGCTGATCTGCGGCGGCCTGTTCGCCGCCATGCTCCTTATCGGCTGGGGCGGCACCGCCCTGCAGGGCGCCGGGATGCTGCCGAAAGATCCCGGACCCTGGCGGCTGCCGATGATGATCCTGATGTTCACCCTGGTCGTGGCCTTCGCCTTCTCGGCGGCGCCGGTGATGGTGAAGCTGGTGCTCGCCAACCAGGGCGGCCGCGTCTTCGCCGGGATCAGCGAGCGCGCCATCGTCTTCACGCTGTGGGGCCTGATGGCGGCCGGGTGTGCCATCGCGATCCCGGCCGCGGTGCAGGGTGGGATGTTCAAATAATCTCTCAATCGTCGTCCCCGGGCTTGCCGTCTTCGCCTAAAGGCTACGGCGTGCCGGTGAGTCTCACTTGCCACGCCGAAGCGAAGCGTAGGCGGATCCCGGGGACCCATAACCGCGGTCTGAGATCGTTCGGATGGAGCGCGCCTTACTTTAGTGGCGCCTGCGCCGTCTGTGATGCGTGACCGGCGCGGCTTGCGTCGCCGTATCGTCCGTTACGGCCTTCCCGCCCGGCGCGGTCAGGGACCAGTTGACGATGTCGGCGATCGCCAGGCCCGTCGCCTGGTTGAAAGCCTGCACCACCGCGGGGACCGAGTTCGCCGAGGCGCGGACCTTTTGCGGCAGGTCGTGCATGGCGACCACTTCGTGGCGCGGCAGCGAGAGCAGCTTGGCGACGATGTCGACCCGCACTTCCGGCGCGCCGTCGCCATTGTCGTAGACCGCTTCGAAATGGCGGATCTCGGTCGTCAATAGATAATCGGCATGGATGCCGCCGCTATCGCGCGCGACAGACTTGATGCGCCCGCTCTTCTCATAGGCTTCGACGAAGAGCGATTGGAGCAGGCGCGGCGTCGAATCCGTCCACTGCGTATTGGCGAAATAATCCATGGTCTGGTTGCGCATGATCGCGACGCGCTCGGTGTCGTAGACATTGGGCACGTCGGTCTGCGTCACCACCAGCGCCCAATCGACCGGGGGCCCGCTCGAGGCGGAGAAGCTCGGGTCGAGCACATAGATCTGCGCGGGAGGATTGCTCGGCGACAACAGGCTGCCGCAACCGGAAAGCGCGAGCGCACCCAGAGCGGCGGCGGAGAGGAGCAGCGCGCGCCTTGTCGGCGCGGTGAGCGGCGCGGCGGAAAGTGTCTTGGTCATGGCGGCGTATATCCCTTGCGACGGTCGCCGTAGATGAGGCGGGTGGGTTCGTGGTCGAGCTGGTTGGCAAGCTTGGTCATGCTGGCGGCAAGCGTGCGCACCTGCGTCGACAATTGCCCGACATCGGCGCCGTTGACGGCGGCGTCGGCATCGTCGGCCAGGCGGTTGATCTTGCCCACGGCGACGTTGGCGCTCGCGAGCGTGGTGTGCAGGTCGCCCAGATCGGTGTCGAGCTTGCCCGAGGCGTTCGACACGTTTGCCAGCGTCGTCTCGATGTCCTGGTTGTGCTTGGAGACCGCCGCGGTGGTGTCGCGCAGGTTCGCCAAGGTCTGGGCGAAGGCCTTGCGGTTGGGATCGCTCAAGACGTCGTTCAGCTTGTCGGCGATGCGGTTGAGCTTGGCCACCAATTGCGGCGCGGACTGCTCCAGCTCCTGCAAGGTCGACGGCTTGGACTTGATCACCGGCGGCGGGCCGAAGGTGGTCGGCTTCAGCACCGCATGGTCCTTGGAACCGCCGTCGATCTCGACATAGGAGCCGCCGGTCAGGCCTTCGCTGGCGATGGAGGCGATCGAGTCGTCGGGGATCTTGAGCTGGGGATTGATCTGCAGCGTCACGATCACGCGCTTGGGATCGTCCGGGTCGAAGGTGAGCTTGGAGACGCGGCCGACCTGGATGCCGTTGTAGCGGACCGTCGTGCCGTCGCCCAATCCCGTCACGCTGCCGGAGAAGAAGGTCTGGTAGTAGGCGTATTCCTCGCTGTATTGCGCGCCCGCGAGCCAGAGAAGCGCGACCACGCCGCCCAGGAGGCAGATCAGCACGAAGGCGCCCACCGCGACGTAATTGGCCCTGGTTTCCATCGTCTTCTCTCCTCAGGCGTCCAGCGCCGCGCGTCCGCGCGGCCCGGAAAAATATTCGTGGATCCACGGATCGGGATCGTGGATCAGCGTCTTGATCGTGCCGATCTTGATCTCCCGCTTCACCAGCACGGCGATGCGGTCGGTCGTGGCGCGCAACGTGTCGATGTCGTGGGTGACGAGGAAGACGGTGAGCCCCAGGCTCTTCTGCAGCGAGCGCACCAGCTCGTCGAACTGCGCCGCCGAGATCGGGTCGAGGCCCGCCGTCGGCTCGTCGAGGAAAAGCAGCTCCGGATCGAGCGCCAGCGCACGCGCGAGGCCGGCGCGCTTCTTCATGCCGCCGGAAAGCTCGGACGGATATTTCTTCGCCGCATCCTCGGGCAAGCCCACCATGGTGAGCTTGAGCGCGGCCAACTCGTCCATCAGCGATTGGGACATGTGGGTCCAGCGCCGCATCGGCACCTGGATATTCTGGGCCACCGTCTGCGAGGAGAACAGCGCGCCTTCCTGGAACAGCACGCCCCAGCGCAACTGCAGACCGCGCAATTCGTCCGTCTCCATGCCGACCGTCTCCTGGCCGAACACCTTGATGGAGCCTTCCTGCGGCTTGTTGAGGCCGATGATGGAGCGCAGCAGCACCGACTTGCCCGTGCCCGAGCCGCCGACGACGCCCAAGACCTCGCCGCGCAGCACGTCGAGATCGAGATGGTCGTGGATGATGCTGCCGCCGAAACCGTTGACGAGGCCGCGCACCTTGATGACGACGTCGCCCTTCTTGCCGTCGTTTTCAGGCGTGTCGCTCATATGCCCAGCACCGAGAAGATGATCGAGAACGCCGCGTCGAGCGCGATGATCAGGAAGATGGATTCCACCACCGAGCGGGTGGTGAGCTTGCCGACGCTGTCGGCGTTGCGCTCCACCCGCATGCCTTCGAAGCAGCCGACCAGCGCGATCACGAAGGCGAAGACCGGCGCCTTGATCAGGCCCACGATCAGCGTGTTGACGTTGATCGCGCCCTGCAGCTCGCGCATGAAGGCGGGGATGGTGATGCCGAGGTCGAAATAGGTCATCACCATGCCGCCGATGATGCCGATGACGTCGGCGAAGAAGGTGAGCAGCGGCAGCGCGATCATCAGGCCCAGCACGCGGGGCAGCACCAGCACCTCGGCGATGTTGAGGCCGATGGTCTGCATCGCATCGGTCTCTTCGTTGACGCGCATGGTGCCGATCTGGGCGGTGAAGGCGGAGCCGGAGCGGCCGGCGATGATGATGGCGGTGACGAGCCCGCCCAGCTCGCGCAGGAAGCCCACGCCGAGAAAATCGATGGTGTAGATCTGCGCGCCGAAACGCTTCAGCTGATCCGCGCCCTGATAGGCGAGCACGACGCCCAACAGAAACGCGAGCATGCCGACGATGGGCAGCGCCGTGACGCCCGTCTCCTCGATCTGATGGATGAAGGCGGGAAACGGAAGCTCGCGCCGGGGCGAGAGGATCGCCTCCCACGCCTCGACCGTCACGCGGCCCAGAAAGCCCAAGAGGT
Source organism: Rhizomicrobium sp. (assembly GCA_036491175.1). GTDB lineage: Bacteria > Pseudomonadota > Alphaproteobacteria > Micropepsales > Micropepsaceae > Rhizomicrobium. The sequence continues at coordinate 89,785 of DASXCJ010000010.1, forward strand.
CGTAGCCCTGGCGCAACGCCTGCACCGTGCCCTTGCCGGTGCGTTCGAGCAGGCCGAGCAGCCCCGTATGCGGCGGATGGGAGACGGGCTTGGCTTTGTGCTCGCTCTCCATGGTCTGGAAGAGCGGACGATAACGGTCGGGGATGTTGAAGGCCGCGATCTTCACGCCCGCGCCCTCAAGCTCGCGCTTGGAGCGCAACAATAGCCACGCGCCGGCGCTGTCGAGCGAGGTGATCTTGGCGCCGTCGATCTCGCCTTCGCGCGCGTCGCCGAAATCGAGCTTGTGGAGCTCGCCATCCAGGCGGGGGATTTCCGGAATGGTCCAGTCGCCCTCGGCGACGAGGCGCACCTTGCCCTGCCGCTTCTCGAGGCGCACGACCGCCGGGTTGTCCACGGGCGTGTGGACTTGGAAATTCCTCACCATGACGGGTGTCTTACCATGAAGACGGCGCCCCTTCCCCGACCCTTAAACGCAGACTGCAACGATTCGGGTCACCCGAGCAGGCGCGCCATCGCCTCCCGGTAGCGCTTTTCAGCACTCTCGCGCAGATGGTGTCGCCCTTCGGCCACAAGCTTCCTGCCGGAGCGCCAGACGCAATCGATCCGGCCGGCGGCGAAAATCCAGCTGTCCAGGATGGCATCGCCCGACCGGCCGGCCAGCGAGGGGTGGTCCGATTCGAGGCTGACCAGATCGGCGGATGCGCCCTGTTTCAGGCCGAAATCCGCCTGCCCCAGCGCCCTTGCGCCACCTTCCAGCGCGCCGTCGAAGAGCGCGCGGCCGGTCGAGCGGCCTGCCTCGCGGGGGACGAGATTGCGGGCGCGGTGGGCGAGGCGCTGGGCATATTCCAGCGCGCGCAGCTCGCCCGCGGCGTCGATCAGCACATTGGAATCGGTGCCGATGCCGAAATGGCCGCCGGCCGCGAGAAACGTCTCCGCCGGAAACACGCCGTCGCCGAGATTGGCCTCGGTGATCGGGCAGAGGCCGGCGGCCGCGCCGGTTCGGGCGAGGCGCTGAGTCTCGTCCTGCGTCATGTGCGTGGCATGGACGAGGCACCAGCGGAAATCGAGCGGCGCATTGTCGAGCAGCCATTCGACGGGGCGCGCGCCGGACCAGGCGATGGAATCCTCGACCTCCTTCACCTGCTCGGCGGCGTGGATGTGGACGGGACCGCCGGGCGGCACGATCGCCTTCAACTCCTCCGCCGTCACGGCGCGCAGGGAATGCGGCGCGACGCCGATCGTGTCGTCGCCGCGCAGGAGCGCGCGGCTTTTCGCGACGAGGGCATTGAATCCATCGACCGAATTGATGAAGCGGCGCTGTCCCCGCACGGGCGGCGCGCCGCCGAAATTGGAGTGGGCGTAGAACACCGGCAACAAGGTGAGGCCGATGCCTGTCTCATGCGCGGCCGACGCGATGCGCTCGGCGAGCTCGGCGACATTGGCGTAAGGCGCGCCCTTGGGATCGTGATGGAGATAATGGAATTCGCCGGCGCGGGTGAAGCCCGTCTCCAGCATCTCGACATAGGCGAGCAACGCGATGGCTTCGACGTCCTCGGGCGAGAGGCGGTCGAGGAAGCGGTACATCACTTCCCGCCAGGTCCAGAAATTGTCGTTGGCCGGGCCGCGGATTTCAGCCAGGCCCGCCATGCCGCGCTGGAAGGCGTGGGAGTGGAGATTGGCGAGGCCCGGGATGGCGATGGCGTGCTGCTCGTCGCCGGCGCCGGGCGCGATGCCCGATTCGATCCGCGCGATGCGGCCCTCGGCGACGGTGAGGCGGACGCCCTTCGCCCATCCACCCGGCAGAAGCGCTGTTCCGAACCAGAGAGCCATGGACTACATATGCGCCATGCGCGTTTGGCACAATGCGAGACTTTTGGGGCCAAGAACCCAAATCGGCAGCGGCGTGATCGCCGCCGACGGCGAACGCATCGCCTATGCCGGACCTGCGGCGGACGCGCCGAAATTCCCGAAGGCGGAGCGCATCGATTGCGGCGGGCGCTGGATCACGCCGGGGCTGATCGACTGCCACACCCACCTCGTCCATGCCGGGAACCGCGCGCGCGAATTCGAGATGCGGCTGGCCGGCGCGACATACGAAGAGATCGCGCGCGCGGGGGGCGGCATCGTCTCCACCGTGCGCGCCACGCGCGAGGCCAGCGAAGGTGAGTTGGTCGACGCCGCCCTGCCCCGCCTCGACGCGCTGCTTGCCGAGGGCGCGACCACGGTCGAGATCAAGTCCGGCTATGGGCTTTCGCTCGACGCGGAATTGAACCAGCTTCACGCCGCGCGCGAATTGGGGGCGCGGCGCAAGGTGAACATCGTCACCACCTTCCTCGGCGCGCATGGCTTGCCGCCGGAGGCGACGGACAAGGACGCCTATATCGACGAAGTCTGCGAGATTATGATCCCAGCGGTGGCGAAACTGGCCGACGCCGTCGACGGCTTCGCGGAAAGCATCGCCTTCTCGCCGGAGCAGATCGCGCGCGTCTTCGATGCCGCCAAGGCGCACGGGCTGCGGGTCAAGCTCCATGCCGACCAATTGACCGATGGCGGCGGCGCGGCGCTGGCGGCGCGCTACAACGCGCTCTCCGCCGATCATCTCGAACACACCGGCGAGGCCGGGATCGCGGCGATGGCGAAGGCCGGTACCGTCGCGGTGCTGCTGCCGGGCGCGTACTACTTCCTGCGCGAGACGAAGCTTCCGCCGGTGGAGTTGCTGCGCAAGCACGGCGTGCCGATCGCCATCGCGACGGATTGCAATCCCGGCACCGCGCCGCTCACCTCCTTGCTGCTGGCGATGAACATGGCCGCGACCTGTTTCCGCCTGACGGTGGAGGAATGCCTCGCCGGCGTGACGGCGAACGCCGCGCGCGCGCTCGGCCGCGACGATATCGGCGTGTTCGCTTCGGGCAAGCGCTGCGACCTCGCCATCTGGGACATCGAGCAGCCGGCGGAGCTCGTCTACCGCATGGGCTTCAACCCGCTGCACAGCCGCGTCTTCGGAGGCGAAGATGCTTGAGATCCACCACGGCGCCGCGCCGCTCATCGTCTCCATGCCGCATACCGGCACGGAGATCCCGCCGGATATCGAAGCGCGGCTGGTCTCGCCCTGGCTCGCGCGCAAGGATGCCGATTGGCATGTGGAGAAGCTCTACGCGTTCGCGCGCGATCTCGGCGCCTCGGTGATCCGCACCACGGTCTCGCGCAGCGTGATCGACTGCAACCGCGATCCGGGCGGCGCGTCGCTCTATCCCGGACAGGCGACGACGGAGCTTTGCCCCACCACCACCTTCGACGGCGAACCGCTCTACAAAAGCCAGCCGCCCGACGCCGACGAGATCGCGGAGCGCCGCCGGAACTGGTTCGATCCCTATCACGCCGCCATCGCCGAGGAGATCGGGCGCTACAAGAAGGTGGTGCTGTTCGACGCCCATTCGATCCGCTCCGCCATTCCGCGCCTGTTCGACGGCGAATTGCCGAACCTGAACATCGGCACCAATGGCGGCGCTTCCTGCGATGCGGCGCTGACGCGCGCGATGGAGAGGGTGGACGGGCCGTTCTCGAAGATCGTCAACGGCCGCTTCAAGGGCGGCTGGACGACGCGGCATTACGGCGATCCGGCGCGCGGCGTCCACGCCATCCAACTGGAGCTAGCATGCCGCGGCTACATGGACGAGCCGGACCCAGTGACGCCGCGGAACTGGCCGACGGCGTTCGATGACGAACGTTCCGCCGATTTGCGCGCGGTATTGAGAGAAATCTTGAAAAGCTGTCTGCAGTTCGTCGAGTGATCTTCCTCCCCCGCCGTTGCGGGGGAGGTGTCGGGCGCGCGGCAGCGCGACAGACAGAGGGGTGTGTTCAGCGGTGACGAACTAGCCCTTCACCGTTCCACACACCCCCTCCACCGCTTCGCGGTCCCCCTCCCCGCAACGGCGGGGGAGGAAGTGGCCCGCGCTTGCGGGCTATGACACTATGAGTTCAAGGAGCACCCATGACCCGTCTCGATAACACGCGTCGCATCCGCTCTCCGCGCGGCAACACGCTCTCCGCCAAGTCCTGGCTCACCGAAGCGCCCATGCGGATGTTGATGAACAATCTCGATGCCGAGGTGGCGGAGCGGCCGGAGGAGCTTGTCGTCTATGGCGGCATCGGCCGCGCCGCGCGGGATTGGGAGAGCTTCGACCGCATCGTCGCGGCGCTGAAGCGGCTGGAGGACGACCAGTCGCTGCTGATCCAATCGGGCAAGCCCGTCGGCATCTTCCGCACCCATGCGGACGCGCCGCGTGTACTGATCGCCAATTCCAACCTCGTCCCACATTGGGCGACGTGGGACAAATTCCACGAGCTCGATAGAAAGGGCTTGATGATGTACGGCCAGATGACGGCCGGGTCGTGGATCTATATCGGCAGCCAGGGCATCGTGCAGGGCACCTACGAGACCTTCGCCGAACTCGGCCGCAAGCATTATGGCGGCGATCTGCGCGGACGCTGGATCCTGACCGCGGGCCTGGGCGGAATGGGCGGCGCGCAGCCGCTCGCGGCCGTCATGGCGGGCGCATCCATGCTCGCCATCGAATGCCAGCCGTCACGCATCGAGATGCGGCTGAAGACACGTTATCTCGACAAGCAGGCCAGGACGCTCGACGAAGCGCTCGCCATGATCGACGAGGTCTGCAAGGCGAGGAAAGCGGTCTCCGTCGGCCTGCTCGGCAATGCGGCGGAGATTTTGCCGGAACTGGTGAAGCGCGGCGTGAAGCCCGATGCCGTCACCGACCAGACATCCGCGCACGATCCGATCAACGGCTATCTGCCCAAGGGCTGGACCTTGGCGGAGTGGGAGGCCAAGCGCGCCAGCGATCCCAAGGCGGTCGAACGCGCGGCGAAGGCGTCGATGACAGAGCACGTGCGCGCGATGCTCGCGTTCCACAAGATGGGCATCCCCGTCGTCGATTACGGCAACAACATCCGCCAGATGGCGCTGGAGGAAGGCGAGAGCCACGCCTTCGATTTCCCCGGCTTCGTGCCGGCCTATATCCGCCCGCTGTTCTGCCGCGGCATCGGCCCGTTCCGCTGGGCCGCACTCAGTGGCGATCCCGAGGACATCTACAAGACCGACGCCAAGATGAAAGAGCTGATGCCGGACGATACGCATCTGCACAACTGGCTCGACATGGCGCGCGAACGCATCGCCTTCCAGGGCCTGCCCGCGCGCATCTGCTGGATCGGGCTCGGTGACCGCCACCGCGCGGGGCTTGCCTTCAACGAGATGGTCGCGCGCGGCGAACTCTCCGCGCCGGTGGTCATCGGGCGCGATCATCTGGACAGCGGCTCCGTCGCCTCGCCCAACCGCGAGACCGAGGCGATGCAGGACGGCTCCGACGCGATTTCCGACTGGCCGCTGCTCAACGCGCTGCTCAATTGCGCGTCGGGCGCGACCTGGGTGTCGATCCATCATGGCGGCGGCGTCGGCATCGGCTATTCGCAGCATGCCGGCATGGTGATCGTGGCCGATGGGACGCCAGCCGCCGCGCGCCGGCTGGAGCGCGTGTTGTGGAACGACCCTGCTTCGGGCGTCATGCGCCACGCGGATGCCGGCTATGACATCGCGCTGGAAAGCGCCCGCTCACACGGTCTTGATCTGCCGTCGCTGGGTTAAACCTCAAAACCGTCATGGCCCGGCCCACGCTGTCGCTAGGCCTGTCCGGGCCACCCATTTTCCTTTCTTCTCTATTTGTAAAATTGGGTGGCCCGCATGAAGCGGGCCATGACGACGAAAATGGGATGGGGATTGAACCATGCGCCTTGTATCGATCGTGACGCTCGCCTTGCTCGCCGCCGCGCCGGCCTTCGCCGACGATCGCGCGCGCATCACCCAACAGGAGCAGGAGATGGCCGACGCCATCGCCGGGGGCGATGTCGCGGTGTGGGACAAATATCTCGATCCCAGCGTGATCTACGCCGAGGAGGACGACACCTACAAAGGCAAGGCGGAGATGCTGAAGGAGATCAGGCCATTGCCCAAGGGCCTCGGCGGCGAGATCAAGGCCGAGCTGCTCTCCTATGCCGAGGACGGCGACACCGCCACGGCGCTCTTCCGCCAGGTCGAGACCGAGCACTATTACGGTCAGACGATCCACGCGAACTATCTGACCAACACGGTGTGGAAGAAGCGCGCCGGCGGCTGGAGGCAGATCGCCGGGCAGGTGCTGGCCGAACGGACCGACCCGCCCGCTATCGCGCTGCCGGCGGCCGACCTTCAAAAATTCGCGGGCGCTTACAAACTCAAGGATTCCGATCCGGTCTATACGCTGACGGTCACGGACGGAAAGCTGATGGGCGCGCGCAACAATCGCCCCGCGGCGGAATGGAAAGCGGAGACGCGCGACGTGTTCTTCATTCCCGGCGACAACCGCATCCGCAAGATCTTCCAATACGACGCCAACGGCAAAGTCACCGGCTTCATCGAGCGCCGCGAAAGCTGGGACATCGTGTGGGAGAAGGTGGGCTGATCAGTTCAACGCGATCTTCAATTCGCGTCCAACGGCCCGGGCATATTTCACGAGTGATGTCGTTGAGGGCAAACCATTGCCGCTCTCCATCCGCGCGACCGCCGATTGCGTCGTGCCCATGCGCCGCGCGACCTGCCCCTGAGTCATTTTTGCTTTGGCCCGCGCCTTAATGAGCGCTTCCGCCAACGCGAATTCCGGCCGGAGCCGATCGTATTCGGCCTTGACGGCGGGGTCCTTCAGCAGCTCTTTCTTGAATGCGGCGAAACTCTTCATTCCTCGTACTCCTTCAGGCGCGCCAGAGCGATTTTCAACTCCTGCGGCGGCGTCTTCCGCGTTTTCTTGACGAACGTGCGCAACACGATGACGCGCTGCCCGCTCGCCGTCGCATAAATCGATCGGGCTATGCCATCGCGCCCTTTCAACCTTATCTCCCAGAGCTTGCCATCAAGATGCTTGACATGGGGCTCACGCAGCGCCGTCAAACCATTGTTCTCGATCATCTGCGTGATGCGCAGGAAGCGGCCTTTCATGTCCGCTGGAAGCAGACGGATTTCAGCCGCAGCGCGCTCATCGACGATGACCGACCAGCTCATTCTTGCTATATAGCGAAACCGCTATACCCAGTCAAGAGAGCGCCTGCTCCAGATCCGCGATCAGGTCGTCCGCGTCCTCGACGCCGCAGGACAGGCGCACCAGGGAATCCGAGATGCCGAGCGCGGCGCGTTTGTCGGGCGGGATGGAGGCGTGGGTCATGATCGCGGGATGCTCGATCAGGCTTTCGACGCCGCCGAGCGACTCGGCGAGCGTGAAGAGCTGGCAGCGTTCGAGGAAACGGCGGGAGCCCGCGAGGTCGCGCTTCAGGATCACCGTGATGACGCCGCCGAACGCCGCCATCTGCTTCTTGGCCAACGCGTGCTGCGGATGGCTTTCGAGGCCGGGATAGATCACGCGGTCCACGTCCTTGTGCGCCTCCAGCCGGCGCGCGATCTTCAACGCGTTGGTGCAATGGCGCTCCATGCGCAGCGCCAAGGTCTTGAGCCCGCGCAGCGCCAGGAAGGAATCGAACGGGCCCTGGATGGCGCCGACCGCGTTCTGCAGGAAGCGCAGGCGCTCGGCCACGTCCTTGTTCTCGCCGACGACGGCGCAGCCGCCGACGATGTCGGAATGGCCGTTGAGATATTTGGTGGTGGAGTGGACGACGATGTCGAAGCCCTGCTCCAGCGGGCGCTGGACATAAGGCGAGGCGAAGGTGTTGTCCGAGCAGGTGAGGATGCCGCGCTTTTTGGCAAGCGCGGCGATGGCTTCGAGATCGGCGAGCTTGAGCAGCGGATTGGTGGGCGTCTCGACCCAGATCAGCTTGGTGCGCGGGGTGATGGCGCGTTCGACGTTGGCGATGTCCGTCATGTCGACGAAATCGAAATGCAGGCCCGCGCTCTTCTTGCGCACCTTGTCGAACAGCCGGAACGAGCCGCCATAGAGATCGTCGCTGGCGACGACGTGGTCGCCCGTGTCCAGCATGTCGAGCACGGTGGCGATGCCGGCGAGCCCGCTGGCGAAGGCGTAACCTTCGTTCCCGCTCTCCAGATCCGCGATGCAGCGCTCGAAGGCCTGGCGCGTCGGATTCTGCGAGCGCGAATATTCGTAGCCCTTGTGCACGCCCGGGCTTTCCTGGGCGTAAGTCGAGGTCGCGTAGATCGGCACCATCACCGCGCCCGTCGTCGGATCGGGCGACTGGCCGGCATGGATGGTGCGGGTCGCGAAAGCGAGGCGGTTATGGCCTTTTGTCATGGATGCAGCCTGAGATGGTTGATCAAATCGATACGGGTGATGAGGCCGACGAACTTTTCGCCGTCGACCACGATGGCGACCTCGTTGCGCTCGAAGATCGGCGGCAGCGCGTCCATCTTGTCGCCGACCTGCACGGTCTTGAGCCGCGCGGTCATCGCCGTGCGCACGGGATCCTTGAATTGCTGGGCGCGGAATTCGTCGTGCCCCTCGACATGGGTGAGGATGTCGTGCTCGTCGAGGATGCCGACGATGCGGCCGTCCTTCAGCACCGGCAATTGCGAGACGTCTGACGAACGCATCCGGTTATAGGCGACCATCAGCGAATCGTCCGGCCCCACCGTCACGGCGCCGCCGGAATCGTAGGTCCGGGTGATGAGATCTGTGAGGTTGCCGCTGAGCTTGCGGTCGGCCAGGCCCTGCTCGATCACCCAATAGTCGTTATAGACCTTGGAGAGATATTTGTTGCCGCTGTCCGGCACCAAGGTGACGACGCGCTTGGGCGTCGTCTGGTCGCGGCAATAGCGCAGCGCGCCCGCCAGCAGCGTGCCGGTGGAGGAGCCGCCGAGGATGCCTTCCTTCGCCAGGAGCGCGCGCGCCGTCTCCACGCTTTCCTTGTCGGAGATCGCGTAGGCCGTCGTGATCAGCGACACGTCGCAATTGGGCGGCACGAAATCCTCGCCGATGCCCTCGATGGTCCACGATCCCGCCTCGACCATCTTTCCGGTCTTCACCAACGGCGCCATGATCGAGCCCACGGGATCGGCCAGCACCATTTCGGTTTGCGGCGAGACGCGTTTGAAGAAGCGCCCGATGCCCGTCATCGTGCCGCCGGAGCCGACGCCGGCGACCACCGCATCGACCTTGTGCTCCATCTGCTCCCAGATCTCGGGCGCGGTGCCGGTCTCATGCGCCAGCGGATTGGCGGGGTTGGCGAACTGGTTGACGTAGAACGCGCCGGTCTCGGCGGCGATGCGCAGCGCCATGTCCTGATAATATTCGGGATGGCCCTTGCCCACATCGGAGCGGGTGATGCGCACGTCCACGCCCATGGCGCGCAGGTGCTGGATCTTCTCGCGCGCCATCTTGTCGGGCACGACGAGGATGAGCTTGTAGCCTTTCACCATGCCGACCTGCGCAAGGCCGAGGCCGGTGTTGCCGGCGGTCGCCTCGATGATCGTGCCGCCGGGCTTCAGCCGCCCATCGGCCTCGGCCGCCTCGATCATGGATTTGCCGATGCGGTCCTTTATGGAGCCGCCCGGGTTCTGGTTCTCGAGCTTGACGAAGAGCTGGCACGGGCCGGTGTCGAACTTCGTCAGCTCCACCATCGGCGTGTTGCCGATCAGATCGAGCGCGGATTTGACCGGGGGGCGGAGGTACTCCGTCATGGGGGAAAAAGGGGTTTTGATTTGCGGGACGGAAGATAGCCGGGTGCGCGCCGCAATCCCACCTCCCCCTTGCGGGGAGGTCGAAAAATCCGAAGGATTTTCGGGTGGGGGTTCTGCGCGGGCGGCTACCCCCACCCGAAAAGCTCCGCTTTTCGCCGGTTACGCTGCCGCTACCGGCCCCCGCAAGGGGGAGGTGATTTTTCGTGCGAACGTTCTAAGTTTGGAACTGGAAAACATCTGGGGGAAATTCACATGAAACGTCTGGAAGGCCGCGGGACCATCGTCACAGGCGCGGCAAGCGGGATCGGGCGGGCCTCCGCCAAACTGTTCGCATCCGAGGGGGCGAGCGTGCTCTGCTTCGACCGCGCCGACGCGGTGGAGGAGACTGCGGCGATGATCAAGAAGGCCGGCGGCCGCGCCATCGCCATGAACGCGGATGCCTCCAGCGAGGCCGACGTCGCCAAGGCCATCGACACCGCGGTGAAGGAATTCGGCCAACTCGATGCGATCTATGCGAACGCGGGCATCAGCGGCGGTTTGGGCCCGAGCTTCTTCGAGGCGACGGCCGAGGAGTGGATGAAGATCCTGAGCGTGAACCTGATCGGCGTGTTCCTGGCCATCAAGCACGCGTCGCGCGTGATGGTGCCGGCCAAGAAGGGCTCCATCGTCTGCACCGCCTCGGTCGCGGGCCTGCGCTCCGGCGCCGGTCCCGGCCCCTATAGCGCGAGCAAGGCCGGTGTGATCAACCTTGTCACCACCTCGGCGAATTTCCTCTACGGCACGGGCGTGCGCGTGAACGCGATCTGCCCCGGCCTGATCGAGACCGGCATGACCAAGCCGATCTTCGACCGCGCCCGCGAGAAGGGCACCGACGGCAAGATCGGCCAGCTCAATCCCCTGCGCCGCTACGGCCATCCCGAGGAGATCGCCGCGACGGCTTTGTTCCTGGCGAGCGACGAGGCGTCCTACGTCAACGGCCAGGCCATCGCCGTCGATGGCGGTCTGTCGAGCTCGCTGCCGGTCACGGGACGGGGATAAAGCTCCATTGTCATCCCCGGCGAGCGCCGCGCACTTCGCGCGCCGCGAGGGAAGGGGACCCAGGTGGTACGATGAACACCGGTGCTGATCAAACCACCTGGGTCCCCTTCCCTCGCGCTACGCGCTCGCCGGGGATGACAGTTTTATTTGAGGAGAGATCAATGCGAACCGCTCTTGCACTCAGCTTTGCACTCTTTGCATCCGCCGCGCTCGCCGCGCCGGTCACCACGCCTGTGCTCAACACCACGACCACGCTGACCGGGCAGACGATCGCCGTGCCGACGAACCCAGAAGTGCGCGTCGTCACGGTCGTGTTCCAGCCGGGCGACAGGCTGCCGGTGCACAAGCATCCCTATCCGCACTACGTCTACGTGCTGGAGGGGACCTTGACGATCACCAATGTCGAGACCGGCAAGGTGACGCAGATGCCGCAAGGCTCGTTCTTCGCCGAGATGATCGACACCTGGCACTACGGCGAGAACAAAACGGCGGCGCCGATAAAATTGCTGGTCATCGATCAAGTGCCGCCGGGCACGAAGTCGAACGTGATTCCGAAAAGCGGAAACTAAACCTCCACCATGGTCTTTTCGATGTCCGGGTCGCGATAGGCGGGGACTTCGTCGCCGAGATATTTGTTGTTCTCCAGACGGATGCGCGCGGCATCGTCGTCATAGAGGAACGGCAGGAAGGCGAAGCGCCGGCCCTTGGTGACGGGCGACACGGCGTGGAGCAGCGAGCAGGAGAACACCACCGCAGCCCCTGCCGCCATCTTGAAGCTGCGCGGGCCGTATTCGGGGAAGTTCAACTCGCCGCCCTCGAAATCGTCGTTGAGGTTGATGGAGACGGCGAAGCGGCGATGCGCCGTGCCTTTGGTCGTATTGTCGCGATGCTGGCGGAAATGGCCGCCCTGATCGGCCGTGTAGCAGGAGACGATGTAGCGCTCCATGCGCGTGACGGTGAACTGATGCACCTTCCTGATCTCGGGCAGGATGCGGCGCTGCACGCGCTTCTGGCATTCCTTGATGATGTCCTCGCTCTCGATCAGGTAATCGGCGCGGCTCTTGTGCGCGCGGTCGAGGATATGGACCGTCTTGCCCTCGACCTCGCGCATGAAGCCGGACTCGACGCCGCCATGGGTGTCGTAGAGGCCGATCAGCTTCTTGCAGAATTCCGGCTCGAAGATGTTGTCGAGATAGATCACCGGCGCCTGCAGCGTCACGCCCGCGTACAATTCCGGCGGCGGCAAGGTCTTGAGATAGGCGAACAGCCCGTCGATCTCCGTGCCGCCCTTCTCGAACGGCACGACGCGCAGCACGCGCAAGGTCGGATCGAGCACCGCCCAGAAGCGCCGCGCCGGGACGTTGGCCTCGTTCGGCTTGGCATCCGACGGCAGCGCGCCATAGAGGCGGCTCACCTGGCCGTCGAAATCCCACAGGAAGCGGATGCCGGGCATGGACTCCTTCACCCGGCCTTCTTTCTCGTCCCTGGGATCGAGGCTCACGCCGAAGAAGGCGATATGCGCGTCGTCGAACAGCGGGCGGTTGGCGGCCACCGCCTTCAGCGCCATCCGGGTCTGCTCGTCGGCCACGGTCATGTAGAAGCACAGGACGATGTAGCGCCCGGCCGCCGTGTCGAAGGCGTAGCGCGGGTTGCCGCTGGAGCGCTGGTAGAACCAGGGCGCGGGATCGCCCGCCGTCAGCGAGACGTAGGAGCGCATGTTGGCGGTTTCGGATTTGGCGGTCTTCACGGTCTGGTCGGTCATGGCGGTGTTTCTAGGGCCCCGGGAGAGATTACGGTAGGGCGGCGTTAAGCGCCTGTAAATAATTTGCCACCCACCGCATTCACCCGTCCTTAAGGGGCTTTCTTAATACTAACCCGGAGTTCACCACGCCAGCCGGGTTCCATGCTTCAAATCGCGGGCATCGTCGTCCTTTTCGCCATGGTCTTCGGCGGCTTCCTGATTTCAGGCGGCTCGCTCGGCGTGGTGTTCGAGGCCCTGCCCCATGAGATGATGACCATCGGCGGGGCCGCCATCGCGGCGCTGCTCATCGGCGGTTCGATGTATTCGCTCAAGAAGATCGCGGGTGACCTGAGCAAGGTCGTCTCCGGCCCGAAATGGAAGACGAGCGACTATACCGACCTGCTGTGCCTGCTGTTCCTGCTGACCAAGACGATGAAGTCCAAGGGCCTGATCGCGCTGGAGGCGCATATCGAGAAGCCCGAGGAATCCTCGATCTTCAAGCGATACCCCAAGATCACCAAGGACCATTTCGCGCTCACCTTCATCTGCGACACGCTTCGCATGATGACCATGAGCCTGGAGGACCCGCACCAGGTCGAGGCCGCGATGGACAAGCAGCTCGAGAAGCATCACAACGAGGCGCTCGGCCCCGCGACCGCGATGCAGACCATGGCCGACGGTTTGCCGGCGCTCGGCATCGTCGCGGCGGTGTTGGGCGTGATCAAGACCATGGGCGCGATCAGCGAGCCGCCGGAAGTGCTGGGCAAGATGATCGGCTCGGCGCTGGTCGGCACCTTCATGGGCGTGTTCCTGGCCTACGGCATCGTCGGCCCGATGGCGACGCGGCTGAAGGCGATCATCGACGACGAGGCGCAGTTCTATCACGTCATCCGCGATATCCTGGTCGCGCATCTGCACGGCAACGCGGCGCAAGTCTCGGTCGAGATCGGCCGCGGCAGCGTGCCGACGGAAGCCCAGCCCACCTTCCAGAAGCTGGAAGAAGCGCTCAACAACATCCCGCCCGATCCGGGCTGACGTAAGAAGAATTTGCACGCGGAGCCGCGGAGACGCGGAGTTCGTGCAGGCGATCCAGGGAAGCGCGCTGCCTTCATCGCCGCGAAGCGGGCAGATATTCACGAATTGCCCGCTTCGCGGGCGAAGACAATCAAGCGCTCCTGCCGATCGCCTGCCGCGGTCCTCCGCGGCTCCGCGTGAATCAGTGTTCTTCCTGCGCCGCTAGTGTCCCGAGTCACAAGTTTGTCGGATTAGATTCGCGTAAGAGTCGCGTCGCAATGCCAAGGATTGCCGGCATTTGCGATGGAGCTTGAGATGGCGGGTCGGCAGCTGATGGCTTTGGTGCTGGACGAGCGGGAGCG
>DASXCJ010000011.1:0-1647 GCA_036491175.1 Rhizomicrobium sp.
GCGATAGAACGACTTTGGCCCCAGGAAGAACGCGCCATGCAGGATGATGCCGTCGACCGCGCGCTTGAGGATGCCGCCGTCAATCAAACCGATAAAGGCTTCGGTCACCATCTCGCTGACGCCGTAGAGTCCCTTCGCGAAAGGCGCGGTTTCGCGTGGCGTCACATCTGGCGACAGCCGCCGCATGATCTCTACGAATTGCGGGTTGTTCCTGTGACGCACGACCAGGCTTTGCGCCAGCGCGTCGCCGACCTGTCCGATGCCGATCTGCAAGGTGCCGCCGTCGCGCACCAGGCTCGCCGCGTGCAGGCCGATGGCGTATTTGGCATCCGGGATCGGCTCGGCCGGTGGCGCAAACAGCGGGAAATCGGTCGCGGGGCTGTCGAGCACGGCGGAGAATTCATCCGCCGCCAGATCGCCCGGTCCGGGCATGAACGGCAGCTCGGAATTGACTTGCGCCACCAGCTTGAACGCGGCGCGGCCCTCTGCGCGCGCGCGCAACACGTCGAGTGTGGTGTCAGTGTTGCAGGACAGAGAGTAACGCGGCACGCCGTCGATCACGCGCTTGGCCACGAGTTGCGTGACGACGTTGAGGCCTTGCGCCAACAGGTACGATGCGGCGTGGGTGTAATTGGCGGAGATGTAGTTCTGCTGCGCGATGGGCACGTGCATCCAGCGCCCGGCGAGAAAGAAGAATTCGATGACGCGGACGTTGGGCGGCAGCCGTCCATGCCGCAGCGGCTCGGCATAGGCCAAATCCGGGTAACCGCCGAACAGGCGATCGATCACCGGCGTGATGAAGCGCGCTTCCAGGAGATTCCCCGGCTTCGGCTTCTCCAGCGTCAGCGCGGAGAAGAAGGTGAGATCGATGGATCGGTCGGCCGCCGCGCGGGCGTAGAGCGCATTGACGATGTGGTTGGCCTTGCCAAGCCCAAGCGGCAGGCCGACCACGAGCTTGTTGCCGACATCGCGGATGATCTCGTCTGCAATCGCATCCGCATCGCTGAACATCTTTGGCATGAGCTATGGCCCGGCAGGATCGAACGCTCCTGAATCGGAACGCAGCCCATCGTAGCCGAAATGACATGTGACGAACACGCAACAGGCGCGAAGCGAGTTTGACCGCACGCTGTTTAGTTGTGGCGGCCGCACCGGCGAAGCAGCTAAATGGGGTTGTGCGCATCGGCGGGGGCTGAGGCCGGGGCTGGTTGATGCTTGAGCGTGCCGCCGATTGCGCGGACCGATGAAGAGCTGTCGTATCCATATGACGGGGGCTTCGGGCTCGGGCGTCACCAGTCTCGGCCGCGCCTTAGGCAGCGCGCTGGCGCTGCCGCATCACGACACCGATGATTACCTGTGGCTGCCGACGACACCGCCCTATCGCGAACTGCGGCCCGCCGCCGACCGGCTGCGGCTGATGCGCGAGATGTTCCTGCCGCGCGCCGACTGGGTGCTTAGCGGCGGCCTCGACGGCTGGGGCGATGAGTTGATTCCGCTGTTCGACCATGTCGTGTTTCTGAATACGCCGCATGAGGTCCGGTTGCAGCGGCTGCGCGAACGCGAAGCCACGCATTTCGGCGCAGATGCGGTCGCGGCCGGCGGCTGGCGCCACGAGGAGACGGAATCTTTCATTCAATGGGCCTCGCA
>DASXCJ010000012.1:0-2063 GCA_036491175.1 Rhizomicrobium sp.
CCAAGTGTTTGGCGCCAGGACTTCGCATCGCCGCGATGATCGCCCCGGAAGCATTTCGCGACCGCTCCATCAACGCTCTGCGCGCCACTGGCTGGATGGCGGTGCCAGTGATGGCCGAAGTCGTAGCGCGGCTGATTCATAATGGCGGCCTCGCCCGTCAGACCCGGCTCAAGCGCGACAAGGCGGCGCTGCGCGACGCGATCGTTCGGCGCGTGCTGAAGGGATGGCTTCCTGCCCGCAATGGCGCGCCGGGCTTTCATATTTGGCTCCCGTTGCCTGCCGGTAGGACGCTGGCGGCGCTGATCGCGCAGGCCGCCCAAGCCGGCATCACGCTCGCGCCTCCCGGCGCATTGCGACGCATGGAGAGCGAAAGCCTCGGCGTCCGTCTGTGTCTTGGTGCGCCCGCCACCGAATCCGATCTTGAGCGCGCGCTGACCGAAATCCGGCGCATCCTCGAAATGGCGGAGGCGATTTCGTTCGTCTGAATCAACGTCCCGCCGCGATCGAACACGGCTTCGACGTCGAGCCCTGCACCTAGGACATGCGAGATCGTCAAACGGGCCGCGCCGATCAAGGCCAGCGGCGCGACCTTCGGCTGAGAAGAGGCCTGCAGATTCGGTACAGCCCCTCGTGCGCTCCGCGTCTTTCGGAAGCCGCGAAATGGCGCTACAGATGACGCCATGGCGTTCACCTCGCCTGACCGGTTCTTTGCGGCCAAATGATCGGGAATTTGCACTGATGTCATCGCTCCGCATCAAACGCGTCTATGAGCGTCCCGCGCCGGATGACGGCGTCAGGATATTGGTGGACCGGCTGTGGCCGCGGGGCTTGCGCAAGGACGCGGCCGCGCTCGACCATTGGTGCAAGGACATCGCGCCGTCGCCCGAATTGCGCAAATGGTTCGACCATCGCGAGGACCGCTTCGACGAATTCAGCAAGCGATACCGCCTCGAACTGAAGGGCAATCCGGCGCTCGCGGATTTCCGGAAATTGACCAAGTCCGGCAAGGTCACGCTGCTGTATGCCGCGCACGATGAAGAGGTGAACCATGCCGTCGTACTGGCGGAATATCTCCGCGCCTTGAAGGCCAGGCGCTGAACGGAACCGGCGCCTCTGCCTGTCAGGTTTCGGGTGGCGAACGGTGCGTCGATCCTCCAGATTAGGCGGCAACAGACCATTGTCGTCAGGAGGCATGTCATGACCCCGGATACCTACGTCTACAAATTGATCGACTCGCCGTACGGCAAGCTCAAGCTCGTCGCTACCGACAAGGGCCTTTCCGCCGTGTTGTGGGCCAACGACGACCCGCGGCGGGTCCGTCTCGGACCGATGAAGCCGGGACCGGACAACAGATTCATCAAGCAGGCCGAAGAGCAGTTGAAGGCCTATTTCGCCGGCAGGCTGAAGAAGTTCACCGTGCGGCTCGACTTCAAGGGCACCGACTTCCAGAAGAGCGTGTGGGCGGCGTTGCTGACGATCCCGTTCGGCGAGACCCGCAGCTATGGCGAGATCGCGCGCCAGATCGGCCGGCCGGAGGCCTCTCGCGCGGTCGGCGCCGCCAACGGACGCAACCCGATCTCGATTATCACGCCCTGCCATCGCGTGATCGGCACCAATGGCAAGCTGACCGGATTCGCCGGCGGACTGGACGCCAAGGACCATTTGCTCACGCATGAGGGCCGCGATCCCCTGCTCGGCCTTGCCGCCCGCAAGGAGCAGAACCGCTCGCGCTGGCTGACGCAGTAGCCGCACGGCTCCGCATTCTCGCGGCACAGTGCGCCCGAGGTTTGTAAAATTCGTTCGCGCGACCTTCAAGAGAAGGCGCGGGCGACCTTCAAGAGAAGGCGCAGGCGCGACCCTCGAAGACGAGGGCGCGGGGAATGCCGGGTGTCCGATGCACCCGTGGGTTGGGCAAAAAATGCCCGGGTCGTGCCACAGGTTCACCGGTCTCAACCGGCATTCCCTGCGCGATGGTTTTACGGTTTCCTTCGTGCTCTCCCTGGTGACCGGGCTTTTTTGCCACCATCACGCGTGCAAGCTCTCGCTTGTCACGCGCTTGAACG
>DASXCJ010000013.1:0-25949 GCA_036491175.1 Rhizomicrobium sp.
GTCTCGTCGCTCATCGCCGGAACGTAAGCGCCGCCCGCGGTGCAGGAGCCCATCACGCTGGCGATCTGCGGAATGCCCGCCGCGCTCATATTCGCCTGATTGAAAAAGATGCGGCCGAAATGTTCGCGGTCGGGGAAGATCTCCGCCTGGTTCGGCAGGTTCGCCCCGCCGCTATCGACCAGATAGATGCAAGGCAAACGGTTCTGCGTGGCGATCTCCTGCGCGCGCAGATGCTTCTTCACCGTCATCGGATAATAAGTGCCGCCCTTGATCGTGGCGTCGTTGCACACGATCACGCATTCGCGGCCCTCGACCCGCCCGACCCCGGTGATGATCCCCGCGCCATGGATGTCGCCGTCATACATCCCGTTCGCCGCCAGCGGCGACAGCTCCAGGAACGGCGACCCCGGATCGATCAGTCGCTCCACGCGCGCGCGCGGCAGCAGCTTGCCCCGCTCGGCGTGGCGCTTCCTGGACCGTTCGTCACCGCCCAGCGCGGCCACGTCCATGCGCGACTTCAGCTCGGCGGTGAGCGTAGCCATCGCCTCCGCATTGGCCTTGAAGGCGGGAGCGTTGGTGGAGACAGAGGATTTGAGCGTGGTCATAGGGGGCCCGAGTCTTTTGCGGAACTATACGACGGTCACGCTTCTGGGCGGCATCACGACATCGCCGTCCTCCACGACCACGACGCCCGGAATGTCCGTGAAGCTCCGCATCGGCTCGGGTACATATTGCAGGATGAGACCGAACCGGCCGGCTGACGGGAATACGGACTTCGCCGGAACGGTGGTGCGGAAGCCGACGATCTGGCCGCGCACCATCCGCAGATAGTTCGTGGGGTCCTTGAGCATCCCGAAGTAGGGCGGGTCGGAAGGCGGATGGAACGGCGGCTCCGTCTTCGACTTTCCATCGTCGACGAGGAGCCTGAATCCGCGATAGCCGAACGACAACGGCACATAGACGAGACAGGGCTGCAGCGCCTCCAGCGCCGGGACGAACGAGAAGTCGCCGTCGAGCCGAACGGTGTCGTCGCAGAACATCTCGCATTTGAGGAGACTGGCGTTCCTGGAGACGTCGGCTGCATGCGCCGCTCCGAGAACAGCGATCGGCAGCGCCGGGAGGGCCGACAAGACATCGCGCCGGCTCGGCCGCATCAAACCAACTCCACCGCCATCGCCGTCGCTTCGCCGCCGCCGATGCAGAGGGAGGCGACGCCGCGCTTGAGGCCGCGGGTCTTCAGCGCGCTGATCAGCGTCACCAGGATGCGCGCGCCGGATGCGCCGATGGGATGGCCGAGCGCGCAGGCGCCGCCGTTGACGTTAACCTTCGCATGGTCGAGGCCGAGATCGCGCATGGCGATCATGGCGACGTTTGCGAAGGCCTCGTTGATCTCGAACAGGTCGACGTCGTCCTTGGTCCAGTCCGCGAGCTTGAGCACCTTGCCGATGGCGCCGACCGGCGCGGTGGTGAACCAGCGCGGCTCGCCCGCATGGCTCGCCTGCGCCACGACGCGCGCGACCGGCTTGAGCCCGTGCTGCGCCGCGATGCCCGCACTCGTAAGCACCAGCGCCGCCGCGCCGTCGGAGATGGAGGACGAATTCGCCGCTGTTACGGTGCCGTCCTTGGCGAAGGCCGGCTTGAGGGTCGGGATCTTGGCGGGGTCGGCCTTGCGCGGCTGCTCGTCCGCCGCGATCTCGGCCTCGCCGCTCTTGGTGGCGAGTTTGATGGCGACGATCTCGTGCTTGAACGCGCCGCTCGCCTGCGCCGCCTTGGCGCGGTTCAGCGACTCCGTGGCGTAGGCATCCTGCGCCTCGCGGGTGAATTGATAGTGCCGCGCCGCGTCCTCGGCATAGGTGCCCATGAGGCGGTGCTCGTAAGCGTCCTCGAGCCCGTCGAGGAACATGTGGTCCTTGATCTCGCCATGGCCGAGGCGATAGCCGCCGCGCGCCTTGGGCAGGATGTAGGGCGAGTTGGTCATGCTCTCCATGCCGCCGGCGACGACGATCCCGGCGCGGCCGAGCGCGATCTGGTCGGCGGCGATCATCACCGCCTTCATGCCCGAGCCGCAGACCTTGTTGACCGTCGTGCACGGCACAGTGTCGGGCAGCCCGCCGAAGCGCGAGGCCTGGCGCGCCGGCGCCTGGCCGAGACCGGCCGGCAGCACGCAGCCCATCAAGGTCTCGCTCACATCCGCAGGCTTCACGCCGGAATAGCCGAGCGCCGCCGCGATCGCGGCCGCGCCCAATTGCGGCGCCGTCAATCCGGACAACTCGCCCTGGAAAGCCCCCATCGGCGTACGCGCCCCGGACAGAATGACGACATCGGACATGTTTTACCTCGTTTCAAATTCCGTCATTGCCCGGCTTGTCCGGGCAACCCAATTTTCTTGAAAGAATTGGGTCACTCGCATGAGGCGGGTGATGACGAAGGTGGTGGTCGCGGAAGTTACCGTCAACCCGTCTCCTCGAACAATTCCCGTCCGATCAGCCAGCGGCGGATTTCACTCGTGCCTGCGCCGATCTCGTAGAGCTTGGCGTCGCGCAGCAGGCGGCCGGCGGGGAAGTCGTTGATGTAGCCGTTGCCGCCTAGCACCTGGATCGCCTGCAGCGCCATCCACACGCCCTTCTCGGCCGCGTAGAGGATCGCGCCGGCGGCGTCCTTGCGCGTGGTGCGGCCGCGGTCGCAGGCGCGGGCGACGGCATAGACATAGGCGCGCGCGGCGGACAGCGTCACATACATGTCGGCGAGCTTGCCCTGCATGAGCTGGAACGAGCCGATGGGCTGGCCGAACTGCTTGCGGTCGTGGACGTAGGGCATCACCAGGTCGAGGCAGGATTGCATGATGCCGATGCAGCCGGCGGAGAGCACCGCGCGCTCATAGTCGAGGCCGCTCATCAGGATCTGCACGCCGCCGCCCTCGCGGCCAAGCACGTTCTCCTCCGGCACTTCGCAATCCTCGAAGACGAGTTCGCTGGTGTCCGAGCCGCGCATGCCGAGCTTGTCGAGCTTTTGCGCCGTCGTGAATCCCTTGAAGCCTTTCTCGATCAGGAAGGCGGTGATGCCGCGCGGGCCCGCGCTCGGCTCGGTCTTGGCGTAGACGACCAGCGTGTCGGCCTGCGGGCCGTTGGTGATCCACATCTTGGTGCCGTTGAGCACGTAGTGACGGCCGCGTTTCTCCGCGCGCAGCCGCATCGACACGACGTCGGAGCCGGAGCCCGTCTCGCTCATGGCCAGCGCGCCGACATGCTCGCCGGAGATCAGCTTGGGCAGGTAGCGCAGCTTCTGCTCATGTGTGCCGTTGCGGCGGATCTGGTTGACGCAAAGATTGGAGTGCGCGCCGTAGGACAGCCCGACGGAAGCCGAGCCGCGGCTCACCTCCTCCATGGCTATGACGTGCTCGAGATAGCCGAGCCCCGTGCCGCCGAACTCCTCCTCCACCGTGATGCCGAGCAGGCCGAGCTCGCCCATCTCCGGCCAGAGGTGGCGCGGGAAGGTGTTGGTCTGGTCGATCTCGCCGGCGATGGGCGCCACGCGGTCGGAGACGAAGCTTCTCACCGTATCGCGCAGCATGTCGGCGGTATCGCCGAGGTCGAAATCGAGCGTGGGATAGGAATTGGGAATCATGGTCTCAGAGCACCAGGGCGCTTCATCCTAACGGATCGCCCGCGAAATAATCCGGCGAAATCGCAAAGGCAATGGCAAGGAAAAACGGGATGAGGAGGAGGCGAGCGAACTGGCTTGCCGAGCCGTAGCTCGCGGATAGAGGCCCGCCTTCGCCCTTTGGGCTTCGGCGCGGCAGCCTTCGCTGCGCTTCGCGAGCGAAGGCTGGTGCGGTCGAGAAGACTCGAACTTCCACGCCTCGCGGCGCTACCACCTCAAGGTAGTGCGTCTACCAATTCCGCCACGACCGCATCCGAGGGGAGCGGGGTTTAGCAAAGGGTCTCGCCGTTGGAAAGGCCGATCTTCGCCTTGCTTCGGGGCGCGAAAACGCGTAACCATACGGTTACGTAATTGAGATATCCTGCGATGCCGCAAACTGCCTTGCCCCAGGAAGCCGTGTTCAAAGCGCTCGCCGACCCGACGCGGCGGGAGATCCTCGCTCTGCTGCGCCAGGGCCGCCAGCCCGCCGGCGCGATCGCGGGCCGCTTTCCCGTCAGCCGGCCCGCCATCTCCAAGCATCTGCGCCTGCTGCGCGAGGCCAAGCTCGTCGTCGAAGCGCGCGAAGGCCGCGCGCGGCTCTATCAATTGAATCCCGCGCCGCTCAAATCCGTCGACGACTGGATCGCCGCCTATCGCCGCTACTGGCGCACGCAACTCGGCAACCTCAGGCACTTTGTCGAAACCCAAACGGACGAGGCTTAGCCATGGACCCTGTCATCGACGAAGAGATCGACATCGCCGCCCCGCCCGAGCGCTTGTTCGATGCCTGGACGAAGGCAGAGCACATGACCGCCTGGTGGAAGAACGACGGCGAATTCTTCACCGAGCGCTTCGAGAGCGATCTTCGCCCCGGCGGCAAATGGCTGGTGCGCTTCAAGCTGCCCGATGGCTCGGCCACCGGCGCGGAAGGCGAGTACCTGCGCGTCGAGAAGCCCACATATCTCGGCTTCACCTGGAAAGCCGATTGGGACACAGGCTGCGCGACGAAGATCGAATTGGAATTCCGCCAGATCCCGAGCGGGACGCGCGTGAAACTGGTCCATTCCGGTTTCGACGAAGCCGGCTGGCGCGATGCGAACAAACAAGTCTGGCGCGAGACGCTGGATTGGCTGCGCTGCTACCTGATGAAGGGATAGAGGCGGTCGACCCCGTCGCCGATCCGGTAGACATCCGGATTGGACAGCCCACGCCAGTCCTCGAAGCCAAAGGCCCGCCCGAAGCTGGCCAAGAGCAGCGACATCAATCGCCCATGGGTGATCACGGCCACGGGGCCGCCCGCTTGCGCCAAGGCCGCATCGACGGCCGCGCGCGCCCGCGCCGTCGCTGCCCGCGCGCTCTCGCCGCCGGGCCAGACGCAATCGGGATCGGCGAAGGTGGCGCGCAGCCAGTCCTGCCAATCCGGCGAATCCTCGGTGGAGAGCCGGAACTCGCTCAGCCGCGCATCGACACCGGCCGGCAGGCCCAGCCGCGCCGCCAAGGGCGCCGCGGTCGCCAGCGCGCGGGCATAAGGGCTCGAAACGATTTTCGCGAATGGGACGCCTGCCAGATCGTCGGCCAACGCGACACCTGCGCCTCGCCTTCGGCCGTCAACGGCGCGCCGGAATGCTGCGATGAGGAACTGCAATGGCGGATAAGGTAGAGCATGACGCGAGTTTCGCGTCAGATCCCCTCGCCGTCCACACCGGTGTGAATCCCGCACTCGTCCTTGTCGAGGCCGGACCAGCGACCGTCGCGGTAGGATTCGCCGGATTGGACGCGGCGGGTGCAGGGCATGCAGCCGATCGAAGGATAACCGTCCTCGACCAGCGGATGGCGCGGGATGTCGTGTTCGGTGAAATAGGCTTCGAGCTGGCTTTGCGTCCAATCCGCCAGCGGGTTGAAGCGGAAGCGGCCTTCGAAGAACTCAACCTTCTCCATTTCGGCGCGCGCATGGGTCTGGAAGCGCTTGCGCCCGGTGATCTGTGCGGCGAAGCCTTCCAGCGCCCGCCGCACCGGCGCCACTTTGCGGAAATTGCAGCAGGCATCGGTGTCGCGCGCCCACAGTGTGCCTTCGGGATCGCGCGCGGAGCGGTCGGCTGGATGCGGGCCGATGGCGCGGATGTCGGTGAGGCCGAGCACGTCCTGCAGACGGTCTCTGTAACGAAGCGTCTCGCCGAACAGCTTGCCGGTGTTGAGGAACAGCACGGGCGTCGCCGGATCGATCCGCGCCACCATGTGCAGCAGCACGCCGGACTCCGAGCCGAAGGACGACACGACCGCCGCCCTGCCCGTGAACGCTTCACGCAGCGCCAGACGCAGCACGCCTTCCGCGTCGCGGCCGCGTACCTCGTCTTGAAGCTGTATGAGCCGCGACGTGGTCGTGGCGTCGACGGCGCCGAGCGCGGGACGGTCGAAGGCGCGGGGGCCACGGCTCCTGTCGATGACGGTGACGGCGCTCATGGCAGCCACTCCCGTTCCTCGACGAAAGCGCGCGTACGGCGGGCAACATCCGCGGGCGGATGACCTTGGCGGCGCCAGCGCTCGCGCGATTGCGAGACCTCGCGCAGCCTTCCGCTCCATTCGAGGCCGAGGCGGCGCTCCAGCCATTCGCGGATCATCCGGGCCAGGCCCGGCGATGCCCCGCCGGTCGAGACGGTAAGAAGCAGGTCGCCACGGCGGACAATGGCGGGGACATGGAAGTCGCACAGCGCCGGCACGTCCTCGACATTGACCAGCACGCCCTTGGCGCGCGCCTCGCGGGCCAGGCGGGCGGACTCACTGATCGAGAATCCGGCAATGAAGAGAACGGTGTAGCCCTCGGCCACCGGTTCGATGCCCGCCTCGGCCAAGAGCGCCGCACGCCGGGCAAGCGCCTCGCCCCGGCCTATGAGGCCAATTCGGGTCGCGGCGGGGACGAGCGCAATCGGCAGCAATTCCATGGACCCGATAGGTTCCACAGAGAGATACGCGCCGACCTAGTATATTGCAAGGAATGACAGTGGAATAAAATATTCCACACCACTATGACGTTTATTGATAGCCTTTGAGAAGCTCGGTCACCGAGACGGCGATCTTGTCGCCCTGGATCACGATTTCACCCCTGGCCACCGGCCGGTCATTGGCCAGGACCAGCACCGAATCGTCCTGCTTGGAGTTCAGCTCGATCACCGCGCCGCGGCCCATGCGCAGCAATTGGTGCATAGGAATGACGGAGCGGCCCAGCACGACGGAAATCTCGACCTTGACGTTCTCGATATTGGGGGACATTTGCCTATCCAGCCGGATACCAACGGATCGTGGCCCAACATGCTTTCGACCGAGTTAACACGACCGGAGTGGCGGATACGCGAGGGGCTGCTGCCCTATCCCGAAGCCGTGACCTTCATGGAGGATCGCGCCGCCGCGATTGCCGAGCATCGCGCGCCGGAGCTGGTCTGGCTGGTCGAGCATCCACCGATCTACACCGCAGGCACCAGCGCCAAACAGGAAGACCTGCTCGACAACCGCTTCCCCGTCTTCGCGACGGGCCGCGGCGGCCAGTTCACCTATCACGGCCCCGGCCAGCGCGTCGGCTACGTGATGCTCGACCTCAAGCGCCGCAAAGCCGATGTGCGCGGCTACGTGCGCGACCTCGAGGAATGGATGATCCGCACCTTGGCGCGCTTCAACGTCAAGGGCGAGCGCCGCGAGGGCCGCGTCGGCATCTGGGTCGCCCGCGGAGCCCGCGAAGACAAGATCGCCGCCATCGGCGTGCGCGTGCGCAAATGGGTGACGTTCCACGGCATCTCCTTCAACGTCGATCCCGACCTCACCCATTTCGGCGGCATCGTCCCCTGCGGCGTGCGCGAACACGGCGTCACCAGCCTCGCCGACCTCGGCATCCTGGTGTCCATGGAAGATGTCGACGTGGCGATGAAACAGGCGTTCGAAGAGGTGTTCGGACCGGTGGCATAGAGTGCGTTGTGACCAACTGGAATCACAACAAATGTGTCATGGCCCGCGACTGCGGGCCACCCAGTTGGGGTCTGCAGATCGAAGCAATATTCGCTCGGAGCTTTTTAGTTGACTGAAATAGCAAGCGTCACCTGGGTGGCCCGCAGTCGCGGGCCATGACACGGAGTTTGAGTGCGTCGACTTGGAAGCGATTGCTTCCAGACGAAATCAGACCCACTCGCCGGAAGCGGAATTTGCCGTTAGAAATTCGCTATTGATTCACTATGGGGGACCATCACCATGCCGCGCGTGTCAGCCGCTTTCTTCACCGTCGGCGTTCTCGCCGTTCTCACCGGCATGCTGTGGGGCATGCATATGGGCGCCAGCCACGACATGGTCACGGCGCCGGCGCACGCCCATCTCAACCTCTTGGGCTGGGTGACGATGGCGCTCTACGGCACGTTCTACGCACTCGCGCCCAACGCCTCGCGCCTGCTCGCCTGGGCCAACTTCGCGGTCTCGACGGTGTCGCTGGTCGTGATGATCCCGGCGCTCACCATGTTCCTGTCGCACGGCAACGACCCGCAATGGCTGCCCTATATGAGCACCGGCGAAGGCCTCGCCGTGCTGGGCATGCTGATCTTCGCGCCCTCGGTGTTCCGCGAGTTGTTCCGCGCCCGCGCCTGATCAGACGGAAGGTCGCCGCCTGAAGCCCTTCTCCTCGGGCGGCTCGGCGTTGTGGAGTTCCACATTGTGGACGCGGCTGCCGTCCGGCCCGCGCATGCAGACCGCGACGATCGTCTCCACGATCTTGGTCGGGCCGGAGACCAGCGCCTCGACCGTGCCGTCGGACCGGTTGCGGACCCAGCCGTCGATGCCCAGCTTCTGGGCCTCGCCGATCACGAAATTGCGATAGCCCACGGCCTGCACGAAGCCCTCGATGCGCAGGCGCAGGCTAGTGATCTCGTCTTCTTCGCTCATTCCGGAGCTTTTAACCGATTTGCCTCAGGCTTTCGACCGGCACAGGGCAGCCATGCAGGCCCTGCGCATTGCACCCCTAGCGAAGCACGCACCATGTTGAAAATGCCGGTACATGAGGGGGTTAGCGTGCGCGTAACGGGTTCAGTCGCGGTCGCCATGATGGCGATGCTCGCGGGCGGCATGGCCGTGCCTCCCAGCGCCTGGGCGGCCGGCGAGCCCTCCGTCCTCTCCTACGCACCCGCCTATTTCGCCGACCAGCGCCCCAACACGGCCTACGACATGATCGGCCGTCTGCCCGGCTTCACCTTCAACGACGGCAACACGGCGCGCGGCTTCGCCGGCACCGCAGGCA
Source organism: Rhizomicrobium sp. (assembly GCA_036491175.1). Classification (GTDB taxonomy): domain Bacteria; phylum Pseudomonadota; class Alphaproteobacteria; order Micropepsales; family Micropepsaceae; genus Rhizomicrobium. The sequence goes on from DASXCJ010000013.1 coordinate 8,906, forward strand.
ATGTGCTCATCGACGGCCAGCGCCCAACCTCCAAATCCGACGACCTGCAATCGGTCCTCCAGCGCCTGCCGGCCAGCGACGTCGAGCGCATCGACATCATCCGCGGCGGCGCGCCCGGCATCGACATGCAGGGCCAGACGGTCATCGCCAACGTCATCCGCAAGAAGACGGACTCGACCAAGATCGTGGCCACCCTCGCCGACAACCTCTTCGCCGACGGCGAAAGCGTGCCGAGCGGCTCGATCCAGTTCACGCGCCACGCGGGCGACAGCACCTATGAGGGCTCGATCTCACGCACCGGCAATTTCGACGATTCCGTCGGCAACGGCTTTCACGACATCACCGACGTGACGACCGGGATCGTCACGCATCAGAAGGCGCATACCAGCGGCCGCGGCGCGGGCGAAGGCGCGACCGGCGCGATCACCACGCCGCTCTTCGGCGGCACGTTCAAGGCGAACCTCGCGCTCCAGGATAGCCCGTTCTTCTCGACCAATTCCTACACCGCGCCCGGCAACGACCAGACCATCAAGGACAAGAGCGGCTCGACCAGCGCCGAGCTCGGCCTGCATTGGAACGGCGACATCGGCGGCGCGACGCTGGAAACGCTGGCGCTGCAGCGGCTCGGCCATCAGAGCGACGTGAACTCCTCGCTGCAGATCGGCGACAACCAGATCTTCGAATCCCATGGCGACACCGGCGAGTCGATCGCGCGCGCGACGTTGCGCTATCTGCCGATCGACAACCTCACCCTCGAGGGCGGACTCGAAGGCGCGTACAATTTCCTCGACGGCACGTCGAGCTTCATCGACAACGGCGTGCCGGTGGCGCTGCCTTCCGCCAACGCCAGCGTCAACGAGAAGCGCGGCGAGTTCTTCGCTCAGGGCACCTGGAAGATCGATCCGGAATGGATGGTCGAGGCCGGGGCGCGCTTCGAATATTCCATCATCGCCGAGACAGGCGACGTGAACCTGACGCGCAAGTTCTTCTATCCCAAGCCACGCGCCGTCGTGACCTGGACACCGGACGACAAGACCCAGGTGCGCTTCCGCTACGAGCGCGTGCTGGGCCAGCTCGACTTCAACAATTTTGTCGCCTCCAGCAATCTCTCCGCCAGCGGCGTCACCGCGGGCAACGCCAATCTCCAGCCCGATCAGCACACCCAGTACGAGCTCTCCTATGAGCGCCGCTTCTGGGACAAGGGCGCGGTCGTCATCACGCTGCTGCACGAGGACATCAAGGACGTCGTCGACTACATCCCGGTGACGAATTCGTCGGGCACTTTCGACGCGCCCGGCAATATCGGCAACGGCCGCAACGACCAGATCGACGTCGAGCTGACCCTGCCGCTGGACAAGATCGGCCTCACCAACGGCCTGCTCAAGGCGACCAACATCTTCCGCTTCTCCAGCGTGCCCGATCCGGTGACCGGTAATAATCGCGTGATCTCCGCCGAGCGCCCGCAGGACATCGAGCTCACCTTGACCCAGGACATCCCGAGCCTGAATTCGAGCTGGGGCCTGTTCTATTTCAATTGCTGGAACGAGCATTACTACCGGCTCGAACAGGTCCGCAGCCGCCGCGCCATCCCGACCTATTTCCAGGCCTGGTGGGAGTACAAGCCGACGCCCGACTGGAGCCTGCACTTGGAAGCCGACAATTTCGGCCGCTTCCGCTATGACGACAAGTTCTTCGACTTCGCCGGCCCGCGCGATGTTGCCGCGCTGGACGAGATCGAGGAACTTCGCATCAAGTCGCAACCGCGTCTTTATGTCGAAATCCGCAAGACGTTCGATTAACGATACGGGCGATTGACCGCGCCGGAATGAGGACTATCTAGATCGTCATGCGAAGCATCCTGAAATGGGGCGGCATCGCCCTCGCCGCCGTCGTCGTGCTCGCCTGCCTCTGCGGCGCGGCCTACTACGTCTTCATGGGCCATTTCTATCCCGATGCGCCCGTGGCCGATTATCCCAAGCCCGCAAGCGCGCTGGAGGCGCAGCAGCAGGACGCGGATTATTTCGCCAGGGTGATGGCGATGGACCGCGCCTTCACGCCCGCCGAGCGCGCGGAAGCGAACCGGCGCATCGCGGCGTTGAAGACGAAGCTCCTGCCGCCGGACGTGTTCGAGGTGCGGCTCGACCAGATCACCGCGCTCGCCGACAACGGCCACACCCATCTGCGCATCCTGGGCCCCGACCGTGTGGCGCCCAACCTGCTTCCCATCCGCGTCACGCGCTTCGCCGACGGTTTCACTGTGATGCGGGCCAAACCGGCTTACGCCGACATGCTCGGCGGCCGCCTCGAAAGCATCGACGGCATGCCTGCCGGCAAGGTCGAAGCGCTGATCGAGACCTTGCGCGGCGGCCTTCCTGAATTCCGCCGCGAGAACGCCACCATCTTCCTCGTGGTGCAGGACCTGCTCTCGGGCCTGGGCATCGCGCACGACCCGATGAAATCGACCTGGACGGTGCGCCTGCCATCCGGCGCGCTCGTCACGCACACGCTCACTGCTGCGCCGCTGCCCAAAGAAGATCCGTTCCCCTACGGCTTCCGCTGGCTCTCGCCCGAGCCGGTGAAAGGCATGAGCGCGGACTGGAAGAGCTACGCGCCGGCGGAAGGGGAGCAGCCCATCTCGCGTCGGCAGCTCGACCGCGCTTTCCTCGACGCGCCCGTCGCCGGCACCTGCGCGCGCTATATCCGCCTGCAGGACATCACCGACAATGGCGACGAGAAGATCGCCCCCTTCCTGACCGCCGAGGAAGCGTCGTTGAAGGCGACGCATCCCTGCGCGGTGATCGTCGACCTACGCGGCAATGGCGGCGGCGACTACACCAATGCCTGGCACTTCAGCCATCTGCTGCCCGGTCTCACCGGCCACATCTATATCCTCACCGATCCGGACACCTTCTCCGCCGCGATCACGACGACAGCCTTCCTCAAGGAGGCCGGCGGCGCGAAGGCGACGATCCTCGGCGAGCCCATCGGCGACCGCCTCGCCTTCTATGCCGAGGGCGGACAGGGCTGTCTGCCCAATTCCAAGCTCTGCGCCACCTACACGACCGGCAAACACAATTACGGCGGCCCCTGCACCGATTGGGGCGACTGCTTCTGGCTCAACTGGTTCTACCCCGTGCGCGTGAAGTCGCTGGAGCCGGACGAAGCCATCCCGCAGCGATTCAGCGACTGGAACGCGGGACACGACGCGGCGTATGAACGCGCGATGGCGATGATCAAGGCACGCTGACCATCGCTCACCCTCCGTGTCATGGCCCGCATGAAGCGGGCCATGACGAGGTTGGTTTGGTGGGAGAAGTGCAACACCACCTGGGTGGCCCGCATTCGCGGGCCATGACACCGGTGTTAAGCAAACTCCAAGATCACATCGTCCAGCGCCAGGCTGTCGCCCTTCTTGGCGTTGATCTTCTTCACGCGGCCGTCGCGTTCGGCGAGGAGGACGTTTTCCATCTTCATCGCTTCGACCACGGCGAGCGACTCGCCCGTCTTGACGTCCTGGCCAACCTGCACGTTCACCGAGACGACGAGCCCCGGCATCGGGCAGAGGAGGAATTTCGACGTGTCCGCCGCAACCTTCTTCGGCATCAGCGCGGCCAGTTCTGCCGCGACGGGGCTGCGCACCGTGACGACGACACCGGCGCCGCCCTGCCTGAGGCGATAGCCGCCCGCGAGCCGCGTGATCTGGATCGCGAATTCGCCGCCGTCCTTCTCCTTCAGATGCATCACCGGCTTGCCGAGATTCCAATCGGTCGCCGCGGCATAGGCCTCGCCGTCGATGCGCGCGAAGAGGCGGCCCTCATGCATATGCGCGTCGATCACTTCGTAGTTCCTGCCGGCCATCGACGCCACGAAACGGCTGGCGGCGCGGTGCGCGCCGTTGAGCGTGCCGGAGATGGCGCTGGCGCGGCCGGTGCGCAGCAGCTTGGCGGCGACGGCGGCGGCGATGAAGCGGCGCGTCATCGCGGCATCGAGCGGCCGGCCGTGAAAGCCGTCGGGATATTCCTCGGCGATGAAGCCAGTGGTCAGGTTCCCCGAGCGGAAGCGCGCGTTGTGCATGATCGCGTTGAGGAACGCGATGTTGTGGTTGATGCCGTCGATGCGGAATTCGTCCAGCGCGCCGCCCATCGCGTCGACCGCGGCCAGCCGCGTGGCGGCATGGGTGCAGAGCTTGGCGATCATCGGGTCGTAATAGATCGAGATCTCGCCGCCTTCGTAGACACCGGTGTCGTTGCGAACCGTGATGCCCCCCCGCGTGCCTTCCGCCGGCGGCCTGTAACGGACGAGACGCCCCGTCGACGGCAGGAAGCCGCGATAGGGATCCTCCGCGTAGATGCGCGCCTCGACGGCCCAGCCGTCGATGCCGACATCGCTTTGCCTGATCGGCAGCGTCTCGCCATAGGCCGAGCGGATCATCAACTCCACGAGATCGAGCCCGGTGATCAGCTCCGTCACCGGGTGCTCGACCTGCAGGCGCGTGTTCATCTCCAGGAAGTAGAAATTGCGGTGCTTGTCGACGATGAACTCGACCGTGCCGGCGCTGTCGTAGCCGACGGCCTTGGACAGCATCACCGCCTGCTCGCCCATCGCCTTGCGCATCGCTTCGTCGAGGAACGGCGACGGCGCCTCCTCGATGACTTTCTGGTTGCGGCGCTGGATCGAGCATTCGCGCTCGTTGAGATAGACGACGTTGCCGTGCTTGTCGCCCATCACCTGGATTTCGATGTGGCGCGGCTCGGTGACGAATTTCTCCACGAACAGCCGGTCGTCGCCGAAGCTCGCCTTGGCCTCGTGTTGCGAGGACTGGATCGCCTGGACGAGTTCGCCTTCCTTGTGGACGATGCGCAGCCCCTTGCCGCCGCCGCCGGCCGACGCCTTCACCATCACCGGATAGCCGATCTCGGCCGCGATCTTGCGCGCGTGATCGGCGTCCTTGATCTCGCCGACATAGCCCGGGACCGTGTTCACCTTGGCGGCGAGCGCGAGCTTCTTGGACTCGATCTTGTCGCCCATCGCCGCGATCGCCTTGTTGTTCGGCCCGATGAAGACGACGCCCGCCTGCTTCAGCGCCTCCGCGAACGCCTCGCGCTCGGAGAGAAAGCCGTAGCCGGGATGCACCGCTTCGGCGCCCGTGGCCTTGCAGGCCTCCACGATCTTGTCGATCTGCAGATAGGACTGCGCCGAGGGCGGCGGGCCGATATTCACGGCCTCGTCGGCCATCTCGACATGCAGCGCGTCGGCATCCGCGTCGGAATAAACCGCGACGGTCTTGATGCCCATCCTGCGGGCGGTCTTGATGACCCGGCATGCGATCTCGCCGCGATTGGCGATGAGGATCTTTGAGAACACGCTTCCCCCGTGAACGGCCCGTAACCGGCCTGATGGACAGGGGCTTTTACGGCGTCACAGGCCAGCCGTAAACCGCGCCGTCCCACCTTTCCCTTGCGGGAGGTCGAAACGCGGGACGCGTTTCGAGTGGGGGGTTCCCTCCGCCCGCGCGACCCCCACCCGAAAAATGCGAAAGTGCTTTTTCGACCTCCCCGCAAGGGGGAGGTCGATTGGCGGTGGCTACTTCTTCGGTCCCATCGTCTTGTCCCGCACCGCGCGGAATTCGTTGCCGTCGTACCAGTTCGGCCATGCGTCGGAATTGGCGATCTCGTCGCCCAGCGAATAGAGCGCGTCGAGGTCGCTCGTCACCCCCGATAGGTCCCAATTGGCCTGCCACTCGTCCGACGGCTGGTGGTAGTGGTTGATCCGGTAGTCGTCGCGCACCTTCTTGCCGGCGTCCTTGCCCCCGTCGAGCAGGTCGTAGCCGCCCGCCGGATCGATCATCGGCACGCCGACCTTGGCGAGGCTGATATGGTCGGAGCGGTAGAACCCGCCCTTCTCGGGCTCCGGATCCGGCGTGATGATGCGGTTCTGCGTCTTCAGGATCGCCGCCAGCCTGTCCTCGAGCTGCGAGGCGCCGCTGCCGACCACGATCATGTCGCGCGCGCGGCCCTGCGGCAGCGTGACGTCGAGATTGACGCCGCCGACGATATGGTTGAGCGGCCAGACAGGATGTTTGGAGAAATATTCCGAGCCGAGCAGGCCCTGCTCCTCCATGGTCCAGCCGATGAAGGCGATGGAGCGCTGCGGCCGCGGCTTGTCCGCCATGAAGGCCTCCGCGATCTCCAGGATCGCCGACACGCCCGAGCCGTTGTCGATGGCGCCGTTGTAGATCTTGTCCGGCCCGGCTACGTCCGGCTTGATGCCCAGATGATCCCAATGGGCGGTGTAGAGGAAATAGTCGTTGGGATGTTTGGAGCCCGGCAGCACGCCGATCACGTTGCGCGTGGTCATGTGCGAGACCGTGGAATGCGCATCCGCGTTCATCGCCTCGCCCGTCATCGCGACCGCCTTGAAGCCGGGCTTGTTCGCCGCTTCCTTCTCCTGGTCGTAGTCGAGGCCCGCGTCCTTGAACAAGGTGCGCGCGGTGTCGAGCCCGATCCAACCCTCGACCGGCACCATGCTCATGTTCTTGTCGGCGGCGGCCAGCCACGACTTGTTGCCGGAGTTGGAGTTGCGCACCACCTGCCAGCCATAGGCCGCCGGGATCGTCTCGTGCACGATGATCGCGCCCGCCGCGCCGTGCCGCGCGGCCTCCTCATACTTGTAGGTCCAGCGGCCGTAATAGGTCATCGCATGGCCCTTGAAGAATTTCGGATCGGGATTGGCGTCCTCATTGCCCGGATCGTTGATGAGGATGACGACGGTTTTGCCCTTCACGTCCACGCCGGCATAGTCGTCCCAATGATATTCCGGCGCGACCACGCCGTAGCCGACGAAGACCAGCGGCGCGTTCTTCACGCTCACATGATCGCTCTTGAATTGCGGCGTCCAATAGACCGTCTCGTCCGGGAATTTCGGCGCGACGTCGCCCTTGGGCGTGGAGAAGACCTCCGTCGATTTCGACGGATCGAGCGCGATGTTCACCGCCGGCACCGGCTGGAAATAGGAACCGTGATAGCCGGGCTTCAGCCCGATGCGCTTCATCTCGTCGGCGATCCACTGCGCGGCGGCCTCGCCGTTCTGGGTGCCCGGGCCGCGGCCCTCGAAGGCGTCGTCGGAAATCGCCTTGTCGCGCGCCGATAGGTCGGCGGCGTTGATGTCGGGCGTGGTCGTGGGATGACCGGGATAGGACGCGGCCACAGCCATCACCGAGATGGATGCCGCCAGAAGAAGAACCGAACGCATAAAAACCCCTCCCCAGGGACTGGATATTGAAAAGCGCTCCGCAAGCATCCTAGTGGGCGAGGCGGCTTGCGCAACAAGATTACAATTCGGCGACAGGCTCAAGCCTTGGTGGTCTGAAGCAGCGCCACCGCATCCGCTTGATCTTTGTTTTCAAGAAATCCGCGTGAACGCCCCCTCCCCTGTTTCGGGAGAGGGACGAAACAGACCTCTACCCTATAGGAGAGAGAGTCCCTGTTTTGAGGAGCGCCATGCCCGACTACATCACCAGCCGCGGAACCAAGGATATCGGCCTGCCCTTCTCCGACGCCGTCCGCGCCGGCGACGTGCTCTATCTCTCGGGCGCGCTCGGCAACCAGCCCGGCGCCATGACGCTGGCCGCAGGCGGCATCGCCGGCGAGACCCGCCAGATGATGCAGAACATCGCCCGCACCCTGGAACAGAACGGCCTGTCGTTCGACGACGTGTTCAAGGCGACGGTCATGCTCGCCGACATGGACGAGTGGCGGGCTTTCAACGCGGTCTATCTCGAATATTTCAAACCGGAGCGGCTGCCCGCGCGAAGCGCGTTCGGGACGTCGGGCCTCGCGCTCGGCGCACGCGTGGAGATGGAAGTGTGGGCCTGGGCGGGAGAAAAACCCTGAATATCATGGCCCATTAAATGTCATGGCCCGGCTCGACCGGGCCACCCAGCGAGCGCGCGTCCGCGCGCGCAGAAGCTTCGGAACTTCAAAATGTGAACATGTATTACGTCTACATCCTCGCCAGCCAACGCAATGGAACGCTTTATATCGGCGTTACGAACGACCTGCTGCGTCGCGTGTGGCAGCATCGCGAGGGTATGGCGCCGGGATTTACAAAGAAGTATCGCGTAAAAATGCTCGTCCATTTCGAGACGTTCGACGACATCAACGTGGCGATCCGGCGAGAAACGCGGCTGAAGAAGTGGAGCCGCAAGTGGAAACTCGATCTGATCGAATCCAAAAATCCGGAATGGACGGATTTGTATGAAGAGATGATAGCGGATAAGCCGCTACCGGACTGGCTAATTGCGGCGAACGCCAAGGAAGTGCCGTGATGTACCACCCCAGTTATTCAAGCGCGCCGACGCGCGCTCGCTGGGTGGCCCGGTCAAGCCGGGCCATGACATTGAAGGCGATACGGAAGCATCCCAGCGTGGGGCGACAGTGGAGACACGGTTGGATAGGGAAAAAGTAGCCCAATCCTCACCCCCTCCGTGTCATGGCCCGGCTTGACCGGGCCACCCAGTGCGTGCGCGTCCGCGCGCGCAACACGAGCCCTCACAACGGTATATTGTCGTGCTTCTTCCAGATCTGCGGCACCTGCTTGTTCTTCAGCATCCGTAAGGCCCGCGCGATGCGCCAGCGCGTCGAGTGCGGGCGGATGACGTCGTCGATATAGCCGCGCGATGCGGCGATGAACGGGTTCAGGAACCGGCCCTCGTATTCCTTTGTCCGCGCGGCGATGGCGTCGGGGTCGCCGATGTCCTGGCGGAAGATGATCTCGACCGCGCCCTTCGCGCCCATCACCGCGATCTGCGCCGTCGGCCAGGCATAGTTCACGTCGGCGCGCATGTGCTTGGAGGCCATCACGTCATAGGCGCCGCCATAGGCCTTGCGGGTGATGACGGTGACCTTCGGGCATGTCGCTTCGGTATAGGCGAAGAGCAGCTTCGCGCCGTGCTTGATGATGCCGGTGTGCTCCTGCGCCACGCCGGGCAGGAAGCCCGGCACGTCGACGAAAGTGATGATCGGGATGTTGAAGCAGTCGCAGAAGCGCACGAAGCGCGCGGCCTTGCGGCTCGCGTCGTTGTCCAGCACGCCCGCCAGCACCATCGGCTGGTTGGCGACGAAGCCCACCGTCGAGCCCTCGATGCGGCCGAAGCCGGTGATGATGTTGCGCGCGAAGGCCTCGCCGATCTCGAAGAAGTCGCCCTCGTCCGCGACCTTCAGGATCAGCTCCTTCATGTCGTAGGGCTTGTTCGGGTTCGCGGGCACCAGCGTGTCGAGCGACATATCCTCGCGATGCGGATCGTCCTCGGTCGGCCAATGGGGCGGCTTCTCGCGGTTGGAGAGCGGCAGGAAATCGTAGAGCCGGCGGATCTCCTCCAGCGCGATGACGTCGTTGTCGTAGGCGCCGTCCGCCACCGCCGATTTCGTCGTGTGCACCTTGGCGCCGCCGAGATCCTCGGGCGAGACGTCCTCGTGCGTCACGGTCTTCACCACGTCCGGCCCGGTGATGAACATGTAGGAGGTGTCGCGCACCATGAAAATGAAGTCGGTCATGGCGGGCGAATAGACGTCGCCCCCGGCGCACGGCCCCATGATCACGCTCACCTGCGGCACCACGCCTGAAGCTAGCACGTTGCGCTTGAACACCTCGCCATAGCCGGCGAGCGAGGACACGCCTTCCTGGATGCGCGCGCCACCCGCGTCGAGCAAGCCGATGATCGGCGCGCCGTTCTGCATCGCCATGTCCTGGATCTTGTTGATCTTCTGGGCGTGGGTCTCCGACAGCGAGCCGCCGAACACGGTGAAGTCCTTGGCGTAGACATAGACCATGCGGCCGTTGATCGTGCCCCAGCCGGTGACGACGCCGTCGCCGGGGATGCGGTTCTTGTCCGCGCCGAACTCGGTGTTGCGATGCTCGACGAACATGTCGAACTCCTCAAACGAGCCGGGATCGAGCAGCACCTCGATGCGCTCCCGCGCCGTCAGCTTGCCCTTGGCGTGCTGCGATTCGATGCGCTTCTCGCCGCCGCCCAGACGCGCTTTCGCCCGCCGCTGCTCGAGTTCCTGGATGATGTGCTTCATGGGGATGTGCTCGTATCGGACATGGTGACGTTACTACGCACCTCCCCCTTGTGGGGAGGTCGAAAAATCCAAAGGATTTTTCGGGTGGGGGCCGCTCTTGGGGCGAGCACCGCCCCCCACCCGAAAAACCGTCTCGTTACACTCGACGCTTTTTCGACCTCCCCACAAGGGGGAGGTGCAGTCAAAGAAGCCGCAGGAAGGTCTCCGCCCCTTCCAATTCGCGCAGGAGAAGGTCGAGGCGTTTGCGGGCCTCGCGGTCCTCGCCCCACTTCTCGGCCTGGAAGGTCTCGTCGATATGGGCGGCGGCGAAGGCCGACGCGGCGTCGAGCTTGCCGTCGGCCATGGCGAAGACGAGCACCACCGAGCCCAGGATCCCGGCCGCGGCATTGCGGGCGACGAGGCCGTACATGTCCCATTGCGATAGCGCCTGCTCGATCGCCGCGATGGCGTCCGGCGGCTGCTCGATGAAGCCGATGCCCATGCCGGTCTTGAACGTCGCGCCATAGCGCACGCGCATCCAGATCAGCGGCATCTCCCAGGCGCGCTCCTGCCGCTCCACCAATTCCTTCGGCTCCGCGGCGCGATAGAAGAGCAGATCGCTCCTGGCGAGCTTGATCAGCCGCGCGGCGATGTCCGCCCGCGCGCTATCGACCGCGGCGGTGGCGAGCCGCGTGAGATGCATCTTGTCGAGATCGATCTCGGTCTCTTGCTGCGCCCATTCCCCGGCAATGGCGTCGGCGAGGCCGGGAGAGTGCACGACCATCACTTCGCCGCCGGGCGTCTTCACCGTGCGGCCGTCCAGCGTGACGGCAAAGTTGGAACCTGCGCGCTGCACCCCCACGGATTTGTAGAAACGCTTCATCGCGTCTTCTTTTTCGTCTTCTTCCGCTTGCCCAGGAACCGCGCCGCCTCGTTGGCCGCGACGGCGTCCTTGCGCCTGGCCACGGGCACGCGCGCGCGCAAACGGTCCGGCAACCCGTCATGCGGGCCCATTTTCGGCTTGGGATGATCGGCCCAATAGGCTTTGCCGATTTCCTTGTTGCGGCTGGGATGGAACGGATACCAATATTGATTGATCAGCCGCGAGCGCTCCCCGCCCACCAGCAGCACCGCGTCTTCATCGCTGTTGTTGATCATCACATGCGTGACGCCGAGCCCGCCGCGCCAGCCGACGAAATCGCCCTCCGTCACCGGCGTGACGCGCCCCTCGTTCCAGGCATCCAGGCTGCCCGCGACGACATAGGCGAACTCGTCCTCGTCGCGCTCGGCATGCGGCCAGCTCGAGCGCTGGCCCGGCTGCAAGAGCTCGACATGCAGCCCGATGCGCGACAGCCGCGCGCGATTGTCGAAGCGGGCGTTGAAGCCCTGGTCCTCGTCGCTGTCGGGATAGCGGGACTGCACGGTCGTCAGGATGTCGCGCCAATGGACGACATGCTCCGGCCGCCCGCGCTTGCGCCCCGAAACATCGCCCGGCTTGCCGCTGTTGGGCCCGAGCTTGCGCTTGGGCGGGTCGGTCCACAGCTTGCCCAGCTTCTCCAGCCGCGCCGTGCTCGCCGCCTCGCTCGCCAACGGATGGAAGAATTGCGAACTCATCCGCGTGCCCTCGCCGAAAACGAACAGGCGCACGTCCTCGTCGCTGTTGTTGATCAGCGCGTGCGAGAGGCCGGTATTGTCGCGGATCGCGATGCTGTCGCCCTCGCGCAATCCATAAAGATTGCCGTCGACCCAAAGGTCGGGCGCGCCCGCCAGCACGAAGAACACCTCTTCCTCGTCCTTGTACGCCCCCGGCAGATGCGAACGCCGTCCCGGCGGCAGGCGCTGATGCGCGACCTTGAGCCGCGACATCCCGATATGGCCGGAAAAGAAGGCGGGGTAGCCGAAACGCTCGCTGGAATCGGGAAACCCCCATTCCAGCGGCGCCTCGATCGCGCGCCAATTGCGGATGAAGTCGGGGCGTTTGGTCATCTGCGTCTCATCTGCGTCTTTGGCCGAAAGGCTCCCGTCCGTCGGCTTCGACGAAGCCCAGGAACTTCCACGTCTGCAGCATATGCGGCGGCAAAGGCGCGGTCACCTGGAGGCGGCCGCCATCGGGATGGGCGATATCGATGGAGCGGGCATGGAGATGGAGTTGATTGGCGATGCCGTTCTGCGCGCGGGCATCGAGGCCGCCATATTTGTAGTCGCCGACGATGGGCGTGCCGAGCGAGGCGAGATGGACGCGGATCTGATGCGTGCGCCCCGTCACCGGCTTGGCGGCGATCCAGGCGTATTCGGCGCCGACCTTGTCGACCACCACGTAATCGGTGACCGCGTATTTGGCGTCCTTGTCGTGGACGTCGACGCCCACCATCCGCTCGTCGCCGCGGCCGCCTTGCTTGGCGAGCGCCAGCTTGATCGTGCCGCGCGGCTTCTCCGGCACGCCGCGCACCAGCGCCCAATAGATCTTCGACGCATCCCGCTCCGCCAGCGCCTTGGCGAGCGAGGCCGCCGCCGGAATCGTTCGCGCCACGATCAAGACGCCCGAGGTATCGCGGTCCAGGCGGTGGACGAGGCGCGGCCGCTGCTTCTTGCCGAAGGCCAGAAGGTCGAGCATCCCGTCGACATGCTTGGTGATGCCGCTGCCGCCCTGGGTGGCGAGGCCGGGGGGCTTGTCAAGGACCAGGACGCTCGAATCCGTATGGATTACAAGTGCTTCGGCCTCTTTCCTCGCCTGCTTGCTCACCTGTGGATGCGAAGCCTGTGAATCTGTGGAGCGTTCAGGATTTCCGCCCAGTTGCGGCGGCAAACGAAGCGCCTGGCCTGTGGATAAGCGGTCGCCGGACTTGGCGCGCTTGCCGTCCACCCGCACCTCGCCCTTGCGCAGCAGTTTCTCCAGCACGCCATGTGTGAGCATCGGATAGTGCCGCTTGAACCAGCGGTCCACCCTTATGCCGTCGTCGTCCTTCTCGACGGGAACGGTCTTGCTCATGCGCGGCGCGGCGTTGACGGGTCTGGGGGAGTCACTTAGCGTTCCTCGCAAGGGGATGGGGTTCCCCCTTTAACCGCCGGACGGCCCGAAAAGCCAGATGGCTGATGACTCCTACCGCAATCGACCGCGGCGGGAGTCTGTCTGGCCCGCCCTCGCAACGAGGAGTGGCCATGTCCCTGGCAACCTGCATTTCCGTCATGATCGGCGGCGCGCTCGGCTCGCTGGCGCGCTACCTGGTCTCGTTCTGGGCGCTGCCCATCAGCCGCGGCCTGCCCTGGGGCACCATCGGCATCAACATCGCCGGCTCCTTCATCATCGGCTTCTTCGGCACGCTGACCCTGACCCAAGGCCGCTATCCGGTTTCGGAGAATTGGCGGCTGTTCGTGATGATCGGCATCTGCGGCGGCTTCACCACCTTCTCCTCCTTCAGCCTGCAGACCCTGGACCTGATCCGCGGCGGCGCGATGCTGCGGGCAGGCGCGAACATCGTGGCGTCGGTCGTGCTGTGCGTAGCGGCGGTGGCGCTCGGCCATCTTCTTGCCGCGCAACTCAACGGACATGAGGCGCAGGTGGCACAATTGCCCATCGAGGAAGAGGCGGATGTGTAACCAAGTACGATTCACGCGGAGCCGCGGAGACGCGGAGGTGCAGGCGGTCAATATCTCGACGCGCTGTAACGGCCCGCGAAGCGGGTCAATCGCATGAAGGTCTGCCCCGCTTCGCGGGCGGTAACGGTCACGTTGCCGTGGATCGCCTGCACGAACTCCGCGGCTCCGCGTGAATCGAACTTACTTCTTCTCTTCTCCCCGTTTCGCCCGTAGCTTGGCCCAATAGTCCATCCGCTTGGCGATCTCGCGTTCGAAGCCCGTCTCCTTGGGCTCGTAGAAGCGCTGGCGCTCCATCGCGTCGGGGAAATAGTTCTGGCCGGAGAAGGAATCCTCCGCCTCGTGGTCGTATTCGTAGCCCTTGCCGTAGCCGAGATTCTTCATCAGCTTGGTCGGCGCGTTGAGGATATGCGCCGGCGGCGTCAGCGAGCCGTGCTCCTGCGCCGCGCGCTTGGCCGCGCCCAGCGCGGCATAGACCGCGTTGGATTTGGGCGCGCTGGCGAGATAGAGCACGGTCTGCGCCAGCGCGATCTCGCCTTCCGGGCTGCCGAGGAAATCGTAGACGTCCTTCGCCGCCAGCGCCTGCACCACGGCCTGCGGATCGGCGAGCCCGATATCCTCGATGCTCGCGCGCACCAGACGCCGCGCGATGTAGAGCGGCTGCTCGCCGCCCGCCAGCATGCGCGCCAGCCAGTAGAGCGCCGCGTCCGGATCGGAGCCGCGGATCGATTTGTGCAGCGCGGAGATGATGTTGTAGTGCTCCTCGCGGCTCTTGTCGTAGAGCGGCACGCGCCGCTGCACCGCCGCCATCAGCACCGCGGAATCGAGCGGCTTGACCACCTTCAGCGCCGCGACCTCCTCGGCCAGGTTCAGCATGTAACGTCCGTCACCGTCGGCCATGGCGCGCAGGGATGCGCGGGCGTCGCCGGTGAGCTTCAACGTCTCGCCGTAGTGCGTTTCGGCGCGTTCCAGCAGCCTCTCCAGCGCCGCGTCGTCCAGCCGGCGCAGCACCAGCACCTGCGTGCGCGACAGCAGCGCGCCGTTGAGCTCGAAGGACGGGTTCTCCGTCGTCGCGCCGACCAGCGTGACGGTTCCGTCCTCGACCACGGGCAGGAACGAGTCCTGCTGGCTGCGGTTGAAACGGTGGATCTCGTCGATGAAGAGCAAGGCGCCCTGCCCCGTGCGCCGCCGCGCCCTCGCCGCCTCGAACGTCTTCTTGAGGTCGGCGACGCCCGAGAACACCGCCGACAATTGCTCGAAATGCAGCTTGAACGCGGTCGACAGCAGCCGCGCGATGGTCGTCTTGCCCGTGCCCGGCGGCCCCCACAGGATGATCGAATGCGCGCGCCCCTGCGCCACCATCCGCCCGATCGGCCCTTCCGGCCCGATCAGGTGATCCTGGCCCACGACCTCCGCCAGCGACTTGGGCCGCAACCGGTCCGCCAAAGGCCGCGGCGCGTCTTCCGCCAGTCCACCGGCTTCGAAGAGATCAGACATCGCTTAGGCGTCGCGCCGCGCGGCGCGCACGCGCGAAGATGTCAGAAATGCCGGGATATTCCAGAGTGTCAGCCATCGCCGTCTAGCCTAGGTCCAAGGGGTCATCAATTCCAGTGCGTCGGCAAATGAGTTCCTCCCCCGCCGTTGCGGGGGAGGTGGATG
Organism: Rhizomicrobium sp.; assembly: GCA_036491175.1. Classification (GTDB taxonomy): domain Bacteria; phylum Pseudomonadota; class Alphaproteobacteria; order Micropepsales; family Micropepsaceae; genus Rhizomicrobium. The sequence continues at coordinate 24,220 of DASXCJ010000013.1, forward strand.
GCCCGGCGAAGCCGCGACAGACGGAGGGGTGCGTGTGACGGCGAAGAAATAGTTCTTCAGCGTTCCACGCACCCCCTCCACCGCTGCGCGGTCCCCCTCCCCCGCAAAGCGGGGGAGGAAGTTCATGCTCACTCCCGCAAGGTCAGCGTGCGGCCGCCGCGTTCGACGGCCATGTCCCAGTTTTGCGCGTTGCCGAGCGTGCTCTGGAGCTGGCCGACATTGGCGATGGCCGTGCCGTTGACCGACTTGATGATGTCGCCGGGCTGGAAGCCCTGGTTGGCGGCGATGGATCCCTCGGCCACCGACACCACGGCGACGCCATGCGCCATGGGATCGAGCTGCAGGTCGTTGGCGGAGGCCGGCGACAGGTTCTCGACCTTGGTGCCGGTCATCGGGCTTCGGCCGCCGATCACCGCCGCCTGGCGCGCGGGCTTCTCCGGCGGAAGCGCGAGCGTCACGGCGACGTCGCGCTGCTGGCCGCCGCTGGCGATATGGAGCTTCACGATGTCGCCGGGCTTGTGCGTGGCGATGCGGTAGTTGAGGCCCTGCATGTCGTCGATCTCGGTGCCGTCGACATTGACGATCACGTCGCCGGTCTTGATCCCGGCATTGGCGACGGGCCCGCCCGGATAGACGTTCTTCAAGAGCACGCCGGCGGGACGCGCCAGGCCCATGGCGCGGGCGATGTCCGGCGTCACCGGCTGGCCGCTGCCGCCGATCCAGGCGAAGCGCAACGTCGCGCCGCCGCCGCCCAGCGCGCTGTCGATCACGCGGCGTGCGAGATTGGCCGGGATCGCGAAGCCGATGCCCGCATATTGCCCGGTGCGCGAGAAGATCGCGGTGTTGATGCCGGCGAGCCGCCCATCCATCGTCACCAGCGCGCCGCCGGAATTGCCGGGATTGATGGCGGCGTCCGTCTGGATGAAGAACTGGTAGTCCGACGCGGAGACCTGCGTGCGCGCGAGCGCCGAGACGATGCCCATCGTCACGGTCTGGCCGACGCCGAACGGATCGCCGATGGCGAGCACCAGGTCGCCCACCTGCACGCGGTCGGAATCGGCGAAATCGATGACCGGCAATTTCTCGCCCTTGGTGTCGATCTTGAGCACCGCGAGATCGGTCTTGGAATCGGCGAGCAACACCTTGGCCTTGAACTCGCGCTTGTCGGCGAGCGCGACCACGATGTCCTGCCCGCCCTCCACGACATGGTTGTTGGTCAGGATCACGCCGTCGCCGCGCACGATGACGCCCGAGCCCAGCGACTGCTCCACCCGCTGGCGGAACTGTGGCGAGACGCCGAAGAACTGCTGGAACAAGGGATCGTTGAACAGCGGATTGACCTGCTGCTTGACGATCGAGCGGGCATAGACGTTCACCACCGCCGGCGCCACCCGCTTGACCACCGGCGCGAAGGTGAGCTGCACCTGCGCCATGGACTGCGGCGCCGAAGGCTGCGCCGCCACCGAAGCGGAAACGAGAAGCACGGCCGAAGCGGCCAGAAACTGCAAACGCATCATGTACTGCAAACTCCACTACGCCGACGCCGGGGAATATCGCGGCGGCGGCGGCCGGATTCAAGTTAGGCTGAAAAAGACGAAAGCCCGCATCGTCGTCACGCATGCGGGCTCCATCCGGTTTCCATCGCTTTATTCAGCCGGCCTCGTACGTCTTTCGACGTCGCGGCGCGCTCGGTTCAACCTCTGCGGTCTTGGCCTGGACGCGCCTTCCCC
>DASXCJ010000014.1:0-51944 GCA_036491175.1 Rhizomicrobium sp.
CCTATAGCCAACTGAAGGATTTGCTGGCCGAACTGGACGAGAAACAGGCGCTGGGCGGTAATGTGTTGTTTTACATGGCGGTGGCCGACCGTTTCTTCGCCACCATCGCCGGCAAGCTGGGCAAGGCCGGCCTTTCCAAACAGAAAGACAAAAGCTTCCGCCGCCTGATCGTGGAGAAGCCCTTCGGCCACGACCTGGCCTCGGCCAAGGCGCTGAACAAATGCCTGCTGGAATATTTCGAGGAAGAACAGATTTACCGCATTGACCATTTCCTGGGCAAGGAAACGGTGCAGAACATCATGGCGCTGCGCTTCGCCAACGGCTTGTTCGAGCCGGTCTGGAACCGCGACCGCATCGATCATGTGCAGATCACCGTGGCCGAGACCGTGGGCGTGGAGCGGCGTGGCAATTTCTACGAACAGACGGGTGCTTTACGGGATATGGTGCCCAACCATCTCTTCCAGCTCGTGGCCATGACCGCGATGGAGCCGCCCGCTTCCTTCGACGCCGATGCCGTGCGCGCCAAGAAGGCGGAAGTCTTCAAATCCGTCCATGTGCTGACGCCGGACAATGCGGTGCGCGGCCAATACGAAGGCTACCGCCGGGAGGAGAATGTCGATCCCAACTCCAACGTCGAGACCTACGCCGCCTTGCGGCTCTGCATCGACAATTGGCGCTGGGCGGGCGTGCCGTTCTATCTGCGCACCGGCAAGAAGATGACCAGGCGCACCACCGAGATCGCCATCCGTTTCCGCGACGCGCCGTTCACGCTGTTCAAGGACACGCCCGTCGATACGCTCGACAACAATTGGCTGGTCCTGCAGATCCAGCCCGACGAAGGCATCCGCCTGCGCTTCAACGCCAAGAAGCCCGGCCAGGAACTGGCGCTGGAAAGCGTGGCGATGGATTTCAAATATGCCGACTGGTTCAAATCCGCGCCCGCCGTCGGCTATGAGACCTTGCTTTTCGACGTCTTCATCGGCGACGGCACGCTGTTCCAGCGCGCCGACCAGGTCGAAGCCTCCTGGGCCATTGTCGATCCGCTGCTGAAGGCGTGGGAGAGCGGCGCGCCCGAGACCTACGCGCAAGGCAGCGCCGGCCCGAAAGCGGCCGACGATCTCCTCGCCCGCGACGGGCGAAGCTGGCGCGTGATCCGATGACAAAAGACACCGTCATCGTCGAAGCCGATGCGGCCGCCGTCGCCCACCGCGCGGCCGATTGGCTGATGGAGAAGATCGAGACAGGCTCCGGCCCCTTCCGCCTCGCGCTCTCCGGCGGCTCGACCCCGCGCCTGCTCTACCGCCTGCTCGCCCAGCGGCAGATGCCGTGGGAGCGGCTGGAATTGTTCTGGGGCGACGAGCGCTTCGTGCCGCCCGATCATCCCGACAGCAATTACAGGATGGCGCGCGACGAGTGGCTGAAACACGCGCCCACTTCCGCGCAGATCCACCCCATCCCCACCGACACGACGCCGCAGGATTGCGCGGCGCGTTACGAAGAGCTCCTGCGCGGCATCGCCGACCGCCGCGGCCCCGGCTATTTCGACGTCACGCTGCTGGGCCTTGGCGCCGATGGTCACACCGCCTCGCTTCTGCCGGGGCAGCCTGTGCTCGACGAGCGCGCCCATTGGGTCGCGCCCGTGCTGAAGGGCCGCGATGAGCCGCGCATCACGCTGACCTATCCGGCGCTGGAATCGAGCAAGGCGGTCGCCTTCCTCGTCACCGGCGCGGAGAAACGCGACACGGTGGCGCGTGTGCGCGAGGGCGACCTGCACCTGCCCGCGGCGCGGCTGCGCCCCAGGGGTGCGATCGTCTGGTTCCTCGACGAAGCGGCGGCCGGTGCATGACAGGCCGCATCGAGGACTATGCGCTGATCGGCGACTTGCGGTCGGCGGCGCTCGTCTGCCGCTCCGGCTCCATCGACTGGCTGTGCCTGCCGCGCTTCGACAGTGGGGCCTGCTTCGCCGCCCTGCTGGGCTCGCCCAAGAACGGCCGCTGGCTCATCACGCCCAAGCACGACGCCAGGATCACGCGCCGCTACCGCGACGGCACGCTGATCCTGGAGACGCGTTTCAAGACCAAGACCGGCGAAGCGCTGCTGATCGACTTCATGCCGGTCGCCGACGATCATTGCGCCATCGTCCGCGTCGTGCTTGGCCTCAAGGGCAGCGTGAAGATGAAGACGGAGCTGATCATCCGCTTCGACTATGGCATCTCCGTGCCGTGGGTGAATCGCGTCGATGAGGAGACGCTGCACGCGATTGCCGGACCGCACGCGCTCAGCCTGCGCACGCCCGCGCCGATGACGGGCGAGGACATGCGCACTACGGGCGAATTCAGCGTCAATGCCGGCGAGGCCGTGCCGTTCACCCTGACCTATTGGCAATCGCATCTGCCGCAGCCGCTTCCCATCGGCGTCGAAGCCGCGATGGAGGAGACGGAGAAATTCTGGCGCGGCTGGGTGGGCAAGGCGAAGGTCAAGGGCCGCTGGAAGAAGCCGGTGCTGCGCTCGCTCGTCACGCTCAAGGCGCTGTCCTATCGCCCGACCGGCGGATTGGTGGCTGCCGTCACGACCTCGCTGCCCGAGCAGCTCGGGGGACCGCGCAATTGGGACTACCGCTATTGCTGGCTCAGGGACGCGACCTTCGTGCTGCTCGCCTTCCTCAACGCGGGCTACACCGAAGAGGCCGACGCCTGGCAGAACTGGCTGGTGCGCGCCATCGCCGGAACGCCCGACCAGTTCCAGACCATGTACGGCGTGGCCGGCGAGCGCCGCCTCGACGAATGGGAAATCCCCTGGCTGCCGGGTTTCGAGAACTCCGCGCCGGTGCGCGTCGGCAACGCGGCGGCGCTGCAACTGCAGCTCGACATTTACGGCGAATTGGCTGACGTGCTCACCCAGGCCTCGCGCGGCGGCTTGCCGCCGGTGCCGCGGCGCTCGGAAATCCGCGACGTATTCCTCACCCACCTCGCCCAGGTGTGGAAGGAGCCCGACGAAGGCATCTGGGAGATCCGCGGACCCAAGCAGCATTTCGTCCATTCGAAGGTGATGGCCTGGGTCGCGTTCGACCGCGCTTGGCGCGCCGGCAAGAACCGCGGCGAGAAGGTCGTCCATTGGCGGCGCTGGAAGAAATGCGCCGATACGATCCGCAGGCAAGTGCTCTCCAAAGGCATCGACAAGAAGCGCAAATGCTTCGTGCAGTGCTATGGCAGCGAGCACCTCGATGCGAGCCTGTTGATGATCCCCATCGTCGGCTTCCTGCCGCCCGGCGACCGCCGCGTGAAGAACACGGTCAAGGAGATCGAGAAGCGCCTGCTCACCAAAGGCCTGGTGCAACGCTACGAAACGCAGACGGGGGTCGATGGATTGCCGCCGGGCGAAGGCGCGTTCCTCGCCTGCTCGTTCTGGCTGGTGGACAATTACGTGCTCGGCGGCCAACGCCGCAAGGCGCTCAAGCTGTTCAACTCCCTCATCAAGCTATGCAACGATGTCGGCCTGTTGGCGGAAGAATACGATCCCGTCGCCAAGCGCATGCTGGGCAATTTCCCGCAAGCCTTCAGCCACGTCGCGCTGGTCAATTCCGCCTTCAATCTGATGGCCAAGCCCGGCAAGCGCCGGTCAGTGGTGGTGCGCCATGACTCGCATTGATCTGGACTTCGCGCGCGACGCCCTGTTCAGCGACATCGACGGAACGCTGATCGACATCGCGCCCACGCCGGAACAGGTGGTCGTGCCGCGAAGCCTGCTGCAATCGCTGGAGGCGCTGTCGCCGCGCCTCGGCGGCGCGCTTGCCTTCTGCACCGGCCGCACGCTGGCCGCCGCCGACAGACTGCTCGCGCCGCTCAAGCTCGCCGCCGTGGGTTCGCATGGCGCCGAAATCCGCACGGCGCCGGACGCGCCCGTCACCGACGTCGCGCCGCCGCTGCCGGACAAGGTGCGCGAGACCTTCGCCGATGTGGCGGCCAAGCTTCCCGGCGTGCGCGTCGAGGACAAGCACTTCACCCTCGCCTTCCACTATCGCCTCGCCATGCAGCACGAGGCGGCGCTGTTCGCCATCCTCGCCCAGCGCATGCCGGGCCTCGGCCTGCAATTGGTCGAATTGCGCGGCAAGGCCATCGTCGAGCTGAAATCGCCCGCCTTCAACAAGGGCACGGGCCTGCGCGCGCTGATGGACCGCGCGCCGTTCAAGGGGCGCCGCCCGATCTACATGGGCGACGATACGACCGACGAGGACGTTTTCATGGTGCTGAAGGACTACGGCGGATTGGGCATCTCCGTGGGCGCGCCGATGAAGGGCGCCGCGAAGGAGTTCGCCTCGCCGTCGGCGGTGCGCGACTGGATCGCGCGATTGGCAACCGGAGAGGCCACATGATGGATCTCGACCTCGCCGTGATCGGCAATGGGCGGACAGCGGCGCTGGTGGACCGGCGTGGCAGGCTCGTCTGGTGGTGTTTCCCGCGTTTCGATGGCGATCCCGTCTTCTGCCGCCTGCTCGCGGGCGACGAGGAGAAGGGCTTCTGCGACGTCCAACTCGACCGCATGGCCGATGCGCAGTCGCAGTACCAGCGCAACACGCCCATCGTGACGACAGTGCTGACCAGCGAGGACGGCTCCGCCGTGCGCATCACCGATTTCGCGCCGCGCTTCCGCAATTTCGGCCGCATCACGCGCGGGCCGCAGATCTTCCGCCTGATCGAGCCCATCGCCGGCCTGCCGCGCATCACATTGCGCTTCCGCCCCTGCTGCAATTACGGCGAGGAGATGAAGGGCCGCTCCATCGGCTCCAACCACATCCGCTATTGGGGGGGCGACACCGCCGTGCGGATGACCACCGACGCGCCGCTCTCCTATATCGAGCGCGAGGCGCCGTTCATGCTGACGCGTCCCGTCTCCATGGTGATCGGGCCGGACGAATCCTTCCCCAGCGAGCTCGAGACCACCACGCGCGAATTCATCGACCGCACGCGCGACTATTGGCTGGAATGGGCGCGCCGCCTCTCCATCGGCTACGACTGGCAGGAGCATGTGATCCGCGCCGCCATCACGCTCAAGCTCTGCGCTTACGAAGAGACCGGCGCGGTGGTCGCGGCCCTCACCACCTCATTGCCGGAGGCCGCGGGCTCGGGTCGCAATTGGGACTATCGCTATTGCTGGATGCGCGACGCCTATTTCGTGGTCAAGGCGCTGAACCGCATCGGCTCGACCAAGGCGATGGAGGATTTCATCAACTACGTGCTCGGCATCGCCGCCGAGGATGTGAAGGAGCTGCATCCGCTCTACGGCATCGTGCCCAACGATCCGCTCACCGAGCGCTTCGCGCCCGCGCTGACCGGCTATAACGGCAACGGCCCGGTGCGCGTGGGCAATGCCGCCGCCGACCAGGTCCAGCACGACGTCTACGGCAGCGTGATCCTGGCCGCCATGCCGATGTTCTTCGACCACCGCCTGCCGCGGCCGGCGAGCGAATCCCATTTCCGCCTGATGGAGCAGCTTGGCAGCAAGGCGGCCGAGCTCGCGCTCGAGCCCGATGCCGGCATCTGGGAATATCGCGGCAGGAAACGCGTCCACACCCATTCCGCCGCCATGTGCTGGGCGGGGGTGAGCCGCGTCGGCGCCATCGCCCAGCGGCTGGGTCATCCCGACCGCGCCCTGCATTGGAATCGGATCGCCGACATGATCCAGAGCACGATCCTGGAAAGGTCGTGGAACGATAAACGCGAGGCGCTGACCGTGGCGGCCGACAGCAACGATCTCGACGCCAGCGTGCTGCTCTTGCCCGAACTCGGATTGATCGACGCCCACGATCCGCGCTTCGTCAAAACCGTGACGGCCATCGAGCGGGAACTCCTGCGTGAAGGCCACGTTATGCGCTATGCCGGCGAGGACGATTTCGGCCTGCCGGAAAGCGCATTCCTGGTTTGCCGGTTCTGGCTGATCGATGCGTGGTGGCTTCTGGGGCGCAAGGAGGAGGCACGGGGCATGTTCGAGGACGCGCTGAAGCTCACCAACCACTATGGCCTGCTGTCGGAGGACGTCGATCCGCGCTCGGGCGCGTTGTGGGGCAACTTTCCGCAAACCTATTCCATGGCCGGGCTGATCACGACGGCGATGCGCCTGTCGCGCAGCTGGGAGGACCGCTATTGGCACGCGTCTTCATAATCTCCAACCGCGTCGCCGTGCCGGCGCCCGACCGCGGCGTGCACCCGGGTGGGCTCGAAGTGGCGTTGCGCGCCACCTTGCGCGATCACGAATGCATCTGGCTCGGCTGGAGCGGCGAGGTGAAGCCCAAGGCCGAGACCAAGACGCGCACCGTCGCGGTGGGCGGGATGATCTACATCGTCTCCGATCTCAGCGAGGACGATTACAAGGAATACTACTCCGGCTTCGCCAACCGCGTGCTGTGGCCGATCCTGCACTACCGCCTCGACATGGTGGAGTTCACGCGCCGCGATCTCTCCGGCTATCTGCGCGTCAACGAGAATTTCGCCGCCGTCATCGACAAGGTGCTGAAGCCCGACGACGTGATCTGGGTGCACGACTACCACCTGATCCCGCTCGCCAAGGCGCTGCGCGATCGCGGGCGCGAGAACCGCATCGGCTTCTTCCTGCACATCCCCATGCCGCCGCCGGAAATCCTCACCGCCATGCCGAACCATGAGCGGCTGTTGCCGGCGCTGACCGAGTACGACCTCGTCGGCTTCCAGACCGACAACGACGCCGCCAATTTCGCCCGCTATCTCGCGGTCGAGCACGGCATGCCCGCCCATGTCTCGCTCAACCACGGGCGCGAAAAGGGCGCGGTGCGCGTTGGCGTATTCCCCGTGGGCATCGAGACGCTGGACTTCGCCAAGCGGGCGCGGCGGGCGGTGAAATCGAAATTCGTGCAGGACGTGGTCAAGAGCGTGCCGGGGGCTGTGATGATCGGCGTCGACCGGCTCGATTATTCCAAGGGCATCCTGGAGCGGCTCAACGCCTATGAGCGCTTCCTCGAGGCCAATCCGCGCTTCCACGGCAAGGTCACCTTCATGCAGATCACGCCGCGCAGCCGCTCCGACATCGCCGAGTATGCCGAGATGGAGCGCCAGATCGACACCGCGGCGGGCCGCATCAACGGCCAGCTTGGCGACGTTTCGTGGAATCCCGTCCGTTACACCAACAAAGCCTACAGCCGCACGGCGCTCGCCGGCCTTTACCGCGCCGCCCGTGTCGGCCTCGTCACGCCGCTCCGCGACGGCATGAACCTCGTCGCCAAGGAATATGTCGCGGCCCAGGACGCGGACGATCCCGGCGTGCTGGTGCTGTCGCGCTTCGCCGGCGCGGCTTCCGAGTTCAAGGAGGCGCTGCTGGTGAACCCCTACGATCCCGAAGCCGTCAGCGCCGCCATGCTGCGCGCGCTGGAGATGCCGCGCGCCGAGCGCAAGGCCCGCCACCAGAAGCTCTTCAAGACCATGCTCGCCAACGATATCACAAAGTGGGGCGACAATTTCCTCAAGGCGCTGGAAGGCGGCAAGCGCGCTCAGTAGGCGCGGACTTTCAGCATCGCATCGGCCAGCTTGCGATTCAGCCGCGCCAGCGCGTCGCGATCCTCCTGACTCCAATCGGCCAGCAGCTTTCCCAACAACCGCCTCCTCGCGTTCGTGATCGCGCGGACGGCACGCTTGCCCTCTTCCGTGATTGCGGCTTCGCGCACACGCTGATCGCTTTTGTTCGCGCGGCGGCTGACGAGCCCCAGGCTTTCCAGCTTGGCGACCTGGCGGCTCACCGTGGAATGATCGCGCCCGGCCTGCTCCGCGAGCTCGACGACACCCAGCGAACCAGCGGAGCCGATCCGCACCAGCAGCGGAAACAGCGCGCGGTCGATGGCGATGCCGGCCGCGCGCATCAACACGTCGTCCTGACGCGGACTGTTCAAGAAGCCGACCAGGTCGCGCAAGGCGCCAGCCAGCATATCGGATTTATGTGCATGATACACGCTTTACAAAGCCTCGCATCGCGAATAGATATGCGTGCATGATACACACATTCTCCCGCCCTGCCAGCCCGCGCGTCCTCGCCATCATGGGCAGCACCCGCGCAGGACGGCATTGCCCGAAGATCGCGGACTGGGTGGCCGCACTCGCGCGCGAGGCCACGGGCCTCACTTTCGAACTCACCGATCTGCGCGACTGGCACCTGCCGATGGACGACGAGCCGGGCATCCCCGCGGTCGGCGGCTACACCCAGGCGCACACCGGCGCCTGGAGCGCGAAAGTCGCCGGCGCCGACGCGATCCTGTTCGTCACGCCGCAATACAATTGGGGCTATCCCGCGCCGCTCAAGAACGCGCTGGATCATCTCTACAAGGAGTGGACCGGCAAGCCCGCGATGATCGTCACCTATGGCAGCCATGGCGGCGGCAAATGCGCGGCGCAGCTCCGCCAAGTCGCGGAGGGCCTGAAGATGCGCCCGGTGACGACGATGCCCGCCATCACGCTCACCGACGCCATGATCCTGAACGGCGAATTCGTCCCGGAAAAAGACCTCTCCACCCACGCTACAACGATCCGCCAGGCGGCCGCCGAACTCGCGGCGCAACTGGCGGTCACGGCGGGCTGACCCTGGCGGGGAACCCAGCGCTCGGCGCGGACGTTTCATTTGTTGAAACGCGGGAGGCGCCTTCGATGCTCGGCACCATTCTCATCATCGTCTTGATTCTGCTCCTGATCGGCGCTCTGCCGTCCTGGCCCTATTCCAGCGGTTGGGGCTACTACCCTTCGGGCGGCCTGGGCCTCGTATTGGTCATCATCCTGATCCTGCTATTGTTGGGTCGCCTCTAGCGCATTCGGACCACCCATGGCACGGCTTGCGACCTATCGTTCGAAACGCGATTTCGACGTGACGGCAGAGCCACGCGGCGCGCGCGAGCGTGCCACCAAGACGCGCCGTTTCGTGATCCAGCGCCACGACGCGACGCGGCTTCATTACGATCTGCGCCTGGAGCTCGATGGCGTCTATGTAAGTTGGGCCGTCACCAAGACGCCCTCGCCCGATCCGGCGGTGAAGCGGCTCGCCGTGCATGTCGAGGATCATCCCCTCGAATACGGCACCTTCGAGGGCACCATCCCGCAGGGCCAATATGGCGGCGGCACGGTGCAGCTTTGGGACCGCGGCACCTGGACGCCGCAATCCAAGGACCCAGCGCGCGATCTCGAGAAAGGCCATCTCAAGGTCATCTTCGACGGTAAGCGGATGCATGGCGGCTGGGCGCTGATCCGCCTGCGCGACCGCACGCCCCGGGATCGCGGCAAGAACTGGCTGCTGATCAAGGAGCGCGACGACGCGGTGGACGATGCGGACGCGCTCGCCGGCGAGATCACCTCCGTGAAATCGGGCCGCACCCTGGAAGAGATCGCCGCGAAATCCCGCAGCGTCTGGCATTCCAACAAGGCGCAGCGGACGGAAGAGCGGGCGAAGGCCACGCGCAAGAAAGCACCGGCCGGGAAGAAGGCGGTTAAGAAAAAGCCGGCCGCCAAAAAGAAGAAGAAAGCCAAAAAAAAGCCTACCAAGAAATCCGCCCCCAAATGAGCCCGCGCATGCCCGATTTCGTGGCGCCCGAACTCGCCCGCGTGGTCGAGGTCCCGCCCGGCGAAGGCTGGGGCCATGAGGTGAAGTTCGACGGCTATCGCGTGCTCATCCGCGTCGCGGGCGGCAAGGCGGTGGTGCGCACGCGCAAGGGCCTGGACTGGAGCGCGCGCTTTCCCGAGATCGCGAAAGAGGCGCAGAAATTCCCCGATTGCATGCTCGACGGCGAGATCGTCGCCATGGACGAGCACGGCGTGTCGGATTTCGCCGCGCTGCAGGCGGCGCTCTCCGATCAAAAGACCGCCGGCCTCGTCTTCTTCGTCTTCGATCTCCTGTTCCTCGAAGGCGAGGACCTGCGCGACTTGCCGCTCAGCCAGCGCAAGGCGCGCCTCGAAGCGCTGATGAAGCGGCGCGGCACGGCGCGCCTCCGCTTCGTCCATTATTTCGAATCTTCCGGCAATGCGATGCTGAGCGCCGCCTGCGGCATGCATCTCGAAGGCATCGTGTCGAAGGACCTCGACTCGCCCTATCGCTCGGGGCGCGGCGGAAGCTGGACCAAGGCCAAGTGCCGCGGCGGACAGGAAGTCGTCATCGGCGGCTGGTGGGGCGACGACAGCACCTTGCGCTCGCTCCTCGTCGGCGTCCATCGCGGCGGCAAGCTCGTCTATATGGGCCGCGTCGGTACGGGCTACAACGCGCGCAACGTTCCGCCGTTGCTGAGGAAGCTGAGACCGCTCAAGCGCGCGACGATGCCCTTCGCGCCCAACAGCGAGATCCCGCGCGTGCGCGGCATCCATTGGGTCGAGCCTAGCCTGGTCGCGGAAGTGGAGTTCACCACCATCACTTCGGCGGGGCTTTTGCGCCAGGCGGCGTTCAAGGCCTTGCGCGAGGACAAGAGCGCGCGTTCCGTGGTGCCCGAGCCGCAACCCGCCGCGGAGGAGAAAACACCGATGCCGAAGAAGTCTGCGAAGAGTAAGAGCAGCGCCAAGCTCACCCATCCCGACAAGGAATTGTGGCCCAAGGCGGGCAAGGATGCTGCCGTCACCAAGGCCGATCTCCTCGCCTATTACGAGACCGTCGCCGGCCGCATGCTGGAGCATATCGCCGGCCGGCCGCTGTCGCTCGTGCGCACGCCCGACGGCATCGGCGGCCAGCACTTCTTCCAGCGCCATCTCATGGCCGGCTCATCATCCGCGCTGAAGCCGGTGAAGGTGAAGGGCGAGGCCAAGCCCTACATCATGCTCGACAGCGTCGAAGGCCTGCAGGCGCTGGCGCAATCGGGCACGACCGAGGTTCACCCCTGGGGCTGCAGACGCGGCGATCCCGAGACGCCGGCCCGGATCGTCTTCGATCTCGATCCGGCCGAGGATTTAAAATTCACCGCCGTGATCGACGCCGCCAAGGCGATGCGCGCGCGGCTGAAGACGCTCGGCTTCGAGCCTTTCGTGAAGACGACCGGCGGCAAAGGCCTGCACGTCGTCATCGCCGTGAAAGGCACGCCCAAAAAGCCGATCATCTGGTCGGACGCGAAGAGTTTCGCGCGCGACGTCTGCCAGGCGATGGAGCGCGACGAACCCGCCCGCTACACGACCAACATGGCCAAGGCCAAGCGCAAGGGAAAAATCTTCCTCGACTATCTGCGCAACGATCGCACCTCCACGGCGGTGGCGCCGTGGTCGCCGCGTTCTCGCGCGCATGCGCCGATCTCGATGCCGCTGCCCTGGAGCGCGATCAAAGCGGGCCTCGATCCGCTGGCCTTCACCGTGCACAAGGCTAAAACGCTGATCAAACGCGCCGACCCCTGGAAAGACATCGAGAAGACGGCGCGCGTTTTACCCTCCCCTTGAGGGAGGGTCGAAATCCGCACTTCGCGGATTTCGGGAAGGGGCTCGCTCCGAACTGCCTGAGGCTTGTTCGAACGAATGCGGAAAGATTTCGGAGTGAGCCCCCGCCCGAAAAATGCGAAGAGCGTTTTTCGACCTCCCCTCAAGGGGGAGGTAATCGCGCGTTACCGCCGCGCCCGTTTCTTGTTCTCGTTGGCGTGCGAGGCGGCCTTGCCCTTCAGGCTCTTCTTCAAGGCCGCCATCAGATCGATCACGTTCGTGTCTTCAGGCGGCTCGGCCATCACCGGCTTGTGGCCCTTCTGTTTGCGCTTGACGAGGTCGCGCAGCGCATCCTCATAGCGGTCCTTGAAGGTGCCGGGATCGAAATCGCCTTCCTTCTGCGCGATGATCTTCTCGGCGATGTCGAGCATCGCCTTGTCGGCCTTGGCGGCGGGGATCTCGTCGAAGAGGTGCTTGGCGCTGATCACCTCGTCCGCCGTGCGCAGCGTGTAGCATATCAGCCCCTTGTCGCGCGGCTCGATGCCGAGCAGGCGCTCGCGGGTGTGCATCACCACGCGGCCGAGCGCAACCTGCCCCGTCTCCTTCATCGCGTCGCGGATGACGCTGAACGCCTCCACGCCCTCCGCCCCGTTGGGCACGAGGTAATAGGGATTGTCCCAGTAGAGCCGGTCGATGGAGTCCGCCTCGACGAAGCGCTCGATGTCGATGGTCTGCGTGGTATCGAGCTTGACCGCGTCGAGCTCGTCGTTCGTCAGCACCACATATTCGTTCTTCGAGACCTCATAGCCCTTCACCAGGTCGGCGCGCTCCACCGGCCCCGTTTCCGGATCGGTCGGGATCATGCGGATGCGGTTGTTGGTCTCGGGATTGAGCAGGTGAAAGGAGATATCGCGCTTGCGCGTGGTGGCGTTGTAGAGCGCGACGGGGCAACTCACCAGCGACAGCCGCAAATGCCCCTGCCAGGACGGCCGCGATCCGCCGCGCGGGGCGGACGCTGCAGGGCGATGAGCCTTCTTGTGGTGAACCGCCTTCTTCTTGACGGCCTTCTTGCGGGCACGCGCCATCGCTGCTGCTCCTGGATGCGCAGAGAGGTATCGCATGGAAAGCACGAAAGTTCCCTTCCTCCCCCGCCGTTGCGGGGGAGGGGGACCGCGAAGCGGCCGCCTACGCCAAGGCTACGGCGTGCCAAGTGAGTGTCACTTGCCACGCCGAAGCAAAGCGTAGGCGGGTGGAGGGGGTGTGTTCAGCGGTGACGAGCCAGTTCTTCGCCGCTGCACACACCCCCTCCGTCTGTCGCGCGTGATACGCGCGCCCGACACCTCCCCCGCAACGGCGGGGGAGGAAGTCAACGCGCCGCCACCATGACCGGCTTGTCGCTATAGAAGCCGGGATAGATGCGCTTGAGGTTCGCGATCTTCGGCAGGTCGTTCATCTGGATATACATGCTGTCCGGATTGTGGATCAGGTAGTCCTGGTGATAGGCCTCGGCCGGATAGAAATTCGTGTAGGTGTCCAGCCGCGTGACGATCGGCTCGGCGAAGGCATGGGCCTTGGTGAGCTGATCGACATAGGCGCGGGCGATCTTCAGCTGCTCGGCGTTCTGCGCGAAGACGTCGGAGCGGTAGTTCGGCCCCTCGTCCGGGCCCTGGCGGTTCAGCTCCGTCGGATCGTGCGCGACGGAGAAAAAAATCTGCAGGACGCGGCCATAGCTGACCTGGCGCGGATCGAAGGTGACGCGCACCGACTCCGCGTTGCCCGTCCCGCCGGCGCTGACGGTCTCGTAGTCCGGGTCTTTCACATTGCCGCCGGCATAACCGGACACGACTTGCGTCACGCCCTTCACATGCTCGAACACGCCTTGGACGCCCCAGAAGCAGCCGCCCGCCAGCACGGCGGTCTCGGTCGCGGCGGTCGAATGCTCGTCCACCACGGGCGCGGGCAGCGCGCGCGGCGTCTGGTCGGCGCAGGCCGACGTCGCCACCAGCGCCAGGACGGAAGCGGCATAGAGAGCGGAACGCATCAGGTTTCCTTTCAAGCGGTGGCGCGCGGCACGAAATGCAGCGACGCGGAATTCATGCAATAGCGCAGGCCCGTGGGCTTCGGCCCGTCGTCGAATACATGGCCGAGATGCGCGTCGCAGCGCGCGCAGGACACGGCGATGCGCTGCATCATCAGGGTGTTGTCGGCGATCTCGACGACGTTGCGCTTGGAGATGGGCTGCCAGAAGCTCGGCCAGCCGGTGCCGGAGTCGAACTTGGTCTTGGACTCGAACAGCGCCGTGCCGCAGCAGATGCAGCGATAGAGCCCGTCACCTTTGGTCTCGGCATAGATGCCGGTGAAGGGCGCCTCGGTGTCGGCATGGCGCGTGACCTCGAACTGCCCGCGGTCGAGCTGTTTCTTCCAGTCGGCCTCGCTCTTGAAGACCTTCGGCACCTTGGTGACGCCGAGATCCTTGCCGGCGGCGGAGAAATTCTCGAGCCCGACCCAGACGATCTTCCCGCCCGCGGCGATGGCGAATCCGGGCAGGACGGCGGCGGCGGCAAGCGCGCTGGCGGAGGTGAGCAATTGGCGGCGGTTCATGGTTGTCTCCCTGGATTCCTGCGCCCAAATTAGCGCCGGAAACCTGACAGACCAATATTCGCATCCGGCGGCCTTTTTGTTACGCCGCCGGATACAGCCCGGATCACGGAACCGTTACGCCGCGCGGCGCTCGCTGGCAGCGCCCAGGCGGCGGTGGAGGTGGCCGGCGAGGCGCGGGGCCGCGAATTCCGAACCCACCATGAAACGCATCAGGGGACCGAAGCTGTTGGCCGCCGCCGGACCCATGAAGTACAGCCCGCGCACCGAGGTTTCAAAATTGTCGGTGAGGATGGGCGTCTTCTTGACCGTGTCGATGCCGGCGCGCAGGCCGGGCGCGATCCAGCCCAGGCGGTCGACATGGGTGCGATAGCCCGTGGCCGCGACGACGTGATCGCAGCTGAGCGTCTCTTCCGAGGTCTCCAGCGACACGCGGCCGTCCTTCAACCCGGCGCGCTTGAGCTCGCGGCTGAGCAAGGTCGGGACGCGGCCTTCGATGCGCTCGCGCATGAACCAGCCCGGCGCGGGGCCGAGATGGGTGCGCGTCGCGCGCAAGCGGACCGCTTCGGGCAGCTTGTGGAAGACGAGCGGCATGGCGGTGCAGAAGAAGCTGCGCCAGCCTGGGCCGATGCCCGTCTGCGGCTTCTGGATGGACTTGAGCAGCGAACCCGCATCCGGATCCGGGGGCGAGTGGTAACGGACGACCGGCGTGCGCGCGAGAATCTTCACCTTCGCGCCGCAATCGTCGAGCAGCGCCGCCGTGTCGATGGCGGACGCGCCGGCGCCCAGCACCACGACGTCCTTGCCCGCGAATTGACCGGCGTCGCGATGGTCCCAGCTGTGGGAAACCCGCGCGCCCAGGCCGGACAGCATTTGCGGCGTGTAGGCGAAAGATGTGATGCCCACCGCCATCACCACTTTGCGCGCGGTAAGGCGTTCACCGGTGGCGAGCGTGAGCGCGAAGTCCTCGCCGTCGCGGACGAGGCCCGTCACCAGCGTGTCCTCAAGCTCCGGCACGAAGCGTTCGGCGAAGCTGGTCGCATAGGCGTTGAACTGGTCGAGCCCGACCGGCAGGTCGTGATCCCGATAGGCGAGATCGTGCGCCGCGCAATAATGCTCGAGCCGGCTGCCGTCCTTCGGCGAGGACAGGCTCGAAGCCAGGCCTTCCGATTTCAACTGCATCGTGCGCGGCATATGGTTGCGCCAAGTGTCCAGCGGCCTGCCGAAGATGCGGTGGGACACGCCGAGTCCATCGAGATGCGCGGCGAGCGAAAGCCCATAGGGACCAGCGCCGATGATCGCGACATCGATTGCGTTCGTCATTTCTCGTCTCTCGTTCTGTCCCGGAGGAAGACACGGGACCTGGGGCAAGGCGTTCCAGGCCGGTTTCTTGCGATTTCCGTGCCGATTGGAACCGGCACGCCCCCTGCACCCTGTGTCTCGAAATCCGACATGGGTTTGCCCCCTATGGCGCCAAGAATCGCAAAAGTTCTACTGGTGACGAGCGTGCGCTGGGCCTCCGCCGCGAGGCTGGCCGGCGCGTTCGCGCAAAGCGGCTGCCAGGTCGACGCGCTGTTCCCCGAAGGCCATGCGCTGGCCAAGAGCCGCTATCCCGAAAAACGCTTTGCGTATCGTCCGTTACAGCCGCTGAAGGCGCTTGCCGACGCCGTCGCCAAGTCCAAGCCCGATCTCGTCATTCCTTGCGACGACCGCGCCGCCGCGCAGCTCCGCCGCCTCAACGGCGAGAGCGATCTGCTCGCCTCGCGCAGCGGTTTCGTGACCGCCGCCCGCGAAGCCGGCATCGCCGCGCCCGAGACTGTTTCAATCCCGGACGAAGCCACGTTCGACTTCGCGCTGCGCCTGATCGGCCTGCCCGCTGTGCTGAAAGCGGACGGAAGCTGGGGTGGAGACGGCGTCGCCGTCGTCCACACCATCGCCGAAGCCAAAGCCGCCTGGCAGCGCCTTTCCGCGCGGCCCTCGCTCTTCCGCCGCGTCCTGCGCGCCATCCGCCGCGGCGATCCGCATCATCTGACCGCCGTCACGCCGTCGCTCTGCCTGCAGCGTTTCATTCCAGGACGGCCCGCCACCACCTCCTTCGCCTGCTGGCGGGGCGAGGTCGTGGCCGCGAACCATTTCGACGTGCTCGTCACCAACGGCGCGTCCGGACCCGCCAGTGTCGTGCGCCGCCTCGACGATCCGGCGATGCAGGACGCAGCGGAGCGCCTCGCCCACCGCTTCGATCTCTCCGGCCTCCATGGCCTCGACTATGTGCGCGACGAACACGGCAAACCGCATCTCATCGAGATCAATCCGCGCGCTACCCAGACCAGCCATCTCTCCTTCGGTCCCGGCCACGATCTCTGCGCCGCGCTGGCGCAGAGGCTGGGCGCGGAGGATCCCGGCCGCCGCGCCGTCGCCGGCGATGCCGTCGCGCTTTTTCCGCAGGAACGCACCCGCGACCGCAACAGCCCCTGGTTGCGCGCCGCCCATCACGACGTGCCGTGGGACGACCCGCGCGTGCTCGACGCCTGCCTGGGTGCTTCCTAATGCCCGTTAACCATTCGTTACGCGGCGCGAGGGTACACCGGGAGATGCGGGGGCAGAGGTCAGACGGATCCATGGCATCGGGCATGACATCGGGGAATCTCGATGAGTTTCGCCTGAGCGATCTCGCGCGGATCGCGCAAGCGCGCATGCGCCTCGTGGTCGTGACGATGTTCGCGGTCGTCGCGCTCGCCGCCATAGCCGTGCTCCTGATCCCACAGCGCTACTCCGCGACCTCGGTGGTGCTGCTCGATCCGCGCAAGAACAACGTCGCCGACATCTCCGCCGTCGTCTCCGAATTGCCGGTCGACCCGGCCTCCGTCGCCGACCAGATCCAGATCCTGAATTCGCGCGACCTCGCCGGCCGCGTGATCGACCGCCTCGGCCTCGCCGACGATCCGGATTTCAACCCGGCGCTCGCGCCCGGCTTCTTCGCCAACGACTTGAGCCCCGAACAGCAGCGCAACGCCGAGATCGACGCGCTGCGCAAGCATATGACCGTGGAGACGGTCGGCCTCTCCACCGCCATGGAGATCACCTATTCGGCGCGCGATCCCGAGAAGGCCGCGCGCATCGCCAACGCCATTTCCGACATCTACATCTCCACCGAAATGGACGCCAAGCTCAACGCCACCACTGCCACCACCGACTGGCTGCAATCGCGCATCAAGCAGCTTTCGCATCAGGTGCAGGCGGCCGAAGCAAACGTCCAGGCCTACAAGGCCGAGCACAACATCAACGAGACGGCGGACGGAACCTCGCTGCTCGACCAGCAGCTTACCGCCATCAACACCCAGCTCGTCGAGGCCAAGAGCGATCTCGCCGAGAAGCAGGCGAACCAGGGCCGCATCGACAGCCTGATGAAGAACGGCCATGCCAACGACGTCTCCCAGGTCGTCGCCTCGCCGCTCATCGTGCAATTGCGCGAGCAGCAGGCGGAAGTGATCCGCAGCCAGGCCGATCTCGCCACACGCTACGGCCCCAAGCATCCCAAGCTGATCGCCGCCCAGAACCAGGAGCGCGACCTCCAGGCCAAGATCGACCAGGAGACAGACCGCATCGCCGGCTCGGTCGGCAACGACGTCTCCGTCGCCCGCGCCCATGTCGGTTCGCTGCAATCGAGCCTGCGCAACGTCGAGGCCGAGTCGACAGACCAGAACATGGCGCGCGTGCGGCTGAAAGCGCTGGAAGCCAACGCCGCCTCCACCCGCTCTATGTATGAAGCCTTCGTCGTGCGGCTGCGCGAGACGCAGAGCCCCATCGGCGTGCCCGATGCGCGCGTGATCAGCCATGCCAGCGCGCCGAGCGCGCCGTCCTGGCCGCCGCGCCTGCTGATCATGGCGGCATCCGTGCCGGCCGGCCTGCTGCTCGGACTGCTGCTCGCCCTTCTCGCCGAACGCTTTGGCGGCGCCCCCGCGACGCGGCCCGTGCGCAATCCTGCCCTCGATCGCCTGCGCGCCGTGCCGGTGCTGGGTGAATTGCAGGGCGCGAGCGCCCGCGCCGCCGACGACGTGATCGAGCGGCCCGGCGCGCCGTTCAGCCGCGGTATCGCCGCCGTCGCCCAACGCCTCGCCAACGGCCCAAAGGTCGTCGCCGTCACCGATGCGCCCGTCGTCACCGCGGCGCTGGCGCGCGCGGCCTCCGCGATGGGCAGCCGCGTCGTCGTCATCGACGGCAATCTCACCATGCCGTCCGCCGCGCGCAGCCTGAACCTCACGCTCGGCCGCACCGGATTGATGGAAGTGCTGGGCGGCAAGGCGCCGTTGAGCGCGGCTTTGCAGCGCGATCCGCGCTCGCAGGCTCTCGTGCTGTCGCCCGCCTGGCGCGCGCAGGATCCCGTGCAGGTGCTCGCCTCGCGCCAGATGGGCGAACTCATCGCGCATCTGCGCCGGAGTTGCGACCTGGTGCTGATCGATGCGCCCGCCAGCGAAGCGCGGATGCTGGCCCATCTCGCCGATGCCGTGGCGCTGGTCGTGCCGGAGAACGGCACGACGCCCGAAGCCGTGATGGCGACGGTCGACTCGTTGGGCGCGCCGGTCGGTCTTATCCTCGCGCGCTGAACGCTTTCGACATCGCCTGCCACATCGGCTTGCGTTTGAGCGCGGTATCCAGCGGCAAGCGCCGCCAATCCGCTCTGTCGAGATAACGGTCGGACAAGCCCCAGGTCAGCACCGCGATCACCGCGTCATTGTCGAGCACGACATCGAGGAAGCGCCGGCTGACATCCGCCACCGCGCGGTCGCGCAGCACGATATCGGCGGGTCCACCGTCATCGTCCACGTCATGCTCGGTGATCAGGATGCGCAGGCCCATCGCCCTCAAACGGTCGAGGAATACGCGCAGCTTCGCTTGGTCGACCTGCGCGCCGGAAAGGCCGAGATGGCCCTGCATGCCGTAAGCATCGATGGGCACGCCGCGCGCCAGCGCCTTCTCCAGGAAATCGAGCGTCGCCGCGCGGAACGGATCGAACAGCTCGCAGCCCCAATCGTTGTAGACCAGCAGCGTCTTCGGATCGGCCGCGCGCGCGGCGTGAAAGGCGGTGTCGATATAGGAGGGGCCGTATTTCTCCAGCCAGATCGTGGGCCGCAGATTGCCCGGCGCGCCGGGAAGGATCGCTTCGTTGACCACGTCCCAGGAATGCAGCCGGTAGCGCGCCATCACGGCCGCGATGTAGCCGGCAAGTTCCGGCGCATCGGCCAGCCAGCCGGGATTGCGCTTGTGCCAGACCAGTGGATGGCCGCGCAGCTTCAGCCCATTGGCGCGCGCGAAGCCCGCGAGCTTGTCCATGCCGGAGAAATCGTAGCGCCCAGGCCGCGTCTCGACGACGCCGCGCTTCATTTCGTATTCGGGCACGAGGATCGCCGCCTCGCGCACCAGCGCATCGGCGAAATCCGCATCCTGCAACTGGGTGGTGTTCGTCGCCGCGCCGTAAAGGAGGCCGCGCCGCGCGGCGGCGGCGCGCAACGGCCCGTCTGTGCCGGCGGTCATGAGCGCCGCCGATTGCAGCAGGAATTCGCGGCGGTTCATGACCGCCCGATCACGCCGTCCGCGAGGCGGCGATAGAGCGCATCCGGAAAGAAGATCTGCAAGCCGATGACCAGCGCGAGCTTCGGGCTGTAGCAGCCGCGCAGCACCGCCTTCAGATAAAGCCCCAGCGCCTTGAGCGGATGCGACGGCGCGAGCCCCTTGGCGATCAGCCAGCCTTGCGCGCCGATCCGCGCCTTGGACGGCAGGCGCATCTTCGCCAGCCATGGGATCAGCCGCGCGCCCTTGCGCCCCGCCGAGACGCGATTGGGATCGGGAAGGTCCTTCCACACCGCGCCCGGCTCCTTGGCCATCACGAAGCGGCAGCCGGATTGGAACAGGCGGATGGCGAAATCGGTATCCTGCGCGAAAGGCAGCGTGTCGTCGTAACGGACGTTACGGGCGATTTCGCGTGGCAACACCAGGGTGATCGTCGGCACGAAACCGCGGTCGCAGAGCAGATAGGTCGCCATGTCCTCGCCGTGGCGCAACGCCCGCGGCGGCTTGACCGTCCGGCGCCCCGCGCCCCGCTCCACGATCATCGGCGCATAGCCCGCCGTGTTCGCCGTGCCGTCCAGCAGCGCGCTCATCTGTTCGAGATGGCCGGGCAGGAAGACGTCGTCGGAATCCAGGAACGCGATCCAATCGCCCTGCGCCTGGTCGATGCCCGTGTTTCGCGCGGCCCCGCCGCCCCCGTTTTCCTGGCGAAAGAAGCGGATGCGCGGATCGGCGAAGCATTCGGCGGCCGCGCGCGGATCGTCGTTCGAGCCGTCGTCGACGACCACGATCTCGAATTCCTGGCAGCTTTGCGCCAGCACCGACGCGATGGCGCGGCGCAAGGGCTCGGCGCGATTGTAGACGGGGATGACGACGGAGAAGCGCATCACGCCTCCGCCTTGGCTTTGCGCAACACCGCCAGCATCAGGAGAAACACGACCCAGGCGGGCCCGTCGCCTTCGAGGAAGTCGGACTCGAGAAAATTGTGCAGGATCATGAACACGAAGATCGCGAAGAGCAGCGTGGCGAGCGGCAAATCCTCGCGGCGCGCGCGCAGGAAAGCGGCGATCGGCTGCACCAGGAACGCGATCATGGCGAGCGCGAAGCCGATGCCGCCCACCGTCACCAGCAATTGCAGATAGGCGTTGTGACCATGGGCTTCCGTCGCCACCCAGGCCTCGCCGACATAGCCGTGCAGCGGCGACAGCGCGCCCGTGTCGGCGAAGGAGCCGAAGCCCGCGCCGAGCAGCGCATGGTCGCGGATGAACGCGATCTCCGCCGCCCAGATCGCCGTGCGCCCGGTGAATTGCGTCGGGTCCTCCAGCACGTTCGCGATGGCGCCCCAATCCATCACCGCGAAGGCAAATGCGGCCAATCCTGCCAGCGCGAACGCGACGCCGGCAATGGCGCGGTCGAGGCCGTGCCCCCAAGCCTTGCGATAGAGCCAGGCCGCGCCCAGCGCCACCGGTAGCAGCCCGATGGACGATTTCGAATGCGTCATGAAAGTGAAGACCACCGCGGCAACGAACAGCGCCCAGTCGACTTTCCGCTTCGTCTCCAGCGCGAAGAACAGGAACAGGATCGCCGACAGCGCCGATACCGCGCCCGCGATGTTCTTGTGGAAATAGAGCCCGCGCCAATCGCCCACCAGCGACGGATCGGATTCGCCCGGCAGATGGATCGCATTGTGGATCAGCGGAATGGAGATCCAGTTTATCAGCAGCACCACAATGAGCACGCCGCGCAAGAGATACAGCGTCCGCCGCACGCTGATGGATTCCACGCCCAGCAGCGCGGACAGCACGACCACGACCTCCAGCCCCGCGCGGCGGAAAGCGACATCGGACGCGGACGCCCACAGCGCGCTGGCGACGCACCAGCTCAAGACCAGCACCATCGTCGGCGGGATCGCGCGCAAAGCTGCGAGCCCGCGCATCTCCCACGCCGTGCCGATGGTGACGAGCAATACGAGAAGATAAAGCCCCTGGCGCACCGCGTCGCCCGCGCCCGCGAATCCGCTCTCGCCGATGGCCAGCGTCGCCGGATCGCGCGGCGCGAAGGGCGCCAGCCCGATGAACACCATCAGCAGCAGCGCCAGGAACGCCGTCTCGGCGAGCCAAGGCGCGATCCGCGCTTGGGCGTTAGGTTCCGTGTATGACGGCATATTCGTCATAGCGATGACCGCAAAGCGCGGCGAGCTTGCCCGCGGCGCGGAAGCCTTTCCACAACCCGATGGCGCGACGCGCGGGCTTGTAGGACAGCGCCACGCTCATGACCGGCACGGCGGCGAAAGCGCCGGCGATCTTCACGCATTCCTTCGTGTAGGCGAGCTTGCCCGGCCGGTATTTCAGGAATACGCGCATGTCCGAATTGCCGACGCGATAGGCACGCTTGAGCACCCAGGACAGCGTCGCCCGCGAGGCTGGCACGAAGGCCCGCACCACCGCCTCGTCCGCATAGGCGAAGCGCTTGCCTTGCGCCCTCAGCCGCGTGAAGAAATCACGGTCCTCGCCGCCGCTGAGCCCGAAGGCCGGATCGAAGCAGGGCTTGCGCAGACCTTCGAAACATTCCCGGCTCACGAACACATTCGCGGTGGAACTGATCATATCGCAGGGTCCGGTCGTGCCGCGCTGCGAGGCCATGCCGTCGCATTCGGCGACCGCCTGGTTCGGCATCGTCTCGAACACCGGCATCACCGCGCCATGGATCGCATCCGCGCCGGTCTCTTCCTGCACTTCCAGGAAGGCGTCGAGCCAGCCGGGCTCGGGCCATTCGTCGTCGTCCAGCATGGCGACGAAGCGCGCCTTGGTCGTCGTCAGCATGCGTTCGGTCAGCGCGTTGCGCGCCTGGGAGATGCCCCGCTCGGTCGCGATGAAGGCATCGAGCGGCCAGCGATAGAAGCTCTGGATGCGGTGGCAGAGGTCCAGGCCCTCATGCTCATCGACATCGTTGTCGGCCACGATGACCGTGACGTTCGCCCGCGTCTCGAGCTTCTCCAGCGCGCGTAGCAGCCGCTCCAGGCTGAGCGGGCGGCGGAAGGTCGGGATGCAGATGGCGACGTCAACCATGGGCCAGCTTCCAGCGCCGCGTGAGGCCGAAGATGCGCCCCGTCATCACCACGTCGCCGGCGAGGATGCCGAAGAGCGAGACGATGGGCCCGGCCAGCAGCAGCAGGCCGAGCGTGACGACGATGGAGGTGATGCTGGACCACAGGCTCGCGCCGGCCAGCGCCTTGAACTCGCCGGCGGCCTGCAGGAACACCGACTCCGGCCCGCGCAGGGTGCGCACCGCCACGATGGCGGCATAGATCGCCAGCACGGCGAGGACCTGGGTCTCGTCATAGCCCTTCTTGAGGATGAGATGCGGGGACCACATGAGGACGGCGCCGGCCAGTAGGATCGTCGCCAGCCAGACTGCACCGGACGCGGTTCGAAATTCCTTAACGGATCGCAAAGCTCCCGCCCTATCGCCCGCCGCCAGCTTCCTGGCCATGGCGGGCCGCTCCAGGTCGGGCAGCGCCGAAAGCACCAGCGCCGCGGGCCGCATCAGCAGCGCGCCCAGCGCCAGCACGGCGAAGGCGGCGGGGCCCGAAACGAACGTGACGAGATAGGCATGGGCGTTCGCCGTCATCTCGGTCAGCGCCACGCCCATCAGCGACCAGCGCGTCACGTCGCGCCAGATCGCGCCGTAACGCAGGATCGACCCGCCGGGCCGGAACTGCTTGCGCAGGAAGCCGAGCCCGAAAGCCGGCGCCGCCAGCGCCGCCGCGATGGCCAGCGTGGCGGCCGCGCTCTGCAGCGAAAGGCGATGCGCCGCGAACAGGCCCAGCAGCCCAGCGGTCAGCGCCGCGCCATAAATCAGGTCCGACAGGATCGGCCGCACCGGACCGTCGGTCACATAGGTGAGGCAACGCGCGAACCAGCGCAGCGCCATCAACGCGGCGTAGCCCGCCAGCAGCAACGCCACCGCGAGCGGGACCTGTGTGATCGTGAGCGCGAAGACGATGGCGGCGGCGGCGGCGCAGATGACGAGATTGCTTTTGAGATAGGTCGCCAGATCGGCGGGATCGATCTGAACCGTCTGCCTGATCGCGGTGACCAGCGGCGCGCCGACCAGCGCGCCCGACGCCGACAGGCAGAACGGCACCACCACGAAGAGGAAAGACAGCAGGCCGAATTGCGCCGGCGGCAGTGCGCGTAGGAACATCAGCGCGGCGGCGAAATGCGCGCCGGACACCAGCACCGGCCCGGCCGCGGACAATCCGTAGCGCCAAGCGGTGCGCAGCAGGCGGCCGGAACGTTCGTGTCCGAGAGTGGCCTCAGCCAGCGTCATGGCCGGAGATATCCGACGATGTGCGTGTCAAAAGCGTAAACAAGGCGCGCGGATTGGTGACGGCATAGCGCCAGAACAGCCTTTTGGGCTCACGCCACAGCCGGTAGAGCCATTCCAGCCCCGCCGCCTGCATCCAGCCGGGCGCGCGGGTGTATTCGCCGGTGACGAAGTTGAAGCAGCCGCCGGCGGTGACCACCCAACCGACCTTCAGGCGGTGCTTGTTGCGGATGCAGAACTCGTATTCCAGCGGCACGCCCAGGCCGACCCACAGCACATCCGCGCCCGAGGCGTTGATGGCCTCGCAGATCGCGGCCTCTTCCTCGGCGCCGAAATAGCCGTTGCGGCGGCCCGCGATGGTGAGCCCGGCATAGTCCTTGGTCAGGCGCGCGGCGCAATCGGCATTCACCTGCTCGGTCGCGCCGAGAAGGAAGAAGCGCAAGCCGCTGTCGCGCGCGGCGGCGGCGGCGTCGTGGATGAAATCGGTCGTGGCGCTGCGCTCCGGGATCGGGTGCTCCAGCACTTTCGAAGCAAAAACGACCGGCTGGCCGTCGGCGTGGATCAAGGTCGCGGCATCGAACTGGCGGCGGAAGCGCGCGTCGGCGGCGGCCATGGCGATGGCGTGGCCGTTGGAGGCGAACACCAGGCGCGGCTTGCGGTCATAGGTGCGCGCGGCCAGGCAATCGCCGACCATGAGCTGGGTGAGCTGCTTGCGCGAGACGCAGGCCGTGCGGATGCCGCCCACCGTCACTTCGCGGTAGTTGCGGTAGGAGGCGCGGCGGCGGCCCCAATCGGTGCTTTGTTCTTTGGCGGCGGCGCGCATCAGTGGGCGTTCCTCCGGCGCAGCACTTCGAACGGCGTGCGGATCAGGATTTCGAGATCGAGGCCGAGACTGGCATTGGCGGCGTACCATGCGTCGAAGATCACGCGGCGCTTCATGGAGTCGAGCGTGGGCGTCTCGCCACGCAGCCCATGGACCTGCGCCCAGCCGGTGATGCCGGGCTTGACGCTCTGGCGCAGCGTGTAGCCGTCGATCAGCGCTTCATAATGCGCATCGTGGGCGAGCGCATGCGGGCGCGGGCCCACCAGCGCCATGGCGCCGGCGATGACGTTCAGGAGCTGCGGCAGCTCATCGAGGCTCGACTTGCGCAGGAAACGGCCGGCGCGGGTGACGCGCGGATCGTTCTCTTTCGCCTGCACCACATGCGCGCCGTTCTCCAGCACGGTCATGGTGCGGAATTTCACGATGTCGAAAGCGCGGCCGCCCAGGCCGGTGCGGGTCTGGCGGAAGAAGACAGGACCCCTGGAGTCGAGCGCAATCCAAAACGCGATGGCGCCGAGCAGAGGGGCGAGCAGGATCAGCAGCGGGAGGGCAACGGCGAGATCAAGCGCGCGTTTGAGGATGTCCTGGCGCCAGCCGTCGCGAACGATCGTGCGCGGCGCATCGGCTGTGTCGAAGCCGGGCAGCGCCTCGGCTTCGATCCATTCACCGGCAATGTTCTCATGAAGGCTCATCGGTCCGCGTGGGTGGGGCAACCACGCGCGTCATGCTGCACATCGCACGCCAGCAGGATTTGTTAAGCAGCGTGCCGATCCGGGACGTATCGTTCGGATTCGAGACAAATCATCCGGCGAGGCGGGACTGCCAGTGCCGCAGCCGTCCATTTCCGGCACGCAAAAGCGGGACAAGCGCGGCAAGGTTCGGCTCGCGCGGCGCCAGGCCGTAACGGGGGAGCAGCCAGGGGTTCGCGCCGCCGTCCAGCGACGCCGAGAGCGTGGTGAAGCCGTATTCATAGCCCGCGTCGCGCACTGCCTGCCATGCCTCGGGCGAGACGTCCCCGGTGTTGCCGAAGGGATAGGCAAAGGCGCGGCACGATCCCAATTGCGCGGCGATGCGCGCGCGTGGAACCAGCGCTTGTTCACGCAGATAGTCCGACGTCTGCGCCGCGTTCATCGGCCAATGCCAATGGGCATGCGCGCCGATCTCCACGCCGCGCGCCTGAAGCGCCCGCACGCCCTCCCAGTCGAGGAAATTCTCGGACGGAAACCGCTCCATCGTCTCGAACAGATTCGCCTGCCCGAATTCGGCCAGCATCGTGTCCAGCGTCAGCCGCGCCTCGTCCGCGGCGGCCTGCTTTTCCAGGCTTTTCCCGCATAGCCGCGCCAGAGTCATCGGGTTCCATTCGCCGGTGTCGATATGGTGCGTGCTGATGAACAGCGTCCACGGCAAACCCTCTTCTTCGAGGATATCGGCGGCCACCGTCAGCGTGTTGGCGTAGCCGTCGTCGGACATCAGGAACAGCGCGCGCGAATGGCGCTCCGGCGCCTTCATCACGTCGCTCAGCGCAGAGAGCGGCAGCACGTCGAAATTCTGTTTCAGCGCGCGCGCGATGGCGCGGAAGGACGCCGCATCGTGATGGTTGCGCTGGATGCCGGGATCGCGGATTTCCCGCTCGACGCCATGGAAGAAGAGCGCCGCCGGCCGGCCGAACGCGCGCGCCAAGGCAGGCGGGCACCATTCGGCGATATCGCGCAGGATCCGGCTCATCTCTCGATCATAGCGGGCGCGGCTTACCGAACCCTTGCTCCATTTTGGATCAAATCGGGCGTGGCCCCGACTTGGACCGGGCTTTGCATCTTGTGTTCCGCCCCACGCGTTCGTCAGCGGAGACGACAATGAACATTCGAGTCGAAGTCCAGCCCAATCCCGAATTCGAGGCCAAGCTCGCGGCGCGCACCCTGCGCGTCGGAATCATCGGCCTGGGCTATGTCGGCCTGCCGCTGGCGCATGTGTTCTGGGAAAGCGGCATCGCGGCCACCGGCTTCGACATCGACCCGGCCAAGATCGAGACGCTGGCCAAAGGCGAGACCTATATCAAGCATTTCGGCGCCGATCGCATCCGCGCCATGAAGGAGTCGGGCCGCTTCTGCGCCACGGCGGACTTTTCCGAGCTGAAGGACGTCGACGCCATCCTGATCTGCGTACCGACGCCGCTGACCGCCACGCGCGAGCCCGACCTCAAATATGTCGAGGCCACCGCCGAGACCATCGCCAAGCATCTGCGCCCCGGCCAGCTCGTGGTGCTGGAATCCACCACCTATCCCGGCACGACCGAAGAGGTCGTACTGCCGATCCTGGAGAAGAGCGGGCTGAAGGCCGGCCGCGACTTCCAGCTCGCCTTCTCGCCCGAGCGCGAGGATCCCGGCTCCGCCATGGCCACCCGCGACATTCCCAAGATCGTCGGCGGCATCGACGATTATTCCGGCGAACTCGCCGCGCGCGTTTACCAGCTCGGTTTCGCCAAGGTGCACAAGGTGGCCGACGCCAAGACCGCCGAGGCGGTGAAGATCACCGAAAACATCTTCCGCTGCGTGAACATCGCCCTCGTCAACGAGCTCAAGCTCGCTTATTCCAAGATGGACATCTCCATCTGGGACGTGATCGAGGCCGCCAAGACCAAGCCCTTCGGCTTCATGCCCTTCTATCCGGGCCCGGGCCTGGGCGGGCATTGCATCCCGATCGACCCGTTCTATCTGTCCTGGCGCGCGCGCGCCTTCGAGGTCGACACCAAGTTCATCGAGCTGGCCGGCGAAGTGAACCGCGCCATGCCGCGCGTCGTCGTGCAGGCGCTCTCGGAAGCGCTGAGCGAGCGCTTCGGCCGGGCGCTGCGCGGCGCCAAAGTGCTGATCATGGGCGTCGCCTACAAGAAGAATATCGATGATCTGCGCGAGAGCCCTGCCCTGCGCATCCTGGAGATCCTCCAGGCTGCGGGCGCTGAGGTTTCCTACTACGATCCCTATTTCGCCGAAATCCCGATGACGCGCGAACATGCCTCGCTGGCCGGCATGAAGAGCGTGAGCTTCGACGAGGCGGCGGTCTCGGGCCACGACGCGGCGATGATCACGACCGACCACGACGCCGTCGACTACGACGCGCTGGTGAAATGGTCCCACCTCGTGGTCGACACTCGCAATGCGACCAAGGCTGTGTTCACCCGCGACAAGATCGTGCTGGCGTAAAGCCGGATTGCTTTCGGGTCAATGCATCCAAACCAAGTGTCATGGCCCGCGAATGCGGGCCACCCAGGTGACGCTTGCCGGTTCTGCCGAAGAGAAAACTCCGAGCGAACGTGTCTTCAATCTGCAGAACCCAACTGGGTGGCCCGCATTCGCGGGCCATGACACAGTGTTTTGATTTCAACCCCGAATACAACCGCTCTAACGATCGTTGTCGACGGGCCAATCCTGGTCATAGCCCGTCCAGAACTCGAATCCGTGGTCGGGCTTGTAGGGCGCGGCCGGATCCGTTTCCTTGCCGTAGAAAGTGACGTAGGTGGTCGCGTTGACGCGTCCATAGGAGCGCTTGTCGCCCGCCGACAGCACCGCGTTGCGCCACGTCCCCGTATCGGTGAAGAAGCGCTTGAGATCGTTGCGGGTGAAGATATGCGCCACCTGCGGCTTGTGCGTATGCCCGGCGCAGACGAAACACGCCGCGCCCTCATGCACCGCAATCTCATGCGCGGCATAGGGCTCCGAGGGATTGCCGCCCGCGTCGCGTCCGAACCAGCCCAGGACGCGCATCAGCCGCAGCGGCAAGGGAAGCCGCCAGGGCCGCAGAAGCATGAACGCCGTCACAAGGGGAAAGAACTTCCACGTCCAGCGGCGGAAATAGGAATCGGCGATCACTTCCTCGAGCAGCTCGCGCACCACGGGCTTCAGCTTCTTCCACATCAGCGCCTGCAGGATCTCGCGATGGGCGAAGCGCGCGGCGAATTTGTCCGGCACGGTGGTGTTGAGGAAGAAATCGATCACGGCGGATTGCGGGCGCACGTCGTCGAACTCCAGCAGCCGCACATAGATCGCCTCGAGCACTGGATCATCCAGGATCGCCGCGTCGCCATAGTGCCGCCGGAACAGGAAGGGCAGCCGCGCGGCCACCGCGACGGTGTTGTAATCGCCCCAGGTCGGCGCGTCGTACAGAGCGGCGGGCAGATCGGTCTGGATCGGGCCGCCCTTCAGGCTCGCGGCGAAATTGTAGCGGTCATATTCATGGCCGTGCCGGATCAGAACCGGCGGATCGCCGTACAGGATGTGATGCGGAAACGGCGCGTCGCCGCCCGCCACGCCGAGCAGTTCGCGCACGCGGGCACGGATCGCCGACGTCGCATTGGCGAGACGATCGTGATTGCCGGGAAGATAATGCAAACTCGTCGGGACGCCGAACGCCACGGCCGAACCCGCGTCGCCGGAGCGCTCCAGATATTTTCCCTCGGCGAAGAGCCGGAACACGGCGAGGCTGCGCGCCACTTCCTTCTCGGAGGCGATGCCGCCGATGATCGCCAGCAGCTTGGCCTCATGCGCGGAATCGACCTTGGTGCAATCGATATAGGGGCGCAGGCCGATGTCGTCCTTGAACCAGTCCTGCGTGCGATAGAGGTCGATGATGTCGCCCGCGAGCACGAAATCGATATGGCCGACGCCGTTGGTGCGCACCTGGTCGGCCACGTCGCGCATCATGTCCTCGAAGGCCACGGCCGGAACGTTGCGCTTGAAATCGATCTGGCGCGGATTGCCGGCGGCCGCGATGACATCGCCACGCTCGTCCTCGAAATGCAGATCGGAAATCACGACGGCCATGTTTCGCATGACGTCTAGCTAGCACGATTCCCCGCCAGATTGATCAGCGCCACGCCGATCGCGACCAGCACCGCGGCCGCACCCTTCTGCAGCAGATTGCGCCTCGACAGATCCTCGCGCCCCAGTCCCGGCGCGAACAGGGTCAGCGCGATGCCGATGGCGAAGACGAATAGGGTGGTGGTGGACGAGATGGCCGAGACCAGCGCCACCGGCGCGCCGAGATAGGCGTAGCGCACGCCCAATCCGCCGCCCAGATTGATCAACTCGTTCGCCGCGTTGATCGCCATCACCGCGCCGGGGCTCTTGGCGAAGAGCGCGAAGAACTGCTTGCGGTAATGCGGCACGGCCATGATGGCGAGGCCGAACAGCACCTGGCCGAGCGTCGTCCAGAAAGTCGTGACCCAATAGGCGTCGCGCACCGCGAAATATTTGAACAGCACGGAGGAGATGGAGATCACTGCGCCGCACAGGACCATCAGCCCGGCAAAGCGCCATTTCATTTTCCGGAAATGCAGCGAGGTATCGAGCGACAGCAGCGCCGCCCCCGCCACGATCAGCACGCCGCCGCCGATCTGCACCCAGCCCAGCGCCTCGCCGAGCAGCAGCCACGCCAATGCGAAGGTGAAGAGCGTGGAGATCTGGAAGAACGGCGCCACCGTCGACGCCTCCTCCTGCTGGATGGCGCGCAGATAGAACAGCATCGCGCCCATATAGAGGACGCCCGACACGATCATCACCGCCATGGACGACGGCGGGATCGCGAACACGCCCGTCTGCCAGATCAGGATGAAGGGCAGCATCACCACGCCGATCAGCGCGGTGAACACGATCAAGACGGCGGTGTCGCTGTTCTTGAAGAAGCGTTCGACCAGATATTTGTCGATATGGGTCGAGATCGCCCAGAGGACCGGACCGGAGAAGGCGAAGAGGAGCCACATGCTCGGCCCTCTATAGAGCAGTGAACCGTTCGGCGGAATAAGGCATATAAGGCCCATGAACCGGATCGCGCTGGCCCTTGCGGCCTTGACCTTCGCCGCCTGCGCCCAGGCCGCGCCCCTCTCCTACACCGACCTGTTGGCGCGGCCCCGCCCGCAGCCGACCAAAGTCGCCAGCTACGGAACGGCCAAGGAGCAGATGGGCGAGCTGTTCCTGCCGGCGGGGGCTGGGCCGCATCCCGTCGTCGTCATGATCCATGGCGGCTGCTGGCAAGCCGAGCTGCCGGGCACGGAGCTGATGGATTACCTGTCCGCCGATCTGCAGAAGCGCGGCTTCGCGGTGTGGAATGTCGAGTATCGCCGCATCGCCAGCCCTGGCGGCGGCTATCCCGGCACCTTCCAGGACATCGCGGACGGTCTCGACACCCTGCGCGGGCTCGCACCCGCCAATGCGCTCGATCTCAGGAAGGTCGTCGTGGTCGGCCACTCCGCCGGCGGCCATCTCGCGCTCTGGGCTGCCGCGCGTCCGCGCCTGCCGAAGACGAGCCCGCTCTATCGCAAGGACCCGCTGCCCATCGCGGGCGTGGTGAGCCTCGCCGGCATCGACGATCTCGCCGCCTATCGCGCCGACGGCCCAGCGGCCTGCGGCGGTCCCGCCACCATCGACAGCCTCGTCGGTCCCGCGACGGCATCGCATCCGGATGTTTATGCCGATACCTCGCCATCGGCGCTGCTGCCGATCGGCGCCCGGCAACTGATCGTCTCCGGCAGCCTCGACCACATCGTGCCGACGCATTTCGCCGCCGAATACGCCGCCAAGGCCAAAGCGGCGGGCGACGATGCGAGGGCGCTGGACATCGCCGGCACCGGTCATTTCGAATTGATCGATCCGAACTCGAATGCCTGGAAACAGATCGAGCCGCTGATCGAAGCCATGATCCGCTGAGCGCGCGGACGCCCGCAGGGCCATTCCCGGACTCGCGGGCTCGCGCGAAAGTTCCTCGCCTATTTTCTATTGATGCGTGGTCTGGCCTTCCGCCAGCGGCTCGAAGCCTGGGCGCACGATGTCCACCGTGTCGGCGTCTTCCGGGACGATCCGCTCGCCGGAACTCTTCGGGCCCTTCTCCACGGGACCGCGTTCCCACATGCCCTTGCGCAGATCTTTCTTGGGTTCCTTGGCCATGTCGTTCTCCTTCCGCGTCGCCGAGAAGATAACGGGTGTTCACGCTGTTCGTTGCGCCGCCTTGACGCGCACCAGCCCCAAAACCGCGTGAAGGCAAGGCGCGGAACATTGCACATGATCGGCGATCTCGGCGAGCACGCCCAGGATCGGCTGCAGCTCGATCTCGCGCCCCGCCTCCCAGTCGCGCAACATGGAAGTCTTGATGGCGCCCAGCCTGCGCGTCACGTCCATGCGCTCTTCCGGGGTCATCGCGATCGGCAGCCCGATTCGGGCGCCGATCTCCTGCATTTCCAGCATCATGGACCGCCACCAGTCCGCGCAGATCCGGATCGGAGAGCATGTCGAGCGTGGTGGCGCCCGTGAGCACGCTCAGCGGGTTCATCGTCATATTGCCCCAAAGCTTGGTCCAGATATCGCGGCGGATATCCTCACTGACGACAAGCTTCACGGCGGGTTTGCCGAACGCGTTCGCCAGCGCCCGCACGCGCGGCGCGCGCGATCCGTCCGGCTCACCCAGGATCAACCGGTCCTCGCCCTGCACCGCGACCACTCCGGGCTCCGGCGTCCACGCGCTTGCATGCACCACGCAACCGACGACACACCCCGGCGCAACAGCGCGCGCGACCGCACCGTCCGGATCGACCGACGCCAGGGCGAGGCCTTCATGCATCACGCCCGGCACATGGAAATACCACCACGGGATTCCGTTGAGCGCGGGGACGACCATCGTGTCCGCGCCGCACAGCGCCGCGATGGCGGACGCCACTGCCGGCATCGCCTGTCCCTTCACCGCCGCGACGACGCAATCCTGCGCGCCCAATTGCGCTGGATCGTGCGACGCCTTCAGGCGATGGACCGTTTCGGTCCCGCCGCGCCGGATACGCAAGCCATTCGCGCGCAACGCCGCCAGCGTCTCATCGCGGGCAAAAAGCGAGACGTCATGCCCGGCTTCCGCGAGCATGCAAGCGATCCATCCGCCGATGGCGCCCGCGCCGACGATGCTGATCTTCATCTGATGCTGGCCAGCATAATTCTAACGACCTACACGATCCGAAGAACCATGTAGAACACGCTTAGCTATTTCGGCAATGCGCTCTATATCGAGCAGCATAGGTCCCGCCCTACCCGGCATGTAGGGCAATTCGGAATAGAGGCGAGGACCTAACATGCGCGCCTCCCACATTAGGCGAAAAGCCGTCGGATACATCTCATCGTCTATACGATCTTCGGCTTCAATCGCCTGCACCGACGGCATAGTACCCAACTGATAGCACTGGCTGCGCCTCTCTTGATAGGCCGCTAGGAACACGATGCATTCCTCATAAACTTCTTGAAGCGGCCTCTGTCTCACCGTTTGGCAACTGGCTGTACCGAGTCCCACATCTCTATCGCGAAAAACCTCTCTAAAGTATTCGCCCGCATTTGGCAGACGAAGATGCAATCTGTCTCGCTCTCGACTATTTTTGGGGACGAATACCACGCGGTGTTCGGATTGCCGTTCATAGGCCACGCTCTTTACAAACGCACTCGCCGAAACTTCTCGCGACTCCATGAAATCGGCTCGCTTGTCCGCGTATTCGATCTTTCCCGTCCTGATCGAATAAAATATGTCCGAGAGCCTTGCGCTGGGATATTCCTCAATTGTTGCTGTCTCCCATATTGCGTGCTCCAGAAGAGCTGCATCGCAAATCCTCACGCAAGCATCGTAGCGGAAACACGGCTCAGGCGGATCATCACAAAATATTTTCGTTCCAGATTCCACTTCTGCCGATGTGAAAGAAAAAATCAGCGAGTGAGCATCCCGCCGGACGAAGGTGCTATCGGACAATGTTACTTTGCCATTCGATGATCCGGCGGTGGGCGAGATATAAACTCCTCGGGTCCTTAATCTCCTACGGTCCGCGTCACCCATAGACTGACTGTCAATCACGAGCGGAGAAGATTGATAGATTTCGCTTTGGCCTTCCAACTTATCTCCTATCAATGAATTTCCAGATTCATCCTCTAAATAACGAAAATACGCCAAACTTGAAATTTGAATCGACCCGTTGAGCAATAGGTCTATGTGTTTGGAATTCAGAAACTTGTAGAAATCACTCATTGAGCAGTTCTGATTTGTGAGGAAAGAACCCAATCGGACACGATCTTGTCCTGGCTCTCGCCGTCGAGGTCGCGCAGCAGCATGTGATAGCCGTTCTCGTCGCGATGCACCTGCGCGCGCGGACCGAGCGCGGCGATCACCGCTTCCGTCGGCGGTGCGGGGATCACTTGGTCCTTAGCGCCGTAGAGCAAGAGGATCGGCGGCGGGTTGATCAGATGCGCGGGCGCCTGGCGGGCATCGTCCATGAGATTGACCAAGCCATGCACCTGATCGGCGCGGGCCGCATGCTGGTAGACCGGATCGCGCGAGAGCTTGCGCAGCACCGCGATGTTGTCGCAGGCGACGATGTGCAGCCCCTCGCCCGAGAAACGCGCCCACGGCACGACATGCGCCGCCAGCCACAGCGCCATGCGATAGACGAGCGGCATGTCCGCGCGCGACCACACCGCCGGCGCGATCAGGACGGCGCCGTCGACACGCGGCGGATGATCGCCCGCGAGGTCGGACAATACCACCGCGCCGCCCATGCTCTCGCCCAGTGCATAGACCGGGACGCCGGGATATTTCGCCCGCGCCGCGTCGACGAAATCGGAGAGATCGCGCCGCATCGCGTCCTCCCCGCCCCAAACGCCGGGGTTTGGCGCGTTGCCGAAGCCGCGCTGGTCATAGGCATAGGTCGTGATGCCGGCCTTCGCCCAGATCGGACCCGGCAGGTCGAAGGCTTGCGAATAATCGCTCATGCCGTGCAGCGCCACGATGATGGCGCGCGGATGATCCGCGTCCCATTCGCGCAGCGGCAAGTTCAGCCCGTCGCGCGTCACGAACGTGCCGGAGGCGATGGTGGGCGTCGTGGTCTCCAATCCCGTGGACGCGATCTGCGGCGCGCAAGCCGCGAGCGCGATCAGCGCGAGACCAGCCGCCGCACGCGCCGCCGCAGAGCGGGCAGGAGTTCTTCTGCGAACCATGGATTTTGCTTCAACCAGCCAGTGTTGCGCCACGACGGATGCGGCAGGGGAATATAGCGCGGCGCATAGTCCCGCCACGCCTGCACCGTCTCCGTCATAGTCGATTTTCGCGACGGCCCCAAATGCCAGGCCTGCGCATAGGAGCCGACGAGCAGCGTGGTCTCGAAGGCGGGACGCGCCGCCAGCAGCCGCGTTCGCCAGGTCGCGGCGCAAACGGGCGGCGGCGGCAGATCGTGGCCTTGCGCATCGTAGCCGGGGAAGCAGAACGCCATCGCCGCGAGCGCGACCTTGGATGTGTCATAGAAAGTCTCGCGATCGACGCCCATCCACGCGCGCAGCCGCTCGCCGCTGGCATCGTTGAATGACAACCCCGTCTCATGCACCCGCAACCCCGGCGCCTGCGACGCGATCAAGAGCTTCGCCGTCGCCGACATATGCAGCACGGGCCGCGGCACGAGTTGCTCCGCACAAATCCGGCAGGCGCGGATGTCGGCAAGTAGAGATTCCAAATCTGGGCTCGCCACGGTCAGCGAAAGGACTTTATGGAGATCTGGTCGCGAAACGCAGCAATGCCGGAATCCGACGTCATAAACTCCACGCCTTGGGCGATGGCCAGCGCCATGCACAATCGATCTCCGAGCGAAAGGTCGAGCTTGCGTGGCGCGCGTGAAATCTTGGCCGCAATGCGTGCGTGCAGTGCCTCGACGGGCAGCACGCCGATGCCGAACGCCATAATCGTTTCATGCGCTTGTTCGGAATCGAGGCCTCTCTGTTCGGCCTTGGAAAGGACTTCCGCGAGAGTCACCGCGGAAATCACGGCTTGCGGAAAAACGTCCGCCACGTTCTGAGCACCACGTTCGCCCAGCAACACCGCCAGCAACGCGCAGCTGTCGAGAACGATCACGTGTCGTCGAATTTCTTGGCACCGTCGGCGAACTCACGCACCGCTTCGGCGCGCTTTTCGGCGATAAACTGATCCACGGAGTAGGTCTCGCGCAACGGCGCGAAGAACTTCTGCGCAGCTTTCACCGCTTTGTCGATTTCCTCGGGTGTTTTGGGATTGCGGTAGTCCTGCTTCGCCGTACCGGCTTGCGCCAGGATGCGGCGCACTTCTTCCTCGACACTCCGCCCGTTCTCGGCAGCGCGCATTCGCAGGCTGCGATGGGTCGCCTCATCCACGTTTCGGATCGTCAAAGTCGCCATGACAGCAATGCTAGCATTGCTAGCACTCTCGCTCAATCCCCCCGCAGCAGGCCGCGGGCGATGACCACCTGCTGGATCTGGCTGGTGCCTTCGTAGAGGCGGAAGATGCGCACGTCGCGATAGAAGCGCTCGATGCCGTAGTCGGCGACATAGCCGGCGCCGCCGAAGATCTGCACCGCCTTGTCCGCCACACGCCCCACCATCTCGGAGGCGAAATATTTGGAGCACGCCGCTTCCATCGTCACGCTTTCGCCCGCGTCGCGTTTGCGGGCGGCGTCGAGCACCATGCAGCGCGCGGCGTAGGCCTCCGTCTTGCAATCGGCCAGCATCCCCTGGATGAGCTGGAACTCGGCGATCTTCTGGCCGAACTGTTCGCGCTCGCGCGCGTAACCCACCGCCTCGCGGATCAGCCGCTCCGCCACGCCGACGCAGACCGCGGAGATATGCAGCCGCCCGCGGTCGAGCACCTGCATCGCCACCTTGAAGCCTTCGCCCTCCTTGCCGAGACGCAAGCTCGCCGGCACGCGCGCATTCTCGAAGATCACATCGCTGATATGCGCGCCCTGCTGGCCCATCTTCTTCTCGGGCTTGCCGATGGCGATGCCGGGCGTCTTCGCCGGCACGATGAAGGCGGAGATTCCGCCCGCGCCCTTCCTCGCCGGATCGCTGCGGGCGAGCAGCGTGAACATGCCGGCGCGGTTGGCATTGGTGATGAAGCGCTTGGTGCCGTTGACGACGTAGTCGTCGCCATCTCGAACAGCCGTGGTGCGCACCGAGGCCGCGTCCGAACCCGCGCCGGGCTCGGTCAGCGCGAAGCTCGCCACCACCTCGCCGCTGGCGAGCTTGGGCAGCCACTCGTCCTTCTGCGCGTCGGTGCCGAACATCACCACGCCCTGGCTGCCGATGCCGACATTGGTGCCGATGACCGAGCGGAAGGCCGGTGACGTCTGCCCCAGCTCGAAGCAGACCAGAACCTCCTCCTCCATGGTCAGGCCGAGGCCGCCATATTCGGTGGGAATGGAAAGTCCGAAGAGCCCGAGCGCGCGCATCTCCGCGATGACGCTGTCCGGCACGCGGTCTTCCTCGGAGACCTTGGCCTCGACCGGCACGCATTTCTCGCGCACGAAGCGGCGCACGGTCTCGATGAGCTGTGTTCGTGTCTCGGCGTCGAGCGCCATGATCGTCTCCGGATGCCGTCCGGCGGCGAGCTTAGCCCAAAGCCTGATCGTGATTGTAGGCGTAGACGCCGAAGATCAGGAGATGATCCACATTCCCATTCTCACCCAAGGGAAGGCCGATGCTCTCGTGGAAGAAGGCGCGGCCATCCGCCGCGCGGACGAACCAGCCGCGATAGGCCGAGGGCTCGCCCGCCTGGCGGATATGGCGATAGACCTTGCCCAGCATATGGCCATAGCCGGGAGACGCCGCGTCGATCTGCGCCGTGGTCAGGCCTTGGTAGGAGGCGCCCTGCGCCGTCACCACGGCATCGCCCACGATGCGGAACTCGAAATCGTCCTCCGTCACCCGAACGAGAATGGTATGGCGTAACAGCCCGGCCAGCAGACGGGGCGACATCGCCGCGCGGCTGGGGAAACGTTCGTTCCGCTTCTGCCGGCGCCACAGCTCCAGCCCCTTCAGCAACAAAGGATTCTGCACCTCCGCCACTTGGATGCTATGGCGGAAGCGCGATTCCTCGGGTTGAACGCGGGCGGTGGCTTGGTCCAGCATGGGCCAAGGCTCGCGCTTATTGGTTAAGTCCAGGCAAACAGGTCATGCGTCTATCCGTCCTCGACCAATCGCCCATCCGCAAGGATGGCACCGCGTCCGATGCCGTGGCCGAGACCATCGCGCTCGCCAAGGCCTGCGAGGCGCTGGGCTATCACCGTTACTGGCTGGCCGAGCATCACAACACCGGCTCCTTCGCGGGCTCCGCGCCCGAAGTCTTGATCGCGCGCGTGGCGGCGGAGACGAAATCGATCCGCGTGGGCTCGGGCGGGGTGATGCTGAGCCATTACAGCCCGCTCAAAGTGGCCGAGCAGTTCCGCATGTTGGAGATTCTCTCGCCAGGCCGCATCGATCTCGGCCTCGGCCGCGCGCCCGGCACCGACCAGCGCACGGCGGCGGCGCTGCAGGCGGGGCCGCAAGGCTGGGGCATCGACGCTTTCCCGAGCCAGGTCCATCTGCTGCGCCAATTCCTCGACGACGCGGCGGGCAGCCCGCTTCCCGACGATCATCCCTATCGCGGCATCCATGCCATGCCGCGCGGCGACACGCGCCCGCAAATGTGGCTGCTCGGCTCCGGCATCCACAGCGCGATCTATGCCGCCGAGATGGGCCTGCCCTTCAGCCACGCGCATTTCATCAGCCCCGACGGCAGCGAGGACGCCTGCGCCGCCTATCGCGAGCGCTTCAAACCGAGCCCGTGGTGCACGCGGCCCACGCTCTCCATGGGCGTGGCGGCGCTGGCGGCGGAGACGGAGGAAGAGGCGCAGCGGCTCGCGCTGTCGCGCAACCTCTGGGTCGTGCGGCTGTTGACCGGCCGCCCCATCGCATTCCCCTCGCCGGAGGAAGCGGCGGCCTACGACTACGCCGACCAGGAACGGACGTTGTTGCGCGGCATCGAGATGCGCTCCGCCGTCGGCACGCCGCAGCAGGTGCGCACGCGGCTGCTCACGCTCGCCGAACGCCACGGCGCGGACGAACTCGTCGTCGTGACGATCACCTACGACTTCGCCTCGCGGCTGCGCTCGTATGAATTGCTGGCGAAGGCTTTTTCTTTGACCCACTAAACACCGCTGTCATCCCCGGCGAGCGCGTAGCGTGAGGGAAGGGGACCCAGGTGGACCGATCAACACCGGTGCTGATCGGTCCACCTGGGTCCCCTTCCCTCGCGGCGCGCGAAGTGCGCGGCGCTCGCCCGGGATGACAGCTTCATTGGCGAAGCGAGGTGCGCTTACGGCACCATCATGTCGAACTCGACCGTCACGCGCTGGCCTTCGCCCTCGTAGCGGCGTTCGCCGCGGGACATCCAGGCGGGATGCAGCAAGACCATGCCGGGCTGCGGTCGGATCACTTCGCAATGGCCGGCGGTGTTGCCGCCGGGGATGCGGAATGCCAGTTGCGGCGCGACCATGGCGGGCAGCACGCCGCGCGGATCGCAGAGCTCGATCTCGCCGCCCAGCGCCGCATCGTCGGATTTGGCGTAGCCGTCATCGGCCACATAGACCGCCGACCAGAAATTGCCCGGGCGCGCGGACGTCTCGACATACTCGCCTTTCTGGCGCACGGCGGCGCAGGCGGAGATCTTCCAGTCGAGATTGACGCGGCCGCCGCTGCGCGTGGAGGTCAGGCTGTCGGCGAGCTCGCGCAGCACGCGGCACAGCGTCTGCGCGTGCTGGCCGCCCCAGCTTTCGAAATCACGTTGCGAGCGCCAGCCCTGGCCATGCGTTCCGTTCGCGTTGTTGCTTTGGCCATTTGCCTGCATGTGATCGAGGATCATCGCGCGCAACTCCGGATTCATCTCCGGCGCGACGGGGACGTAGTGGACGCAAACGGGCGTCGCGAATGTCGAACGAATCTGGGGCTTCGGCGTAGCCATGGGACTATTCAATCACGATTTTCGGCGCGCGGCGCTGCGGGCCGGCGATCTTTTCGGCGACCTGTTGCGCAATTGCAAGAAATGATTCGGCTTCCCGGCTTTCCGGCTTGAGCGCGACGATGGGCGTCCCGGCATCGGACGTCTCGCGGATGGACGGCACCAGCGGGATCTCGCCCAGGAAGGGCGCGCCGAGTTCCTCCGCGGTGGCGCGCGCGCCGCCATGGCCGAAGATGTGGCTTTCGTGCCCGCAATTCTCGCAAACGAAAACACTCATATTTTCGACAATTCCCAGGATCGGCACCTGCGTCTTGCGGAACATGGCAAGCCCCTTG
Source organism: Rhizomicrobium sp. (assembly GCA_036491175.1). GTDB lineage: Bacteria > Pseudomonadota > Alphaproteobacteria > Micropepsales > Micropepsaceae > Rhizomicrobium. The sequence continues at coordinate 39,831 of DASXCJ010000014.1, forward strand.
CGCGCATCGATCAGCGCGATGTCCTGCGGCGTCGACACGATCACGGCGCCCTTGAGCGGCACGCGTTGGGCAATGGTGAGCTGGGCGTCGCCCGTGCCCGGCGGCATGTCGATCACCAGCACGTCGAGCGGCGCCCAAGCGACATCGTTCATCATCTGCGTCAGCGCCGATTGCACCATCGGCCCGCGCCACACCATCGGCTCGTCTTCCTTGACGAGGAAGCCCATCGACATCGCCTTGATGCCGAGGCGCTCGATGGGCTGCAGCTTGTGCCCATCGCTGAGCGGCTTCTCCTTGATGGCGAGCAGGCGCGGCACGGACGGACCGTAGATATCGGCGTCCAGCAGCCCCACCTTCAGCCCGAGCTTGGAGAGACCGAGCGCGAGATTCACCGCGACCGTCGATTTGCCGACGCCGCCCTTGCCGCTGGCGACCGCGATCACCGCGCCCACGCCCTCGATGCCCGACTGCGATTGCGGCGCCTGCTGGTGTTGATGGGCGGCATGGCGGGCCGGCGCGGGCTCGCTATGCGCCGTCAGCACCGCCGTGACCGACAGCACGCCCGGAACCTTGTTGGCAGCGTCCTCCGCCGCCTTGCGCAGCGGCTCGGCCGTGCGCCCGCGGGCGGCCGACACCTCGATGGCGAAGCCGACATGGCCGTCGCGCACCACCAGGCCCTGCACCAGCCCGGCCTCCACGATGCTTTTGCCGCTCGCCGGATCGGCGATGGCGTTCAAGGCCGTGAGGATGTCTTCGCGCGTGACCATGGCCTTCCTATAACGATGCGGGCCGCCAAAACCAACCGAGAGAAATAGGCGCTCCGCGCCGGTCGTTTCCCGCCCAGCCTGTCGTTCCGCGCCAAGCGGCGGCGCGCCCGGCCTGCCCACTCTGCGCCCTCGGACAGAGGAGAGCACGACATGAACTTCACGGGCACGGCCGGCAACGACATGCTGGTGGGAACTTCGGGCGACGACATCTTCGACATGAGCCAGGGCGGCGACGACAACGTCGACGGCGGCGACGGCAACGACACCTTCAACTTCGGCAATGCCTTCACCGGCGCCGACATCATCGCCGGCGGCAACGGCGCGGACGTGCTCTCGCTGGACGGCGACTACCATGCGGGCGTCACGTTCAACTCCGCCAATGTCGCGGTGGAGAAGATCGTGCTGGCGCCGTTCCACCACTACACGCTGACCGATTCCTATCTCGCCAACGGCTCCAGCCTGACGGTCGACGGCAGCGCGCTCACGGCCAAGGACCCGCTGAACTTCCAGGCCCAAACCTCCGACGGCCGTTTCTTCGTCACCGGCGGCGCGGCGGACGACATCATCGACACGGGCGCCGGCAGCGACACGATCAATGGCGGCGCGGGCGACGATTCCATCCGCCCCGGCAGCGGCAACAACATCGTCAAAGGCGCAGACGGCAACGACTTCATCAGCTTTGCGGGACCCAACGAGGTCTTCAACGTCCACGACGTGCTGGACGGCGGCAACGGTTTCGACGCGGTGAACATCGACGGGACTTACGCGTCCATGACCTTCACCACGACGACCCTGACGGGCATCGAGGATCTCGCCTTCATCGGCGGCAGCTTCAACGTCACCACCAACGACGCCAATGTCGCCGCCGGCCAGACCCTGTTCGTGAGCGCCGCGTCGCTGTCCTCCGCCCAGAGCCTGACCTTCCACGGCGCGGCGGAAACCGATGGCAGCTTCGACATCACGGGCGGGGCGGGCGCCGACACGCTCATAGGCGGCAACAACGTAGACCGCTTCACCGGCGGCGGCGGCGCGGACCGCTTCACCGGCGGCGGAGGCGGCGACCTCTTCCTTTACAACGCCGTCAGCGACTCCACGAGCACGACATACGACCACATCTCCGACTTCAACGCCGCGCAGGATTTCATCCACCTGCCCGTGGCCGTCACCGGCATCGATCCCACCATCATGGGCGGTGTCGTCAACGCCGCAAGCTTCGACGCCAACTTGGCCAGCGTGGTCAGCTCCACCGTCCTGCTCGCGCATCACGCCATGCTGCTGCAGCCCGGCGGCGGCGACCTGCACGGCCATCTCTTCCTGGTGGTGGATGCCAATGGCGTCGCCGGCTACCAGGCTTCGCAGGACTTGGTCGTCGAGGTCACCGGCATGACCGGTGCGCTGACCACCGGGAATTTCGTGTAACGGCGGACGCACGCCCTTGTCGCTTTCGGCCTAGCGCCGTCGCGCGCGCCCAAGAATGGGCGCGCGCGGTGCGGCACAGATGGCCCTCGCGAGCGCCGTCTCATCGGACATCAAGGACATTCTCATGAACTATATCGGCACGACTTTCGACGACGTCATCACCGGCACCAGCGCCAACGACAGCTTCTCCCTGTTCCAGGGCGGCGACGACGCCGTCTCCGGCGGCGCGGGCAACGACACCTTCTTCTACGGATCGAGCTTCACCGGGCTGGACATCGTCGACGGCGGCGCCGGCAACGACATCATCGACCTCGACGGCGACTATTCCGCCGGCGTGACGTTCGGCGGCGGCAATGTGACGAGTGTGGAGACGCTCTATCTGAGCTCCGGCCACAACTACAATCTGACCGACAACGACCTCGCCAGCCGCGGCACGCTGACGGTCGACGCCTCGTCGCTCACGGCCGGCAACTATGTCTACTTCAACGCCTCGGCGGTGAGCGGACGGATCACCGCCACCGGCGGCGCGGGCATTGACGTGTTGTGGGGCGGCCACGGCAGCGACAATCTCAACGGCGGCGGCGGCGCGGATCAGATCCTCCCCGGCAGCGGCAGCAACACGGTCAACGGCGGCGACGGCAACGACGTCGTCATCTTCGGGACGACCGACGCCTTCACCGCGAACGACGCCATCAACGGCGGCACGGGCGTCGATCTCCTGCAGATCACCGGCAACTACACGGCGCCGATAGTGTTCACCGCAACCACCGTCACAAATGTCGAGGACATCCACGTCACCGGCGGCAGCTACGACATCACGCTCAACGACGCCAATGTCGCGAACAACGCCTACATGGACATATCCGGCTGGGGGATGACCGCGTCGCAGAGCCTGGTAGTGCGCGGCGGCGCGGAGACCGGCGGCGTCCTCGGGCTCGGCGGCGGAGACGGCGCCGACATGCTCATCGCCGGCGCGGGCAATGACTGGCTCGGCGGCGAAGGCGGCGCGGACACCCTCACGGGCGGCGCCGGATACGACATCTTCTCCTACGAGGGCGGCGTCACCGACTCCACCAGCGCGAACTTCGACCACGTCACCGATTTCAACGCGGCGCAGGACGTGTTCGCCCTCCCCGAGACCGTCACCGGCGTCAACGCCACCGTGCTCGGCGGCGCGCTGTCGCTGGCGACCTTCGACATCCAGCTCGCGACGGCCGTCGGCGCCGCGCAACTCGGCGCCTATCACGCCGTCCTGTTCGAGCCCACGACCGGCGATCAGCACGGCCACACCTTCCTCGTCGTCGACGCCAACGGCATCGCCGGCTACCAGGCCTCGCAAGACTACGTCATCGACGTCAGCGGCATGACCGGCACGCTGGCCACGGCGGATTTCACGCACACCTAGCTCTTTCCCCTTCCACGTCATGGCCGGGCTTGTCCCGGCCACCCATAACCGCGGTCTCGACGAGCTATGAAAGACCGCGGGTTATGGATTCCCGGGACCCGCCTACGCTTCGCTTCGGCGTGGCAAGTGAGACTCACCGGCACGCCGTAGCCTTTAGGCGAAGGCGGCAAGCCCGGGGATAACGATTGTGGGTGAACTCGCGAGAATGCAGGCAAAGCTCAGCGATGTGCTGCCGCGCCGCTAAGCACCCACCCCGGCCGTCCCGCGTGCCAGAAGACGAAGGTGAAGATGTCGGCGAAGAGCTGGTCGTTTTGCGCCTTCGTCGCGCCGACGCCGTGGCCGTTGTCGAGGTCGACGCGCAGCAGCACGGGATTGTGCGTGGCGAGCAGGCGCGCGGCGAGCTTGGCGGGTTGCCAGGGCGCGATGCGCGGATCGTTGAGGCCCATGCCGATCAGGACCGGTGGGTAATGCTTGCCGGGTTCGACGTGAAGGTAAGAGTCGATCCGCATCAGGTTTCGGAAGCCCGCTTCGCTCTTGATCGAGCCGAATTCCTGCGTCTCCAGCATGCCGTCGGGCATGAATTCCAGCCGCTCCATATTGGCGGGCGGGACTTCGTCGATCACGCCGGCGAAAAGATCGGGGCGCTCCTCCATCGCGCGGCCGACCGCGATGCCGCCGCCCGAGCCGCCGAAGATGAAGAGCTTGTCTTTCGCCGTCACCCCGCGCGCGACCAGATTCTCGCCGCAGGCGATGAGGTCGCGCCAGGTGTTGGGCTTGTTGGCGTCCTTGCCGCCCAGCCGCCATGCCTCGCCCAACTCGCCGCCGCCGCGCACATGGCAGGTGGCGAAGCTGCCGCCCTCGCGCAGGAACACCGTCATCAGCGCGCTGAAATGCGGAAGCTCCGAGATGCCATAGGAGCCGTAGGCCCGCAGGATGACGATACGCGGGCCCTTCGCGCCGGATTGTTCCACGAAGCTTAGCGGCACCTTCACGCCATCCTTCGCTGTCGCCTGGAAATCGCTGATGCGGAATTCGTCCGGCGCGATCACAGGCTGCCGGGCGAGATCGAGCTCGGTCAGCGCGCGGCCGTCATAGCGATAATATTGCAGCGGCGAGACCCAGCCTTGCAGCCCGACCGTCACGCCCTTCTCGCGCGGATCGCTGAAGGCTTCGGCGATATTGCCGCGCACCGGCAGCACGACCTCCGTCACCTTTCCGTCCGCCACGCGCAGCAGATGCGAATAGACACCCTCGCGCGCGACGACATAGAGCCCGTCCGACGCGGCGTGGATGCCTTCGACGATCCGATGCGGATCGGCGGGCAACACGACCATGGCCGAAGACAGCGGCTGCCCCGCCTTCACCGCCAGCACCTGGAAGGTCGGCGCGTTTTTGTGCGAGAGCAGGTAGATCGTATCGCCCTGCATGCCGAACGCGGTGATGCCATCGTCATGGGTGGCGAACACCGCATTTTCCGCGGCGCCATCCTTGGGCTTGAGGAAGATGGCGATTTCATTCTGCGCGCCGTTCTGCACCGACAGCGCAGCCAGCGAAGATGTCGGGTTCACGACCGGCGTGATCACCTCGTTCGCGGGAATGCCGCCGCTTCCCGAAACGATGACCGGGCGCGGGCTATCGTGCAGATCCGGCCCCCAGGCCCAGATGCCGGACGCATTGTATTTGTCGTTGGGCGATTGACCGGGCGCGAGTTGCTGCAGCCGGTTGAAATAGAGGACGCGGCTGTCGTCGCTCCACGCCTGCAGACCGAATTCCGCGCGGTCGATAGGCCCCGCGATTACCGCGCCCGTCTTCGCGTCATAGACGCTGACCGACGCCGCCTCGGTGCCGCTGAACGAGATGCCCGCGGCGACCTTGCCGCCGTCCGGCGAGGCGAGGAAGTAGTTGATCGCCGCCGGTTTGTTCAGCCGGTTGAGATCGACCAGCACCCGCGTGCCGGCCGCGTCGCGAACCATGAGGTTGGCGACGTTGGAGCCCGGCGCGCGTTCGCGGAAGAACTCCCGCCCGCCGGCGCGCTGATAGAAATCGATGGCGGCAAAGCCGTTCTCGAAATCCGTCATGCGCTTCAGGAGCGCGGCGCGGGGCGCGATGGAATCCAGGACGCCGCGCGTATAGGCGCCCTCCACCTTGATCCAGCCCACGGTCGCCGGGTCCAGTTTCTCGAAATGCCGGTAAGGGTCCGTCACCTTCGTTCCATAGAGCGTCTCGGTGACGGGCTTGGGCGCGGGCGGCGGCGGCTGAACCGCCAGAGTCAAAAACAGGATCGATGCAACGAGCGCTTGCATTCCAGAGATCATCCTTGCGGTGCTTCCATCGCCCGTGGGCACGGGAAAACCATAGCACGGCGAAATATGCCGGAGCGGTGTCGCTTTTCGCCCTGACTGTCGCTTTCCACCAAGAACCGCACGCCACAAGTCCCCATGGGTCTTTCGAACCCGCGTCAGGAGAGCAGTGTGAGCAACTACGTCATCACCTCGAACATCATCCAGCCCAGCGGCGACGGCAAGGATGTGGCCATCAATGATTCGCTTTTCCTGGCGCAGGGCACGCTGATCAGCGGCAGCGCCTACGGGATATTCGGCGATTCCAGCGCGACGCGGGTCTTCATGCAGATCGATGGGACGGTCGAAGGCGGCGCGATCTCGGCGTTGAATTCCGGCATCGAGCTGCATGGCAGTCTGGCGAACGTGACGGTCGGCAGCACCGGATCGGTGTTCGGCCTCCTGGGAAGCGGCGTCGATCTCCAGGGCGGCAGCTCGAATTTCACCAATTACGGCCTGGTCAGTTCCGAACTCAACCAGGGCGTGGAGATGGATGCCGGCAACAATCTCCTCATCAACAACGGAACGATCCACGGCGGCGCCGGCGTGGCGATGGGCGGAGACGCCGATTTCATCGTCAACACCGGGCTGATCCAGGGCGACGACCAGGCCGTCAGCAAAATCAACGATGGCGCGCTGCACGTCACCAACAGCGGCGCCATCGAAGGCAGCGCCGGAGTCGATTTCCGGTCGGGTTCGGCGCAAGTCTCGACCCTGATCAATAGCGGCCAGGTATCGGCCAATTTCGCGGAATGGGCGGTGCTCGAATCCGGCACCGGCGAACTCGATGTCACCAACACCGGCCTGATCTCCTCGCTTGGCGGCTCCGGCATCGAGGCCCCGGCCGGCGCGCTCATCAAGCTCACCAACAGCGGCGAGATCGATGCCAAGAACGCCGTCGCATTCTCAGGCAGCGGCAACATCGTGCACAACACCGGCAACATCGAAGCGACCGGCACCGCGGTGCAAGCCATGGTCACCGGCCTTCTCACCGTGAGCAACCATGGCGACATCTCCGGCGACGCCGCCGGCATCGTCTATGTCGGCGCCGGCGGCACCGACCTGCTGACCAACACCGGCACGATCGAAAGCGGCGGCACCGCTGTGTTCGAGGCGGGCGCGGCCGGCCTTTCCATCAACAATAGCGGCTCCATCGACGGCGCCGCGGCGATCCTGTTCCACACCACGGCGGGCGAGGACATCCTGGTCAATTCCGGCCGCATCACCGCCGCGCAGACGGCGGTGGCGGAGACCAGCGGCGCCGACCTCACCGTCACCAACAGCGGCATCATCGCGGGCCTGATCGGCATCCAGTTCGACACCCAGGCCGGCCATGCCGACACGCTCGACAATTCCGGCGCCATCCAGTCGACGGCGCCGGGCGGGATCGCCATCGCCGACAGCAATGCCGGCGAACTCGACATCACCAATTCCGGCCACATCGCCGGCACCATCATCTTCGGCGGCGGCAACGACCTCTACGACAACACGCTGGGCAGCACCACCGGCCTGGTCAACGGCGGCGCCGGCAACGATCTGCTCATCGGCGGCGCCGGCCGCGACGGGCTCGACGGCGGCACCGGCAGCGACACGCTCGACGGCGGCGCGGGCAACGACGTGCTGCTGGCCGAAGGGACGCAGGCCACCATCGATGGCGGCGCCGGCAACGACATCGTCAGCATGGCGTCGTTCTTCAATGCCAACGACCGGATCGACGGCGGCGCGGGCAAGGACACGCTGATCCTCTCCGGCGACTACAGCGCCGGTGTCGTGCTGGGCGAGGACACGCTCGTCAATGTCGAGACGCTCACCTTGGAAAGCGGCTTCAACTACAAGCTCACGATGGACGACGCCAATGTCGCGGCGGGCGCGCGGCTCGTCGTCGACGCCACCGCGCTGGGCGCGGGCCAGGAGTTGACCTTCGACGGCTCGGCGGAGACCGACGGGCATTTCCTCATCACCGGCGGCGCGGCCAACGACGTCTTGATCGGCGGCGCGGGCAACGACACGTTGATCGGCGGGGGCGACAACAACAAGTTCACCGGCGGCCTCGGCGCCGACAAGATCGTCGCGACCTATGCCGAGCACGACAGCTTCCTCTATACCGACACGCTCCAGTCCACCGGGCTCGCCCACGACGTGATCACCGACTTCAGCGCCACGACCCAGGTCTTCGACCTCGATGTCACCGTGACGGGCGTCGACGCGGCGGTCACCACCGGCAAGCTCACCGCGGCGAATTTCGACGGCAATCTCGCCGCCGCGATCTCCGCCGGCCACCTCGCCGCCGGCCATGCGGTGCTGTTCCTGCCGACCACGGGCGGCTTCGCGGGCCACACCTTCCTGGTCGTCGATGCCAATGGCGTGGCTGGCTACCAGGCGGGGCAGGACTACGTCTTCGACCTGGTGACCGCCGCGCACCTGAACCACTTGGTGGTGACGAATTTCATCTGACAACGTCTCCCTCTCCCCCACTGCGGGGAGAGGGAATCCACAAACCCGTGACATGATGGCTCCGCAAGCGAATCGGGGCCTTTCGTGCTTCTGCACCTGCAATCCCTGTGCGGCATCGCGGCCATCCTTTTCGCCGCCTGGGCGATGTCGGAGAACCGCCGCCGCTTTCCGCTCCGCGCCGTCCTGGTGGGGCTGGCGCTGCAGGTGGGCCTGGCGGCGCTGCTGTTGGAGGTGAAGCTGGCGCGCGACGCGCTGTTCGCGCTCAACGGCGCGGTCGATGCGCTGATGGCGGCGACCAGGGCCGGCGCCTCCTTCGTCTTCGGCTATGTCGGCGGCGGCAACGCGCCCTTCGCCATCGCCACGCCGGCCAATGGCACGATCTTCGCCTTCCAGATTCTTCCGCTGGTCATCGTCATCTCCGCCCTCGCCGCGCTGCTCTGGCATTGGCGCGTGCTGCCCGCCGTCGTCGGCGTCTTCGCCTGGTGCCTCAAACGCACCATGGGCATCGGCGGCGCGGTGGGCCTGGGCTCGGCGGCCACGATCTTCCTCGGCATGATCGAGGCGCCGCTGCTGATCCGTCCCTATCTCAACAAACTCTCCCGCGCCGAATTGTTCATGCTGTTCTCGGTCGGCCTCGCCACTGTCGCCGGCACGGTGTTCGTGCTCTACGCCACGATCCTCGAACCGGTGATCCCCGGCGCGCTGGGGCACATCCTCGTCGCCTCCTTCATGTCGCTGCCGGGCGCGATCCTCATCGCGCGCATCATGATCCCCGGCGACGCGCAGACGCCGGCGCACGACGCGCCGGAGTTCAAATACCGCTCCGGCATGGACGCCATCGCCCGCGGCACGGAGGACGGGCTCAAGCTCTGGCTCGGCATCGTCGCCATGCTGCTCGTCATCGTGGCGCTGGTGGCGCTGGCCGACATCATCCTCGGACACATGCCGGACATCTGGGGTGCGCCGCTCACCATCGAGCGCGTCTTCGGCTGGATCTTCGCGCCGGTCGTCTGGCTCTTCGGCATCCCGTGGAACCAGGCGGCCACCGCCGGCTCGCTGATGGGCCAGAAGATCGTGCTCAACGAATTCATCGCCTACCTGAAGCTCGCCGCGCTGCCCGCGAACGCGCTCGATCCACGCTCCCGGCTGATCATGGTCTACGCCATGTGCGGCTTCGCCAATTTCGGCTCGGTCGGGATCATGATCGCGGGCGTCAGCGCGCTCGCGCCCGAGCGCCGCGACGAGATCGTGCCGCTGGCGATGCGCGCGCTGGTCTCCGGCGCGATGGCGAGCGGGCTCACCGGATCGATCATCGGACTCTTGCCGTTCGGAGGCATCGCATGATCCGCATCGAGGGATTCAAATTCCGCATCCTCCCGCTCGTCACCGTGCTCCTGACCTGGATCGCGATCACCTTGCTCGCGGGCGCGACCGTGGAGCTGGCGGAGCATTTCCTCCACATCCCGGTGCGCCCGGAGATGCCGTGGATCGAGATCGGCTACGGCCACACCGCGCAGCTCGTCTACACGCTGATCGCCATCGGCCTGTTCAAGATCTTCCTGCGCCGCGACTACGGGCTGCATCGGCCGGAAGGAAAGTCCTACGTCGGCGCCGCGATCCTGTGGGGCCTGTTCTTCGGACTGCTGATGACGGCGGTGGATTTCTGGCCGCAGATCCTCGCCCACAAGCCGCCCAGCGATCAGCCTTATCCGCTGACGCCGCTCAACATCGCCGGCTGGCTCGGCTTCGAAGGCATTTATGTCGGGCCGACAGAGGAGACGTTGTTCCGCGGGCTTCTCGTCACCTACCTGATGGCGACAATGCCCGGCCGCATCGCGCTCGGCCGCTACGAGATGAGCATGGCCGGCGTGATCGTGGCGCTGATCTTCGCGCTGGCCCACGTCTTCGACTTCGTCACCCGGCCCTTCGCGATGGCGCTGGGCCAGCAGGTCTACGCGTTTGCCCTGGGCGTGCTCTATGCCTACTGGTTCGAGAAATCGCGCAGCCTGCTGGCGCCGATCGTCGGCCACAATGTCGGCGACGTGGTCGAATACGCGGCTATCTTCGCGATGGTCGCGATGTGGCATTAGCCACCACAACCCGCCCCTTGAGGGAGGGTCGAAAAACGCTCTTCGCGTTTTTCGGGGTGGGGTCATAGCGCCGAACACCGAAGCACGACCCCACCCCGAAATTTTGCTTCGCAAAATTGTCGGCCCTCCCTCAAGGGGAGGGCGGTCCGTTACTGTATCCCCTGCACCAGCGTCACGTTGCGTTCGCCGGCGGTCCAACTGTCGCCGACCTTGTGCGGGTCGAGATGCGAGCAGAGCGGATTGGTGACGCCGGGCGGCGGCGGGTCATAGGTCGAGCAGACCTGGTCGGCCTTCAATTCCCAGGTGCCTTTCAATTGGATCGTCATGCCGACGACCTTGCCGGTGAAGGTGTGATCGGCGTTGTAGTAGAGATGCACCTCCGGCGCGCCCGGCCCCTTGGCGACCACGGTGTTGCCGTAACGCGAGGCCATGATGTCGTCGTCGGCGAAAGCCAGGCTCGTGGCGGCGATGAGCGCGATGCCGCTCGCGATGATCAAACGCATGTTGATACTCCCCTTGGATCGAATTTGGATCAGGCGTTGTAGTTGAGGCGCAAACCCGGCTTGGGCCATTGCATCGCCACGAGCTTACCCGTTCCGGACGCGGTGATGTAGGCCGTCTTCATCCCCTTGCCGCCCCAGCAGATATTGGTGACCAGGGGATCGGCGATCGGCATGTGCTTCACTTTCTTCGTGCCCGGATGGAAAGTCGTGATGCCGCCCGCCAGGATCGTGGCGCAGCACACCCCGCCATCCGCCTGCACGCCGAGGCTGTCGAAATAGGCGATGCCCGGGAACGCGCCGACGAAATCCGCCGGCGTGAAGCCACTGGGCTTGCGGCCCTTGCCCGGCTTCTCCAGCGGCAATGCCCAGAGCCGGCCTGTGAAGGTCTCCGCGTAGTAGACCGTCTTGCCGTCGGGCGAGAGGCCGACGCCGTTGGGCGAGATCAGCTCGCGCAGAACCTGGATGATCTTCGAGCCGTCGGCCTTGGCGTAATAGAGCGCGCCGTGCGTGCGGTATTCGCTTGTCGTCGTGCCGTGATCGGTGAACCAGAAGCCGCCCACCGTATCGAACACGATGTCGTTCGGCGCCATCAGCCTCTTGCCGTCGCACGAGTCGTAGACGACCTCGACCTTGCCGGTGGCGATGTTCACCCGCTCGATGCGCCCGCCCGTATGCGTCGGCGGCGCATGGCCGGGGATGGTGAGGCCGCCGCGCTTCACGTAGGTGAAGTTCTCGCCGTTGTTGCAGACATAGAGCGCGCCGTCGGGCCCGATGGCCAGACCGTTCGGCCCACCGCCCGGCTTGGCGATGGCTTTCACCTTGCCGTCCTTCGTCACCCGCGAAATCCGTCCCGCCGCGATCTCGACCAGGATGATCGACCCGTCATCCATGGCGACGGGCCCTTCGGGAAAACGCAGGCCTGTCGCGATCTCGGTGATTGTCATGGATTCCCTCCCAGGGATTCTGTTTGCCCGCGAGGCTATCGCGGACAAGAAGAAAGACGAAAGCCCGCATCGTCGTCACGCATGCGGGCTCCATCCGGTTTCCATCGCTTTATTCAGCCGGCCTCGTACGTCTTTCGACGTCGCGGCGCGCTCGGTTCAACCTCTGCGGTCTTGGCCTGGACGCGCCTTCCCC
>DASXCJ010000015.1:0-1516 GCA_036491175.1 Rhizomicrobium sp.
ATCGTGATTCTGCACCGAGACCAGCCAGTCCACGGCTCTGCGGATCATCGGATCCCGTTGGTCGACGCCTGCGACATTCAGCGCTGATAACACCGACCAGGTTCCGTAGATGAAGTTCATGCCCCAGCGGCCGTACCAGGAGCCTTCGGGGTGCTGGGTGCGGCGCAGATACTCGACCGCCGCGGCCACCCGCTTGTTGTTGGCCGGTGTCTCGCCGAGCTGCGCCAGCATCGAGAGGCAGCGCGCGGTGACGTCCTCGGTCGGAGGGTCGAGCAGCGCGCCGTGGTCGGAGAAGGGAATGTTATTGAGATAATATTCGAGATTGTCGACGTCGAAGGCGGCCCAACCGCCGTCGCGGCTCTGCATGCCCTTGATCCATTCGCGTCCGCGCGCGATCGCTTCGTCATATTCCGTGGTGCCGGAGGTGCGCCGCATCCTGTCCATCGACATGACGACCACGGCGGTATCGTCGAGATCGGGATAGTGCGCGTTGTTGTACTGGAACGCCCAGCCGCCCGGCCGCACGTCCGGACGCTTGACCGCCCAGTCGCCCTTGAGATCGAGCACCTGCTTGGGCACGAGCCAGTCCAGTCCCCGCTTCGCCGCTCGCGAGGCACTTTCGCCGTCCGCCTCCATCATGGCGTGGCAGGCCAGCGTCGTATCCCACACCGGGGAGACGCAGGGCTGGCAATAGGCCTCGTTCCCGTGGATCACGAGCAGCTTGTCGATGCCGCGGCGCGCAGCCACGCGCGGCGGATAATCGACTCCCTTGCCGAGCGCGTCATAGACCATCACGGTATTGGCCATCGGCGGATAGATCGCGCCCAAGCCGTCTTCGCCGTTGAGCCGCTCCTCGATGAAGGCGAGCGCGCGCTCGATTGCGCGGGCGCGCAGCCTCTTCGGAAACAACGGTTCGATCGCGCGCAACACGCCATCCAGCGCGCTGAACAGCGTGAACCAGGCCCAACTCTGATGCGGTGCCTTGGCCGACGTGCCGATCGATTTGGGATCCTGCAGAAACAGCTCGTCGATGCCGACACCCTTGGCGTTGCGCGCGAGCGGCTTCAAGATCGCCAGGATCATCAGCGGTACGATAGTCGTTCGCGCCCAATAGGAGATTTTGTTGAGATGGAATGGCGACCACATCGGCAGCAGCATGATCTCGATCGGCAGAACCGGTACGCTGCGCCAGGTCATGACGTCGTACATCGCAAGCGTGAAGCGCGTGAAGACGTTGCTGTGGATCGCCCCGCCCCGCGAGCGGATCGCCTCGCGCGCCCGCGCCATATGCGGCGCATCGACGGAATGGCCGATCATCTTCAGCGCGAAATAGGCTTTCACGCTGGCGCTCATGTCGAACGGTCCGTCCTGGACCAATGACCAGCCGCCGTGCGTGCCCTGCCGCCGCATCATGTAGTTTGCGATCTTGGCTTCCAGGCCTGCGTCCACCGGCTCGCCGATATGGTGGCGCAGCAGCACATATTCGGCCGGGATGGTGTCGTCGGCCTCGAGCTCG
>DASXCJ010000016.1:0-17996 GCA_036491175.1 Rhizomicrobium sp.
CGGACACGTTGGCGATCGAATCCTGCAGGAACGCAGACAGCACCGCCAGGTCGTTGGCGTCGACCGCGCGCAGCCTCAACGGCCGGCCGTCGGCGTCTGGCTGGTCGTCCGCCATCTAGTCGGCTTCCCGCGCGCGGGTCACGTCGGCGCCGCAGGCCGCCAGCTTTTCCTCAAGCCGCTCGTATCCGCGATCCAGGTGATAGACCCTGCTGATGGAGGTTTCGCCTTCGGCGGCCAGCGCCGCGACCACCAGCGACACCGACGCGCGCAGGTCGGTCGCCATCACCGGCGCACCGCGCAGCCGGTCGACGCCGCGCACCAGCGCTGACCCGTGATGTACGGTGATATTGGCCCCCATCCGCGCCAGTTCCGGCACATGCATGAAGCGGTTCTCGAAGATCGTCTCCTTGATGTGCGAGGTGCCTTCGGCGGTGCACATCAGCGCCATGAACGGCGCCTGCAGGTCGGTCGGGAAGCCGGGGAACGGCGACGTCGCGACGTCCACCGCCGTCGGACGCACGCCGTTGCGGTGGACCTTGAGCCCGCGATTGGTCTGCGTCACCTCGGCGCCGATGCTCTGCAGCACCGGGATGACCGAGCCGATGAGCTCGGCGCTTGTGTTGGTGAGTTCGACCTCGCCGCCGGCGATGGCGACAGCCATGGCGTAGGTCCCGGTCTCGATGCGGTCCGGCAGCACCGAATGCTTCGCGCCATGCAGACGCGGCACGCCCTGGATGACGAGGCGGGCGGTGCCGACGCCGTCGATCCTGGCGCCCATCGCGATCAGGCCGCGGGCGAGATCGTCGATCTCCGGCTCGCGCGCGGCGTTCCAGATCACGGTTTCGCCGTCGGCCAGCGAGGCCGCCATCATCGCGTTCTCGGTGGCGCCCACCGAGACCATGGGGAATTCGATATTCGCGCCCTTGAGCCCGTCGGCGGTGACGAGGACATAGCCCTCCTCCAGCTCGACCTTGGCGCCCAGCGCTTCCATGGCCTTAAGGTGCAGGTCGACAGGGCGCGCGCCGATGGCGCAGCCGCCGGGCAGCGAGACCTTGGCATGGCCGATGCGCGCCACCAGCGGACCGAGCACCAGGAAGCTCGCGCGCATCTTCCTGACGATATCGTAATCCGCCCGCGTGGAGGTGACGGTGCCGGCGTCGAGCCAGAGCCGGCCGCCTTGCCCCAGGCCCTCGCCCGGCGTGAATTCCATGCCGACGCCCAGCATCTCGAGCAGGCTCGCCATGGAGCGGATATCCGCAAGGTCGGGGACATTCGTCAGCACCAGAGGATCAGCCGTGAGCAGGCTGGCCGCGATCAGCGGCAGGCCGGCGTTCTTGGCGCCGCTGATGGGAATCTCGCCCGCGAGCCGCGCGCCGCCCTTGATACGAATCCGATCCATGGTCCCTGCTACTCCAACCCTTCAGGCTTAGCCTGCTCCGTCTTAACGCCCGAATTGGGGCGCCTATCCGCGCCCGGTTCCGCGGCCCCATCCCGGGCCTTGCGGGCCGCCGCCTTCCGGCGCTTCAGGTTCTCGCGCAGGGCTGCGGCCAATCGCTCCCGTTTTGCGTCGGAAGAGGCTTTCATCCGCTCTTTCCCTGGTCCGGCCCATGGGCTATAGGCTCCGGCCCGGGCGGGCAAGCCGGAGTAGCGTAGTGGTAGCGCAACCCCTTGGTAAGGGGTAGGTCGAGAGTTCGATTCTCTCCTCCGGCACCAGCCCAGCCTGATTTGAAGGTCTGGTTTTGAAGGTGGCCATGGACGACTACAACGAGAAGCCGACGCCGAATGTGCGCGCCTCCGATGTGCTCGGCATCCTGGGCTGCATCGCCATCGCCTTCCTCACGGTCTATCTTCTGGTGATGTTCTTCATCCATATGTTCGCCGGCCGCACGCCGGGCTAGGACACGCCATGGCTCCCAAGACAAAGTCCACCAAAAAGAAAAAGAAGGCCGTCCGCGAGGCGCGCATCGACGAAGAGGTCGAGGAGAGCTTCCCCGCCAGCGACCCGCCCGCCTTCACCGCCGGCAGCCTCGGCGCGCCCGCCAAGCGCAAGACCCCGAAACCAAAAAAGGCGCGGCCCGTTAAGAAGGCCAGGAAGTCCAAACGGAAATAGGGGAAGCCATGCACCCGATCATGGGCGTGGACGTGCTCATCATCCAACCGCTGATCGCGCTCTTGTTCGGCATCCTCATCCTGTTCGTGCCGCGCGCGCTGAACTACCTGATCGCGATCTACCTGATCGTCGTCGGCATCATCGGCCTGTGGCCGCATTTCTTCGCGACGTAGGATTTCCTCAAACTCATGTGTCATGGCCCGCGAATGCGGGCCACCCAGTTGGGTTCTGCACATTCTGAGATGCGTCACCTCGGCGGCCCGCACCAGGCGGGCCGTGACACGGTATCTTGGTGGCTTACGCCGCCCGCGCCTTCGCCTTGCCCGCCGCGATGCGTTCCTGGGCGATGCGGTCGGCGATGACGTTGGTGGGCAGACTCTCCGTGTCGGCGCGGCGGAAGATCTGGGCGAGCGTGCCCGCGATGTTGAGCACGCGGCGCTCGATCTCGGCCTCGCTCCAATCGAACACCTGGCCGGCGACGCGGACGATGCCGCCGCCGTTGATGACGTAATCCGGCGCGTAGAGGATGCCGCGCGCCTTCAGCATCGCGCCGTGCTCGTCGCGCAGGAGCTGGTTGTTGGCGCCGCCGGCAACGATTCGCGCCTTCATCGCCGGCACTGTCTTGTCGTCCAGGATCGCGCCGAGCGCGTTGGGCGAGAACACGTCGCATTCCACCGTGACGATCGAATCGACGGAAGCCTCGCGCGCGCCGAAGGCCTCGACGGCCTTGCGCACCGCGTCCTGGTTCACGTCGGCGACGACCAGCTTGGCGCCTTCGGCATGGAGCTGCTTGGCGAGGCCCATGCCGACCTTGCCGAGGCCCTGGATGGCAACCGTCAGGCCCTTGGTCGTGTCTACGCCCAAAGCGTGTTTCACGCTGGCCTTGAGGCCGGTGAAGACGCCGAGATAGGTGGACGGGCCGGAATCGCCGCTGATATGGCCGGGCTTGTCATAGCCCCAGGCATGGCCGGTGCCGCGCGCGATGACGGGCATGTCCTTGGCGGTGATGCCGACATCCATCGCGGTCAGGTAGCGGCCGCCGAGGGTGTTGATCGCGTCGGCATAGGCAAGGAAGCGCGCCTCGGTCTTGTCCTTCGCCGGATCGCCGATGATGACGGCCTTGCCACCGCCCAGCGGAAGCTCCGCCATCGCGTTCTTGTAGCTCATGCCGCGCGACAGGCGCAGCACGTCGGTCATCGCCGCATCGCCGCTCGCATAGGGATACATGCGCGTGCCGCCGCAGGCCGGGCCCAGCGCGGTGGAATGGATGGCGATGATGGCCTTGAGCCCGCTCTTCTTGTCGTCGAAGAAGGCGACGGTCTCGTGATGATCGAAATCGGACGCTTCGAACACGCTCATGGAATTCTCCGGTCAGGCGGCGCGGACCATATAGGAGCACCCAGGTAATGGGGTTGTGAATTGGGCCTGCGGCGAGCAACAGACATGCCGCGCGTACCCGCTACCCGCAACATTTAATTGCCCACGGTCTTCAGCACCTCCGCCTCGGTCAGGACTTGCGGCAGGACCACGGCGTCCGCGGATCCCGGCGCGTAATAGAGATAGAGCGGCACGCCGGAGCGGCCATGGGATTCGAGGAGGCGGGTGATTGCGGCGTCGCGGTTGGTCCAGTCGGCGAGCAGATAGGCGATGTGCTTGCTGGCGAAGACGGCATGCACCGTGTCGCCCGAGAGCGCGACACGTTCGTTCACCAGGCAGGTGATGCACCACGCCGCCGTGGCATCGACGAAGACCGGCCGCTTGGCGGCGCGATATTGCGCGAGCTTGCTGTCGCTGTAGTTTTCGCACGGGATGCCGGCGGTTTCGATGTGCTCGGCGGCGGCCGCGGGCGAGACGCTCGCCTTCGCGATCACGACCAGCGCCGACAATGCAGCGAGCAAGCCCAGCGCCGCGAACACCGCGCCGGCGATGCGCCAGCGTCCGGCCGCCTCGCGGCTCGCGGTCCAAACCCAAGCGGCGAAGGCGAGCGCGATCATGGCGCAGAGCACCGCGATCAGGCCGATGTCGCCCGACTCCTTGCTCAGCACCCAGACCAGCCACACCGCCGCGCCATACATCGGGAAGGCGAGCACTTGCTTGAAGCGCAGCATCCACGCGCCCGGCTTGGGCAGCACGCGCAGCAACCCCGGCATCAATCCGACCAGCACGAACGGCAATGCGAAGCCAAGGCCCAGCGCGAAGAAGACGAGCAGTGCGCGCCAGGCCGCCTGCGTCAGCGCGTAGCCCAGCGCCGCCGCCATGAAGGGCGCCGTGCAGGGCGCGGCGACGGCCACGGCCAGCACGCCGGTGAAGAACGCACCGGCCCAGCCGCTTTTGCGTGTCAGCGAGTCTCCCGCCATCACGCCGCTCGACAATTCGAACACGCCGGAGAGATTAAGGCCGACCACGAAGACGAGCAGCGCGAAGCCAGCGACCGCCGCCGGTTCCTGCAACTGGAATCCCCAGCCCACTTGCGAACCGCCGGCACGCAAGGCCACGACGGCAAGGCCCAGCGCCATGAAGCTCAACACCGCGCCGGCGCCGTAGGCGAAACCCTCTGTCGCGGCTTCCCGCTTGTCGCCATGGGCTTTGCGCGCGATGGCCAGCGCCTTCATGGCAAGGATCGGCAGCACGCAGGGCATCAGGTTCAGGATCAGCCCGCCAACCAGCGCGAGCAGCATCGCAACCAGCAGTGACTGCTCCGGCCTGGCGTCGAAATGCGGCGACGGGATGTCGCCCTTTTGCGCATCGATCTCCAGCGCCTGCTGCGAATTGTCCTGCGAGGTCAGCACCAGCACGCCGCGCAACGCCGTCGCGCTGGCGGCCTTCCTGCCGGCTTCCATGCGCAGCACTGGGCCGTCCTGCGACGCGCCGAGCCGCGACGGCTTGGCGTTGTCGACCGCGCCTTCCGCGAAGGGGAAGAACGCCATCGCCTTCGGTGGGTTCGCGCTCAGCGGCGCGCTCGCCAGCAGCAGATCGACATGGCCGTCATGGACGTCGAAGCGCGCGCCCCACGGAGATTTGGCGGGCAGCTTGGCGCGCCAGGCGGCGAATTGCGCTTCGGTCGTCGCATAGGGCGCGACCGGATCGGCGCTCACCGAGACCGGCACGCTCAGCACCGTGTCCTCCGGCCGGCACAAGGTCTGACAGACGAGCCAGGCGGCATGCGTCTTCAGCGTCACGATCGTTCCAGGCCTGGCGTCGGCGGGCGCGGTGACTTTCACCAGCAGCCAGACCGTACCCTCATAGCCGTAGTCCATCAGCGGCGGCACGCTGAGCTGCTTGGGATAGGGCCACGCGATGGGACCCGCTTTCCAACCCGGCGGCAAGGTCCAATCCAGCGTCGTCGGATAGCCCGCCTCGCCCGCATTGCTCCAATAGGTGTGCCAGGTCGGCTGGATCACCTGCTCGAACGCGATGGTGACGCTGCCGCCCGGCGCGACCTCGCCCGACTCCGGCACCAGGCGCGTCTGCACCTTGAAGCCCGGCGCGGTGGCGGAATCGCCCTTTCTGGAATCGCTTTGGGCCATGGCAGGCGCCACGGCGAAAAGCCCGAACAGGAGTGCGAACATCATGCGCCGCATGGCGCCGCTATACAGGCGCTGACGGCGGAGCACCAGCGGGCTACTCTCCCAGCCGCTTCACTCTCGGAAACGTCATGAACATCACGCTCGAAGCCGATCCCGACGACGCGGTCCTGAAGGAGATCACGACCGGCATCCGGGGCTTCAACCTCGCCCAGGTCCCCGATGTGCAATTCCACAAGATCGTCTCTGTGATCCGCGACGACGATGGCCGGATCCACGGCGGCGTGGTCGGCAGGCTCGCGGGCGACAGCGTCTATATGGAAGTCGTGTGGAACGACGACGACGTGCGCGGCACGGGGCTCGGCCGCGCGATGATGCTGACAGCAGAAGCGGAAGCAAAGCGGCTGGGCGCGCGCGAGGCGTGGCTCTACACGATGAGCTTCCAGGCCAAGCCGTTTTACGAGAAGCTCGGCTACAGCCAGTTCGCCGAACTCGATTGGCAGGACGGACAATACAAGCGCCATTTCATGCGGAAGCCCTTATGAGAATCACCGGCGGCGCCCTGGGCGGACGTGCCTTGCACGCGCCCGACGACATGCGCGTGCGCCCGACATCGGACAAGGTGCGGCAGGCTGTGTTCAACATCATCACGCATGGCGATTTCGGCATCGAAGGCGCACGCGCGATCGACCTGTTCGCGGGCACCGGCGCGCTGGGGCTCGAAGCGATCAGCCGGGGCGCGTCATTCTGCCTGTTCGTGGAGGACGCCGCGGAAAGCCGCGCCCTCATCCGCCGCAATGTCGAAGCCTTCGGACTGACCGGCGCCACCAAGATCTGGCGGCGTGACGCGACCGATCTGGGGCCAATGGCGGCGGTCGCCGGCGGGCCGTTCGACCTCGCCTTCCTCGATCCGCCATACCGCAAGGATTTGGCCGCGCCCTGCCTCGCCGCGCTCGCCAAAGGCGGCTGGCTGCGCGACGGCGCGCTGGCTGTGGTCGAGACAGCGGCGGACGAGGCAACGCCCGAAGCAGCCGGCTTCACGGCCAGCGATTCGCGCACATATGGCGAGACGCGGGTCAGCTTCTTCAGCTTCCTCTCCAGCGCCAACTCGGCCAGATAGAGCCGGGCTTCGGCCATTTCGGCGCGGACTTGCCGCAAGAACACGCGCAACTCCGCCCGCCGCGCCCTGGCCTGCTTGGTATAGCGGCCATGTTTGAGCGCATTGCGGTTGCCGTCCGGCGCACCGGTTCGCCAATTGGGGCGAAAAGCCCGGTTTTCCGCGGACGTTGATATTCGATTTTTCTCTTTCGGGGCCGAAATCGGGTTCGCGATCATGCCGGAACATATAGCGAACTCTCGATCAGCCGTCAACCACAAGGTGTAGACTTCTGCAAATGTCCTTCCGCCTATTTGATGCCATAGTTCGGGCCGCGAATAATGGGTCTGTATGGGTGGGGTGTGGGCGTGAGCAAGTCGGCCGCGAGTCTTCTGATTCTCCTGCCGGGACTGGCGATGGGGCGCGCAAGTTCTGAGAGGGGAATGAAGATGAAAGCGCTGATCGCCGCGTTCGTGCTGCTGCCGGCGTTGGCCGCGGCGCAGATCACTCCGCCGGCGCTGCCGGACGGGGCGAGCAAGCCCGCGCCCAGCGGCAAACCGCATGTCTGCCGGAACTATCCGAAGGCCGCGATCCATGCCGGGGCGGAAGGCACCACGGCGATTCGCTTCCGCATCGACGAGGACGGCTCCGTCATCGATCTCACCGTCCTCAAATCGAGCGGAAACCGAGACCTCGACGACGCGACGCTGATCTGCGCGTCGCAATGGCGCTATGTGCCCGCCACCCTGAACGGCAAGCCGATCGCGGTGGATTGGCAGGCGAGCGCGAACTGGTCCCTGCACGGCTACGTGCCTTCGCTGGTCGGCACGACGTTCACGCCCAAGCCGGAAGGCGACCATTCCTGCACGGAGCATCGGAAGGCCGACGGCGCGGCGGCGCCCGGCACCGCGATCCTCGCCTTCGTCATCGGGACGGACGGCATGCCCAAGGACATGACGGTCAAATCCTCCAGCGGCGATGCGGTGTTCGACGCCTATGCGATGCGTTGCGTCGCCGGCTGGCGTTTCGATCCCGCGATCAAGGAGGGCAAACCGGTCGATATCGCATGGGGCGCGGAGGTCTCGTGGACGCCATGATCCGCGCCGCCACGCCGGCCGATGGCGATTTCCTCGGCTGGACGATCTTCACTTCCGCGCGCGGGCATCTGCCGCGCGGCTGGTTCGACATCATCCTGGAGAAGCCCGAGCCCTATTGCCTGGATTTCTGCAAGCGGGTGGTGCTCGCGCGCGCGGTGTCGTGGTGGCACTGGTCGCTGTTCCGCATCGCGGAGGCGGACGGCAAGCCTGTCGGCGCGGCCTGCGGCTTCAGCGACGGCGGCGTCTACATGCGCTCCAGCGAGGCGATGCGCGAGGCGGCGGACGGCATCGGCATGACGCGCGCGGAACTGGAGGCGCTGTGGCCGCGCGGGAAGTTCATCATGACGACCGTCACCGGCGAGGACGATGCCTGGACGGTCGAGAACGTCGCGGTGGTGCCCCAAGCGCGCGGCCGCGGCGTGACGGGCGCGCTGCTCGCGGATTCGCTTGGCCTCGCCCGCGCGCAAGGGATCAAGCGCGCGCAGATCAGCTTCCTCATCGGCAACGAACCGGCCGAGCGCGCCTATGCCAAGGCGGGCTTCACCTTCGCCGAGGAGAAACGCGATCCCGTCTTCGAAGCCGCGATGGGCACGCCGGGCGTGCGGCGGTTCGCACGGGACGTTTGAGGAGGGACGATGAGAAAACTGATCCTGCCGCTTGTTCTGCTGATGCCGTTGTCCGCGCTGGCCGAGGACGCGGATATCGAAAAGGCATCGCCCGCGCCGGGCGAAAAGCACAGCTGCGTCGAGTTCTATCCGCAGCACCGGCGCGAGGGGATGCCCACCGGCAGCAACGATATACACTTCACCATCACGCAGACGGGCGAGGTCAAGGATCCGATCGTCGTGAAATCGAGCAGCGATACGGATCTCGACAAGGCCGCTCTCGCCTGCGTGGCGGCATGGCTCTACACGCCGGCGAAAAAGGACGGCGTTCCGGTGGCCGCCGGCTGGGACGTGACGCTGAACTGGGCGCTGTTCGCGCACAATCATCGCGGCATGACGGGGGAGTTCGGTCCCGTCACGCGTAGCGGTTCCAGGCCGTAATATTCTTGACGATCTCAGCTTTGAAGGGGAGTTTCTCCATGCGTGGATTTCTCGGCTTGCCGCTGGCGGCGCTGATCGGTCTGTCGCCGCTGGCCGCCTTCGCCCAGGATGCCGCCGCGCTGCCGGCGGGGACCGTGCCGCCTTCCGGCGTGGGGTTTCCACGCCATGCCTGTCCGCCGTCGCAATGGTATCCGCGCGGGGCCTTCGCGAAAAACGAAGGCGGCGAAGTGAACCTGACGTTCCGCCTGGACGTGGACGGCGTTCCGAAAGACGTCGCGGTCGCCGCCAGCAGCGGCTTCGCCGACATCGACCAGGCAGCGGCCGCCTGCGTGGCGACATTCCGCTACCGGCCGGCCACGCGAGGCGGACAGCCTGTCGAAGCGCCGTGGTCCACGCGCGTGATCTTCGATATGCCGCAGGACCCCAAACCGGCCGGTCCCTCGCATGATTGCCGCGACGAAGCGAAAGCGGCCGACAGCGGCGGCCGCGAAGTCGACCTGACGGTGGCGGCCGATGGAAGCGTAAAGTCGGTGCTGTTCGGCGCGCCGGGGCGCGACGCCGCCGCCGATCAGGCCCTCCTCGCCTGCATGATGCAATGGCGCTATGAGCCGGCGATCAAGCGCGGCAAGCCTGCGGACTTCACCTGGAAGATGCCGTTCATCGCGCTGACGATACGCCCGATGGGCGGATTCTGACGCGTCACCGCCGCCCGAACAGCCGTTCGATGTCGGAAAGCTTGAGCTCCACATAGGTGGGGCGGCCGTGGTTGCATTGGCCGGAATGGGGCGTGGCTTCCATCTCGCGCAGCAACGCGTTCATCTCCTCGGCGTTGAGGCGGCGGCCCGCCCGCACGGAGGTGTGGCAGGCGAGCGTGCCGGCGACTTCCTCCAGACGTTCCTTGAGCGAGAGCGCAGAGCCGGTCTCGGCGATGTCGTCGGCGAGATCGCGCAGCAGGCCCTTGGCGTCGATCTTCTCCAGCATCGCCGGCGTCTCGCGCACCAAGACCGCGTCGGGGCCGAACGCTTCGACGACGAGGCCGAGTTCGGCGAGCTCGTGGCTGCGGTCGAGCACACGGGTCGCGTCCGCCGGATCGAGCGCGACCACTTCGGGGATGAGCAGCGGCTGGCGCGCGATGCCGCCCTCGGCAAGCGCCTTCTTCATCCGCTCATAGACCAGGCGCTCATGCGCGGCGTGCTGGTCGACGATGACGATGCCGTCGCCCGTCTGCGCGACGATATAGGTCTCGTGCAATTGCGCGCGGGCGACGCCCAGCGGCAATTCCGGCTGCGCCTCGATTATCTCCTCCATGCGCACCGACAGAGCGGTCGCGCCGTCGAGCATCGGCGCGTGGAAGAGCCGCGCGGCATCTGCCAGGCCCGGGCGGTAGGACGCGTTCATCACCACTTGCGGGCGGAAGGCGGAGATCGCCGCGCCCGCCACCGTCGTCGAGGCGCGGTGCCCCGCATCGGCGAGCGCGTGTCTGAGCGAGGAGACGATCAACCCGCGCACCAGCCCCGCGTCGCGGAAGCGCACCTCCGTCTTGGCGGGATGGACGTTGACGTCGACGAAAGCGGGATCGCATTCCAGGAACAGCGCCAGCGCCGGATGGCGGTCGCGCGCGAGGAAATCGGCGTAAGCGCCGCGCACCGCGCCGATGAGGAGCTTGTCGCGCACCGGGCGGCCGTTGACGAAGAGGAACTGCATCGCGGCATTGGCGCGATTGTAGGTGGGCAGCCCCGCGAAGCCCGTCAGGCGCACGCCCTCGCGCTGCGTCTCCACCGCTGCGGCATTGTCGCCGAAATCGCGGCCCATGATGCGGGCGAGACGTTGGAGCCTGTCCGCGCTTTCGAGATCGAGCGAACGGCGTCCGTCCAAGGTCAACGTGAACGCCACATCCGGCCGCGCCATGGCGAGGCGCTTGACGACATCGCAGATCGCGAGGTCTTCGGAGCGCGCCGACTTCAGGAACTTCAACCGCGCGGGCGTGGCATAGAACAGCTCGCGCACTTCGACGCGCGTGCCGCTCTGGCCGCGCGCATGGAAGGAAGCCGGCGCGGGGCCTGCGATCGCACCGCCTTCGACGCGGATCTCATGCGCTTCGCTCGCGGTCGTGCGGCTTGCGATGCACAGCCGCGCGACGGCGCCGATGGACGGCAGCGCCTCGCCGCGAAAGCCCATCGTCACGATGTGGGAGAGATCGTCTTCCGCGAGCTTGGAGGTGGCGTGGCGCTCGACCGCGAGGCGCAGGTCGTCGGCCGCCATGCCCTCGCCGTCATCCTCGACCAGGATGAGATCGGCGCCGCCGTTCGACGCCGTGACGTCGATGCGGCGCGCGCCGGCGTCGAGCGCGTTCTCGACCAGTTCCTTCACGGCGCTGGCCGGGCGCTCCACCACCTCGCCCGCGGCGATGCGGTTGATCGTCCCCTCGGCGAGCCGGCGAATCCTCATGAGGCCAGGATAGCAAAGCCGTAACGTCCGTGCCGCCCGAAGCTTGCGGTATGAACAGGAAAGTAAGGGGATTCACGCGGAGACGCGAGCTTCCTATACCCTCCCCTTGAGGGAGGGTCGAAAACGCGCAGCGTTTTCGGGAAGGGGCTCATTCAACAGCGGAGACATTGAGCGACTTCGAGAAGCCAATCCGGACGGATTTCGGAGTGAGCCCCTTCCCGAAATCCGCGAAGAGCGGATTTCGACCCTCCCTCAAGGGGAGGGTATAAGAAGACCGCGGCTCCGCGTGAATCTCTTACTTCTTCGGCAAGGTCCCCGCGACGACCACGGTCAAGCGGGAGGGGTCCATCAGGCGTTTGGCGACGCGGCGGACGTCGTCGATGGTCACCGCGTCGATGAGCGCGTTGCGCTTCTGGATGTAGCCGACGGGAAGCCCGGCGCGCTGGAAGGCGTTCATCTGGCCGGCGATGCCGACATTGGAGGTGAACGCCAGCGGGAAGGAGCCGGTGAGATAGGTCTTGGCGTCGGCCAACTCCTTGTCGGTCGGGCCACCCGAGGCGAAATCGGCCATGGTCTTGCGCGCGACGTCGAGCGTCTGGCGCATGCCGTCCGCCCGGCTCGCCACCTCGCCGATCAGCACGCCGGCGCGCCCATAGGTGTTGAGCGAGGTGCTGACGTCGTAGGTGAGCCCGCGCTTGACGCGGATCTCGCCCGTCAGCCGCGAGGAGAAACCGCCGCCGCCCAATATATGGTTGGCGACATAGGCGGGAATGAAGTCACGATCGTTACGCAGCAAGCCCGGCACCGCGAAGATCGCAACCGGCTGCGGCACCGCCATCGGCACAAAGACGACGTTGCCGGTGCCGACGCGGCCCACCGGCGGCAGCCTCGGCACCGGCTTCAGCGGCAATTTCCCGAAGGCGAGATCGAGGAGGCCGGCCAGCGTCTTCTTGTCGACGTCGCCGGAGACGGAGATGCGGATGTCGCCGCGCGCCCAATGCGCCGCCGCGAAAGCCTTGAGATCGCCTTGCCCGATGCCGGCGATGCCGGCTGCCGTGCCGCCCAGCGGATGGCCGTAAGGATGATCGTGGAAATAGGCGGAATAGAACGTCTTGGCCGCGACCTGCTCGGGATCTTCCTGCTCCTGCGCGAGATTGGAGAGCATCTGCGCGCGCACGCGGTTGATCGCCTCGGCGTCGAAGCGCGGATGAGCGAGCGCCGTGCCGAGCAATTGGAACGCGTCGCGCGCATTGTCGGACAACGTCACGAGCGAGATCACGAGCCAGTCGCGCTCGGGCGCCACCGACAGGCGGATCGCGCGGTTGGAGAGCGCCGTCTGGAACGCCTGCGAATTCAGCTTGCCCGCGCCTTCGTCGAGCAGATAGCCCGAGAACGCCGCGAGCCCCGGCTTGGCCGCCGGGTCGTAGCCCGAGCCGGCGGGAATCGCGACGGTCATCGCGATCATCGGCAAGGTGTGGTCCTCGGAGAACCACAGCTGCTCGCCCTTCGCCACGGGCGGCGTTTGCACGTCGGTGGCGTGGGCGGCGGTCGTAAGAAGCGCAAACACCGCAACCGCGGCTGCGCCTACCCTCTCCTTGAGGGAGGGTCGAAAAACGCCCTTCGCGTTTTTCGGGAAGGGGCTCACTCCGGAATGCCGGACGCTTGTGGAAACACGCGGAGAGATTTCGGAGTGAGCCCCCACCCGAAATCCGCTCCGCAGATTTCGACCTCCCCTCAAGGGGGAGGTACAAGAAAACTTCCTCATGGCCCCACTCCCGGCGTCAGCCAGCCGGAGACGGCTTCGCGTTTGAGCAGGAGGCGCGCGGCGCCCTGGACGGAGTCGGGGCTGACGGCGCGGATGCGCTGCGGGAATTCCTCGACGTCGTCCGCGGTCAATCCGATCACCAGCGCCTGGCCGTAGGCGCTGGCGAGTTCGTATTGGCTGTCGCGGCGATAGGTGGCGTCGGCGACGAGCTGCGTCTTGGCGCGTTCGAGATCGGCGCTGCTGGGCTGCGCGACCGTGTAGGCCTTCAGGATCTGGTCGATGGCGTGCTCCAGCACGTCGAGGCGAACGCCGGGGCGCGGGATGGCGTAGACGGCGAATTCGCCCATGTCGCGCGCCATGCCCTGGTAGCCCGTGCCGGCGTCGGAGGCGAGACGCCGCTTGACGACGAGCTCGCGATAGAAGGTCGAGGTCGGATCGCCGCCCATGAGCTGCGCCA
This sequence comes from Rhizomicrobium sp., assembly GCA_036491175.1. Lineage (GTDB taxonomy): Bacteria > Pseudomonadota > Alphaproteobacteria > Micropepsales > Micropepsaceae > Rhizomicrobium. The sequence continues at coordinate 13,544 of DASXCJ010000016.1, forward strand.
GCACGTCGAGCGCCTCGGCGCCGCCGGGCCGCGCGCCGGTATAGCTCGGGACACGATAGATTCGCATGAACACCGGCACCTTCACGTCCGGCCGCGCGACCGCCAGGCGCGACTCGCCCAGCCGCGCCGGCTCGGCGAATTCAGCGCGCGGCGCCAGCGCGCGGGCCGGCACCTTGCCGTAGCTCGCCTCCGCATCGGCGCGGACTTCCTCGGGCGTCACGTCGCCAGCGACGACGAGGATCGCGTTGTTGGGCGCGTAGTGGTGCAGATAGAAATCCTTCGCCTCGGTGCGGCCGATGCGGCGGATCTCCTCCGGCCAGCCGATCACGGGGCGGCCATAGGGATGCGAAAGATGCAGCGCCGCCTCGATCTGCTCGCGCATCAGCGCCTGCGGATCGTTGTCGGTGCGCATGCGGCGCTCCTCCAGCACGATCTTGCGCTCGGTGGCGACGTTGCTGTCGGAGAGATCGAGATTGACCATGCGGTCCGCGTCCAGGCTCATCACCAGCGGCAGGCGGTCCTTGGCGATCTGCTCGTAGAAGCAGGTGTAGTCATGCGTGGTGAACGCGTTCTCCTCGCCGCCATTGCGCGCGATGGTCTGCGCGAAACCCTCGCCCGGCAGCTTGGCCGTGCCGCGGAACATCATATGCTCGAAGAAATGCGCCATGCCCGACAGGCCCGGCGGATCGTCGACCGAGCCGACGCGATACCACAGCATCTGCGTCACGGTCGGCGCGCGGTGATCGGGCACGACCACGACGCTCATCCCGTTCTGCAGCGCGAACTGGAAGATCTTGGAGTCCTGCGCGTGGGCGGGGGTGAAAGCGAGGAGTGCGAAAAACGCAAAAATCACCCTCCCCTTGAGGGAGGGTCGAAAAATGCGCGAGCATTTTTCGGGGAGGGGGCGAAGTAAGTCCCCCCGCCCGAAAAACGCGAAGGGCGTTTTTCGACCTCCCCGCAAGGGGGAGGTGGCGTTTTGTGCTTTCATCCGGCGTCTCAGAGTCCGAGCCAGGAGAACCAGCCGCTGTCGTCGCTCTTCTTGCTGGAGCTCGCGGAGTCGTCGGGCTTGGCGGCAGGCGCGGGCGTTTGCGCGGCAGGCGCTTGCGCGGCGGGCTGGCCGGCGGCGCCGGGCGTGTTGGCATGGCTGGCGGCGTCGGCGTTGACCGGCTTGTCGCTGTTGTCGGTCTGGCCGGTGAAGAGGAGTTTGTCGGTGAAGCTCTCGTCGGAGCCCTGCATCGACTTCTCGTCGGAGGCGATCTGCTGGCGGATCGAATGATCGGCGTTGGTCGCATCCGCGTGGTCGAGGATGCTCTGCTCGGCCGGGCTGGTCGGCGCGCCGTTCGACGCGGTCGCCGCGCCGTTCGCATCGTCGCCGGCGAGCGCGGCCTGCGCGGTCGCGGTGGGCGAAAGCTGGTTGGTCGGCACCGCGCCCGGCTTGGGCGGACGCAGATTGTAGTCCGGCGGGATCACCAGCGGCGCCTTGGTCACGACCGCGAACTCGTCGGGCGTTTCCTTGTCGAGGCCCGCGGCCTTGCGGACTCCCGAACAGCCCGACACGGCAACCATCGCTGCCAACACCACCATGCACGCCTGCGCGCGCTTACTGACGATCATTCGACTCTCCAGCTTGCCCGTTCGCGTCACCGGTCCCGGGACGGAAGAACGTGTCATACACCAATGCGGCCACGCCCAGGGTGATCGCGCAATCGGCTAGGTTGAACACATACCAATGGTAACCCCCTGTATGGAAGTCGAAAAAGTCGGCGACCTTGCCGTAGATCATGCGGTCGACCAGGTTTCCCAGCGCGCCGCCAATGCACAGGCCGAGTCCTACGGCCAGCGCCAGGCGGGTGGAACTCCATAGCCAGCGCCCCAGGAACAGGGTCGCGGCCAGCGAAAGAACCACCAAAATCCCGGTTCCGAGCGGTCCGTTGGCCGGAAACAGGCCGAAGGAGATGCCGTAGTTGGAATGGACGGTAAGGTTAAAGAACGGCAAGAGAGGCCGGGAGATCGTGTCGTCGGCCAGGAACGCGGCGCTCAGTCCCATTCCATAAAGAATCGCAATCTTCGAAGCCTGGTCGATCAGGACCGCCCCCGCGGCCGCGACCAGCCCCCATTCCCGTGGCGGGAGGCGGATCATCCGGCGGTTAGCTCGCGGCCGCCGCGCACGTCGCTGTCCATCAGCGTGTCGGTGATGAGGAGCACCACGCCCAGCGAGATGAGAATGTCCGCGGGGTTGCAGGCGAAGAAGTCGCGGCCGAAGGCGTGGAGGTCGAAGAAGTCCGCGACCCAGCCATGCCACAGCCGGTCGACGAGATTGCCCAGCGCGCCGCCGATGACGAGGCCGAGCCCGATGGCGAGCAGACGGCGCGTCGCATTCCACATCCACCAGGCCAGCGCCGCCGTCACGCCCATCACGAAGGTGATGAGCATGGCGATGCCGGACGGGCTGTTGACGCAAAGCAGGCTGAAGCTGATGCCGCAATTCCAGCGCATGACGAGATCGAGGACAGGCAGAACGGTGACGCGCGTCTCCATCCCCCAATTGATGAGATGGAAACCGTAGAGCATCAGGATTTTGATGCCCTGGTCGAGGACGAGCGCGGCCGCGACCGCGATGAGGCTGAGGCGCCGCGTCTCGCTCATGGCATTTCCTTTTCCTCCCCCGCGAGAGCGGGGGAGGTGGCGCGCGCGACGGCAGTCGCGCGTGACGGAGGGGGTGTGGCCAATGCAGAGGAAGTGACTTCGCGGGCGCAGCCACCCCCTCCACCGCTTCGCGGTCCCCCTCCCCCGCAAAGCGGGGGAGGAAGCGAAAATTCATTCATCAATCGCTCCCGAGCAACGGTCGCACAAGTCAGGATTTTTGTTGTGACCCACTTCCGGCAGGATGCGCCAGCAGCGGGCGCATTTGTCGCCTTCGGCGTGATGGAATACGGCGGCCGCGCCGATGACGTCCGGCAGCTTGAACGCATCGTCCGGCGGCTCATGCGTCGCGACCTTGGCGTCCGACGTGATGGCGATCTCGCCGAGGTCGAGGCCGCCCAGCAGCGCGGCGTCTTCCGGCGTCACGAACAGGACGGGCCGCGCTTCGAGGCTGGCGCCGATCACCTTGTCGCGGCGGGCGATCTCGAGCGCGCCGGTGACGACGCGGCGAAGCTCGCGGATGCGCGCCCATTTGCGCACCAGCGCTTCGTCGTGCCAGTTCTCCGGGACTTCCGGGAAGGTCTGCAGATGCACGCTTTGCTGTTCTTTGGCCTCTTCGCCGGAGAAGCGCTCCAGCCATGCCTCTTCCATGGTGAAGCAGAGGATGGGGGCGAGCCAGGTCACGACATGGCGGAAGGCGACGTCCGTCACGGTGCGCGCGGCGCGGCGGCGGGTGGCCGCCGCCGCGTCGCAATAGAGCGAGTCCTTGCGGATGTCGAAATAGAACGCGGACAGCTCGTTGGTGCAGAACGAAAACACCGTGTTGTAGACGCGGTTGAAGTCGTAGACCGTGTAGCTGTCGCGCACGATGGCATCGATCTCGGCCAGCCGCGCGAGGATGTAACGCTCCAGCTCCGGCATCTTGTCGTGGCCGACGCGCTCGCTCTCCTCGAAGCCCGCGAGATTGGCGAGCATGAAGCGGATGGTATTGCGCAGGCGGCGATAGGCGTCGGTATTCGCCTGGATGACGTCGCTGCCCATGCGCATGTCTTGCGTGAAGTCGGACGAGGCGACCCAGAGGCGGAAAATGTCCGCGCCGTTCTTGTCGGCGATGGTCTGCGGCAGGATCACATTGCCGACCGACTTCGACATCTTGTCGCCTTCGCGGTCGAGCACAAAACCGGCGGTCAGCACTTCATCATATGGCGCGCGGCCGCGCGTGGCGCAGCTTTCCAGCAGCGACGACTGGAACCAGCCGCGATGCTGGTCCGAGCCTTCGAGATAGAGATCGGCGTGATCTTTCTGCGGCCATTCTGGCTCCAGCGGCTGCTCGACCGTGAACACGTGCGTCGAGCCGGAATCGAACCAGACGTCGAGGATGTCCCGCACCTGCTCGTACTCCTCGGCATCGTGGTCGTTGCCGAGGAACCGCGACGGCGGCGAATTGAACCACGCATCGGCGCCTTCCTTCTCGAAGGCGTCCGAAATGCGCGCGTTCACCGCCGGATCGTGCAAGATCTTGCCGCTCTCCTTGTGCACGAAGATCGCCAGCGGCACGCCCCAGGCGCGCTGGCGCGACAGCACCCAGTCGGGCCGCGTCTCGACCATCGAGCGCATGCGGTTCTCGCCGGTGGGCGGATACCACTCGGTATCGTCGATCGCCTGCATGGCGAGCTGGCGCAGGGATTTTCCGTTCGAGCCCTTGAACGGCTTGTCCATGGCGGCGAACCATTGCGGCGTGGCGCGGAAGATCACGGGCGCCTTGCTGCGCCAGCTGTGCGGATACTGGTGCCGCAAGGTGCCTTTCGCG
>DASXCJ010000017.1:0-52995 GCA_036491175.1 Rhizomicrobium sp.
TCCCTGTCGGCTCCGGCTTCAAGATCGGCAAGTTCACCATTCACGATGCCGAGCACATGCCTGCGGTGATGGCGGCGAAAGATATTCTGGCGCAATCCTCTAATGCCGGCACCGCGCAGATCGCATTGCTGTGCGGCGCCACGCGCCAGCGGCAATTTCTGCAGAGCGTGGGATTGCTCTCGAGTGTTTCGACGGAAATTCCGGAACGCGCGCGCCCGCTCTATCCGTCGAACTGGGGTGAGGTGGAAACCGCAACCATCGGCTTCGGCCACGGTATTTCCGTTACGCCGCTCGCTTATGTTTCGGCTGCGGCGAGCGTCATCAATGGCGGACGCCGCATCACGCCGACATTCCTCAAGCAGAGCGATGACCGCCGCGGCGAACAAGTCATCAAGCCGGAAACCAGCCGGCAGATGCAGGAACTGCTGCGCTATGTCGTGACCAACGGCACCGGCAAGAACGCGGATGTGCCAGGATTGGACGTCGGCGGCAAAACCGGCTCGGCGGAAAAGAACGAGCGCGGCCGCTATGTCGCCCACAAATTGCTGACGTCTTTCTTGGGCGTCTTTCCCATCGACAACCCGCGCTATCTGGTGTTTGTGATGCTCGACGAGCCGCATGGCGCCAAGGCTGAAGGCGTCATGGCGCTGGCCGGCCATACGGCGGCCCCGCTCGCCAATCGCGTGATCGCGCGCATCGCGCCCATGCTGCAGATGCCCGTGGCCGCGCTTCCCCCCGCTCCCGCCGTGAAGGGGAAGTCATGATGGAGCCGCAATCGGGAGCGAATATCGGCTCGGGTAAGGTGTTTTCCGTGCGTGAGTTGGTTCTCGGATTCCGGGGCCTCGCAAGCGACAGCCGCAAGGTCGAACCGGGCTATCTTTTCGCCGCGCTTCCGGGCGCGAAGGCGGATGGCGCGCGTTTCATCGCCGACGCGGTGAAGCGCGGCGCGGTGGCCGTGCTCGGCCGCGACGATGCGCGCGGCGATGCCGAGAAGCTCGGCGTGCGTTTCATCGCCGACGAGAATCCGCGCGCGCGTCTCGCCAAATTCGCGGCTGCGTTCTATGGCGCGCAACCCAAGACCGTCGCCGCGGTCACCGGCACCAACGGCAAGACGTCGGTCGCCGTGTTCCTGCGCCAGATCTGGGAACGGCTCGGCCGTGATGCGGCCAGCCTCGGCACCATCGGCGTGGTGACCAAGCGCGGCGAGATCGCGCTCAATCACACCACGCCAGATCCGATCGAATTGCAGGCGCTGTTGGCGCGGCTCGCGGGCGAGGGCGTCGATCATCTCGCGCTAGAGGCCTCGAGCCACGGGCTCGATCAATACCGTCTCGACGGCGTGGAGATCGCGGCGGGTGCGTTCACCAACATCACCCGCGACCATCTCGACTATCACCCGACCTTCGAGGACTACTTCGCCGCCAAGCTGCGCCTGTTCCGCGAGATCGTGCGCGATGTCGCCGTGATCAACATGGATGCAGCGGGCGCGGACGACGTGCTCGCCATCGCCAAGGAACGCGCGCTCAAGATCGTCACCGTGGGCGAGAAGGGCGAGACGTTGAAGCTCGTCGCGCGCCATCCCCATGGCGACGGGCAGACGCTCAGCGTCGCCGGCCATGGCGACATCGCATTGCCGCTCGCGGGCGGCTTCCAGGCATCGAACGCGCTGGTCGCGGCCGGCCTCGCCATCGGCCTGGGCGAGGATGCGAAGATCGTGTTCGCGGCGCTGGCGCACTTGAAGGGCGCGCCGGGGCGGCTGGAGAAAGTGGCTTACGCCAAGTCGGGCGCTCCCATCTATGTCGACTACGCCCATACGCCGGACGCGCTGGAAACGGTGCTGACCGCGATCCGTCCGCACATCAAGGGCAAGCTCGCGGTCGTGTTCGGCTGCGGCGGCGATCGCGACAAGGGCAAGCGTCCGCTGATGGGCAGGGCGGCGCGCGCTTTCGCCGATGTCACGATCGTGACGGACGACAATCCGCGCGGCGAAGACCCGGGCGTCATCCGCGCCGAGGCCCTGGCCGGCGCGCCGGGCGCGCGCGAGATCGGCGACCGCGCCGACGCCATCGCCAACGCCATCGCAGAGCTCGGGCCGGAGGACGGCCTCGTCATCGCCGGCAAGGGCCATGAGAGCGGCCAGACCATCGCGGGCGTGACGCATCCTTTCTCCGACCGTGAGAAGGCCATCGAAGCGGCGGTGCATTTCGGCGGGAGGGCGGCATGAGCGCGCTCTGGACCGCCGCGGAGATGAAGGCTGCCACCCTTGGCGAGATGTCGCGCGATTTCGACGCGACGGGCCTCTCCATAGACACGCGCACGCTTAAGCCCGGCGATCTCTTCGTCGCGCTGAAGGGCGACCGCGACGGCCATGACTACGCGGGCGCGGCGATGCAGGCGAAGGCCGCGGGCGTGCTGGCGCAGCGCGAGGTGGAGGCGCCGTCGCTGATGGTGGCGAGCACGCAGCGCGGGCTGGAAGACCTGGCGCGGGCGTCGCGCGTGCGCAGCCAGGCCAAGATCGTCGCCGTCACTGGCAGCGCCGGCAAGACGACGACCAAGGAGATGCTGCGGCTCGCCTTCGGCGCGCTCGGCCGGACGCATGCCTCGGCGGCGTCCTACAACAATCATTGGGGCGTGCCGCTGTCGCTCGCCTCAATGCCGCGCGAGACCGAATACGGCGTATTCGAAGTCGGCATGAACCATTTCGGCGAATTGCGCGCGCTGGTCAGCTTCGTGCGCCCGCATGTGGCGCTGGTCACCACGATCGCGCCGGCGCATCTGGCGTCTTTCGGAAGTTGCGAGGCCATCGCCGACGCGAAGTCCGAAATATTCGAAGGTATCCTGCCGCGCGGCGCGGCGCTGATCCCGTCCGACAGCCCCTATGCGGAACGCCTCATCGCCCGCGCCAAACAGGCAGGCGTGCCCAAGATCCTGACTTTCGGCGCCAAGGGCGACGCGCGGCTGATCTCGCATAGCGACGCGCAGGACGGCATGACCATCAAGGCCGCGATCAAGAGCAAGACCGTGACGTTCCGCCTGGGCGCGCTGGGCCTGCACAATGCGACCAACGCGGTCGGCGCGCTGCTGGCGGTGTCGGCTTCGGGCGGCGACGTGCGGAAGGCGGCGGCGGCGCTGTCGAACTTCACCGCGCTCAAGGGCCGCGGCGCGCGCTTCAAGCTCGCGCTGAGAGATGGCGAGGCGGAGATCGTCGACGAAAGCTACAACGCCAATCCGGCCTCGATGTCCGCCGCCATCGCGGTGCTCGGCCAGACGCGCGCAACGCGTCGCATCGCGGTGTTGGGCGACATGCTGGAGATGGGGCCGGAGGGCATCGCGCATCACGCCGCGCTCGCCAGGAATCTCGAAGCGGCGAAGGTCGATGTCGTGTTCGTGAACGGGCCGCAGATGCGGGCGCTGTGGGATGCGCTCCCGCCGTCGCGCAAGGGCGGCTGGGCCGAAGCCTCGTCCGGCATCGCGAGCGACGTCGCGCGCGCCGTCACGCCGGGGGATGTCGTCCTGGTGAAGGGCTCGAACGGCAGCAAGATGAACGTGATCGTGGACGCGCTGAAGGCGCGCGCGGGGGGCTGAATGCTGCACTATTTCCTCTTTCCGCTCGCGGATCACGTCTCCATCTTCAATGTCTTCCGCTACATCACCTTCCGCGCGGGCGCCGGAATGCTCACCGCGCTCTTCACCGCCTTTCTCATGGGTCCGTGGACCATCGGCTGGCTGCGCCTGAAGCAGGGCAAGGGCCAGCCCATCCGCGCCGACGGCCCCGCGCGCCATATCGTCGAGAAGCAGGGCACGCCGACCATGGGCGGGCTCCTCATCCTCGTGCCCGCCGTGGTGTCGACATTGCTCTGGGCCGATCTCACCGACATGTATGTGTGGGTCGTGCTGTTCGTCACCGTCGTGTTCGGGCTGTTGGGCTTCTGGGACGATTTCCAGAAAGTGACCAAGCGCTCTTCGGCGGGCGTGAGCGGCAAGTTCAAGCTCGTCGTGCAATTCGCGGTGGCGCTGGCCGCGAGCTATGCGGTGATGAGACTGGAAGACCCCACGCTCTCCGGCGCGGTTGCGGTGCCGTTCTTCAAATCGGCGCTGATCCCGCTGAGCTGGGGCTTCCTCGTTTTCGGCTCGCTGGTCGTGATCGGCGCGTCCAACGCGGTGAATTTGACGGACGGGCTCGACGGGCTCGCCATTGTGCCGGTGATCATCGCGGCGCTGGCCTTCGCGCTGATCGCCTATCTCGTCGGCAATGTGAAATTCGCGGATTACCTGCAACTGCATTACGTCGCCGGCACCGGCGAGCTTGCCGTGTTCCTCGCGGCGCTGATCGGCGCGGGGCTCGGCTTCCTCTGGTACAACGCCCCGCCCGCCATGCTGTTCATGGGCGACACCGGATCGCTGGCTCTGGGCGGCGCGCTGGGCGCGGTCGCCATCGCCACCAAGCACGAGATCGTGCTCGCCATCGTCGGGGGGCTCTTCGTGATCGAGGCGGTGTCGGTGATCGTGCAGGTGGCGTCGTTCAAGCTGACCGGCAAACGCGTCTTCAAGATGGCGCCGATCCACCATCATTTCGAGCAGCTCGGCTGGAAGGAACCCACCATCGTGATCCGCTTCTGGATCATCGCGGTGATCCTGGCGCTGATCGGCCTCTCCACCTTGAAGCTGAGGTAGCGATGATCGTCTTCCGCTCCTTCGCGAACGAGATCGTCGGCGTGTTCGGGCTGGCCCGATCCGGGGCTGCATCCGTGCGCGCGCTGAAGGCGGGCGGCGCCAATGTCTATGCTTGGGACGACAATGAGGCGTTGCGCGCGCAGGCCGAGAAAGACGGTGCGAAGGTGCTGCCGCTAGGCGAATGGCCGCGCTTCAAGGCGCTGGTGCTGTCGCCGGGCATCCCGCTGACGCATCCCAAGCCCCATGAGGTCGTGCTCGCCGCGCGCGCCATCGGCGCGGAGGTGATCGGCGACATGGAATTGTTCGCGCGCGAGATCAGGCCGAACCGCGACGGAAGAGGGCGTGCGCCCGTCATCGCCATCACCGGTACCAACGGCAAATCGACGACGACCGCGCTGATCGGCCATATCCTGTCGTCCTGCGGCTTCGCGGCCGAGGTCGGCGGCAATATCGGCAAGCCGGTGCTCGATCTCGCTTCGCCGAACGGCCGCACGGTCTATGTGCTGGAGGTCTCGTCCTACCAGATCGACCTGTCGCCAAGCCTGACGCCGGATGTTGCGGTGCTGACCAACATCACGCCGGACCATATCGACCGCCACGGCAGCCTGGAGAACTACGCCACCGTGAAGGCGCGGCTGCTGGAGCAGACCGCCAAGGACGGCCAGGCCGCCATCGGCGTCGACGATGCGCTGACGGCCTCGATCTATACGCGCCTGTCGGTGAAAGGCGCGGCGGAAGCGGTGCCGGTCTCCGTCGGCAAGGTGCTGGGGCGCGGGATCTTCGCGGTCGACGGCACGCTTTACGATGCCCAGGGCCAGCGCGCGACGCGCGTGATGGACCTGACGGCGCTCACCCATCTTCCCGGCGCGCACAATTGGCAGAACGCGGCGCTGGCCTATGCCGCGACCAAGCCCTTGGTGAAGGACGCCCGCGCCATCGCCCGCGCCATCGAGAGTTTCGCGGGCCTCGCCCATCGCATCGAGGATGTCGGCCGCATCGGCAAGGTGCGCTTCATCAACGATTCCAAGGCGACCAATGCCGAGGCCGCGGAGCGCGCGCTGGTGTGCTTCCCGGACATTTATTGGATCGCGGGCGGCCGCCCCAAGGAAGGCGGCGTCGAGAGCCTCAAGCCGCATTTCGCCCGCATCCGCAAAGCCTATCTGATCGGTGAAGCGGCGGAAGGTTTCGCGCGCACGCTGGGCAGCGTGCCGCACGACATGTCGCGCACCTTGGATCACGCGGTGGCGCAGGCCTTCGCCGATGCGCGCGCGTCGTCCGCGCCTTCGCCGGTGGTGCTCTTGTCGCCGGCTTGCGCGTCGTTCGACCAGTTCAAGGATTTCGAGGCGCGGGGCGATGCGTTCCGAAGCCTGGTGAAAGCGCTGGCCTCGCCGGAAAGGCAGGCGTCATGAGCCTGTCGCGCGCGCGCAAGGGCGGTTTCGCCGATTGGTGGTGGACGATCGACCGCGTCGTCCTCTTCACCACGCTCGCCCTCATCGCCGTGGGCCTCATCCTCGCTTTCGCCGCGAGCCCCGCGGCCAGCGGCGGCCCGCACACCGGCGGCGACTTCCGCTATGCCATCAAGCAGATCGTCTTCGCCGGCATCGCGGCGGGGATCATGCTGGTCGCATCGCAGCTCACGCCGCGCGCGATCAAGCTCGGTTCGGCAGTCCTGTTCGTGCTGGCGCTGCTCGGCTGTGCGTTCGTGCTCGTTTTCGGTAAGGAGATACTGGGCGCGAAACGCGAGATCGATCTGGGCTTCCTAAGCCTGCAGCCGTCGGAATTCCTCAAGCCCTCTTTCGCCATCCTCGCCTCGGCGGTGTTCGCGGAGAAATCGCGGCTTCTGGTGCGCAAGGAGATCGTCACTTTCGTGATGCTCTTGCCGGCGCTGGTCATGCTCGTCCTGCAGCCCGATGACGGGCAGACGGCGCTGCTGCTCGCGCTGTGGGGCACGATGCTGTTCTTCGACGGCGCGTCCTATGCGTGGATGAGCGGGTTGGCCGCCGGAGGCGCCGCGTTGGCCACGGCGGGCTTCTTCCTGGTGAAGCATTTCCACGACCGCATCGTCGCCTACTGGCTCGACGACGGCTACCAGATCAAGCTCGCGATCAAGGCCTTCATGCATGGCGGCTGGAAGGGCGTCGGTCCCGGTGCGGGCACCGTGAAATACCGCCTGCCCGACGCGCATTCCGACTTCATCTTCGCGGTGGCGGGCGAGGAGTTCGGGCTGTGGATGTGCAGCCTCATCGCGGTGCTGTTCGCGGTGCTCTCGGTGCGGCTGCTCTTGCGTTCGTCGCGGCTGCGCGATCCGTTCGCGCGGCTGGCGGGCGCGTCGCTTGGCATACTGGTGGCGCTGCAGGCCTTCATCAACATGGGCGTGGCGACGACGTTGCTGCCCGCCAAGGGCATGACGCTTCCCTTCATCTCTTACGGCGGCTCCTCGCTCTTCGCGGTGGCGCTGACCATGGGCTTCGCGCTCTCCGTCACGCGCCAGCGGCCGAAAGCGGCCGAGCGCGACGTCGAGCTGTTCGGGTTCCTGAAAGCGCAGCCGGCATGAGCACCATCGTTCTCTCCGCGGGCGGCACGGGCGGCCATCTGTTTCCGGCACAGGCGCTGGCGGCGGAGCTGACGCGCCGCGGCCACAGGATCGTGGTGATGACGGATGCGCGCGGCACGCAGTACCCGACATATTTTCCAGGCGCGGATATCGAGATCGTGCCGTCGGCCACCATCTCCGGCGGCGCGTCGCTGATCACCGGGCCGATCAAGATCCTCGCCGGCATCTTCGTCGCCATCGGCAAGCTTCGGCGCATCAAGCCCGTCGCGGTCGTCGGCTTCGGCGGCTATCCCAGCCTGCCGGCGATGCTGGCGGCCGTGTTCAGCGGATTGCCGACGGCGATCCTCGCGCCGGACTCCGTGCTCGGCCGCGCCAACCGCCTGGTCGCCGACCAGGTGGACGCCATCGCGGGCGGCTTGCCGCTCAAGCGTCACGCGCCGAAGGACATGGACAAGGTCGTCTATACCGGCAATCCCGTGCGCCCCGAAGCGGTGGCGATGAAGGATGCGCCGTACGACGTGCCGACGGCGGACGGTCCGCTCAATCTGCTGGTCTTCGGCGGCAGCCAGGGCGCGCGCGCCTTGAGCGAGACGGTGCCGGCGGCCATCGCCAAACTGCCGGAAGCGCTGAAGGCGCGGCTCAGCATCGTCCAGCAATGCCGGCCCGAGGATATCGAGATGGTCCGCGCCGCTTATGCCGGCGTGAAGGCGGAACTGGCGAGCTTCTTCGCCGACATGCCGCAGCGCATGGCGCGCGCGCATCTCGTGATCTGCCGCAGCGGCGTGTCGACGGTGAGCGAGCTGGCCGTGATCGGCCGTCCGTCGATCCTCATCCCCTATCCCTTCGCGACGGACGATCACCAGACCTCCAACGCCGCCGTGCTGGTGGAAGCGGGCGCGGGCTGGATGATCCCGCAACCGGCACTGACGCCGGACTATCTGGCGCAGCGCATCCAGGAAGCCTTCGCCGATCCGCAAGCGCTGGCGCAAAAGGCCAAGGCCGCGCACGATCTCGGCAAGCCCGATGCCGCCGCGCGCTTCGCCGACCTCGTCGAGAAGATCGGCCACAAAAGAAACGGGAGGGCGGAGTGAAAAGCCAATCCCAGACACGCGTGCCGCTCGACATCGGCACCATCCATTTCATCGGCATCGGCGGCATCGGCATGAGCGGCATCGCCGAGATCATGCACAATCTCGGCTACAAGGTGCGCGGCTCCGACCTGTCGGAGAACGCCAACGTCAAGCGCCTCAAGAAGGCCGGCATCGAGATCGTCATCGGCCATTCGCCGGACAATCTGGGCGATGCGCATGCGGTCGTCTATTCCTCCGCCGTCAAGCCCGGCAATGTCGAGTTCGACACCGCAAGGTTGCGCGGCATCCCCATGGTCAAGCGCGCGGAGATGCTGGCGGAGATCATGCGGCTGAAGAACTGCATCGCCATCGCCGGCACCAACGGCAAGACGACGACGACGACCCTGGTGGCCGCGCTGCTCGATGCGGGCGATCTCGATCCCACGGTGGTCAATGGCGGCATCATCAACGCCTACGGCACCAATGCGCGGCTGGGCGACGGCGAGTGGGTGGTGGTGGAGGCCGACGAGAGCGACGGCACCTTCCTGCGCCTGCCCGCGACGGTGGCCGTGGTCACCAATGCCGATCCCGACCATCTCGATTTCTACGGCACCTTCGACAGGATGCGCGATGCGTTCCAGCGCTTCGTCGAGAACATCCCGTTCTACGGTTTCGCGGTCTTATGCCTGGATCATCCCGAAGTGCAGGCCATGGTCGGGCGCATCGAGGATCGCCGGCTGATCACTTACGGCTTCAGCCCCCAGGCCGACGTGCGCGCGACCAATGTGCGCTTCTCGGAGGGCGCGTCGCATTTCGACGTGGTGATCGTCAATCGCCGGGAGGGCAAGGAAACCCGGATCGAGAACATGCGCCTGCCCATGCCGGGCGAGCACAATGTGCAGAACTCGCTGGCCGCCATCGCGGTGGCGCGCGAGCTCGGCATCGGCGCCGACACGATCCGCGCGGCGCTGGACCGTTTCGGCGGCGTCAACCGCCGCTTCACCCGCGTCGGGGAATGGAATGGCGCGGCGATCATCGACGACTACGCGCACAACCCGTTCAAGATCGCCGCCGCGCTCAAGGCCGCGCGCCAGGCCTATGGCGGTCCCATCGTCGCCGTGGTGCAGCCGCATCGCTACACCCGTCTTCGCGACACGTTCGAGCAGTTCTCCAAATGCCTGAACGACGCCGACGTCGCGATCATCGCGCCGGTCTATCCGGCGGGCGAGCCGCCGCTCGAAGGCTTCAACCGCGACACTTACGCGGAAGCCCTGCGCGCGCATGGCCATCGCAACGTCCATGTCATCGACGGGCAGGACGATCTCACCGCGCTGATCGCCGAGCACGCCAAGTCCGGCGGCGCGGTGGTGATGCTGGGCGCGGGCTCGATCACCGCCTGGGCGCATGGGCTCGAAGCGGCGCTGAAGGCGGTGCCTCGGGAAGTGGAGGGGACGTGATGATGACGCGGCCCTGCGACGCCCTCCCGCCCGTGCGCGGCACATATACGATGGGCGCGGCCCTGAAGGACCTCGTCTGGTTCCGCGCCGGCGGCCCGGCGGAAGTGCTGTTCCGTCCGGCGGATGCGGACGATCTGGCGACGTTCCTCGCGGCCAGGAATGCCGATACGCGCGTCAGCGTGATCGGCGTCGGCTCGAATTTGCTGGTGCGCGACGGCGGCATTCCCGGCGTGGTGGTGCGACTGCCGGGCGCGTTCGGCAGAGCGAGCGTCGAAGGCGCGCGCATCCGCGTGGGCGCGGCGGCGCTCGATGCGGCCGTGGCGCGGGTCGCTGCCGATGCTGGCATCGCGGGCCTGGAATTCCTGCGCGGCATCCCGGGCACGATCGGTGGCGCGCTGCGCATGAATGCCGGCTGCTATGGCCGCGAGATCAAGGACGTGTTCGTCGAAGCGACCGCCGTCGCCGGCGACGGCACGAAGGTTACGCTGATGCCGGACGACATGGGCTTCGTCTATCGCAAATCGGGCGCGGCCGAAGATTTGATCTTCGTCGAGGCGGTTCTGGAAGGCTCACCCGACAGCGCCGAAGCGGTGAAGGCGCGGATGAACGCGCTGGTCGAGCAGCGGGAAATGACGCAGCCGGTGCGCTCCAAGACCGGCGGCTCGACCTTCAAGAACCCGCCGGGCCACAAGGCCTGGCAGCTCATCGACGCGGCGGGCTGCCGTGGATTGAAGCGCGGCGGGGCGCAGGTCTCCGAGCTGCATTGCAATTTCCTGATCAATACCGGCGACGCCACCGCCGCCGACATCGAAGGCCTGGGCGAGGACGTGCGTACGCGGGTGAAGGACAAATCGGGCATGGCGCTCGAATGGGAGATCAAGCGGGTGGGTGTGCCGTGACCGCATATAAGAGAGTGGCGGTGCTGTTGGGCGGGCTGTCCGCGGAGCGCGAGGTCTCGCTGTCCTCCGGCGCGGGCTGCGCCAAGGCGCTGCGCGGCGAAGGCTTCGACGTGGTCGAGATCGATCCCGCCGACGGCGACCTGTCGTCCATGCTGCGCGACGCCGGGCCGGATGCGGTGTTCAACGCGCTGCATGGCCGTTGGGGCGAGGATGGCTGCGTGCAGGGCCTGCTCGAACTGCTCAAGATTCCCTACAGCCATTCCGGCGTCATGGCCTCGGCGCTCGCGATGCACAAGCAGCGCACCAAGGATATCTATCGCGCGGCGGGTTTGCCCGTCGTGAACTCCATCGTCGTCGACCGGCGCGAAGCGGCGGCGCGGCATCTGATGGAACCGCCTTATGTGGTGAAGCCCGTCAACGAAGGCTCGTCCGTCGGCGTGTTCATCATCAGGAAGGGCGACAACCGCCCGCCGGAGGCGTTGGGCAGCGAGACCTGGAATCTCTCCAGCGCCATGATGGTCGAGGAATTCGTGCCGGGGCGCGAGCTCACCGTCGCGGTGATGAACAACAAGGCGCTGGCGGTGACGGAGATCACCACCAACCTCGAATTCTACGATTTCGAGGCCAAATATTCCGAAGGCGGTTCGCTGCATACGCTGCCGGCGAAGGTTTCGGCCGCGGTCGCCCGCGAAGCGATGGACTATGCCGAGCGCGCGCATGCGGCGCTGGGTTGCCGCGGCGTGTCGCGCACCGATTTCCGTTACGACGACACGGCAGGCAAGCACCGCCTGGTGCTGCTCGAAACCAACACCCAGCCGGGCATGACACCGACCTCTCTGGTGCCGGAACAGGCCGCGCATGCCGGCTTCTCCTATGGCGCGCTGTGCCGCTGGATCGTGGAGGACGCCTCATGCGATCGGTGAGCCCGCGGAAAGCCCGCACCCGCACCGCGGCCAAGCCCGTACCGCGCGGCAAGGGCGCGCCGCGCCATCGCGGCATCGTGCTCGGCAGAAGCAAGAAGGCCGATGACGGTTTCGTCGCGCGCATGAAGGGCGCGGCCGTGGCCAGACTGAAGGCCGGGCGCCCGATGCTGTTCCTGACGGTGGGCCTGCTCGGCTTCACCGCCATCGCGGCGCTGTTCGTCGGCGGCGCGGTGGGGCGCGCAGTCAAGAGCTTGGATGACGGGGTCGACGCGGTGGTCGCCGATGCCGGCTTCGGCATCGCCAATCTCGACATCGCCGGCAACCGCCGCACCTCGAAGGATACGATCCTGGCGGTGCTCAACATCGGCAAAGACCAGACGACGCTGTCCTACGACATCCATGCCGCGCAGGCCCGCCTCGCGCGCCTGCCCTGGGTGGCGACCGCGTCGGTGCGCCGCCGCTATCCCGACGCGTTGGCCGTCACGCTGACGGAGAAGCATCCCTTCGCGCTGTGGCGCACGGCGGATTCGCTCTTCGTCATCGACCGCGACGGCCATGTCATCGCGCGCACCAATGGCCTGGAATTCCGCAAGCTGCCGCGCTTCATGGGCGAGGCTCCCGCGGGCGGACAGGAACTGATCGCCGCCATCGCCATCCATCGCGCGGTGCATGCGCGGGTCTGGGCGATGCGGCGCATGGGCGATCGCCGCTGGGACTTGATCCTCGACGACCAGGTCGTCGTGCAATTGCCGGAAGAGGGCTGGCAGGCGCAGCTCGACGAGCTCGAGCATCTGCTCATCGACACGGGCGTGCTCGAGCGCGACGTCGAGGAGATCGACCTGCGCGAGCCCGACAATTATTTCGTCCGCCGCCACGACGGAAGCCAACAGACCATGCCACGGGGGAATGCGACCTAAATGGGCGAGATCACCAAAATGCGCACGGCAACCGCCGAACCGGCCGTATCGCGGTCGGGCCTGATCGCGGTCCTCGACATCGGATCGAGCAAGACGGTGTGCCTCATCGGCAAGGCCGAGACCGGCGCCTTGAAAGTCATCGGCACCGCATTGCGCGAGAGCCAGGGCATCAAGGCCGGGACTGTGTCGGGGATCGAGGCGGCGGAGGAATCCATCCGCGAGGCGGTGGACGCCGCCGAAAACATGGCCGATGCCCGCATCCAGAACGTGCTGATCTCGGTGGCTTGCGGTGCGCCGATGAGCGTGAACGCCCGCGTCGGCATGGCGCTCGACGGCGCGCTGGTGTCGGACGCGCATCTGTCGACGCTTCTGGCCGAGGGCCGGGCCAAGTGCAGGCTCGACGGCTATGAGGTCATCCAGGCCGCGCCGACCTCTTATGTGGTCGACGAAGCGCGCGGCGTGCGCAACCCGTCCGGCATGTTCTGCCAGCGCATCGGAGTCTCCATGCATGCGGTGGCGGTGAAGCCGTCTCCGCTGGCGAACCTGCGCCTCGCGGTCGAGCGCGGCCATCTCCAGGTCGCGGGCACTCTGTTCTCGGCCTATGCGTCGGGGCTTTCCACCCTCACCGAGGATGAGAAACAGCTCGGCGCCACCGTCATCGACATGGGCGGCGGCGTCACCTCCATCGCCGTGTTCATGGAAGGCGAGATGGTCCATGCCGACGCCGTGCCGATGGGCGGCGCGAACGTGACGTCCGACCTGGCCCGCATGCTGGCGGCGCCGATCTCCGCCGCCGAGCGCATCAAGGCGCTCTATGGCGCGGCGCTGGGCGATATCGAAACCGGCACCGACGTGGTGGCCGTGCCGCAGATGGGCGAGGACGGCGACGGATCGAGCGTCCGCGTGCCGCGCTCCATGCTCACCCGCATCATCCAGCCCCGGCTGGAGGAGATCTTCGGCGAAGTGCAGGCGCGGCTCAGGGCCAGCGGCTTCGACGTGGCCGCCGGCCGCCGCGCGGTGCTCACGGGGGGAGCCTGCCAGCTCGCCGGCACCCGCGAACTGGCCCAGCGCACCCTCAACAAGCAGGTTCGCATCGGCCGGCCGCAGACATTCGCGGGGCTTCCCGCCGTGGCGGCCGGTCCCGGCTATGCCACCGCGCTCGGCCTTCTCATGGCGGGGGCGACCATGCCGCCGGAGATGCTCAACCCCGATTACGAGCCACCCGTGCAGGCCAGGCAGGGCGGATTCTTCAAACGACTGGCAGGCGGACTCTTCGGGTGATTCACTAGCTGAATCTGATTCGCGTGGCCGCGAAGCAAAAAAAGAAAAACTTTGGGATGTGTAGGGCAGCAAGTTGGCAATGACGGAGAAAGACCAATGACCATCAAGATCGGAGCCCCGGAGACCCGGGAATTGCGGCCGCGGATCACCGTTCTCGGTGTCGGCGGGGCCGGCGGCAACGCCGTCAACAACATGATCTCGTCCAAGCTGGAAGGCGTGGACTTCGTCGTCGCCAACACCGACGCGCAGGCGCTGGCCCAATCCAAGGCCGAGCACCGCATCCAGATCGGCGTCAAGCTGACCGAAGGGCTCGGCGCAGGCGCCCGCCCCGAAGTCGGCCGCGCGGGAGCGGAGGAATCTCTCGACGAGATCCTCGAACATCTCGCCGGGTCGCACATGGTGTTCATCACCGCCGGCATGGGCGGCGGCACCGGCACGGGCGCCGCGCCCGTCATCGCCCGCGCGGTGCGCGAGCAGGGCGTGCTCACCGTCGGCGTCGTCACCAAGCCTTTCGCCTTCGAGGGCGAGAAGCGCATGCGGCTGGCCGAACGCGGCATCGAGGAATTGCAGGCGTATGTCGACACGCTGATCATCATCCCCAACCAGAACCTGTTCCGCATCGCCAACGACCGCACCACCTTCGCCCAGGCCTTCGCGATGGCCGACGACGTGCTGCATTCGGGCGTGCGCGGCGTCACCGACCTGATCGTGATGCCGGGCCTGATCAATCTCGACTTCGCCGACATCAAGACGGTGATGAGCGAGATGGGCAAGGCGATGATGGGCACCGGCGAGAGCGAAGGCGAGGACCGCGCGCTCAAGGCCGCGGAAGCCGCCATCTCCAATCCGCTGCTCGACGACGTGTCGATGAAGGGCGCGCGCGGCGTGCTGATCAACATCACCGGCGGGCCGGACATGATGCTGTTCGAGGTCGACCAGGCCGCGAACCGCATCCGCGCCGAGGTCGATCCCGACGCCAACATCATCTTCGGCGGCACGATCCTGGAGAACATGGAAGGCCGCCTGCGCGTGTCGGTCGTCGCCACGGGCATCGAGGGCGAGGCGATGGCCAAGCTTCCTCCCAATGTCCAGAACCTGCGCGACCGGATGAAGACGACGACCGCCGCGCCCGCCATGACGCGCACACCCGAGCCACGCCCGGCGGCGACGGTGCAGGCCAACCACCAAGCCCCGGGATCCGCGCCGCTTGCGGCCAATCCGGTGCGCGCGCAGATGGAGACTATCAGGCAAGAGATGGACGCGCGTCCGGCTCCGGATCGCATCGAGAACCGGCCGATGCAGGCCGCGTCCGTCATGGTGGACGAGGACGAGATCATCGGCCACCACGACGTGATCGGCGAGGACGACATCCCGCCCATGCCGCTCTCGCTGCGCGACAAGGCGATGGTGGCGCCGATGCACCGCCCGATGGCGCCGGAACCCGAGCAGCCCGCCAAGCGCCGCTTCGGCATCTTCGGCCCGCGCAAGGAAGCCAAGCCCGAACCGCAACGCCTCGAGCCGGCGGTCCAGCGCCAAGCCGCCCCGCGCGCCGCCGCCCAGCCCCTCAAGCCCAGCGTCGAATCCGACCTCTTCCCGGAAACCCGCAAGGACGACCAGTTCGAGATCCCGGCCTTCCTGCGCCGGCAGTCGAATTGAGGTTTGCTGCATAGAGTAGGAAAGGGCGGTGCAATGTGCGCCGCCCTTTTTTCTTTTCCGCGATTCAACCAGCCGCGCGTGTCTCGCTGACAACCCGCACGCGCCCACGCCGGCGGCTGCGGGGCGTGTCGCGTAGAACGATGTCGACATCCTGCCCCAAAGCCGTCAATAGCCGCATCAGCCTTTCGCTGGAGAAATTCGCGAGCCGGCCATTGAGAAGCGCTGAGACTTTCGGCTGATCGACTCCCATGGCTGCGGCGGCTGCCACCTGTGTCAGACGGCGCAGCTTCACGATATGGCGGATATGGCTTGCCAATTCCGCCTTCGCCAACTCCTCTTCCGGCTCCGCGAAGCCCAGATCGGCAAAGACGTTTCCGCTGCCCGCCATCACGTCAGTTTTCGGTTTCTTTGCCATAGCTCGTAATCCTCTTTCGCGCGCCTGAGTCGCCGTTCGATCATGTCAATCTCGGCCTTAGGCGTCGCGATCCCGTGCTTCGATTTCTTCTGAAACGCGTGCAGTACATACACTACTTGCGCAAAGCGAACGGTGTAGATGGCCCGATAGGTGTCGCCGTCATAGTCGTCCACGATTTCCAACACGCTTGCGCCACCGAATCCCCTCAAAGGCTTGGCAAACGGTGCCTTGCGACCGATCTGTGCATCTCAGAGCGCGCCACCGACCCGGCGCTGCACATCCCTGGGAAAAGTCTTCAGATCGTCCAGACTGCTTCCTAGCACCGGCTTGGAATCGGAACTGCCAACCCTTGTCGCCATGCCGTCATCCCATATATGCCTGTTCAGGCATATCCGCAAGTTATTTCTTTTTCCGCCCCGATGGTGCCGTCACGCGTTTGCGCAGTTTCACGCCCGGCGCATCGCCATCAATGAATTCGATACCGGCCGCTTCGAAAGTCCGCACGATGACATCCATCGTCGCGCGATGCGGTTGCGTGGCGCCGCGTTCGAATTGATGGATGGTGACGACGCTGAGCCGCGCATTGTCGGCCAGGTCCTGTTGGGACCAGTCGAGCATTGCGCGCGCGGCGCGACACTGGGCGGATGAGATCATCCGCTCTGTGTAACCCGGACCGAGGATTTTCGCCAGAATCCGAGAAAATCCTTGTTCTCGCCAAGTTTACTGATATGATAAGTACTGTCAATTTTAATAACTTTTGAGACGACCGATGGCTCCGAAACAAACTCGTCGCCGCAAACCTCATTATTCGGTGACCGATCTGGCCGAGGCCATGCAGCACCCACTCGCGCGCTCAAGAAGCTTCGCCGACGTCCTGCAATTGATCGCCATGGGAATGGAGCGCGACGGCGACGAGAATGCGCCCGCCGTCCTTGTCGTCGCGGAATCGCTGATGGATGACCTCGATACGGTGCAGATCGCGTGGGGACATTTGTACAAAGGCAAATGAATTGGAGTTTTTCCGCTCGGCGCCAAACCCGATTTCCGTTGACAAGCGGCACTTGTCACTTTACATTCGGTCCATGATCCTCCGGTTCCGTCATCGCGGATTGAAACGGTTCTTCGAGGACGACGACCGGCGCGGCTTGAACCCGCAACATGCGGACATCATCGCCCGCATCCTGGCGCGTCTGGACCGTGCGGCGAACCGCAAGAGATGGATATGCCTGGCTGGCGGCTGCATCCGCTGAAGGGTGATTACGCCGGCTTCTGGAGTGTGATGGTGCGCGCCAATTGGCGGATCGTCTTTCGGTTCGTGAACACGGACGCGACGGATGTCGATTGTCTGGATTATCACTAGGAGTGCGTATGCCATGCCCATGAAGAACCCACCCCATCCCGGCCTGTCTGTCCGGCACGATTGTCTGGAGCCGTTGAACCTGACGGTGACCGAAGGCGCGAAGGTCTTGGGCGTGACGCGCCAGGCGCTCAACAATCTCCTGAACGGCAAGAGCGGCATCTCGCCGGAGATGGCGATCCGGCTCGACAAGGCGTTCGGGGGCGGGGCGCAGGTGTGGCTCGGTCTGCAGATGGATTATGACCTGGCGCAGGCGCGCAAGCACGAGCGCGCGATCAAGGTAAAGCGCGTGCGCGAGGCGGCGTGATGCCGCCGATCATGTAGCCGGAAGGTCGTAACGCTCGATCAGGATTTCATCCGGGCCACGCATGGTTGCTTCCACGCCGATGTTGACGAGATCGCTGTCCTTTTCGACTGCATCCAGAACCGCGGAGAAGCGCTCGATCTGCATCTCGCGATCCATCCTCTCGCCATTCAGGCAGATCAGCCCGGCATGAACAGACACATTCCGATAGTGCCCGCCGCTGCCCGGCGCGTCGGCGTCGCCACGGAAGTCATACGCATTCCTTGTCACGAACGTCCAATCGCCATCCAAGATAGAAGGAACGAGATTCCAATCCTGAATGCCGCCAAGGCCCTGCCAAACGACATGCGAGCTTTCAGGATATCCCCGCTCGCGAGCGAGAGCCGCCAGAATGGAACTGAGACATTCATCGACCAGGAACTTCATGCACGCCGGCGCGGCACGATCTTCCGGGAAATCAGTTTACCCTTGTTCAGAAGGCCCGCTTTTGGGCGCCCCCTTTGCGGCGTGGCCTTGGCGTAAAGAATTGCAAGCTCGATCCTGTCATTGTCCAGGCTTGGATAGTCCTCCCGAATTTCGGCGAGTGACGCGCCTTTTTCCGCTGACGCAGCGACATCATAAACCGGGACTCGCGTTCCCTTGATGACGGGCGTTCCGCTCAGGATGGCCGGGTCCTCCACCACGATCTGCCGCGCCTTGGACAGCTTGTCGTGTCCCGCGATCGTTTGATCGATGAAGCGGTCGAAGTTGAGCGTGACGTAGGGGCGGGTCACGGTCCAGTGCGGTTTCGCATCGCGCCAATGCTTGATCGTCCAAACAGCGCGTTTATGGCGCGCTTCCTCAACGACGTGATTGATGACATGTCTGCGCTCGCTTGCGGTCAGGACATTCGCGGAATCGTAATAGAATCGAACGAGTGCGCAGGCGCCGGCCTTGACGCGCCGGTTGGCGGCATTGCTGTAAAGCGACTCCGGAAGCACATGTTCGTCGATCATGCGGTTGATGTCGCGCACCTCCACGCCCGCAACGGCGGCGGCTTCAGGCGGCGTGAGCATTTCGAGATCGGGCGACATTGTCATGCTATAATCCTTCCGGTGCGTCGGAAGATATATGTAAACCCCTCCCAAAGTCAATGTCTCGCGGCGAAATCGTTGCGAACATGCGTGCGAAAAGCCTAGGTTCCGGACCATGACCCGCCGCACTCTCGCCAAATCCATCACCACCTCCGGCACCGCGCTTCATGCGGGCGGGACGGTGAACATGGTGCTCGCGCCCGCGCCTGCCGGCACGGGCATCGTGTTCCGGCGCGAGGGCAAGGATGTGCCGGCGCTGTATGACCGGGTGGGCGAGACGCGGCTGGGCACGGTGATCGCAGAAGGTGGGACCAGCATCGGCGTCATCGAGCATTTGATGGCGGCGCTGGCTGGGGCGGAGGTGGACGACATGATCGTCACGCTCGATGGACCGGAGCCGCCGATCCTCGATGGCGATGCGGCGTCCTACCTGGCGCTGATCGAAGAGGCGGGGGTGCGCGAGCAAGAGGGCGCGGGGCGCGCGATCGAGGTGCTGAAGCGTGTCGAGGTCCGGCACAAGGAGGCGAGCGCGGCGCTGGCGCCGGGCGAGGGCTACAGTTTCGATTTCGAGATCGTGTTCCCGACGCCGGTCATCGGCACGCAGCGGATGGAGTGGGTGTTCTCGCGCGAGGCGTTCCGCCGCGACATCGCGCCGGCGCGGACTTTCGGCTTCATCCATGAGCTGGATGCGCTGAACAAGATGGGGCTGGGCAAGGGCGCTTCGCTGGAGAACACGTTGGCCCTGGAGGGCGAGGGCCTGCGCAATCCCGAACTCCAGCGCTTCCCTGACGAATTTGTAAGGCACAAGATCCTCGACGCCATCGGCGACATGGCGCTGGCCGGCGCGCCGCTGATCGGCCGTTTCGAGGGCCGCCGCTCCGGCCACGCCCTCAACAACGCCCTGCTGCGGGCGCTTTTCGCGGATGAAAGTAACTATCGGATGGTCTGAAAATCGACCTCCCCCTTGCGGGGAGGTCGACAAAATCGCAGGAGCGCAGCGGAGCGATTTTGTCGGGTGGGGGGCGCGGCGAGAACCCCCACCCGAAAAAGCTTCGCTTTTTCGACCTCCCCGCAGGGGGGAGATCGTTGGCCTCTGGACCGGCCATGGCCCCCTCTGGCATAAGACCCCCGGCTTCACGTCCCTCCGGGAGAGTTAATGTCTTTCAAGCACTTGGCGCCTGTCCGCGCGGTGGTCCTGGCGCTCGCTTCGGCGATGGCGCTGTCGCTGGGCGCCTGCGGCGACGACTCCACCACCGACGACAAGGACCCCCAATATGTCGAGCGTCCGGTCGACCAGATCTACAACGACGCCTGGCGCCTGCTCGACGATCAGAACTATGTCCGCGCCGCCAAGCAGTTCGACGAGGTGGAGCGCCAGCATCCCTATTCGATCTGGGCGCGCCGCGCGATGCTGATGGCCGCCTATTGCTACTACGAGGGCAATTCCTACGCGGACGCGATCTCGACGTCGGACCAGTACATCTCGCTGCATCCCGGCAGCCGCGAAGTCGCCTATGCCTTCTATCTGAAGGCGATGGCGCAATATGAGCAGATCGTGGACATCGGCCGCGACCAGTCCAACACCGAAGCCGCGCTCACCGCCCTGCAGGACGTGGTGCAGCGTTTCCCCGAAAGCGAATATGCCCGCGACGCGCGGCTCAAGATCGACCTGACCTACGACCATCTCGCCGGCAAGGAGATGGAGGTCGGCCGCTACTACCTCTTCAAGCGCGATTATATCGGCGCCATCAACCGCTTCCGCGGCGTGGTGGAGAACTACCAGAAGACCTCGCAGATCCAGGAAGCGCTGGAGCGGCTGACCGAGGCCTATTACGCCATGGGCCTCTACAACGAGGCCAAAACGGCGGCGGCGGTGCTGGGCGCGAACTACCCCGGCAGCCCCTGGTACCAGGACGCCTACACCCTGCTCGTGTCCCACGATATGAAGCCCGAGGTCGACAAGAGCTCGTGGCTTGCGAGGCAGTTCCAGCTATAAAGTGGGGCCATGCTGGCCACGCTGAAGATTCGCGATCTCGTGCTGATCGAGGATGTCTCGCTTGATTTCGCGGGCGGCCTGAACGTGCTCACCGGCGAGACCGGCGCGGGCAAATCCATCCTGCTGGACGCGCTGGGCCTGGCCGCGGGCGCGCGGGCCGGCGGGCGCTCCAGCGTTCGGGCGGGCGCGGCGCAAGGTTCCGCCGTCGCCATCTTCGAGCTTCCCCCCAAACATACGGCGCGGGTCGCCATCGCCGAGAACGGCATCCCGGCCGAGGGCGAGACCATCCTGCGCCGTGTCCTGTCCGCCGACGGCCGCACCCGCGCCTTCGTCAATGACGAGGCGGTGGGCGTGGGCCTGTTGCGCGACCTGGGCGCGGTCCTGGTCGAGATCCATGGCCAGCAGGACGATCGCGGGCTGTTCGACCCCGCCACCCATCGCCGCGTGCTCGATGCCTTCGGCGGGCATGAGGACCTAGCGGATGAGACCGCCGAACGCTTCGCCGCCCTCGCCGCGGCGCGCGACGTGTTGGCGGCGTTGAAGCGCGACGCGGCCAGCGCCGCGGCCGATGCCGATTTCATCCGCC
This sequence comes from Rhizomicrobium sp., assembly GCA_036491175.1. Lineage (GTDB taxonomy): Bacteria > Pseudomonadota > Alphaproteobacteria > Micropepsales > Micropepsaceae > Rhizomicrobium. Next base: position 21,163 of record DASXCJ010000017.1, read on the forward strand.
ATGCCGTCAAGGAGTTGTCCGATCTCGCGCCGGAAGCGGGCGAGGAGGCGAAGCTGGCGTCCGAACGCGCGTTGTTGATGAACGCCACGCGCATCGCCGAGGACATCTCCGTCGCGGTCGAAGCCCTGGGCGGGGAGCGCGGCGCGGAGGCGACCTTGGCATCCGCTTTGAAACGCCTCGGCCGCATGAAGGAAGAGGCGCGCCAGGCCGCGGCTTCCGCCGAGGCTGCGCTGGAGCAGGCCTTCGCGTCGACGGAGGAAGCACGCCGCGAATTGGAAGCTTTGGCCGCGCGGCTCGACGCCGACCCGGGCGAGTTGGAGCGCAAGGAGGAGCGGCTGTTCACCCTGCGCGCCATCGCGCGGAAATATGCGGTGCAGCCGGACGAGCTGCCGCGCGTGCTGGCCGAATTCCAGGCCAAGCAGGAGGCGATTTCCGGCGGCGGCGGCAAGATGAAAGAGGCCGAAGCCGGGGTGGCGAAGGCGCAGGACGCCTATCTCGCGGTGGCGCGCAAACTCTCCGCCGCGCGCAAGGCGGCCGCGCGCAAGCTCGACGGCACGGTGGCGAGCGAGCTGCTGCCGCTGAAACTCGGCCACGCCAAGTTCCGCTCGGCGCTGGAGCCGAGCGAGGAAAGCGCGCACGGTTTGGAACGCGTCGCCTTCGAGGTCGCGACCATCGAGAACGCGCCCTTCGGGCCGCTGACCAGGATCGCGTCGGGCGGCGAGCTCGCGCGCTTTTCACTCGCCATCAAGGTCGCGCTCGCCGACACCGCGCCGCCGGCCGTGCTGGTGTTCGACGAAGTGGACCGCGGCGTGGGCGGCGCCGTCGCCGATGCCGTGGGCGAACGCCTGCAGCGAGTCGCCAAGACGACGCAGGTTTTGTTGGTCACGCATTCCCCGCAGGTGGCGGCGCGCGCCGAACGCCATTTTCGCATTACGCGGCTGGGCGACCGCACCAAGGTGGCGATGCTGACCGCCGAAGAGCGCAGCGAGGAGATCGCGCGGATGTTGTCGGGCGCGGCGGTGACGGACGAAGCCCGCGCCGCGGCCCGCAGGTTGCTCGCGGAAGCGGAGGCCGCGCCGAAAAAACTACGGAAACGGGCATGAACCTACGATCTTTCGTGTCATGGCCCGCCCGGCGTGCTTGGCATGCCAATCGTCCAATTGCGCGCAACGCGCGCGGGCGCCGCCGCCCAGGTGGGATTGACCGGCATCACGCGTTTCACCACCGAGCCTCTGCGTCTCTGCGGCTCTGCGTGAATCCATTTTTTGGCACGCGGAGCCGCAGAGACGCAGAGGAAAAAAACACGATCCGTCATCAGCGGAATCTGCCTGACCTGGGTGGCCCGCAGTCGCGGGCCATGACACGGTGGATTGGCCGCCGGACAATGCGTCCATGACCGCAAAATCCGTCGAGAAACTCACCGCCACCGAAGCCGCCAAGGAGCTCGAACGGCTCGCCCGCGAGATGGCGGAGCATGACCGCGCCTATTATCTCGACGATGCACCGGCCATCTCCGATGCGGCTTACGACGCGCTGCGCAAGCGCAATCTCGCCATCGAGGCGCGGTTTCCAAAGCTGGTGCGGGCGGACAGTCCGTCGCATCGTGTCGGCGCCGTGGTCAGCGAGAAATTCGCCAAGGTGCGTCATGCGGCGCCGATGCTGTCGCTGGACAATGCCTTCAGCGATGAAGATGTGGTCGAGTTCGTGGCGCGCATCCGCCGCTTCCTGGGCTGGAAGGAAGAGCATGAGCTCGCTTTCGTAGCCGAGCCCAAGATCGACGGGCTGTCGGCCTCGCTGCGCTACGAGCATGGCGTGTTCGTGCAGGGCGCGACACGCGGCGACGGCGCGGAGGGCGAGGACATCACCGCCAATCTGCGCACCGTCAAGGACATCCCGCTACGCCTCCACGGCAAAGCGCCCGAGGTGCTGGAAGTGCGCGGCGAAGTCTACATGACCCACGCCAATTTCGCCGCGCTCAACAGGCGCCAGGAGAAAGAGGGCAGGCCGACCTATGCCAATCCGCGCAATTCCGCGGCGGGCTCGGTGCGCCAGCTCGATCCGTCGATCACCGCGTCGCGCGACCTGAAATTCTTCGCTTACACCTGGGGCGCGGTGAGCAAGCTGCCGGCGGACACGCAACACGGCATGCTGGCGGCGTTCGAAAAGTTCGGCTTCAAGGTCAATCCACTGATCCGCCGCTGCGAGACGACGGAGGCGTTGCTGAAGTTCTATCGCGACATCGAGGCCAAGCGCGCCAAGCTCGGCTACGACATCGACGGCGTCGTCTACAAGGTGGACGACCTCAAGCTGCAGGAGCGGCTCGGCTTCGTCTCGCGCTCGCCGCGCTGGGCGATCGCGCACAAATTCGCGGCCGAGCAGGCCGAGACGGTGCTGGAGAAGATCGACATCCAGGTCGGGCGCACCGGCAAGCTGACGCCGGTGGCGCGGCTGAAGCCGGTGACGGTGGGCGGCGTGGTCGTCGAGAACGCGACCTTGCATAACGAGGACGAGATCGCGCGTTTGGACGCGCGCGAAGGCGATGCCGTCGTGATCCAGCGCGCGGGCGATGTGATCCCGCAAGTGGTGCGCGTGCTCACCGAGAAGCGGCCGCGCGGATCCAAGCCCTACCATATGCCGGAGCGTTGCCCCGAATGTAACAGCCACGCCGTGCGCGAGGTGGACGAGAAGACCGGCAAGCAGGACGTCGACCGGCGCTGCACCGGCGGGCTCATCTGCCCGGCGCAGGCGGTGGAGCGGCTGAAGCATTTCGTCGGCCGCGACGCGTTCGACATCGAAGGCTTCGGCGGCGTCTATATCGAGACCTTGCACGAGAAAGGCTTGCTGAAGGAGCCTGCCGACATCTTCGTGCTGGCGAGGAAGCCCGGCGTGCTCGACCGCGCGCTGAAGGAGCGCCGCGAGGAATTGAGCGCCGAACGCCGCGCCGCGGAAGGCAAGGATGGGGGCAGGGATGCGGCGAAGAAGGCCAAGAAGAAGGACGACGAGAGCAAGCTGGTGGAGAACCTCGTCTCCGCCATCGATGCGCGGCGGAAGATCGCGCTCGACCGCTTCATCAACGCGCTCGGCATCCGTCATGTCGGCGAGACCAATGCGCGGCTTCTCGCCCGCAATTTCCATTCCTGGGACGCGTTCGAGACGGCGATGAAGAGCGAAGGCGCGCTGGAGGAGTTGAACGCCATCAGCGGCATCGGCGACGTCGTCGCAGAAGCGATCAAGGATTTCTTCGACGAACCGCACAACCGCAAAGCCGTCGAGCGCTTGCTCAAGGAAGTTACGGTGACGGATATCGCGCCTCCCAAGATCGAAGGCTCGCCCGTCGCCGGCAAGACGGTGGTGTTCACCGGATCGTTGGAGAAGATGACGCGCCAGGAGGCCAAGGCCCGCGCCGAAGCCCTGGGCGCGAAGACCGCGGGCTCGGTGTCGAAGAAAACCGACCTCGTGGTGGCGGGACCCGGCGCCGGTTCCAAACTCGCCGAGGCGCAAAAATTCGGCATCGAAGTGATCGACGAGGACGAATGGCTGAAGCGGATCGAGGGACTGTAGCGCTCCCCGTCATCCCCGGCGAGCGCCGCGCACTTGCGCGCCGCGAGGGAAGGGGACCCATGTGGTAACTTCAGCACCGGAATGGATGTTACGACCTGGGTCCCCTTCCCTCGCGCCACGCGCTCGCCGGGGATGACAGGGGTGCGGTTGTTACAACAAATGCTCCTCGCATTTCCAGTCCGTCGCGTTGCCGACGGAGCGGCACCACACCGGGCGCAGTTGCGGCCAGGACGGTGTGTATTTGTAGAAGAGCGAGCCGTCGGATGCGTCGTATTCCAGGCGCGGGATGGCGGGCGGCGCGGGCAGATAGCGCGGGGCCAGCGCGTCGAGCGTGGCGGGGAAGGCGCCGGCGTCGTGACGATAGGCCTGCAGCGCCAGGATCGCGGCGTTGGCCTGGCGGCGCAGGTCCATGCCGTAGGGATCCTGGCCGATGGGCCATATGGCGCAGCCTGTCACGAACGTGACGGCGAGGATCGCGGGTGCCTTACACATTTGATGGTTTAACAATAAGCGCGACCAGCACATCTAGAAATCAGATTTTGAGATCACGCAATATGCGCGCCACCGCCGCCTTGGAACTTTTGGACGAGTGTCCGCCTACAGCCCACACAGCTCTAGCACCCGAAAGGTCGATGATCTTCTGCATATCATCGGGATGCGAAGATCTGTCGTCGGTCGAGCGTACTATGAAAACAGAACACTTTTGCCTTCTTAGCTCCTGCAGGCCTCGATAAACTTGGCCGATATCTATGAAAAATGGTCGCGGCTGCATTGCGAAATATGCAAGCATAGTGGCGTGCCGCCGCGTCATGCCGTCTATTGGAATGTCGCTCTCGTACAAGCCTGTAGAGAAATCGCCCGACGACGCATATAGCAACGCGCTGAATGCTCTAATGACGTAAGAATCTGGCGCCGCGCGGTCCAAGACGGAATGATAAGCGGAAAAGATTTGCCGGGCCGTCGCATGCGGCTCATGCCGAATCGGATCAATGAACATTTCACGCAATCGCAAATTGCCTGAAAATCCTCCCTCCGAGGATACCATGAAATCGAGTGATTTCTCGGTAGGAATCAGCGGACAAGAAATAACTAGAGCCGCCGCCGCGTGCGGATACTTCGTGGCATAAGCCAGCGATACCGTTCCGCCCCACGAAGAACCGGCAATGACCGCCGGTTCGCCGAAGCAGGTTCTCTGGAGTGTTTCCGTGTTCGTGAGAATAGTGTCTGTATCAACGACGAAATCGTCATCACTGTCGATTTGCGATTGGGCTGGAAGCAACAAATCACCATGATCTGCGTTGACGAAGTAGCGCCATATCTCATTAACGCGCCCCCCTGGTCCTCCATGATTGACGAGCAATTTGCCTCTATTGGTGCCGAGTCGTGAATATTTTATCGCCTGCGGCATACTGGAAGACGAAATCACGGATATGCTCGTCTTTTCGCTGGCACGCCAACTATCTCGGTATCCCTCAATGGCCGCATCCCAGCCGTTCTGGCTTTTCTCCCGCAGGCTGCAGAGCAAGCGATCACTCACGTAGCTGTCTCGTCGTTGTAGTGCTGAGGAGTGGCAGTCTCCCAATAATGTAGCAGCTCTTTTCGTATTATTCGAAAAAGTTCCGGCTGTTGACTTTCCAAAAGCAAGCCACAGAAATGCTCGTCCCTTTCCTGTTCGTGAGAAAGCCGAGGCCTCCACAAAATGGAGTGTTCGACTTCGACAATAGTCAGCGGAGACGGTGTCTTTGCCCATCGTACATCCGAATTCGGAAAGTCGCGGCGATTCGCGAGCCGACGGGTCATCTCTTGTATAGACTGTTTTGTGGCCCGCACTTGCCGGCCTTCACGCGTGCACATAGTAGCTAGATCCTTGGATTCCGGATCAGGCAGGATCACCCTTATGAACGTATCAGGCCGGCCACGGAGTTTATCCAAGTGCTCATCGTAAATAGAGTGTATATCGATTCCCAAAAAAGAGATATGTAAAGGGTGTGTGTCGGGTACTTGCATGAGTTTGACCAAGTCGTCACGCGGCTCCTTTGTGAGAATGAACGGGGCCAGCAGACCTTTCCGAATTTCGGACATCCGCTCGCTTGCAGTACGGTATTTTTTTAGTTCGGTGTTGAGGGCATTCAGCTTCTCGAGGAACTGAGCATCCCGTTCGGTTTCTCTATGGAGCGCGGATGCAACTTCTATGGTGCGCGACAGCATCATCCAGATCGAGAATGCAGCCGTGGCAAATATAGACGCCGCTATTGCCAGTGTTACCTGGGCAACTTTTTCCTTCCAATTGTTTTCGGTTGGGCCGATAAGGAAATAGGCAAGTACCAATACAAGCGATATTATCAGCGCACTGATGAGAAGTGTGCGATACGTTCTTTCGTTCAATGTCCCCAAGATCGTGCGATCGTTGGGATGTTTTGACCTGTCTTCCGGTTCAGTCAATGGGTAGCCCTCTCAAATATCGATTTCACTATTTTACCGCAGTAAACTACTGCAGTTGAACAAATTTGCCGCTGGCTCGCAAGCTCCTTGAAAATTCGGCATTTGTATCGTGTTCTACTTAGCCGACGCTAGATCGCCCGCGTCGCCTTTTCCAGCCACGCTTTGGTCTCGCCGTCGACCAGCTTGGCCAGTTTCTCGCGCGTGGTGGCGTGGTAGTCGTTCAGCCATTCGCGCTCGGCATCGGTGAGCAGCGATGGTTCGACGAGGTCGAGGTCGATCGGCGCCCAGGTGATGGTTTCGAATTCCATCATCTTGCGGTCGCCGCCGGGGATTTCCTTGGGCTCGGACACCACGATCAGGTTCTCGATGCGGATTCCGTATTCGCCTTCCTTGTAGTAGCCGGGCTCGTTGGAGCAGATCATGCCGGGCTTCAAGGCCTGCGCGATGGGCTTCTTGGAGATGTTCTGCGGCCCCTCATGCACCGAGAGGTACGAGCCGACGCCATGGCCGGTGCCGTGGTCGTAATCGAGCCCCGCATCCCACAGCGATTTGCGCGCGAAGGCGTCGAGCGCCGCGCCCGTCGTGCCGTCCGGGAAGCGCATGGTGGCGAGCGCGATATGGCCCTTGAGCACGCGGGTGAAGCGGTCCTTCATCTCGCCGGTCGCTCTGCCCACGATCATGGTGCGTGTCACGTCGGTGGTGCCGTCGGGATATTGGCCGCCGGAGTCGATGAGATAGATCTCGTCCCTGTTGATCCTGCGGTTGGACGAACGCGTGACACGGTAATGCGGCAGCGCGGCATGCGGAGCCGCGCCGGAGATGGAGTCGAAGGACAGATCGGTCAGCGATCCGGCCTGGCGGCGATAGCCTTCGAGCGTCTCGGCCGCCTCGATCTCGGTGAGCTGGCCGTTCGGCGCTTCGCGCGCCATCCAGGCGAGGAAGTTGGTCAGCGCCGCGCCGTCGCGGATATGCGCCTTGCGCGTGCCCTCGATCTCGACCGGGTTCTTGCACGCCTTGGGAAGCTGGCAGGGATCGACGCCGCGCTTGATCTTCGCGCCGGCGGATTCGAGCCGGTCGAAAGCGGCCGCGGCGGTCCAGTTCGCGTCGGCGACGACGGTCTTGCCCTTGAGCGCGTCGAGCGCGGCGACGAATTCGCCAGGCTCGCGCACGCGCACGGCATTGCCGAGATGCTGGACGAGCTCGGGCGAGGTCTTGCGCCCGTCCACGAACCAATCGACCGAGCCGTCGGCGTTGAGGATGGCGTAGGACAGCACGAACGGCGTGTGCGGCGTGTCGGCCCCGCGCACGTTGAGCAGCCAGCAGATCGAATCCGCGACTGAGATGATGGCGGCGTCCGCGCCCTGCTTCTTCACCTCTTCGGCGATGCGGGTGCGCTTGGACTCCGCGTTTTCGCCGGCGAGGTTCATCGCATGCGCGTGCGCCTTGTCGGACGGGGCGGCCGGGCGACCGGCCCACACCGCGTCGATGGGATTGCCGTCCGTCGGCACGAGCTTGGCGCCCGCTTTCTCGACCGCGGCGCGCAGCGCGTCCGCATTGGCGGCGGAATGGACCCAGGGATCGAAGCCGATCCTGGCGCCCTTGGGCGCGTTGGTTTCGAGCCAGCCGTTCGGCCCTTCGGCGACGAGATCGCGCGGCTCGAACAAGGCCGTGTCGGTCTGCTGGCGAACCTGCAGGGTGTAGCGCCCGTCGACGAACACGGCGGCTTTGCCGCTCAGCACCACCGCGGCGCCGGCCGAGCCGGTGAACGCGGTGAGCCACGCCAAACGTTCGTTACAGTCGGGGAGATACTCGCTCTGATACTCGTCCGAATGCGGGACGACGAAACCGTCGAGCCCGCGCTTGGCCAGCTCGGCCCTCAGCGCGGCCAGCCGCGGCGCACAGGTCGCGGCATCGGAACGGTCGTCGAAAGTCTGGAAGCTCTTGTCCATCTAAATCCCACCTAATCATTCGTGTCATGGCCCGCGACTGCGGGCCACCCAGTTGGGTTCTGCACAATGTGGAATGGGCGCCCAATTCCCACCATTGCTGCGGTGTCACCTGGGTGGCCCGCACTAGGCGGGCCATGACACCGATATTGCTTTTAGGACCTTACCCGTGCCCCTGCGGTTTTTCCAGCACCAGCGCGCTCCACATGTTCTCGCGGCGTATGTCGCGCAGCACCAGGCCGCGCGGGCGGTAGAAGGAGAGGACGAGGTTCTCCTGCCAGCGCAACAGGCCGGACATCACCAGCCAGCCGCCGCGCTCCACCACCGCATGGATGGCGCCCGCCAGGCGCGTCAGCGGCTCGGCCAGGATGTTGGCGACGACGAGGTCGTAAGGCGCGTGCCCCGCCAGCGCCGGATGATCGAGCCCGTCGGCCACCACGGCGTGGACGAGCGCGCCTTCGCCGTTCGCTGCCGCGTTCTCGCGCGTGACGTCGATGGCGACGGGATCGATGTCGGACGCGATCACGCGCCTGCGCCACAGCTTCGCCGCGCCGATGGCGAGCAGGCCGGTGCCGCAGCCGAGATCGAGCACGTTGGAAAAGCGCCGCCGCTTGGCGAGTTCGCTCATCGCCGCGAGGCACAGCGCGGTCGTCTCGTGATGCCCGGTGCCGAACGCCATCCCCGCCTCGATGCGGATCGGGATCACGCCTGACGGAACCGTCCCCGCGTCATGCGCGCCATAGACGAAGAACCGCCCCGCGCGCACCGGCGGCAGGCCTTCCTGGCTGAGCTTGATCCAATCCACATCCGGCAACAGCGCGACATGAACCTCTTTGCCCGCCAATCTTGTAAGCAGGCCGCCGTCGGGCATCTCCGTATAAAGCGCCTCGACGGTGGCATTGCGCCCGAACGGCTCCTCGTCGATCAGCACGGCTTGCGGGCCGGTGAGCTCGAACGCCGCCGCGATGTCCGCGGCCTCGGGCTTGGCGAGCGTGATGGAGGCTTTCCAGAGGGGCGGCGGCGGCATTGCGGGGTCCGGTTTGGGCAGGCGCTGTTTAGGGGATATAATCGGGTTTGTCGAAGAGGGGACTCTGATGAAGCTGTCGAAACTCGCGGCCGGCGTGTTCGCGCTGTGGCCTTTGTGCGCGCAGGCGTCCGGCGATGCGGACACCGCGCGGCGCTTCGGATTGATCGGCGTCTGGGCGCTGGACTGCGCGCAGCCCGCGACCGCGTACAATCCTTATGAAACTTTCGCCATCGCGCGCGACGGAACCATCGTCCAATCGCTGGACTCGCTATCGATCGAAGCCAGCGATCATCTGCATGGCTTGAGTCTGGCGGGAGACAAGTTGTCGGTGAAGTGGGATTCCGCGACGAGCAAGACCACGCTGGATATCGTGCTCAGGAAGGACAACGGCAAGCTGCAAAGCTGGTCGTCCGCGCGGCCCGATGGAACCGTGATCGTGCGCGACGGAAAGAGCGTCCACACCGGAAACCCGATGCCGCTTTTCGGGAAGTGCCCGAAGAGGTAGCCCGCGGGTTGCGGCGCGTTAGAGGTTGGATGAAGGGGTCGCTAGACTGAATGTCATGGCCCGTGGATGCGGGCCACCCAGGCGACGATGTCACAAAAGTGGGATTGAAAAGCTATATGTTCGACCCATTCAGGATTTCGCAGAAGCGCCCTTCAGAATCAGGCCGGTTGAATAACGCGAATCTCGACAGATGCGGCAATACAATTAGCTTGCCGCTTGAGCCGAACCTGAAGGTATCGATGGTTTGTTCTCCCCAGCCAGATTTGTGCTGTTGTTTGGAGGTGGCGCCTAGGAGGGAAACGACGTGAACCGCGATGTCTTTGCCGAAGGCGATCACAATTTGCGGCCTTGCCCGCTCCAAAATGGCTCGCCAAATGCGCATTCCAAAATCCAATGACGGCGCTTTCTCAGGCAATGAGTTCCAGTCCCGGGAGCGGAACGGCACAAGATATCCGGACAACACTTCGTCCGGCGCTATCTCCATGAGTTCAAACATTCGCCTCACTTGCCTTTGAAGTCGCTCTTCTCCAGCGGGGCGACATTTCCAACTTTCATCCACATAGGCGCTGCCTGTGTCTAAGGCCCATAGCGGTGGCTTCGGCTCGCGTCCTCCGGGATTCGTCGTAATGAGCGCGATCTTGGCTGTTGCGATATTGCGCGCGGGACAGGTTAGAAGCCGCCATCCCAAACTGTGCCCAAGCCGCTGATATTCGGCTTCAATAGTCGATGCGGAAAACAAATCGTCTGGGGCCATGAATGATAGATCTTACCTTCGTCACCTGGGTGGCCCGCATTCGCGGGCCATGACAGTTTGGTTTGTGACTGGTAACTAGGCCCGGCTCACGAAATTGTCGATGACCTTCTTCTCGCCCGCCTTGTCGAATTCGACGGTGAGCTTGTTGCCTTCGACGCTCGTCACCCGGCCATAGCCGAATTTTTGGTGGAAGATGCGGTCGCCGCGTGTGTATTGCGAGGACTCCGGGTCGGACGTTTGCACCGTATAGGCTTGCGCTTCGATCATCGGCGGCTTGGTGCGGAAGCCGCCGGAAGCGGCGCGGTTGGCTTGGGCGCGTTTCCAGCCGGGGCTGTCGTAGGTGCTGCCGAAATTCGCCGCCTGGGCGTTATCGCGGAAGCCGACATAGCCGCCGTAGAAGCCTTCGTCGACCACGGTTTCGCTGTGCTCGGGCGGCAGCTCGGCGATGAAGCGCGAGGGCAGTGCGCTTTGCCAGTTGCCGTGGACGCGGCGGTTGGCGGCGAAGAAGATGCGGATGCGCTTCTTGGCGCGCGTCAGCCCGACATAGGCGAGGCGGCGCTCTTCCTCCAGCCCCGCGAGGCCGTTCTCGTCCATCGTCCGTTGCGACGGGAACAGGCCTTCCTCCCAGCCGGGCAGGAAGATGGTGTCGAACTCCAATCCCTTGGCGGCGTGAAGCGTCATCAGGTTGATGCGGTCCTCGCTGTCGTTCTGCTCCAGCTCCATCACCAGCGAGACATGCTCGAGGAAGGCGGCGAGCGTTTCGTATTGCTCCATGGAGCGGACGAGCTCCTTGAGGTTGTCGAGCCGGCCGGGCGCTTCGGCGGATTTGTCGTTCTTCAGCATGTCGGTGTAGCCGGACTCGTCCAGCACCATCTCGGCCAGCTCGGTGTGCGGCAGATGGCGCGCGGTCTCGCTCCAGCGCGCGAAGTTGGCGGCGAGCTCGGTCAGCGCCTTGCGCGCCTTGGGCGGAAGCTCGTCGGTGTCGGCGATCTCGCGCGAAGCGGCAAGCAGGGGCAGCGAACGTGCCCGCGCATATTTGTGCAGGCTTTGCACGCTGGCGTCGCCGATGCCGCGCTTGGGCTTGTTGACGATGCGCTCGAAGGCGAGGTCGTCGTCGCCCTGCGCGATCAGGCGCAAATAGGCCATGGCATCGCGGATTTCGGCGCGCTCGTAGAAGCGCGGGCCGCCGATCACCTTGTAGGGCAGGCCGAGCGACAGGAACCGGTCCTCGAACTCGCGCATCTGGAACGACGCGCGCACCAGGATCGCCATCTCGGAATAGAGATCGCCCTTGCTGTGCAGGTTCTCGGCGTCGCCCGCCACGGCGCGCGCTTCCTCTTCCGCGTCCCACACGCCCTGGACCTTGATCTTCTCGCCGGGATCGCCGTCGGTCCACAAGGTCTTGCCGAGGCGGCCCTTGTTGGCGGCGATGAGGCCAGAGGCCGCGCCCAATATCGCGGGCGTGGAACGGTAGTTGCGCTCCAGCCTAATCACCTTGGCGCCGGGGAAATCGCGCTCGAAGCGCAGGATGTTCTCCACCTCCGCGCCGCGCCAGCCATAGATGGACTGGTCGTCGTCGCCCACGACACAAACGTTACCGGCCGCGCCCGCCAGCAGCTTGAGCCAGAGATATTGGACGGTGTTGGTATCCTGATACTCGTCCACCAGCATGTATTTGAAGCGCTCGCGATATTCGGCGAGGATCTCCGCGTTGCTGCGCAGGATATGCAGCACTTCGAGCAGCAGGTCGCCGAAATCCGCCGCGTTCAGCGAACGCAGCCGCTCCTGGTATTGGCGATAGAGCGCGCGGCCCTTGCCGTTGGCGAAGCCGTGCGCCTCGCCGTCGGGCACGTCCTCGGGGCGAAGGCCACGGTTCTTCCAGCCGTCGATGAACGAGGCGAGGGTGCGCGCGGGCCAGCGCTTCTCGTCGATGCCCTCGGCGTCGAGGAGCTGCTTCATCAGGCGCAGCTGGTCGTCGGCGTCGAGGATGGTGAAGTTGGATTTGAGGCCGGCGAGTTCGGCATGGCGGCGCAGCATGCGCGCGCCGATGGAGTGGAAGGTGCCGAGCCATTGCATGCCCTCGACCACGCCGCCGATGAGGGCGCCGATGCGCTCCTTCATCTCGCGCGCCGCCTTGTTGGTAAAGGTGACGGAGAGGATCTGCCCCGGCCAGGCGCGGCGCGTGGCGAGGATGTGGGCGAGCCGCGTGGTCAAGACGCGCGTCTTGCCGGTGCCCGCGCCGGCCAGCACCAGCACGGGGCCGTCCATCGCCAGCACCGCCGCGCGCTGCTCGGGGTTCAGGCCGGAGAGATAGGGCGGCTCGCGCGGGACCGCGGGCGTCGCCGCAGGCTCCCGCGGCTCGTCGCCAAACGCATCATCCAGCGGATCGCGATATCCGCTCATGGGAACAAATTCGATTCTGAAGGCATGGACTTATTGTAAGCCCTGCGCATCTATTTTTCACCTCCCCCTTGCGGGGAGGTCGAAAAAGCGGAGCTTTTTCGGGCGGGGGAACCGGGAGGTGCGTTAGAGCTCGAATTTTTCCGGCAGGCGCGGGCGCTCCGTCTGGTTGGGCGAGCGGGGGATGCGGCTGATGTCCATCGCCCAGGGCATGGCGGAGGCGCACCAATATTGCGCCTTGGGCGTGAGTTCGGCGCGCTGCCTTACCGCGCCCAGGCGGAGATTGAAGAGGCTGGGATTGTCCGGCGCGCGGAATAGAGCGCCGCGCCGCAATCGCCGCAGAAGGCGAGCACCATCTTGTTGCCGCTCGCCGCGATCTTCTCATAGGTCTTGGGCGTGCCGTGCAGCACGAATTTTCCGGCGAGCACCGGAACACTGGCGCGATAGGGCGCGCCCGAAACGGTCTGGCAATCGGTGCAATGGCAGATGATGACCTTGCGGGGATCGATTTGCGCCTCGTAGCGGATCGCGCCGCAATGGCAGGCGCCGTCGATCTTCGTGGCTTTCCCCTCTCGCGGACCGGTAGCGAATCCGCGCGGTTCAACCTATGGCATTTTGCGCCGGCGATGCCAGGCTGCTCTATTGAGCGCGGGCTTGGGGGACAGAGGCATGTCGTCGGACGCAGCGGCCGTGGGCGCGGCGCGCGGGAAGGCGCCTTTCGCGCCGTTCCACAAATGGGACCGCAATTTCTTCCTTCTCTATGTCGGGCTGATCTGGCTCGGCATCCTGATGGGTTTCGGCTCGGACCTGGTCTCGCATTTCGCCAAGCACAGGCCGGCCTATCCGCCGATCGTGCATTTCCACGCCGCCGTGTTCGTGAGCTGGCTGGTGGTGCTGACGGCGCAGGTGCTGCTGATCCGCACGCGGCGGCACGACGTGCATTACAAGCTCGGCGTGGCGGCGATGGGCCTGGCCGTTCTGATGGTGGTGCTGGGTCCGGCGACGGCCATCGTCGTGCATGGCGCCGAGGCCGGCACGCCGCAGGACGATCCGGCCTTTCTCAGCATCCAGCTCACCGACATCGTCGCCTTCGCGGGGCTCGCGGGCGCGGCGTTCCTCTTTCGCGGCAAGGCGGCGGCGCATAAGCGGCTCATCCTGCTCGCTACGATCTATATCAGCGACGCCGGATTCGCGCGCTGGCTGGGCGGCGGTTTCACCGCGCTGTTCGGCGACGGATTTTTCGGCGCGATGGCGTCGCTCTATCTGCCCAGCGAGCTCTTGGCGATGGGATTGGGCGGCTACGATCTCGCCACTCGCGGCAAGCTTCATCCCGCCTATGTCGCGGGACTGGCCTGGATGTTCGCGATGCAGATCCTCGCCGTCACGCTCTATCTCAGCCCCGCCTGGAAGCCCGTCGCGCTCGCGCTGCTCGGCCGCTAGAGCCCCAGCCAGTCGAGGATCGCCGCGCGGTCCGCGTCCAGGTCCGGCGCGGGGTCGCGGGTCGGCGGGTCTTCGTGGGCGGAGAGTTTGATCGGGTTGCCTTGCATGCGGATGTCGCCGATGTCGGGGTCGGTGACGGTGATGATCATGTTGCGGGCGTTGACCTGTGGATCGGCCATGACCTCGGCCACGTTGTTGAGCGGGCCCGACGGGATTCCGGCGGCCTCCAGCAGCGCGAGCCATTCGGCCTTGGTGCGGGCCTCCAGCGCGCCTTCCATCTCGGAATGGAGCGCCTCCCAGTGCTGCATCCGCGACGGGTTGGTTTTGTAACGTTCGTCACGGGCCCATTCGGGGCGGCCGAGCACTTCGGCGAGGCGCGCAAAAAGCGCGTCGTTGCCGGCGGCGATGGCGATGTGGCCGTCTTTCGTCGCGAAGGCGGCGAAGGGCGCGATGGAGGGATGGCGCGAGCCCAGCCGGCCCGGCGGCTCGCCCGTCGCCACGTAGCGCGAGATCGCGTTCTCCAAGGTGGCGACCTGGCTGTCGAGCATGGCGACGTCGACCTTCTGGCCGCGCCCCGTCTTCTCGCGGTCGTAGAGCGCGGTGACGATGCCGATGGTGGCGAAGAGGCCGGCGGTGAGATCGCCGGTGGAGGTGCCGACGCGCGTGGGCGGCGAGTCCGGATGGCCGGTGAGGCTCATCACCCCGCCCATCGCCTGCACCACCATGTCGTAGGCGGGGCGCGCGGCATAAGGCCCGGTATGGCCGAAGCCGGAGACGCCGGCATAGACCAGGCGCGGATGCTTGGCCGCCAAGGTCTCGTAGCCGTAGCCGAGCTTCTCCATCGTGCCGCCGCGATAGTTCTCGATCAGCACATCGGCGCGCGCGACCAGCGCCTCGAAGACCGCACGATCGTCTTGCGCCTTCAGATCGAGCGCGATGGATTCCTTGCCGCGGTTCACGCTCATGAAATAGCCGGACTTGGTCTCGCCCGACTTCGTTTTCCAGAACGGCCCGATATGGCGCGAATCGTCGCCCACCTTGGGCGGCTCGACCTTGATGACGCGCGCGCCCAGCTCCGACAGCAGCATCGCCGCGAACGGCCCCGCAAGCACGCGCGTCATGTCGACGACGATGATGCCGGAGAGCGGACCGCTCATATCTTCCTCCCCCGCTTTGCGGGGGAGGGGGACCGCGAAGCGGTGGAGGGGGTGACTGCACTCTCAATTCTTATCTTCGGCATTGACCGCTCCTCCTCCGTCTGCCGCGCGAAGACGCGCGGCATCCACCTCCCCCGCTATCGCAGGGGAGGAAGTTTATTGCTCGTCATCCAGCCTGTGTGCATCGATCTTTTGGATGTCTTTTTCCTTCCGCGCCTCGGCCAGATCGCGCACCGGTTTCGCCACGCCGTGCTTGGCGCGGTTGGCGTCGGCTTCCGCCGCCTTCCCAGCGCGCGCCTTGGCTTTCTTCAGGCGGCGGAGATTGACGATCTTCATGCGGCCATCATCTTGGCGAAGGCGGGGCGGGTGGTGATGCGGGTGGTGTAGGATTCCAACACCGGCGTCTTGGCCATCATCCCCGCCATCATCATGAAGAAGATGCCGCCGCCGATGAGGATGTCGAGGGCGGAGAAATCGCGGCCCAGGAAATAGTCGCGCGACGCCATGTGTTCGTTCAGCACCGCTTCGACTTCCTCCGCCGGCGCCCAGCCCATGGCGCCGTAGACATGCGCGATGCCGAAGCGGCGGCAGAGCAGCGCCGGCTCCATGACGCCCGGGCGATAGGCGAGCCAGGAAAGATATTCGTCGCGGCCCTTCTCGCCGGCCGCCGGGCCCATCGGGGTCTTGCGGTATTTGTCGGTGAGGTAGAGCGCGATGGCGCTGGATTCGAACAGCATGTCGCCATCGTCGGTCAGCGCGGGGACCTTGCCATGGGGATGCGGATTGGCGGGGTCTTTCTCGCCGGTGCCGTCGACGCGGCGAAAGCTCACCTGCCTGGTCTCATACGGCACGCCAAGCTCCTCCAGCAGCCAGAGGATGCTGCCGGAGCGCGTCTGCGGCGAGTGATAGAGCGTGATCATGCGGCCTCCTTCGCTTGCGCGCGGGCATGGGCGGGGCGGTCGAGGCAGCGTTTGACATAGGCGTCGATCACCGGCGATTTGGGCATGATCGGCATGGCGCCGAACATGGCGAAGGTGCTGGCATAGAGGATGTCGGCGGCGGAGAATTTCTCGCCCAGAAGATACGGCCCGGCCGACAGCGTCTTCACCACGGTCTCGATGGTAGGCTCCAGCTCCACCCAGCCCGCCGTGCCCACCGGCACCGCGACGTTCATGAATTTCGACATCAGCGCGGGCTCGAGCGCGCTGCCGTAATAGACGAGCCAGGAGAGATAGGCGCCGCGCGTGGGATCGCCGACCGTCGGGCCGATTCCGGCTGTCGGATATTTGTCGGTGAGATAAAGCGCGATGGCGGGGGATTCCCACACGACCTCGCCATTGTCGGAGATCGCCGGCACCTTGCCGTGCGGATGCGGATTGGCCGGATCGGGCGAACCGCCTTGCGCCGAGCGCAGGGTCACTTCCTTGATCTCGTAAGGCTGGCCGAGCTCCTCGAGCAGCCAGATGAAACGGGACGAACGCGTCTTGGGGCGGTGATAGAGCGTGATCATGGCGGCCTCTCTCCTGGGTCGGACGCGTTCTACTGCCAAACTGCTGACAGCCTTGTGTCAGGAGTGAAGGCTAAGACAGTTCGGGGATAGATGGAAATCAAACTCAGTGTCATGGCCCGCGAATGCGGGCCACCCAGATGGATTCCGCACAGTGCCGTGCGTTCTGGAAGAAATCCCTCTGCGTCTCTGCGGCTCCGTGTGAAAGCACTTTTTCGTACGCAGAGCCGCAGAGCAAAACGCTCAAACCTTCACCAACAGCGTCCGCCTCGGTGGCCCGCATTCGCGGGCCATGACACGACGGGAGTTAAAGGTTGTTTCGCCCCGTCACAATCTCCAGCGCCTTCAGCCTGAGCGCGCTCGCCAGCGGGCGGTCGCCGCGGCCCCGATCCACCTCGGCAACGAAGCCGGCGAGGCTGCCGCCGGCAGCGCCCGTCTCCAGCACCGCCCAGAATTCGGGTTCGAGCGCGACGGAGGTGCGGTGGCCGGAGAGGGTGAAGGAGCGCTTTTTCAACATGCGAAGCGCATCCTGGCGAGGTCGGCGGCGATGAATTTCGCGTAGCGGCGCGGGCGTATCAGGAGGCGCGGACGATGCAGGCCCCGCACCGCGCCCGCCATGACGATGGCATTGTGCCGCTTGCTCGCGCCGAGCCTGCGCACATGACGCCAGGCGCCGCGCAAGGTCTCGACGATGGTCTCGGGCGCCGGATCGCGGTCGCCGGCGACCAATATGTTGACGAAGAAGAGCGGCGCGCGCGCCTTGGCCGCCTTGAGGAAAGCGGGTTTGAGGAATTGCCTGGGGATCGCGCCGCCGGCATAGGCATCGAGCACGATGGCGTCGTAACGCGCCTTGCGCTGCTGCACGAAGCGGGCGCCGTCGCCGACATGGGCGGCAACGTCGTCCGGCATATGGAAATGCTGCCGCGCGATGGCGATGCTGCGCGCGCTGATATCCACCATCGTCACCTTGATGTCCGCGCGGCGCAGCATGGTGGCGAGCGTTCCGCCGCCGCAGCCGATCATCAGCACATGCTCCGCCTTCGCCTGGCGCAGCAGGCCATAGAGCGCGTGGATATAGTAAGCCAGACTGACCCCATCGCGGTCCGCGGCGCTATGTTTGGTCTCGCCCTCCCAAAGGGCGACCGTTCCGGCGCTGTGCTCGACGGTGAAGTCCATCACGTCGCCGGATTCATTTCGGATGGATCATGTCTTCCGGGCGCACGAGCCGATCGAATTCTTCCGCCGTGACGAGGCCGGATTTCAGGGCTTCTTCCTTGAGCGTGGTGCCGTTCTTGTGCGCGGTCTTGGCGATCTTGGCCGAGGCGTCATAGCCGATCTTGGGGGCCAGCGCCGTCACCAACATCAGCGAGCGTTCGAGGCCCGCCTTGATGTTGTCGCGGCGTGGTTCGATGCCGACGATGCAGTGCTCGGTGAAGCTCCTGGCGCTGTCGGCCATCAGCCGCACGCTTTGCAGGAAACTGTAGGCCATCACCGGATTGTAGACATTGAGCTCGAACTGGCCCTGGCTGCCGGCGAAGGTGATGGTGGCGTGGTTGCCGAAGATGCGGGTGCAGACCTGCGTCACCGCCTCGCACTGCGTGGGGTTCACCTTGCCCGGCATGATGGAGGAACCGGGCTCGTTCTCGGGCAGCGCGAGCTCGCCCAGGCCCGAGCGCGGGCCCGAGCCCAAGAGGCGGATGTCGTTGGCGATCTTGAACAGCGAGGCGGCCACGGTGTTGATCGCGCCGTGGGTGAAGACCATGGCGTCATGCGCGGCCAGCGCCTCGAATTTGTTGGGCGCGGTGGTGAAAGCCAGCCTGGTGATGGCGGCGATGCGCTCGGCCACCATCTTGTCGAAGCCGCGCGGCGCGTTGAGCCCGGTGCCGACGGCGGTGCCGCCTTGCGCCAGCTCCATCAATTTCGGCAGCGTCTCCTCGATGCGCGCGATGCCGTTCTCGACCTGCTTGGTATAGCCGGAGAATTCCTGGCCCAAGGTGATCGGCGTCGCATCCTGGGTGTGGGTGCGGCCGATCTTGATGATGTCCTTCCAGGCCTGCGCCTTGTCGTTGAGCGCGTTGCGCAGCATGGCGAGCGCGGGGAGGAGCGCGTGGTGGATCTCCTCCACGCAGGCGATGTGCATGGCGGTGGGGTAGGTGTCGTTGGACGACTGGCTCATATTGACGTGGTCGTTGGGATGGATCGGCTTCTTGGAGCCCATCTCGCCGCCCAGCATCTGGATCGCGCGGTTGGAGATCACCTCGTTGGCGTTCATGTTGGACTGCGTGCCCGATCCGGTCTGCCACACCGAGAGCGGGAAATGCGCGTCGAGCTTGCCCTCGATCACCTCGTCGGCCGCCTTGACGATGGCCGCGCCGATCTGGGGATCGAGCAGGCCCAGCGCCATGTTGGTCTCGGCCGCGGCGCGCTTGACCACGCCCAGCGCCCGCACGATGGATTCCGGCTGCTTCTCCCACCCGATCTTGAAATTGTGCAGCGACCGCTCCGCCTGCGCCCCCCAATATTTGGAGGCATCGACCTCGATGGGCCCGAACGTATCGGTCTCGGTGCGGGTGGGTTTGGTCATGTCGTCTCTTCGCTTGTCCAGGGGTTGATGAGTTTCAGCCCGCAACCCGTAAAATGCTTGATATTGCGTGTAGCTACCGCAGCGCCGTGAGCCAAGGCAATGGCAGCGATCTGCCGGTCCGGCTCCATCACCGGCTTTCCCTTGATAACCCTCGCTATGGAAGCAAATTCTTTTGCCGCGGGGCTGTCGAAGGGCAGAATTCGGTCCGCGAATTCCTCTTCCAGGAGATTTCCTATCTGTGCGGTCAAGGTTTCGCGGCGGCGGCCCTGCGCCATGATCCGCAAGCCGGCGAGCATTTCGGCCTTCGTGATGGTTGTTATGTATAGGTCCTTTGGCGGATGCTGCCGCAGCCATGCCCGTACAGCCGGAGAGGGATGCGCCTGCGTCGCCTCCGAGACCACGTTTGTATCCAGAACAATCATTTTAGTTTCGGGATGCGGCGCCCACGGCGAACGGGTTCCGGCAGAAGACCAAGCACACCGGCGGCGGCAAATCGGCGGTGAATGCGGTCGAATAGATCAGCACCGGTCTCTTCGGCTTGTTTCTTTTTTGCTTCCGGTATCGTTCCGACGCTGGCACCCAACACCGCGCGCGCTTCCGCCTCCAGCGAACGGCCATTCTCGGCGGCGCGCATGCGCAGTCGCTTTTTCACGGATTCGTCGATATTGCGGATCGTCATGCTGGCCATGCCATCAATGTAATCATTGATGGCGTTGATGGCAATATCCGCCAGTCTCTAATTTGAGATCAGGTCGTCTTCTGGTGGCGTCGCCAGTTCTTTCAACCGCTCAATTTGCTTGTCGCGCCGGTCTGCGTCTTGGAGCGCACAGACCTCCATGCATAGCTCAATGCATTCGTTGCATATGCTGGTTTCTGGCGGTGGGGGTTTGAGCCAACTCGCTCCAGCTGTGACTATCATTTTCTTCACTTCGGATTGGTTCTTGCCGCACCACGCGCACCGGACGCTGGCTTTATCGTGTGCGCTATCGTCGGTCATGGTTGGCGCGTTTCTCCGCCACGATGGCGGCCCTCGTCTTTGCCGGACATTCGCGTCTCCAGGATTGCGCGATTTTCGCTTGGCACTGTCGACTATACTTCACAATCGAATTCACTTCTTCCGGAACGAATCCAAGCTTACCACTTCGCCCGGCGCCGGCGGTTTCTCCGGATCGGGCGGCAGCACGTCGGCCGGTTTGTCCGCGGGCGGCATCAGCGAGGTCGCGGGGGCGGGCGGTTTCAATTTCCCGTCCTCGCCGATCTCGCGGAACTGCAATCCGAAGTCGACGCCCGGATCGACGAACTGCGTCAGCGCGGCGAAGGGGATGACCAAGGTCGCCGGCACCTTGCGGAACGACAGCGTCACTTCGAACAGATCGTCGCGCACCTTCAATCCCCAGAACTGGTGCTGGAGGATGACGGTCATCTCCTCGGGATATTGCTCGCGCAGGAAGTCGGGGATGTCGACGCCGGCGAACGGGGTCTTGAAGGTGATGCGGAAATGGTGATTGGCGATCAGCCCCTGCTTCTCCACGCGGCGCAACGCATCGCGCACGACGCCGCGCAGCGCCGCGTCGGTCAAAGCCTGGTAGCCGATATAGTCCTTCGCCATGGGCCGAGACTAATCCCGCACGTTGACGAGTCAACGACCTCCTCCGTGCGGGGCGGGAAAATTACGCCAGCGTCCCCAGCGCCTCCGGTGTGAAAGGCTTGAGCGCGTCGAATCGGCCTTCGCGGACCTTGTTGGGCCAGTCCGGATTGACGAGCAGCGCGCGGCCCACGGCGACCAGGTCGAAATCGCCGCGTGCCAGCATGGTCAGCAAAGTGTCGAGATGGGCGCGGTCGGTGGCCGCGCCCTTGCCGCGATAGCCGTTGATGAAATCGTCATCGAGGCCGACGGAGCCCACCGTCATCACCGGCTTGCCGGAAAGCTTCTTGGTCCAGCCGGCGAGGTTCATGTCCGAGCCGCCGAATTCCGGCTCCCAGAAGCGCCGTGTCGAACAATGGAACATGTCCACGCCCGCATCGCTCAGGGGCGCGAGGAAACTCTCGAGCGCCTCGGGCGTATGGGCGAGGCGCGCGGTGAAATCCTGCTGCTTCCATTGCGAGAAGCGCAGCAGGACGGGAAAGTCCGGCCCTACTTGCGCGCGCACCGCCTTCACCACTTCGGACGCGAAGTGCGTGCGGGCGACGAGGTTGCCGCCGAGACGGTCGGCGCGTTCGTTGGTGCCTTCCCAGAAGAACTGGTCGATGACATAGCCATGCGCGCCGTGGATCTCGACGCCGTCGAAGCCGAGCTGTTTGGCGTAGCCCGCGCTCCTGGCGAAACCGGCGATGACCTCGGCCACGTCCTGCTCGCTCATCGGCTCGGCGACTTTCTTGCCGGGCTTGGAAAGGCCCGACGGCGACATCGAGCGCTCCTGCGGATAGGGACCTGTGCCGGGATGGCGCACCACGCCCTGGTGCCAGAGCTGCGGCATGATGCGCCCGCCGGCCGCTTTCACTTCCTTGAGCACGTTGGCCCAGCCCGCCAGCGAGGCCTCGCCGAAGAAGGCCGGCACGTTGGCGTCGTTGGAGGCGGATTTGTGCTCCGGCGAGGTGCCTTCGGTGAGGATGAGGCCGACGCCACCTTCGGCGCGCGCTCTGTAATAGGCCGCGACATCGGCGCCTGGAATCTGTCCGGGGGATTTGGAGCGCGTCATCGGCGCCATGGCGATGCGATTGGGCAGCGAAAGGCCCTTGAGCTTGTAGGGCTGGAAGAGTAGGTCGGTGGAAACCATGGATGAGTCCTCGAATAGCGGTTCGCAGAACGCAAGCACGCGCGACGCGCTTTTGACAAGCGCCGCCCAAGAGCCCGCCACGAATCTCGGCACGCCGCCGGGCGAGCCGCCGTCGGAACAAGAGATCAAGGACATCGCCGAGCCGGCCTCCGCGCTGGCGCTCCTCCAGGTCTTCCGCCACCGCAATTACCGGCTGTTCTTCGCGGGCCAGCTCGTCTCGCTTATGGGCACCTGGATGCAGACCGTGGCGCAGGCCTGGTTGGTCTACAGCCTGACGCATTCGCCCTTCCTGCTCGGCTTCACCTCGTTCTGCGCGCAGGTGACGGTGTTCTTCATGGCCTCGCTCGGCGGCATGGTCGCCGACCGGGTCGACCGGCGGAAGATGCTGATGGTCACCCAAGGCCTCGCCATGGCGCAGGCCGCGATCCTGGCGGTGCTGACGCTCGCCGGCATCGTGCAGGTGTGGGAGATCATCGCGCTCGCCTTCGGCCTGGGCCTGATCAATTCCGTCGACGTGCCGACGCGCCAATCGATGACCTTGGACATGGTGGGGCGCGGCGACCTGCGCCACGCCATCGCGCTCAATTCCATGATGTTCAACCTGGCGCGGGTGATCGGGCCGAGCGTCGCCGGCGCGCTGATCGCCGTGGTGGGCGAGGGCCTGTGCTTCGCGCTCAACGCGTTCTCCTTCGCCGCGGTGCTGACAAGCCTGTTCCTGATGCGCTTCCCCGCGCGTGCGGCCCGGGTGCAGGAACATCCGCTGCGCGAGGTGATCGCCGGCTACCGCTATACGCTGTCGCAGCCGCGCATCCTGACCGCGCTGATGCTGGTGGCGGTGTCGTCGGTCTTCGGCGCGTCGTATTTGTCGATGCTGCCCGCTTTCGCGCGCGACATCCTGCATGGCGCATCCACCAGCTACGGCACCTTGATGACCAGCGTCGGCGCCGGCGCGCTCTTGGGCGCCTACGGCCTGTCGCGCATCCCCGACCGCTGGCTCAACGTCGCGCCCGCGCTGGCGTCGCTGTCCTTCGGCGCCAGCCTCATCCTGTTCGCGCAATCGCATGTCTTGTGGATGAGCGTGGCGCTGCTGACGCCCACGGCCTTCAGCCTGATGCTGCTCGGCGGCACCACCAACACCATCATCCAGATGAGCGCCGACGAAGCCTTTCGCGGCCGCGTCATTTCGCACTACACCCAATGTTTCCTCGGCATGATGCCCTGGGGCTCGCTGCTGCTCGGCTCCATCGCGGGACATATCGGCGTCGCCGAAGCCGTCACGATCGGCGGCGGCGTGGTGATGTGCGCGGCAGGGTTCGCCTATTGGCGGCGCAACAACGCAGCCTCCGGTTAACCCTCCGTGTCATGGCCCGCCGAGTGCGGGCCACCCAGGTGGTATTGCGCTTCTCTCACCATTCCAAGCTCGTCATGGTCCGCTTCATGCGGGCCACCCATTTTGCTCTTTTGTGTAAATTGAAATTGGGTGGCCCGGACGAGCCGGGCCATGACGGTATTTGATAAGAGGGCAGTGCTACGTCACCTGGGCGGCGCGCACTCGGCGGGCCGTGACGCTTGCTTATTCAATATGAGATCCGCTCCAGCCGCACATAGCTGTATTTCAGCCCGTCCGCCGTCGCGTGGTCTTCGCGCGATGTCTCCCGCCACCCTCGCTATTCGGTGCGCGGCACGATGGCGGATCGATGCGCCTTGATGGCGGCAAGATAGCGATCCCGCAAGACGGCGAAGAAGTTGGGCGGCAGCATGCCATAGGAGACAGTTGACGGGTCCGCGCCGGGCAGCATGCGTAGATCCGGACCGGCCAGACGAAACGGTTCGCTTCGCTGAACACGATCCAAGAGCGCTGGCTGTCGAGCCCCAAGCGGCGCTTGGTCACCAGCGGTATCTCGAGCGCGAACACGGATTGTGGCGGTGGACTATGCGTTACGGGAAGTACTGTGACGAATATGCCGTCGTCATTCACGTCTGTCGTCACAGCGATGGCGCACGGCCTATCCTTGACGCCTTCTTCGCGGCCCTGAAGATGCTCCTCACGCCACAAATAGGAATAGCGGATGACGAGGCCGGGCTCCGGCAACGGCAACCTCACGGCTGCCAGTCTTTAAGCTCATCGTCGAGATGGTTGTATTTTGGATCGACTTTTGCTCCGGCAATTGCCGCAATGTCGTTTTCGGTGAGATCGCCGAGACCCAGCACCTGCCGGTCGCGCCGCTTGAGGCGGTGATATTCCTGCGATGACAGAAGCACCGTACGCTCCTGACCGTCTTTTGTGATTGCCACCGGGTTGGTCAGAGCCATGTCCTGATAGACGCCTGTGTTGCGCTGAAATTCGTCCGCGCTCACGGTGATGATCTCATCTCGCTCCATGCAACCAGTATAATACATGACGTGTATATTCGCAAATGAGAGCGGTTCGGCTCAAGAGCGAGGGGCGATCCGCTCCAGCCGCACATAGCTGTATTTCAGCCCGTCCGCCGTCGCGTGGTCTTCGCGCGATGTCTCCCGCCACTCGGTCTTCGCGAATTTCGGCATGTGCGTGTCGCCGGCGAAATCGGCGTGGATTTCGGTGAGCTCCACCGCGTTGGCGATGGGAAGCGCGGCGAGGAAGATCTGTGCGCCGCCGATGATGGCGATCTCGGGCACGTCGCCGGCGGCTTGCAGGGCTTCATCCAAAGAATGCGCAACCACCGCGCCGTCGGCGCGCCAGGCCGCGTCGCGGGTGATGACGATGTTGCTGCGGCCGGGGAGCGGCTTCTTCGGGAAGCTGTCCCAGGTCTTGCGGCCCATGACGATGGGCTTGCCGATGGTGACCGCCTTGAAGTGCTTCAAATCCTCCGGCAGGCGCCAGGGCATGTCGCCTTGCGCGCCGATGGCGCCGTTCTTTGCCACGGCGAGGACGAGGACGATGCGGCTCATGTCACGGCCATGTCCGCGACGTCCTCGAGCTTCTCGCCGGCGAGGCGGCACAGGAGCCAATCCTTCTCCACGCTCGCGCCGAGCTGCTCGTAGAAATCGATGGCCGGCGCGTTCCAGGGCAGGACGACCCAATGCATGAAGGTGCCGCCCGCTTTCACCGCGCGCTTGGCGAGATGCGCGAGCAGCGCCTTGCCGTAGCCCTTGCCGCGCGCATCGGGCAGCACGAACAGGTCCTCGAGATAGATGCCGCGCCGCGCCGAGAAGCTGCCATAGATCCAATACCAAGTGGCGACGCCGACGGGCTTGCCGCCTTCGAAGGCCAGATCGCATTCGAGCAGCGGCCGCTCGCAGAGATAGTCGCGGCGCACCACCGCCTCGGTGATGTGGAAGCGGTCGGTCAATTTCTCGTATTCGGCGAGCGCATATAGCAGCGCCACGATTGTCGCCTCGTCGCCCGGCCTGGCCGGACGGATCGTGAATTGCGGGTTCATGCGATGTTCATCCCGAAAGGACCAGTTTGCCGCCAGAGGCCAGCGCAGCTTTGACATGGAACCGTTCGCCTCTACAAATGTTAAGTTCACGAGCAAGGAGATGTCCATGAACCGGTTACTTATAGCAGCGGCGGTGGTCGCCTTGGCGGCGGGTTCGCCGGCCTTGGCCGAACATCATGGCGGCGGCGGTGGCGGCGGAAACCACGTCCAGCGTTCGGTTCATGTCGAGCGCAGCAATTTCAACCGCGGCGGCCAGCACGTCCAGAAGACGGTGCGCAGCACCCATGTGAACGTGATCCGCGGCGGCCGCGAGCATGAACGCACCGTGCGCCAAGTCCACACCGTCCGCACCGTGAATGGCCATACTCGCGTCACCAACCGCTCGGCGGTGCGCAACAACGGTCACGTCACCCGCGCGGCGGTGAATGTCCGTTCGTTCCGGCGCAACTTCTCCGCGCCGCATCGCTATCATTTCGGCAATTATCGCCGCCCGTCGGGCTGGTACGCGCACCGCTGGGTCTATGGCGAGCGCCTGCCGCATGCCTGGTTCGGCCGCGACTATTGGATCGGCAACTACATCACCTTCGGCCTGATCGCGCCGCCGGACGGCTATCAGTGGATTCGCGTCGGCGACGACGCCCTGCTTGTCGACGTCGACACCGGCGAGGTGCTGCAGGTCGAATACGGCGTGTTCTACTGACGCCCTAGAGCCCGATCCGGGTCGATGGAATCGGGTCGGGCTCTGGATTGCTTGGTTGCCGCGCAATCTGGCGCGAACCGGTTTGCACTTCGCGGGATTGCGCTCTAGCGGGCAGCGCCACGAAGCCGGTTTGCCTGGGCGCAGCGACGCCCAGGCGGTCCGGCTTCGTTCGTTTTGCGATACGTTTCGCGACACTTTTGGAAGCCGTCCGCCGCGATAGGGCGGTCCGAGGGCTTTGCTTTTTGATAACAAAGAGTTTCACTTTTGGTAACCAAGCGTGGAACCAAATTGACCTTCGACAGGTTCCTACCGCGGGGAAACGGAGACAAAATCCCATGAAGAAACTGATCATTCCGGCCTTCGCGCTGGCTTTGGCGGCAGGTGCGCCGGTCATCGCCTGGTCGCAGGACGACCATCACGACGACAAGACCAAGACGCACGTCCAGGCCGGCCAGGGCGACGGCGCCAAGGCGATGAAGGAAGAGACGCCCAAGGCGCCGAAGGTTCAACGCTCCACGACGACCGACAAGTCGTCGCACGAAGACGAGCGCAACCGCACGCGCGATCTCAACCGCAACGGCACGCATACGGACAACAAGACCGGCAACCCGATCGAGAACAACTGGTCGGCCGGATCCAAGCAGAACGGCAACGACAATCGCGACCGCGGCGACAACAACAAGCGCGACGATCACGACAACAACAACAATAACAACAACAACAATAACAACAACAACCACGACAACAACGGGCACAATGACCGCGACAATCACGGTCACAATGCCGGCGGCGTCCATGTCAACATCAATATCGGCAGCTACCGCAAGGCGTTCTCATCCTCGCGCCACTTCCGCATCGGCGTCTACCATGCTCCGGCGCACTATTCGTACCGCCGCTGGGGCATTGGTGAGCGTCTGCCGAACGAGTATTACGCGCGCGACTACTGGCTGAGCGATTTCGCGGCCTACGATCTCATCGCCCCGCCCGACGGCTATGTCTGGGTCCGCTTCGGGCCCGACGCGCTGCTGATCGACGAGGACACCGGCGAGGTGATCCAGGTCGTCTACGGCGTGTTCATCTGATTGCGGCAGCCAATGCCAAAACTGACCCTCCCCGCCAAACGGGAGGGTCTTTTTTTGCGCGCGGCCTACACCGCCACGGCCGCCTTGATGTGCGGGTGGGCCTGGTAGTTCTCGAGTTTGAAGTCCTCGTAGCGGAAGGCGAAAATGTCCTTCACGTCCGGGTTGATGCGTATCGTGGGAAGCGGATAGGGCCGGCGCGTGAGCTGTTCGCGCGCCTGGTCGAGATGGTTCAGGTAGAGATGCGCGTCGCCGAACGCGTGGATGAACTCGCCCGGCTCGAGCCCCGTCACCTGCGCCACCATCATCGTCAAGAGCGCATAGGAGGCGATGTTGAACGGCACGCCGAGGAAGATGTCGGCGGAGCGCTGATAGAGCTGGCAGGAGAGTTTGCCGCCCGCGACATAGAACTGGAACAGGCAGTGGCAGGGCGGCAGCGCCATCTTCGGCACGTCCGCCGGATTCCACGCCGTGACGATCAGCCGGCGCGAGTCCGGATTGCGCTTGATGTCGGCGATGAGATTGGCGATCTGGTCGATCGTGCCGCCATTTCCACCATCTTGATCGCAGACGGGCCAAGATCGCCACTGGTGACCGTAGACGGGCCCGAGCTCGCCATTGGCATCCGCCCATTCGTCCCATATGCCGACGCCGTGCTGCTGCAGGTAACGAACGTTCGTGTCGCCGGCGAGGAACCAGAGCAATTCGTGGACGATCGCCTTGGTGAAGAGCTTCTTGGTGGTGAGGAGCGGAAAACCCTCCGCCAGGTCGAAGCGCATCTGATGGCCGAAGATCGAAAGCGTGCCGGTGCCGGTCCGGTCGCGCTTCTCCACGCCCGTCCTGAGCACGCGTTCCATGAGGTCGTGGT
The DNA here is from genome assembly GCA_036491175.1 of Rhizomicrobium sp. GTDB lineage: Bacteria > Pseudomonadota > Alphaproteobacteria > Micropepsales > Micropepsaceae > Rhizomicrobium. The sequence continues at coordinate 49,332 of DASXCJ010000017.1, forward strand.
ACTGGCGCATTGCAGGCTGCTCTTGTTCATTCCCGTACTGCCCGGCTCAGGTCGCGCCGCCCGTGGATAATTCGGACGATACGGATGCCGCTGAAGTCAGGGAGTGGACGGTACATGATCAGCCAGGACGACGCAGGAAAAAACAGGGCGCCGCGCCCACGAAGTTCGGGACGTGCCCGGCCGATGGCTGGATTATGCGCCAAATTGCGCCATGTGGTGGAAATCTTGTCCATCACGAGAGAGGCTCGGGCCGGACCGTCCTGCCGGGTCACATAAGTTGCAATTGATTCGAGGTCTCGCTGAGCCCGGGCTGTGATGACGATTCGGGTTCGGGCATCGATCAGCGATAGAGGCGGCTCTTGATTTCGGCCATAACGTCCTCGAGCAAGCGGCCTTCGCCACGCTCATCTTCTTTATCGGCTTCGTCGAGGCTTTCGAGCAATTCTTTTTTGTTGCGCGCGATGAAATCGTCGATCATGGCATCGTCGGCGGCCTGGTCGCGCGGCTCCAGATCTTCCGGCTCGTAGCGGAAGACTTCCGGCGCAGTGGGTTTGGGCGCTTTCGTCATGCCCGTAGAGTATACCGCGAAGCCGGCGAATCGGCAACCGCCTCAATCGGCCGCCAGGAACACGTCGCGCTCCTGGACCCGGCGCTTGTGCAGGCCGTCGACGACCACTTTCTGGCCGTTCACCGTCGCCTTGTCCCACAACAGGAAGGCGTCGGCCGCGCCGGGCAAGTCGCCTTCGTTGAATTTGCGCAGGACCGTGGAGCTTTTGAATCCGCCGGTTCCGATATTGTAGGTAAGCGAAAGCATGGCGGCGGCTTGGCGCAGCGTGGCGGGCCGCGTCAGAAGCGGCGCGATCTGCTTGCTCTTCAGGCTCATCTGGTATTGCAGATACTGCGTCGCCTGGTCCTCGGCGATCGCGGCGTCGGCCATCGTCACCTTCTTGCCGTCGGGGTACTCGATCGTGCCGTAGCCGATGGTCGGGATGCCCGCGGAGTCCTTGTAGGGGCTGGCGCGGAATCCCTCATATTTCTTGATCAGCGGCGTGCAGATCGCAAATACGGCGTCGTCGCCCGGCCAATTCGCCATGACGGAATCTCCCCCTAACGAATACTTCGCTTTATTGGGCCGGAACGGGGGTGGCGGCAAGCCGCGTCCGGTCTTTTTTTGTTAGTGCGGAACGCCTATATTGAATGGGTCAGGGCTTGCTCTGACTATGGCGATAAACGGCTTCGTAATAAGCGGCCCGGACCCGGGGGCGGTACCCGGCGCCTCCACCAGATGCCCATCTGCCTCATCCTAGGCTAGGCGGGTGGGCATCTGTGGGGGCGAAATAGGATCGACGGACGTGTAAAGGAAGTTCCTTTTGCTCGGTATTGTATCCGCCGTTATCGGGCTACTCGTACAGGTGCCAACGATAATGAAATGGCCCTCGCTGCCTAACTACGGTTAGACAAGCGCGGTTTCGGGAGGGCACCGGGCAACAGAAGCCCTCCCACTGATTTCCAATAGACTTCGTCTTGATCTTCCTCCCCTGCGAGAGCGGGGGAGGTGGATGCCGCGCGGTCACGCGCGGCAGACGGAGGGGGTGCGACTCTGGTGAAGATCGCGGCGACGACACTCGCCATGTCTCGATAGATGTCTTCGTTCTTAAGCCGCACCACACGCCAGCCTCGCTGCACCATATACGCGTCGCGACGCAGATCGTGGGCGTGCTGCTCGTCCATCGCGTGCGTAGCGCCATCGAGCTCGATGACGAGTTTGGCCGAAATGCAGGCGAAGTCGGCGATGTAGGGACCGATCGGATGCTGGCGGCGGAAGCGGACGCCAAGCGCATCTTTCTGCCGCAACCGCGACCAGAGCATGACCTCGGCTTCCGGCATGTTCTGGCGGAGTTCTTTGGCGAACGTGCGCGCGCGTTTTTCGAGTCTTCTCACACCCCCTCCGTCCGTCGCGGCTTCGCCGCGCCCGACACCTCCCCCGCAATGGCGGGGGAGGAAGAGGAACGAGTTTACTCATCATCCTCTCGCTGCGCCAGGCTCGTCGTGCTCGTCATCGTCAGCGCCGCTTCCTTTTCCGCTTCCAGCGCCAGGCGTTTCTTGCGAGGCTCTTCCACCAGCGTGACGAGAAGCACCAGCGCGATGGCCTCGAAGCCGATGGCCGTGGCGAACACCGCGTGATAGCCGAACGCCGTCGCGATCAATCCGCCCGCCAGGGGGCCCAGCGCGCTCATGATGCTTTCGGCGGTGTTGGAGAGCGCCAGGCGCATCGCCATGTCGTCGCGGTGGCCGAATTCGAAGACGATGTTCTGCGCGCTCATCTGATAGCCGGAATTGGCCGCGCCCAATCCGCAGAACGCCGTCACGATCAGCGGCAAGGTGTGCACGCCCATCAGGAGCGCGGTGGCGGCGATCCAGAACACCAGGGCCGCGATGAAACAGGAGCGGAAGCCGAGCCGGTCGGCCATCGTGCCCCAGGCGAGATTGGCCAGCGTATCGGCGCCCAGATAGGCGAAGGTGAGCGTGCCGATGGTCGCGCCCGACAGCCCCACCGTCTTGCTCGCATAGATGATGTAGAACGGCGCGGCGACGCGGCTGGCGATGGCGAAGGTGCGCGCGATCATGAAATAGAGGAACGGCTTGTTTTCGGTGAGCATCGGCACGACGTCGCGTACGCGCTCGCGAAAGCCGACCTGCGCGCGCAAGGTCGGCGGCTCGGGCTCGCGCACCAGCAGGCGGAAGGCGGTGAGGCCCAGGCTCGTCAGCACGAAGGCGGCGAGGAAGGTCGTGCCGTAGCCGTTGCCCCACAGGTTCTGGCCGACGAGATATTTGCCGGCGAAGAAGGAGAGCACCGCGGCGATGGCGCCGCCGATCATGTTGCGCCAGCCCTGCAGCCGCCCGCGCCACGAAATCGGGATCATCTTGCCCAGCAGGAACTGGAACGCGACGCCCTGCGGGCCGGAGAACACGCCGTAGAGGAAGAGGAAGATCATGGCGGTGGCGATCAGCACGCTGCCATGCAGGAACCAGCCGATGATCCCGAGCCCCAGGATCCACACCCGCATCAAGGTGCCGAGCACCATGGAAACCGGCAGCACATGCTTGCGATGCTCGATATGCGCCGCGCCGACGATGGGCGAGACCGTGCCGCCGAGCTGCTGCAGCCCCACGCCCAGGCCCACCACGACATCGGAGCTCGACAGCGTGTGCAGCCAGGCCGGCACGAAGGTGGGCGTGTTGATCAGACGAAAGCCGGTCATGCCCAGCATGCCGTGCAGGAAATGTCCGGCGTAATTGCGCTTCAGGTTGGCCCAGACGAACCGCTCATAGACCCGCTCGCGCTCGGCGGGCGTGGTCGTGCCGTCATAGAGGGAGGACAAGGCGAAGGCTTTCGATAGCGAGTCGGGACGACGATACAGCAAACGGCGAGGGCTTCTTCCCCGCCGTTGCGGGGGAGGTGGATGGCGCGGCGAAGCTGCGACAGACGGAGGGGGTGCGTGGGAACGCGAAGAACTAGCCCTGCACCGCCGCAACCACCCCCTCCGTCGTTCGCGGGCAATGCCCGCGCCCGACACCTCCCCCGCAAAGCGGGGGAGGAAGAGGAAGCGAGATCAAGCGCTTACGGAAATTCCCATCTTTCTCGAAAATACCGCTTGCAATC
>DASXCJ010000018.1:0-24553 GCA_036491175.1 Rhizomicrobium sp.
GATTGCAAGCGGTATTTTCGAGAAAGATGGGAATTTCCGTAAGCGCTTGATCTCGCTTCCTCTTCCTCCCCCGCTTTGCGGGGGAGGTGTCGGGCGCGGGCATTGCCCGCGAACGACGGAGGGGGTGGTTGCGGCGGTGCAAGGCTAGTTCTTCGCGGTCCCACGCGCGCCCTCCGTCTGTCGCGGCTTCGCCGCGCCATCCACCTCCCCCGCAAAGCGGGGGAGGAAGAACCCGTCCCACCGCGAACCGCTCCTTGCCCAATCCTCCGGCACGCGGTTTGCGACCCCGTAGGCCAAGCGTATCGGATTGGAACATCGCCCCATGTTTGCCTCGCTCGCCTTGATCGTCGGCCTCGCCACCGCGCCGGTGCAACTGATCCCGGTCGAATACACCTCGCCGGACAGCACCGCCCTGGCCTCGATCCGCGCCGGCAACCATGACTGCCCGCATTGCGACCTGGCGGGAGCCGACCTGACCAATACCTGCGTCAAGGGCGGCAACCTCGAAGGCGCCAAGTTCGACGGCGCGCGCGCCGTGCTGATGTGCATGTCCTTCGCCGATTTCAAAGGCGCCTCGTTCCGCGGCACGGATCTGGCGGGCGCCAACCTCGCCCACGCCGACGTGGACGACGCCGATTTCACGAACGCCGATCTCTCGATCGCCTCGCTCAAAGGCACCGATCTCAGCCGCGCCCGCGGCCTCACCCAGGCGCAGCTCGACCGCGCCTGCGGCGACGCCGACACCAAGGCGCCGGCCGGCCTGCACGTGGCCGTCTGCACCTAGTTTTCGTTTGTCGACCCTCAGGATGAATGCCTTGACCCCGGCGCGGATGTACCGCCGGGGTCTTTTTTTAAAAGCGAAAATCAAAATAAAACAAAACAAACATCGTCATGGCCTGCCCCGCGCGCGTCGGGCAATAAAATAATGGGCGTGCAAAGCACGCCGGGCGGGCCATGACACCGAGTTGATTGATCGGCATTATAGTCGCCGCCCCTACCGATCCGCCTGCCACATCCCCGCGTGATCCTTGGCGTGCATCACGACGTCCGCCGCCATCTGGTTCATCGCGGTGTATTTGCCGCGCACCAGCACGCCATGGCCGACCGTCGGCTCGGCGAAGAGCTTGTTCTTTTCCGCCGGCGACGTGTCGACGGTGAGCATCGTGCCGTCACGCTTGGCCACGGTGATGGTCGAACCGCTCACCGATCTGACCATGCCGAATATCTCATGCTGGCCCGGCGCCAGCGCGACGCGATGGACCACGGGCGCCGGCGGCATCTCGAACGCCGGCGACGGCGCGCTCGACATGCCGAAGATCGCCAGCGTCTGATAGCTGGCGACGTAGACATGGCCGTTGGCCACCACCGGCACGAGATTGGCGTCGCCGCCGGTGTTGGGCCAGCTTCCCGCCACGGCGGTGAAGAGCTGCTTGTTGGAGAAGGCGTAGAGCGAGACGGAATTGCCGTTGCCCGAGTCCGGGTGGCTCACCGCCCAGATCACCGGATCCTGGCCGCCGTCATGCGTCGAGACCGAGGTGAAGAAGCCGGGGGCCTGGTCGCCCGAAATGCCGGTGGTGTTGAACTCGTTGGTCAGCGAGGGATGCGCGCCGCCCCGCACCAGCCATTGGCCGATGCTGCCGCCGCCGCTGGAGACGACATGGCCGTGGCCGTTCTTGTCCATGTAATAGGACGGACCGCACCAGCAGCCGCCGATACCGTAGCTCCCGAGGATGCGGCCCGCCCCGGTCGTGTTGTTGTTGAGGTTGTCGGCGTTGAGGAAATACATCGTGCCGTCCTTGCCGGCGCCGACCGCGAAGTTCGAGCGTTGCGACGGCTGCGGCGGGATCAGCATCAGCCCGCCCGAGCCGAAATCGCCGTCCTCCTGCTCGAGGCCGACGGCGTTGTCCGGCGTGAACACGCTCTTGACCGTGGTCAGGTCGGCGGACAACTGCACCGCGCTCTCGGCGATGTTGTTGACGGGATCGAGCGTCGTGCCGCTGTAGTCCGAGTTGCCGGTGATGAAGAACAGGTCGCCCGCCGCGTTGGACGCCGGGCCGTAGCCCGACATCCACACCGTCGAGAGGAAGAAATTGTCCGGCGAGGTCGCCAGTCTGTTGGTGAGGTCGTTGGCCGGCAGCGGCGCGAGCGTGCCGGTCTTCCAGCCCAGCACCCAGCCGCGCACCTGGTCCGCGTCGAAGTCGCAGAAGCTGGTGAAGCCGGCATAGACGTTGCCGTTCGCGAGCAAGAGCGCCGCGCGCTGGCGGGCGACGGAATCGTTGAACTTGAAGATATGGCCGTTGGTGAGACGGCTGGCGCCGCTGACGTTCACCGCCTTGACCACGTCCTGCATCGTCGACAGATCGATGACATGCAGCGCGTATTTCGACGTGCCGTTGGTGAAGACATAGGCGATCAGGTACATCGTGTTGTTGGCCGCGTCGATCACCGGCGTCGACATGATGCCGATATTGGCGCCGTTGTTGTTGCAGCCGCCCGGAACGTTGTCGATCGACACCGGCGGGCCGAAATTGCGCTTGTGCAGGACCTCGCCGGTGGCGGCGTCCAGCGCGTAGAGCGTGTTGCCTTCGGTGGCGACGTAGACGACGTCGTGCACGCCCTTGTTGACGATGGTCTCGCCCGACATGAACAGCGGCTGGGAGTCGACCTGATCGTCCAGCGCCACCAGTTTCGTCAGCTTGAACCTCTGGCCGCCGCTGCCGCGCAATACGTTGTTCTGCGTCAGCACCGCCTCGTTCTGGTTCCAGCCCGTGCGCATGTTGTCGTAGTGATAGGTGGTGACGTTGACGCCGGCCGATTGGGCGGTATTGGCGGCGAAAAGGGCGGCGGCGGCAAGCAGGGCAAAAGCAGCGGCGCGCATCATGAAAATCCTTCCCGAAAAGGAATCCTGAATGCGCAGGGTATTACGCGGGTGGAGCAGCGTCGAGCGTAGGTTGTGGCGTTACGCGAAACGATCGGTGTCAAATAGGCGATGATATTGAGACAGATTTTCATCTTCTGCACCCGCCCCTCGTGGGCGGGTCGACAATTTGCGCAGCAAATTTCGGGGAGGGGGCCGGAGCAGACGGCGAACTCCGCCTCCTCCCCGAAAACGCAAGGGCGTTTTCGACCCGCCCACAAGGGGCGGGTGCGGAGAAGATCAGAACAGCGCCGCGACGACGTTTTCGCCGCCGTAGTCCTCGATGAAGACGAGGACCTTGTAGCCCTTCGCCATCTCCAGACCGCCCGCCGTGTCGTGCAGCATCATGCCGTCATTGGCCATGGTGGCGGTGCGCTTGTCATAGGCGAATTTGGGCACCAGACCCTTGTAGTTCTCGCGGATGAGCGAGAACAGGACGCGGGCATTCTCGGGTGCGAGCCGGACGCAGCCGGCGCTGGAGCGCTGGCCGAGCAGGCTGATGTCCCCGCCCGAGGCGGCGTGGATGGCGAGGCCCGTCTGGTAGCCGTGGTTCTCCCAGTTGAAGAACATGGCGTAGGGCATCGGCTGATGCCATTGCGACGAGGTGTAGTGGGGAAACATCCGCGACGGATCGATCTGGTAATAGCCCGCGGGCGTGAAGCTCGGTTGCTTGGAGCCGTCGGGCGCGAATTCGACCAGCTCGCGGCCCGTGGACACCGGCCAGTTATACGCAAGCTTGAGATCGCCGCTCGGCTGCTTCTGGAACACATACATGCGCTGCGCCCAGGGCCCGCGATCGGCCTTGCTGACATAGAGGAAGAGCTCGAAATGCGCGACCATCTCCGAGGTCAGGCTGTCCTTGAGGCGCTGCGTCACGCGCACGAGTTCGGCCGGGCTCGGCGCCGGCGCGCTGGCGGCGGGTGCGGGCGGCATTGCGGGGACGGACAATGGCGCTTGCGCTTGTGGCGCGAGCGAAATCCTGGGCGGCGTGAGATCGGGCCGGGGCATCGCGCTTGCGACTTGCTGGTCGGGCTTCGCGGCGACATCGGGCTTGGGTTCGACGATCTGCGGACGCAGCGCGGGCGCCGCGGTCGCCATCTTCTGCGGCTTGGCTTTCGGCGCTTCGTGCTTGGCGACCTGGACCGGCTTGGGCGCGGGTTTCGCGGCCATGCGCACCGGTTCTTTGTGGCTGAAGGTTCGATCGTAGAGATCGCCCGCTTCGCTCCTGGTCCAGCGCCAGCCGGGCTGGACGACGTGATCGTTCAGCGCGACCGCCGTGACGGCGGTGGCGTGGCCGACGGCATGGGCCGTGTCCTTGGCCGCCTGGTTGAGCGTGGGATGCTGGGACAGCACGATGCCGATGGTGAACACCGACGCCGACAGCAGGTAGAACGCGCTTAACTGCCTGACCAACATGAAGGCGCCATCCCGTTTCGCGCGTCAGCCTATAGACGCGCGCCGCCGCTGTCCCGTTCCGGGATCGCGAACGGTTAACAGAATTCCCTGTTTGTTAAGGTCTGGCAAGGCCGTAGGGGCGGGATTCTTACGACAAAACGGCGACGAGGGCCGGCCCGCCGGGGTAATCCTCGATCACCAGGAGCACCTTGTACCCCTCCTGGAGCAGCGGCTGGCCGGAGGGGCCGCGGGCCATTTCGCCCATATTGCTGGTGGTGCCGCCGTTGAACGCCCAGACCGGGACCATGCCCCGCTCGCTCGCCTGGAAGCGGTGATAGAGCTCGCTCGCCTTCTCCGGCGGCAGGCGCACGCAGCCGCCCGAGGCGCGGTGGCCGAGATCGGCGATGTGCGGACCGGCCGAATGCAGCGCGATGCCCACTTCGTGGTTGTGCAACGTGTAGTCCAGGAACATCGCCCAGGCCATCGGCGCGCCGTGCCAGCGATGCGAGTAATGCATCGGCTCGAACCGCGCGGGATCGAGTTCGAACAGGCCCGTGGGTGTGGAGGTGAAATATTTTTCGTGACGCTCGCGGCCGGTGGAGACGGGGAAATTCTGCTCATAGACCAGGCTGCCGTCGTCCGCGCGGTGGAAGACGAACATGTGCTGCGCCCACGGCCCCTCGCCCGCCTTGCTGACATAGAGGACGACGTCGAAATAACGCATCGCCGCGGACGGCACGCGCGAGCGCAGGCGCTCGCCCACCTGGTCGGCCTGCGCGTCGAGTTCCGCCGCGCTGGCGATGGGCGGCGTTTCCTGCGCGAGCGTCCGGCCGGCCTGCTTGTCGTCCTCGTTGGCATTGGGATCGGCGGGCGGGACGATCGCTTTCGGCGCCACCACCACCGGCGCGGGCGTCTGGACCTTTGCGATCACGACAGGCGCGAGCGGCTTCTGCGGCAGGACGAGCTTGGGCGGCAGGGTCGCGGCCGACGCAACCGGCGCTTGCGCCTTGATTGTGGGCCATTGCGACGCGACACCCATCGCCGCCATGGCGGCCACGGTAATGGTTGCCAATTGCCGCATCATGAGTCGAACTCTAGCGGTTAGCGGCCGGCGTTCAAGCCGCCGCCAGCTTGGGCTTCTCCAGATCGGCCTTCAGTGTGGCCGTGGCGCGCCAATAGCAGAAGGCGCCCATGAGGCCGGTCAGGATCGTCGTCATCATGGCGTAGCGCAGCGCGTCCGCGCCCAGCGACGGCTTCAGCAGATCGGCCACGAGCCCGACCAGCGGCGGCCCGAGGCCGAGCCCGATCACGTTCAGGATCAGCAGCAGGATCGCCACGGACCGCGCCCGCATCCTGAGCGGCACCAGGCCCTGCGCCACCGAATAGGCGGGGCCGACATAGACCGCGCCCATCATCACCGGGATGATCGCCGCGGCGAGCGCGATGCGGATATCCGGCGTCAGATAGAACAAAGGCGCGAAGGGGATGGCGATGAAGGCCCCGGCGATCGGCACGTACATGTTCCAGCGCACGTCGCGCGCGCCGAAGCGGTCCGCGAGCACGCCCGCCAGATAGGTGCCGATGGCGCCGCCGACGCCGGTGAGCAGCGCGAGCGCCAGCCCGACCTGCGCCTGGGTGAGATGATGGGATATCTTCAGGAAGGTCGGGATGAAGGCGATGCCGGCATAGCCGCCGAACGAGCTGAACGAGGTGCCGATCGACATCCAGCGGAAGGATTTCTGGCTCCAGAGATAGCGCACGACCGACCAGAAACTTGGCGGATTGCTGTCCGGCAACGCTTCGACCAATCCGCGCTTCGGCTCGCGCACCGTGAGCATGATCAGGATCGACAGCGCCAGACCGGGAACGCCCGCGGCCATGATCGCGACGCGCCAGCCATAGTGATCGGAAATCCATCCGCCGCCGAAGAAGGCGACGAGCAGGCCGATATTGAGGCCGGCCGTGTAAAAAGAAAGCGCGGCGGCGCGCTCGGCAGGCGCATAGAGATCGGCGATGACGGAGTTGATCGAGGGGCCGGTGCCGGCTTCGCCCACGCCCGTGCCGAAACGCGCGAGCGCCATCGTCCAGAAGCCGCGCGCGGTGCTCGACAGCAAGGTCATCAGGCTAAACACCGCCAATGACGCGGCGATGATGTTGCGGCGGTTGGCGCGGTCGGCGATCACCGCCAGCGGCACGCCCAGGATCGCATAGACGAAGGCGAAAGCCGGGCCGATCAGGTCGCCGATCTGGGTATAAGACAGATGAAACTCCGCCTGGATCTGCGGCATCAGGATCGCGAGGATCTGCCGGTCGAGATAGTTCACGACATAAACCAGGGTGAGGATGACGAGGATAAAGCTGCGCCCGCTGACATCCGGCGAGTGCGCGGACCCCGTCAGGATCGGACCGTCCGGCATGGCCGCTTCCGCCGCTTCGGCGGCGGAGGGTTCATTTGTCACGATGCAGCCTCTTCGGGCGTTTCCTCTGGCCGCGAGCGTAACAGAAATCCGGGTATGTCCAACTACTTCTGCCCGAAGCGCTCGGCTTTGCGCCCTTTGACGGCGAGATCGACGGTGGCGAGGCGGCGTTCGCCCGGCACGCGCTGCTCGCTCTCGAGCAAGGTCATCATCGCGACGTAGTCGCCGAAGGAATCGTCGAGCGTGCGGCTGAAGCCCTGCGCGTCCTGCGCCTTGTTCATCTGGATCTTGATGTAGCGCAGCGCGCCCGGCGCGTTCTCCGCGACGCGGCGCGCGTAAGCATAGGTCTCGCGCTCCAGGTCGGCCGGCGCCAGCACGCGGTTGACGAAGCCGTATTGCGCCGCCTCGCCCGCCGTGATGAACCGGCTCTCGAAGCAAAGCTCCTTCGCCCGGCGGATGCCGATGTCCCACGGGATCGACATGTACTCGACGAAGCCCGCGAGGAATTGCGCATCGTCGCCCGCGAACACGACGTCGCAGCACGCCGCAAGCATCCACCCCGCATAGATGCAATAGCCCTCGACCATCGCGATCGTCGGCTTCTCGAAATTCCGCCAGCGCAGCAGCAGGTCGAGATTGTACTTCCGGAATTGATCGTAGGTCTCGATCCCCGGCGCCGCGCCGAGCGCCTTGCGATAGTCCAGCGCCTCCGGCGTGCCCAGATCATGCCCCGTCGAGAAATTCCCGCCCGACCCGCGCACGATCACGACGCGGACGCTCTTGTCCCTGCCCGCCTCGGTGAACGCCGCATCGATCTCATCGAGCATCCGGTAGGACTGCGCGTTCTTGTACTGCGGCACGGCGAGCGTGATGACGCCAAGCGGGCCGGAGGTGGTGTAGAGGATGTCTTTATACATGGCGCAGCTCCGCATGTTCCCACATGCACTGTGTCATGGCCCGCGAATGCGGGCCACCCAGGTGGTGCGCTCAGTTTTCTCATATTTATCACCGTCATGGCCCGGCCTGTCCGGGCCACCCAATTTCGCTCTTCAAAAACAAAATGGGTGGCCCGCATGAAGCGGGCCATGACGAGTTTTGGTGGAGGAAAACGACAACATCACCTGGGTGGCCCGCAGTCGCGGGCCATGACACGGAGTTCGCGATCAGCTATGCGCGAACTTGCCGCTCTTCGCCCAACCTCTCGGCACCAACCGCCCCGCCTGTGCGCGGTTGCCCTTCCAGTCCTTCAGCTCGCTCGCCTCGAACAGGCGGTTGTTCTCGTCCTTCAGCCCGTCCTTCCAGGTGAAGGTCGTCGCGTCCAAGAGGTCGCCGTCCTTGTAGCGTTGGAGATAGACGCCCTGGCCGCGCGCCATCTCGGGCACTTCGGCGAGCGGGAAGACGATCAGCTTGCGGTTCTGGCCGACGACCGCGACCGTATCGCCGTCGACGAAGGCGCAGACCTGCGCTTCCTTCTTCACGTTCATCACGCGCTTGCCGGACTTGGTCATCGCCACCGCGTCGTCCTCGCTGGTGATGAAGCCGTGGCCGGTGTCGGCCGCGAGGAGCAGCTTGCGGCCGGGGAGATGCGGGAACATGGCGATCATCCCCGCGTCAGGCGGCAGGTCGACGAAGCTGCGGATCGCCTCGCCGTTGCCGCGCCCACCGGGGAGCTTGGAGCAATCCAGCGTGAAGAACCGGCCGTCGGTCGAGAACACCATGAGTTTGTCGGTCGTCTCGGCATGGATCCAGAATTTGCTCCGGTCGCCCTCGCGATATTTGACGCTGTCGTTCTCCTCGACATGGCCCTTGAAGGAGCGCAGCCAGCCCTTCTCCGAGCAGACGATGGTGAGCGGCTCGCGCTCGACCAAGGTTTCCAGCGCGACGGCCTCCTCGGCCACGGCCTGGATCTTCTCCAGCGCCTTGCCGGCGATGAAATCGGTGCGGCGCTTGCCGAGCGCGGTCTTCAGCCCGAACTTGGCGTCGATCGCCTTGATCTCGTCGAGCAGCCGCTCGTCCTTGAGCGTCTCGGAGCCGAGGAGCTTTTTCAGCGCCTTCTGCTCCTTGGTCAGGCTGTCATGCTCGCGGCGAATCTCCATCTCCTCGAGCCGGCGCAAGCTGCGCAGCCGCATGTTGAGGATGGCCTCGGCCTGCGTCTCGGTGAGCTTGAACGCCTTGATCAGCTTGGGCTTGGGCTCGTCCTCGTTGCGGATGATCTGGATGACCTTGTCGAGGTCCAGATAGACGATCAGATAGCCTTCGAGGATGTCCAGCCGCGCGGCGATCTTGGCGAGGCGATGGGTCGAGCGCCGCACCAGCACGTCGCGGCGATGGTCGATGAAGGCGGCCAGCGCCTCCTTCAGGCTCATCACCCGCGGGATCAGCCCGCCGTCCAGCACGTTCATGTTGAGGCTGACGCGGGTCTCCAGCTCGGTCTGGCGGAACAACTGCTCCATCAATATCTCGGCATCGACGGTGCGGCTCTTGGGCACGAGCACGACGCGGATGTCCTCCGCGCTCTCGTCGCGTACGTCGTCCAGCAGCGGCAGCTTCTTCTGCTCGATCAGCTCGGCGATGCGCTCGATCAGTTTGGACTTCTGGACCTGATAGGGAATCTCGGTGACGACGATGTGGTAGACGCCGCGCGCGCCCTCTTCCTTTTCCCAGCGCGCGCGCAGGCGGAAGCCGCCGCGGCCGGTCTTGTAGGCCTCCTCGATGGTGGCCGGATCGTCCACGATCACGCCACCGGTCGGGAAATCCGGGCCCTTCACATATTTGAGCAAGGTCGCGTCGCGCGTGTTCGGATTGTCGATCAGCGCCTTCAGCGCCGCGCAAAGCTCGCCCAGATTGTGCGGCGGGATCGACGTCGCCATGCCCACCGCGATCCCAGCCGAGCCGTTGGCGAGCAGGTTCGGGAACGCGGCCGGCATCACCACCGGCTCCTCGTCCTCGCCGTCATAGGTGGCGCGGAAATCGACGGCGTTCTCGTCGAGACCTTCCATCAGCGCAGCGGCAGCCTCGGTGAGGCGGCTTTCGGTGTAGCGCATGGCGGCGGCGTTATCGCCGTCGACATTGCCGAAATTGCCCTGCCCCTCGATCAGCGGATAGCGCAGCGCGAAATCCTGCGCCAGGCGCACCAGCGCGTCATAGATCGCCAGATCGCCATGCGGATGGTACTTGCCGATGACGTCGCCCACCACGCGGGCGCATTTCTTGAACCCCGTCGCGGGATTGAGCCCCAGCATGCGCATCGCCCACAGCACGCGGCGGTGAACGGGCTTGAGCCCGTCGCGGACATCGGGGAGCGCACGCTGGGTGATCGTCGAGAGCGCATAGGCGAGGTAGCGCTGCGACAGCGCCTCGGCCAAAGGTTCCGGCCTGATGTCCTCGTCCTTGATCGGCAGCGATCCCATGTCTGCTCTCTAGCGCGATTCGCGCTGCGCCAATTCGTCCAAACGGTTGCGCGCGGGCGGCATTTCGCGGCCATGCGGCAGAAGAACGCGTTCCAGGAGGAAATGGCCGGTGAGCTTCAGCCCGGCGGCGATCTCGTCCGGCGACGGATCGGAATTCTGGGACCCGAGCAGGAAGCCCGGCAGCGCGAAGAGCTTGTCCTTGTAAGCCGCCCCGCTCGCGCCGCAGACCGCCCGCCCGCTCTTGGGCGAGACATAGCGCAGATCGTCCGTCGTTCCGGTCGCGGCGCATTTGGAGAGGTCGAGCCCGAAGCCGAGATTCTCCAACAATCCGGCCTCCCAGCGCACGAAGAGCGGCCCCCAATGGGCGAAATCGTCCGCCGCCATGGCATCGAGCAGGATCTCCGCCGCGGCATAGACAGGCTCATGCGGCTCGCGCTCCGGCAGCGCGGCGATGGCGATGGCGGCGAAAGCGTTGAGGCCGATCAGCGCGGCGCGGTCGTCCATCAGCGCGCCGGATCGCGATTTCACCGGCTCGACGGTGAAATTGCCGAGATGCTCCGCCAGCCGCGCCCGCCAATGGACATGCACGCTGTTGCCCGGCTGCAAGGTCGGCGTCGCCTTGCGCGACGCGCCGCCGCGCACCAGCCCCGCGTGCCGGCCCTGCTCGCGCGACAACACATCGAGAATGCGCGCGCTCTCGCCATGCTGACGGACGGAAAGAATGATGGCGTCTCCCGACCAGTCCATGTCAGTTCCTACCTCCCCCCTGCGGGGAGGTCGTTCGCCGCAGGCGAACGGGTGGGGGACTGTGCGGCGCCCCCCCCGCCCGAAAAATGCGTTCCGCATTTTTCGACCTCCCCGCGAGGGGGAGGTCGTCATTCATCCGGATATTCCAAGCCCATTTCTTTGTAGTGCTCGCGTTCCTCGGCCCAGTTCTCCGCCACCTTCACGAACAGGAACAGGTGCACGCGGTGGCCGAACAATTCTTCCATCTCGGTCCGCGCGAGTTCGCCGATCTTCTTGATCGCGGCTCCGCCCTTGCCGAGCACGATCGCCTTCTGGCCGTCGCGCTGGACATAGATCACCTGGTCGATCTTGACCGAGCCGTCCTTGCGCTCTTCCCACTTCTCGGTTTCGACCGTGGTGGCGTAAGGCAATTCGTCGTGCAGGCGCAGGTAGATCTTCTCGCGCGTGATCTCCGCCGCGAGCAGCCGCGACGGGATGTCGGCGGCCTGATCCTCGGGATAGAGCCAAGGGCCCACCGGCATGCGCTCGGCGACCCAGTCGGCGACATCGGAGATGTGATCGCCCTTGAGCGCCGAGATCATGAAGACGCGGTCGAACACGCCTTCCTTGTTGAACTTGTCGGCGAGCGGCAGCAATTCGGCGCGCTTCATGCCGTCGATCTTGTTGAGCAGCAGCGCCGCGCGGCTATTGCCGGCCTTGAGCCCTTCGACGATGTTGGCGGTGTCGCGCGCGGCCAGCCCGTCCGGCTGGGCGATGAGATCGGCCGCGTCCACGATCAACAGGATCGCGTCGGCATCGCCGGCGCCGGTCCAAGCGGCCTTGACCATCGCGCGGTCGAGACGGCGGCGCGGCTTGAAGATGCCGGGCGTGTCGACGAAGACGATCTGCGCATTGTCCTTGATCGCCACCCCGCGCACGGCCATGCGCGTCGTCTGCACCTTGGGCGAGACGATGGAGACCTTCGAGCCGACCAGCGCGTTGACCAAGGTCGACTTGCCGGCATTGGGCGCGCCGATGACCGCGGCGAAACCGGCCCTGGTGTTCCCGCTTTCGGGTGTGTTCGCGCTTTCCGGTGTGTTCACGGTTTCCATATGCCCAGACTTTCCAGCAGGGCTTTCGCCGCCGCCTGTTCGGCCTCGCGCTTGGAACGGCCCTGCCCGATGGCCGGTTCCGCGCCGCTCACGCGCGCCTCGATTTCGAACACCGGCGCGTGGTCGGGACCTTCGCGGCTGATGAGTTTGTAGCTGGGACCGCCTTCCCCCTTGCGCGCCTGCGCCCATTCCTGCAGCGCCGTCTTGGCGTCGCGCATGTCGTCGTTGAGCGTGGCGAACTGGCCGTCCCAATAGCGCAGGATGAAGGCGCGCGCCGCTTCCATGCCGCCGTCGAGATAGAGCGCGGCGATCACCGCCTCGCAGGCGCCGGCGAGGATCACCGCCTTCTTGCGCCCGCCGCTTCCGGCCTCCGACGCCGCCAGGATCAGGTGTTCGTCGAGATGGGCCGCCTCCGCGGCGCTCGCGCAAGCCTCCTTGCGCACCAGCGCGTTGAGCTTGAGCGCCAGCGCGCCTTCGCTGTCGTCCGGGAACAGCGCGTGCAGCTTCTCGGCGATGACGAGGCCCAGCACCCGGTCGCCCAGGAATTCCAGCCGCTCGTTGGACAGGCGCGCATCGGCGCTGGCATGCGTCCGCGCGCGCTTGAGCAGGTCTTTGTCCGTGAAGGAATGCCCGAGATGGTCTTCGAGGTCGCGCAAATCTTCAGTCGATTCCGGTGAACATGCGCGAATAGCGCGTCTGGACCGGCCACTGCCAGAACTTCCACCAATCGTTGTCGACGTCGATGGAGAAGAAGATGAACTCCGCCTTGCCGACGAGGTCCTCCGCCGGCACATAGCCGACATGGTCGCGGCTGTCGTCGGAATTGTCGCGATTGTCACCCATCATGAAGTAGTGGCCCGCCGTCACGACATAGACGCCGGTATTGTCGAGCTGGCCGTCCGGCTCCATGTCGAGCGTGAAATAGCTCTTGCCGTTCGGAAGCGTCTCGCGATAGCGGTCGATATGGTGCTCGACGCCGTCGACGGTCTCGACATAGTCCGCCACCTTCACGCGCGGCACGATCTTGTTGTTGATGAAGAGCCGGCTGTGGATCACCTGGATGCGGTCGCCCGGCAGGCCGATGACGCGCTTGATGTAGTCCTTCATGTAGTCCGGGCTGTCCTGGTTCGGCATCTTGAAGACGACGACGTCGCCGCGCTTGGGGGCGGACCCGAACACGCGGCCGGAGAACGGCATGAAGCTGAACGGGAAGGAATGGCGGCTATAGCCGTAAGAGAACTTCTCGACGAAGAGGTAGTCGCCGATCAGAAGCGTGCCTTCCATCGAGGCCGACGGGATGTTGAAGGGCTGGAACAGGAAGGTGCGGATCACCAGCGCGATGAGCAGCGCGTAGACCACCGTCTTGACGGTCTCGAACCAGGAATCGGGCTGCTTGGGCGGCACAGGCGGGTTCGGCGGGAGATCGGCGGGCGCCGGCTCAACGGGGACGACGGTCTCCGGGACTGGCTGGTCGGGGGTGTCGGCGGCATGGACCGGCAGCGGCGCGCCTTCCGGCGGCACGGCTTCGTATTCCCCGTTTTCCTTGACGTCGTCCATCGAACTCCCTTTCGCCGCACCTGCTAGCACAAATAGGCGGGCGATTGCCAAGTCCAAGCGGGAATTGGGTTTACTCGGCCCGGTTACTCGGTCCTTGGGCGTGGGCTTTTCGCCACGGCCTGGATGATGACGATGGCCTGGGCGAGCGGGAAATCGTCGGTGATGGTGAGCTCGATCAAGGCGTCGTGGCCGGGCGGCGTGATCTCAACCAGCCGCTTCAGCGCCCCGCCCGTCAGCTTCATGGTCGGCTTGCCGCCCGCCAGGTTCACCACCCCCATGTCGCGCCAGAACACCCCGCGCCTGAGCCCCGTGCCGAGCGCCTTGGCGCAGGCCTCTTTGGCCGCGAAGCGCTTGGCGTAGGAGGCGGCGCGGGCCGCACGGCGGTCGGATTTCTTTTTCTCCACCTCGGTGAAGATGCGGTCGAGGAACCGGTCGCCGAAACGTTCGATGGATTTCTCGATCCGGCGGATGTCGATGAGATCGTTGCCGAGACCGATGATCATGACTCACCCGCGGGCCGGGGCATGCGCGCCGTCTCCATCAAGCCGCGCATCTTGCGGATCGACTGATCCAGCCCTTCGAAGATCGCCTCGCCGATGAGGAAATGTCCGATATTCAGCTCCCGGACCTCCGGGATGGCGGCGATGGGCTTCACATTGTCATAGGTGAGGCCGTGCCCGGCATGGACTTCGAGGCCGAGCTTGCCCGCCCTCGCGGCCCCCGCCCGCGCGCGTTCGAGATGATCCGCGGTGGCCTTGGCATCACCCGCCAGCACCGCCTCGCAATAGGCGCCGGTGCAAAGCTCGATCACGGGCGCGGCGAGGGATTTCGCCGCGTCGATCTGCTGCGGTTCCGCGTCGATGAACAGCGACACGCGGATGCCTCTCTCCGACAACTGCCGCACCACAGGCGCCAGGCGATTGTGCAGGCCCGCCGCGTCGATGCCGCCCTCCGTCGTCACCTCCTGCCGCTTCTCCGGCACCAGACACACGGCATGCGGCTTGTTGCGCAGCGCGATCTCGACCATCTCGTCCGTCGCGGCCATCTCCATGTTGAGCGGAATGCGTCCATGCGACCACGAGGCCAGCGCCTCGATGTCGGCGTCGACGATATGCCGGCGATCCTCGCGCAGATGCGCGGTGATGCCGTCCGCGCCCGCGTTGCGGGCAAACATGGCGGCGCGCAGCGGATCGGGATAGGGCACGCCGCGCGCGTTGCGCAGGGTCGCCACATGATCGATGTTCACGCCGAGGCGAATTTTGTCCACTAGGTGCAATCCATGCCGAAGATGCAGACAAGATAGAGCGAGGCGATGAGCCCCGCAAAGGGCGCGATGAAGCATGGCAGCGATGCGAGGAAATTGGCCGCGATGGTCTGCCGCCGATGCCACACGCCCATCGCCAGCCCCAAAAACCCGCACGCGGCGGCCGGGAACCCATAGGCCTCGATCACGATGCCGTGCATGCCGGCCGGGATGTAGGGATCCAGCTCGAATGCCGCGAGCTGCATCGCGATGGAGAGCGGGAACGTCAGCACGGTGAACAGCGTCAGGCGGCGCGCGTCGCTCACAGGCAGTTCCCGAACACGCCGCAGGCGGTCGTCAGCAGCGACAACACCCAGACCGGCACGACCAGCACCGTCGACACCGCAATGGCCGCGAACGAGGCGCGGTCGAATTTCAGGTTTGGCAGCACCACGCAGGCAAGCAGCATCGCGGCCTCGATCAGGTAATAGACGGCCTGCGCGCGCGGCGCCATCAAGAGCGCCGGACCGAACCAGTGCTGGAAGACGATCAGCGCCAGGACATAGCCGGTCGAAGCGACCACCGCGCTTGCGAGCGATCGGGTGATGCGGGCAATGACCGTGTCCATCTCATGCGCCTCGGCCCCCCGGGTTCGAAGCGGATATAGACAGCAGATGTGGCGGAAGCTGGGCTAAGCGAGCCCGCGGCTTCCGGGCTTTACCGCCTTGCTGTCCTTCAAATGCACCGGAAGCTTGTCCGCTTCCCAGGCGGGGAATTTCACCGTCGCCAGCGGCACGAGTTTCACGCCGAGCTTGGCCTTGCCGCCGGAACGGTCGATCAGGCACGCCGCCGCCACCGGCTTGCCGCCGGCCTCGCGGATCGCCTCCAGGCATTCGCGCGACGACAGCCCGGTGGTGACGATGTCTTCCACCATCAAGACCGGCTGATTCTTGGTGAGCGAGAAGCCGCGGCGGAGCTGGAATTTGCCGTCCTGGCGCTCGACATACATGGCGGGGAGCCCGAACTGGCGGCCCATCTCATAGCCCGGCACGATCCCGCCGACCGCGGGCGAGACGATGGCGGTGAAATTCGCCTTCACCTCCTCGCGCACCTTCTCGGCCAGCGCCTTGCACAGCTTGGCGGTGCGTTTGGCGTCCTGGAACACCAGCGCTTTTTGCAGGAAAACGTCGGAATGCAGCCCGCTCGACAGCAGGAAATGGCCGCGCAGCAACGCGCCGGCCTTCTCGAATTCCTTCAGGACCTGATCGGGCGTCATGCGGCGTCACCTTCCCGTGCATGCACGCGGTCGACCGATTCGACCACGGCATTCACGCGTAGCGCGCCCAGGATGTTCTGCAAATGCGCCACATCGCGCACCTGGATGTCGACCTCGAACTCGAAGAAGAGCGGGTTGCGGTTGGTCACCCGCATGTTGAAGATGTTGCCGCCATTGCCGCCGATCACCGTCATCACCGCGCCCAGCGCGCCCGGCACGTTCTTCACCCGCACGCCGACGCGCGCAAGCGATGGGCCAAGCTCGGCCGCGCTCGTGCCCCAGGAGACGTCGATCCAATCGTCCATCTGCGCTTTTTCGAGTTCCGGGCAGTCGATGGTGTGGATGACCACGACCTCGCCGGGCTTGCGCACGCCGACGATGCGGTCGCCCGGCAGCGGATGGCAGCATTGGCCGAGGCGATAGGTGATGCCCTCCGTCAGGCCCTTGATGGAGATCGCCTCTTGCTGCTTGCGCGGGCGGCGGCGCGTATCCTGCTTCAGTTCGGGGAACACCGAGACCAGCACGTCGCGCGCGCGCAACGCGCCGCGGCCGACATCGGCATAGACGTCCTCGGGCTTGGCCTGGCGCAGCTTCTTGGCCACCGCCTGGATCGCCTTGTCGCTGAGCTCCTGGCCGGCGTCGCCGAATTCCTTCTCCAGGATCTTGCGGCCGAAGGCGACGTGCTCGCCATGCTCGGCATGCTTGATGAAGCGGCGGATCTCCGCCTTGGCGCGGCCGGTGACGGCGATCTGCTGCCACAGCGGCGACGGCGTCGAGCCCTTCTGGCGGATGATCTCCACCTGGTCGCCGTTGCGCAGCGGCGTGTGCAGCGGCACGTGCACGCCGTTGACCTTGGCGCCGACCGTCTGGTTGCCGAGATCGGTGTGCACGAGATAGGCGAAATCGATCGGCGTCGCGCCGCGCGGCAGGCTGATCAGGTCGCCCTTCGGCGTGAAGCAGAAGACCTGGTCCTGGTACATGTTGAGGCGCGAATGTTCGAGGAATTCCTCGACCGAATCCCCGCGCTCCAACAGATCGACCATGTCGCGCAACCAGGCCAGCGCCGCGTCCATCGTGCTGTCTTCGAGCTTCTCGCGGTAGCGCCAGTGGGCCGCGACGCCGCGCTCGGCCACGTCGTGCATCTCCGCCGTGCGGATCTGCACCTCGACGCGCTGCTGCTCCGGCCCGATCACCGTGGTGTGGATCGAGCGGTAGCCGTTGGTCTTCGGATTCGAGATGAAATCCTTGAAGCGGTCGGGGATCGCGCGCCAGGTCTGGTGCAACACGCCGAGCGCGCGGTAGCAATCTTCCGGCGTCTTCACGATGACGCGGAAGCCCAATATGTCGGAGAGTTGTTCGAAGTTGAGCTGCTTGTCCTTCAGCTTGCGCCAGATCGAGAACGGGCGCTTGGCGCGGCCGTAGACCCAGGCCTCGATGCCGCTTTCGGCGAGCTTGCGCTTGATCTCGTCGGCGATGCGCCCGATGCGGTTGCCGGTGGCGGTCTCCAGCCGGTTGAGCCGGGTCAGGATCGAATTGCGCGCCTCGGGATCGAGTTCGGCGAAGGCCAGGTCCTCGAGCTCCTCGCGCATGTTCTGCATGCCGATGCGCCCCGCGAGCGGCGCGTAGATGTCCAGCGTCTCCTGCGCGATGCGGCGGCGCTTCTCCGGCTTCTCGATGAAGTCGAGCGTGCGCATGTTGTGCAGCCGGTCGGCGAGCTTCACCAAGAGCACGCGGATGTCGTTGGACATCGCCAGCATCAGCTTGCGGAAATTCTCCGCCTGCTTGGTGCTCTCGCTGAACAGCTCCAGCTTGGAGAGCTTGGTGACCCCGTCGACGAGGCCGGCGATCTCGTCGCCGAAATTCGACTTCACATCCTCGATCGTGACGTAGGTGTCCTCGACCGTGTCGTGCAGCAGCGCGGTGACGATGGTCGGCACGTCGAGCTTGAGCTCGGTCAGGATGGCGGCGACTTCCAGCGGATGGGTGAAATAGGGGTCGCCCGAGGCGCGGAACTGCTTGCCATGCGCCTTCATGGCGTAGACATAGCCTTTGTTCAGCAGCGCCTCGTCCGCGTCCGGGTCGTAGGCCTTCACCCGGTCGACCAATTCGGTCTGGCGCATCAGCTTGTGGCGCGCGGGTGCGGGGGCCTGCGGGGGAATCGTCCCCTGAGCCCCGGCTTGGGCTTCGCCGGGCTGCGTGTGCGCGCTCATTGTCCGGACAATATAGAGCAGAATTTCCCGGTTTGGCGCGCTTTCTCGCAGAAATTGTGCGCGCCTGCGCGACGATTTCACTTGGACTTCGAAAACGGGCCGAATACTTTCTCTCGCCAGTGATCGGGGGGATCATCCATGAGAAGGGCAATATTCGCCGCGAGCCTCGCCCTCGCCGCCTCGGCGGCAGGGCCGTCCGAAGCGCAAGGGGTCGGGACCAGGATCGGGACCATCATCGCCATGGGCGCGAAATTCTGTCCGCCAGGCTGGGCGCAGGCCGACGGTGAGATCCTGCCGATCGCCGAATACGTGGATCTGTTCTACGTCATCGGCAACAAATATGGCGGCGACGGCCAGAACACATTCGCGCTGCCCAATCTTAAAGGCGGCACCTTCGGGCCGGCCAAGCCGCCGCTCACATGGTGCATCGCCACCGCGGGCGAGGCGCCCATGCCCATGAACAAGCCGCCCACGAAAAAATCGTCCGGGCACACATGAACGTCAGGGGGAATGCCATGAACAGATTCGCTCTCGCCGCCGCATCCGCCACTCTGCTTTACGCGGGCGCCGCCTCGGCGCAGCAGGCCAATGCCTATGTCTCGCAGATCATGCCGATGGCCGGATCGGGATGTCCGCGCGGCTGGACGGCCGCGGAAGGCCAGATCTTGCCGATCGCGCAGAACACGGTGCTCTTCAGCCTGATCCGCAACACCTATGGCGGCGACGGCAAGACGACCTTCGCGCTGCCGAACCTCAAAGGCGGCACCATCGGTCCGGCCGCGCAGCCTGTCGCGTGGTGCATCGCGACGACCGGCGTTCTTCCGCCGAAGCCATGAAAAAGGCGGCGCCTTGCGAGCGCCGCCTCTTCGCGAATCGGATGAGGATGTTCGACTAAGCCTGGCGGCTACATATCGGATTCGTAATCGCCTTCCGGCTCGGGCTGGGGCTCGGCGCGGCGCTGGGCTTCGGAGGTGAGCGCACGCAGCAGCTCCTCTTCCGTGACCTGGCGCTGATGCACGTCCTCGCGCACGTCCTCGTCGGGCTGGGCTTCGGGCTCGTCGACCTCGGCATGCTTCTGGAGCGACTTGATGTAGTCCTCCTTCAGGTCTTCCGGCTTCACGGCCTTGGCCGCGATCTCGCGCAGGGCGACGACCGGGTTCTTGTCGCGGTCGCGATCGAGCAGCGGATCGGCGCCGCCCGAGAGCTGCCGCGCGCGATGGGCGGAGAACAACACCAGGTCGAAGCGGCTGGAGACCTTGTCGACGCAATCTTCAACGGTAACGCGAGCCATGAGAATCCTTATGGCGGTATTTCGGGAGGCCGCGGAACCTATAGAAAACGGCGCGCCAAGGCAAGGGCGTGACCGCCCCTGCCCGCGCAAGGTTTTTCCGAAGCGTCCGGCCGGGTTCCGGGCCTATTTCGGCACGCTGCCTATTTCAACAGGCTAACCGTGAAATCCCCGGTCATCGTCACGCCGAAAGCCGTGTAGTGGATCGTGTAGGTCTGGCCTTCGCTATAGTCGAAGACGTGCAGCGTCACGGTGCCGTCGCCGTTTACCGGCTTGCCGGGCTCGACACTCACGCTCACCGGCTGGCCGCCCTGCGGGCAGGCCGCGGAGTGCTCGACTTCCGTTCCGGCCGGGTTCGTCACCGTCCAGGACTTGGACTCGCAGTCGCTGCTCGCCTTCAGGATCACCGTCCCGTTGGTGAGATTGCTGAATTGGAATTCGGCGCCGACATCCTGGGTGCGGTTCGGATCGGGATCGCCGCCGCCGAACATCTGCACCGGCGTTGGAAAGCCGAGTGAGCCGCCCACACCGAGCGGCGGAGCGTCCGCCATGGCCCGCGAGGCCGCGAACAGGATTGTCGACGTCAGAACGATATAGGAAGCGCGCATACTCCGCCCTCTTGGCTCATTACCCCACTGTCCCGATTTTGCGCGATGTCGGTTCCGGTTTCAACGCTCACCCAACGGTTTTAGCGAGTTGGGTTACGGACGCTTAAGCGTGCCCGGCGAAGGCCCGGAACGTCCCGGCCACGAGGCCGTATTGAGCGGTGACACCCCCGGGAGCCTCAGCATGAACCAGGAAGTCTTCGTCCATTCCGTGAAGGGGCCGGACGGCACGCCGCTCACTTTTGCCGATCTGCCGCCCCCCGGCACCACGCGCTGGGTCGTCCGCCGCAAGGCGGAAGTCGTGGCCGCCGTGCGCGGAGGCCTGCTCACCCTGGACGAAGCCTGCCAGCGCTATCGCCTGACCGTGGAGGAGTATTCCGGCTGGCAGCAGGCCTTCGACGCCTATGGCACGCTGGGTCTCAGGATCACCCGCGCGCAACGCTATCGCGAGACGCGGGCGGAGGAGCCGGCCAGTTCGCGGGGCGGCGCCTCCGCGCAGGCGATGCGCTAGAGCGCAATCCCGCGAAGTGGAAACCGGTTCGCGCCGGATTGCGCGGCAAACGAGGAATCTAGAGCCCGATCCGGCGCCATCAACCCGGATCGGGCTCTAGGCATCATCCTCGCTCGGCGAAAGCACGGGCGGCGGAGACGAACTCGCTCGGCATCATCACCACCGTCATGGTGTTCTGCTCGGCGCCGATCTCGGTCAGCATCTGCATGCGGCGCAGTTCGAGCGCGGCGGGCGTCTTCATGATCTCGTCCGCCGCCTCGCGCAGCTTGATCGCCGCGTCCATCTCCGCCTCGGCCTTGATGATGCGGGCGCGCTTCTCGCGCAGCGCCTCGGCCTCCTGCGCCATGGCGCGCTGCATCGAGGCGGGGATCTCCACGTTCTTCATTTCGACGTTCTGGATCTCCACGCCCCAGGCCTCGGTGACCTGGTCGACGCGCTCCTTGAGCATGCCGGCGAGCTTTTCGCGGTCCTTGAGTACGTCGTCGAGCGAATGCTGGCCGATGATGTTGCGCAGCGTGGTGAGCGCGACCTGGATCACGGCGTTGCGCACGTTCTGCACCTCGATCACGGCGAGATCGGGCTTGACGATGCGATACCAGATCACGGCGTTGGCCTTGACCGGGACGTTGTCGCGCGTCATCGCTTCCTGCTGCTCCACGCCGTCGGTGAAGACGCGCATGTCGATCTTCACCGCGCGTTCGATGCCGAGCGGGATGATCCAGAAGAGACCGGGCCCGCGCAGGCCCCGGTAGCGGCCGAAGCGGAAGACGAGCGCGCGCTCATATTGCTGGGCGATGCGGAAGCCGCTGATCGCGACGAGGATGACGATGATCGGGAGGACAGGCAGGATTTCCATGGAAATTCTCCGCCGTTGGGGCAGGCTTACATAATCCTGGAAAAAGGCGTTTCAAAGCCCCCGTAATCGCGTTCTATTTCAAGAGCTTACCGTCCAGCTTCGTTCGGACGTGGGCTTCGCAGGCATAGGAGCCCGCATCCTTGCCGAGGCCGATTCCGCTATAGCGCGGCAGGGCCGGATAGGGACAGAGCGGACGCTGGAATTCGACGGCGCCCGCGCCGCCCATCGCGTCGTCGTTCTGATAATGCGTGGCGATGATCTTGGCCGGCGCCGCGCCGTTCTCGCGCCAGCGCATCAGCGCCATCAGCACGTCGTGACCGGCATCGCCCTGCCCCGCCGGCGCGGGCGCCGCCGGCACGTTGCCGAACGCGTCCGGCCCCGGACCGCCCGCGCAATGCCCCATGCCCGGCGCCATGAAAAGGCGATACCAGTCCTGCTGCTGCGCATAGCTCGCCGCCATCGCCGTGCGCACCGCCTCGTAATAGTCGATGCTCCCGCGCGGCGCGACCGCCGGATCGGCCCAGCCCGCATATTGGATCAGCTTGCCGCCATGCGCGTGGAAGGCGGAGAGATCGGGATCCATCGCGTTGAGATCGGGCGCGAAGGCATCGGCTTGGCCGAGCGCCGTGTTCATGTCGAGCGTGAAGAGATTGGTGGGATAGGTCTTGAACACGAAATAGGCGAAGAAGCCTTCGCCGAAAGCGGTCTGCAGACCGAAATTGAAGAAGTTGGGAATGTTGCCGGGTCCCGTGATCCAGGGCTGCCATGTGCCCGCGGCATCCTCCGAGCCGGGCTCGTAGCCCTCGTAGAACGTGCCGGTGGAATTCTTCGCGCCGGCATAGATCGCCTGCACCGCCGCGACTTGCGCGGCATCGAGGCAAGTCGCCGGGTTTTGCGAGGCCTGGCACTGGATCTTCGTCCAGTCGATGACGCAGGCGCGCGGATCGGTGAGATAGAGATCGCCCGGCAGGCCGCCGTCATGGCCCGCGCATTGCTTGCGCACGCCGCCCGCGAGCACGCCGAGCAGGCTTTGCGGCAGCACTTGCGCGAAAGTGGTTGGGTTGTAGGCCGCCTGGGTGTTGTAGGCGAGCGCGGTGAACTGATGCGTCCAGTTGTTCGCGGGCGCGGCGGCGATGATGCCGTCGAAATCGGTGGGGAAGCGCTGCGCTTCCATCATCGCCTCGCGGCCGCCATCGGAGCAGCCGAAGAAGTACGCGTACTTCGCCTGCGCGCCATAGAAGGCCTGGACGATGCTTTTCGCCGCGTCCGTCGTCGCCTTCAGCGAACGCCAGCCGAAATCGACGATCTTCGCCGGCGGCCCGAGCGCGAAGCTGCCGTCGATCTGGCCTTGATGGCCGTCATCGGTCGACGCCGACGCGAAGCCGCGCCGCACGCCCTCGGCGATGCCGGAATAGTTGATGATGCCGGCGAAGCCGCCATTGCCGGCCTGCTCGTAGCGGTCGTTGTAGTTCTTCAGCGGCAGCCAGACCTCGAACATGATGTTCGACGCGCGCGTCGGGAAGGCGCGCCCGACCACGCGGCAGAAGGGCGGCAGATTCTGCTCCGTCGCCGCACCCGGCGGCGTGAAGCTCGGACCCATGACTTCGCTGGAGCTGAGGATTTCCGCGCCCGGCAGCCGTAGCTTCACCAGTGCCGGACAAGCGAATTTGGCAATGCGCCCGATCTCCCAGACCGGCGGGCCGGGCCGGAGAGGCTGACGCTGCACGGTGGGCGGAGTTTGCGGCGGCGCGCCACGCGGTGTCGAAGTCCGCTGGGCATCGGCGGCGACGGCGATCGTGCCGGCCGCGGCCACAAGGCACAAAATCCGAAACAACCGCGCCATCGCACATCCCCCGATCATGCGGAGGCGAGCTTACGCCTCCCGCCTGCCCTCCGCTATGCTGCCCGCATGAGACTCGCCGATCGCATCCTCGCCGCCCTGCTCTTGCTCTCCGCCGTGGTCACCGCCTTCTATTGGGGGAGCTACTTCACCGGCGGCGACGTGATGGTGCTGCACGACCGCTGGTACACCGCCTTCGAATCGAGCTTCCCCGTCGCCGATGGCTGGATGGCGCTGTGCATGGCGGTCGCCGGCGCGGGCTTGTTCCTGGGCCGCGATTGGGGCGCGCGGGTGGGCCTGATGGCCGGTTCGGCCATCCTCTATCTCGCGGCGATGGACATCGCCTTCGACGTCGAGAACGGCATGTACGCGCTCGCGAGCGCGAACGACGCGATGAAGTTCGAGATCTTCATCAACGCAAGCTGCGTCATTCTCGGCGTCTGGACGCTCGTCGCCTCTTGGCGGCGTCTATAGCTCGGGCGGCAGGTTCGCGGCCTTATGCGCCTCGATCAGCGGGCGGGTGTGCATCCACGTCGTGATCGCGCGCGCGGCAAGCCATCGCCGTGGCGAAGATCAGGCCGGCGTCGGTCCAGGCGACGAAGTCGGCACTGGGATGCGCATGGATGCCGGGGACGGGCTGCGGCGCGATGAACCGCATGGCGTAGCGCGCCGCGAACAATCCCAAGACCAGGATCGTGCCGATGGGCGTCGCTTTGGCGGTGATCTGGCCGGCCTCGTCGACGGCGAATTCCTGATGATGCGTGGTAAGGAAGCCCACGCCGGCGCCGAGCGCGAGCGCCACGGTATAACCGACGATCCAGAACAGCGGCGGCGCCGGTGAATAGGCGATGGTGACGATGGCCCCGGCACCGAAGATCAGCGGCACGATGAACATGCGCCCGGGGCTGACCTTGCGCGGTGCGTTGCGCAACTGCCGGCGCACGATGATCGCCACCGCCACGAGCGGCAGGATGTACGGAAACGCGTGGTTCCAATCGATGTGCTGCCAGTCGATGTCGCCCATGGCTTATCCGGGTTCGCTTGCGGTGCTAGGGTGCGAACCCAATAAAAGTGTTGTCGGCTGAACCGGTTGTTGATTCTCTATGCTTGCTGATTCGGGGCGGATGAGATGCGACGCAATCTGTTTTGGTTGAGCGACGAGCAGTGGGTTCAGATTGAGCCGTATCTGC
>DASXCJ010000019.1:0-25828 GCA_036491175.1 Rhizomicrobium sp.
ATGGACCTCAATTGTCCGCTCACTCTCCGTGTCGTGTCGATGTATGCTTCTGCAACCGCACGACACCGGGGGAAACCGATGATAGCACCGGCGAAGAGCCCCTACGACACCGACCTCGACCGCAACGCGGCGAATTACGTGCCGCTGTCGCCCTTGGGCTTCATCGCCCGCAGCGCCGAGGTGTTCCCCGACCGGCTCGCCGTGGTCCACGGGCAACGCCGCTATAGCTGGGCCGAGACCTATGCACGCTGCCGGCGGCTCGCCAGCGCCCTCGCCCGCCACGGCATCGGCAAGAACGACACCGTGGCGCTGATGGCGGCCAATACGCCCGAGGCCTTCGAGGCGCATTTCGGCGTGGCCATGACCGGCGCCGTGCTCAACGCCCTCAACATCCGGCTCGATCCGGCGATGATCAGCTTCATCCTCGAGCATGGCGAGGCCAAGGTGCTGATCACCGACCGCGAATTCGCGCCCGTGGCCCGGGACGTGCTGAAGCTCGCCAAGGTGAAACCCTTCGTCATCGACTACGACGATCCGCAGTTCGCGCAGACCGGCGAGATGCTGGGCGATGTGGAGTACGAGGCATTCCTCGCCGGCGGCGATGCGGATTTCGCCTGGAACCTTCCCGCCGACGAGTGGGATTCGATCTCGCTCAACTACACCAGCGGCACGACCGGCAATCCCAAAGGCGTCGTGTTCCACCATCGCGGCGCGGCGCTGATGGGCTACGGCAACATCCTGGCGGCGAACATGCCGCGCCATCCGGTCTATCTCTGGACCTTGCCGATGTTCCATTGCAACGGCTGGTGCTTTCCCTGGTCGCTCTCGGTCGTCGCCGGCACGCATGTCTGCCTGCGCTGGGTGCGCGCGAAAGCGATCTACGACGCCATCGCCGAGCACAAGGTCACCCATCTCTGCGGCGCGCCGATCGTGATGTCGACCATCATCAACGCGCGCGAGGACGAGCGCCGCGCGCTGCCGCACATTGTCGAGTTCATCACCGCGGCCGCGCCGCCGCCCGAAGCCGTGCTCGCGGGCATGGTCGATGCCGGCTTCAACGTCACCCATGTCTATGGCCTGACGGAAACCTACGGTCCCGCGGTCGTCAACGAATGGAACGACGATTGGGAGAAATTGGCGCGCGGCCCGCGCGCGGCGAAAAAGGCGCGCCAGGGCGTGCGCTATCACGCGCTCGACGCGCTGACGGTGATGGATCCCGAGACGATGGAGCCGACGCCGGCCGACGGCGAGACCTTGGGCGAAGTCATGTTCCGCGGCAACATCGTGATGAAGGGCTATCTCAAGAATCCGAAAGCGACGCGCGAGGCCTTCGCCGGCGGCTGGTTCCATTCCGGCGATCTCGGCGTGATGCACCAAGACGGCTACGTCCAGCTCAAGGACCGCTCGAAGGACATCATCATCAGCGGCGGCGAGAACATCTCCTCCATCGAGGTCGAGGACACGCTGCTCAAGCATCCCGCGGTGATGTTCGCCGCCGTCGTCGCGCGGCCGGACGAGAAATGGGGCGAGACGCCGATGGCTTTCATCGAGAAGAAACCCGGCCACGAGGCGGTGACGGAAGACGAGCTCATCGCCCATTGCCGCGAAAACCTCGCCCACTACAAATGCCCGCGCCATGTCGTGTTCGCTGAGATCCCGAAAACCTCGACGGGCAAGATGCAGAAGTTCAAGCTGCGCGAGCGGGCGCTGGCGGAGCACCCTAGCCGACTATACGCGTCACGGTGTATGCTCGTCGCATGGGCGAAGATATGCCCTTGACAGCATAGTATTCGGGAGGCATATTTGGCTTGGAATGTTGAGCTGGCGCCGGAATTCGAACCGGAAGCGGACGCGTTGCCCGAGGATGTCCGCCGCCAGCTTGTCGCGTCCGCGATCGTGTTGCGGACCGAGGGTCCGATGGCGAAGCGTCCGCATGTGGATACCCTGAAAGGGTCGAAGCACGCGAACATGAAAGAGCTTCGCTTTTCCGCTGCTGGTGGAGTCTGGCGTATTGCCTTCGCCTTCGATCCAGTGCGAAACGCCATTCTTCTGGTCGCGGGAGACAAGAGTGGCAAAAGCGAGCGGATTTTTTACAAGCGGCTGATCGCAATTGCCGACAGAAGGTTCGACAGGCATTTGCAAGGTGCTGCGGCGAGACAGGGTGGGAGTTGAAGACCATGCCGAAAAAGCCATACAGGGCGATCCCCCTTGAGGAATACATCGCCAAACTTCCCATCACCGAGCAGCTTGCGATCGCCCGGCGCACGGGCGAATTGCTGGCGGAGGAGTTGTCGCTGCGGGACCTGCGCAAATCCGTCGGCAAGACGCAGGTCTCCGTCGCCAAGCTTTTGAAGATCGGGCAGGACGCGGTGTCCAAGCTCGAGATGCGCGAGGACATGTATCTCTCGACCCTGCGCGGCTTCATCGAGGCGATGGGCGGCAAGCTCGAGCTAGTCGTGAAATTCCCCGACCGTCCGGCGGTGCGGATCGACACCTTCACCAGGAAGCCCGCGCGCCGCAAAGCGAAGCGGGCGGCCTAGAGGGCGATCAGGCCGTCGCCATCTTTTCACACGGACGCGCTAGATAACCCCTTGCACAGCCTTATCAATCCGGCGCAGACTTCGGGGGCGCGGCGGGGGCTGTAGCACGGGGTTGGAAGGCCGCGTTCATGTTCGCCCTCAAGGCCAGGACTGCGTCTCGCGCGGAGACAGCATTGCCGGTGTCGCGGCTCGGCGCCGGGCTTAGCGTGCGCGGGAACCTCGAGACCGAGGGCGAACTCCATATTTTCGGCCGGGTGATCGGCCGCATCGACGCCGGAATCCTGTTCGTCGCCCCCTGCGGCCTCGTCGAGGGCGACGTCGTCGCGCGCGAGGTGCGCGTGGCGGGCAGGCTCATGGGCCGCATCTTCGCGCTCACCGTGGATGTCGGCGACGGCGCCAACGTCCAGGGCCGCATCTTCCATCACACCGTCACGGTCTCGCGCCACGCCCGCTTCGAAGGGCGCATGCCGTGGCGCCCGCCCTCCTTCTTCGAAAACCTCGACCAGCTTCCGGAGACGCAGCCATGACGATCTTCAATCGCAGCACGACAGATCAGCCCCCAGCCCAAGTCCCAAACCCGGGACCAAACCCCACAGGGAGAACCGCCATGCCAGATCCCACGCCCACGCAGCCGCCGCGCCCGCAAGCGGTCGCCCAGCCTTTGTCTTCGCCCTCGTCTTCCGGCGCGCCGGGCACCTCGGTGATCAGCAAGGCGCTGAAGATCACGGGCCAGCTCGAAAGCAGCGAGAACATCCAGATCGACGGCGAGATCGACGGCGATGTGAAGGGCGTGCATGTCAAAATCGGCCAGAGCGCCAAGGTGAAGGGCACCGTATCGGGCGAGGAAGTCGAGATCGCCGGCACCGTCGACGGCAAGATCGAGGCGCGCAAGGTCGTGCTCGCCTCGACCGCGCATATGTCGGGCGACGTCATCCACCAGGACATCCGCATCGAATCCGGCGCCTATGTCGATGGCCATGTCCGCCCGGAGAACGCCAAACCCAAGCCGGCGGTGGCATCGGCGTTCAAGCCGGCGGTGCTGGAGAAGACGGGGACCGGCGCGGGGTGATCGGTTGCGCAATTGCGCAGTTGTATCTCGGCCGCCGAATGCGAACCGCGCCCAGCTGAGGCGGGCACGGTTGATGAAGGTTTGAGGTTTTCTCCTCCGCGGCTCTGCGTCCAAAAAAAGTGGTTTCACGCAGAGCCGCGGAGACGCAGAGGGCATTCTCCCAAAACGCGCAGCATCGTGCGGAACCCATCCGGGTGGCCTGTCCGCGCGTTGCGCGCAATGAGACGATTGGCGTGCAGAGCACGCCAGGCGGGCCATGAACACCAAAACTGAAAGCGCGCCAATGCCTTAGGCCGTCATTCCATCTGGTTAGGAACATATCGGGTACTGCTACTTGAAATAGAAACTATTTTAGGTTGTAATGCCCTTCATGAGCAAGGATGACGCCGCCGGGCGGAAAACGGAGGATGCGTTCGAGGCTGAGGTCGCGGCGCTCCAGGAACGGATCGACATTCAGAAGGCGCGGTTGTGCGGGGAGGAGCCGCCTCCGCAGCGGACGACTTCGGAGCTGATGCGCGAAGCGATCACGCAGAATCTGAAGGTGCATACGCGCGTGCCGGGCGACGGGTTCGCGCCGGACGAGACACCGGCGGCGCCCCAGCCGATTGTGTTGCCGCGGGAAGTGTTCGAGGCCGACAGCACCAAGGCCATGCTGAATGCCCAGCTTCTGGAATGCGTCGGCCTGATACGCCAGGCCGCGTGGCTTTACCGGAATTCTCCTATCCAGCCGCACGATCGCGGCACGTTCATCAACCAGACCGTCAACATCATGGAAGCCAGCACCAAGATGGGCGATGCCATCCGCCGGCTCGGCGGCGGCGAGGATCCCATCCCCACCACGCGCCACGTCATGGTCCTGGAGCGGGGGGAGGGGGGCAGGGCGAGTCTGGAAAACGAATAAAGCGATGGAAACGTTCGCCGATCCCGGAACGCCCCGCCGCAAACGCGGCGGCCAGCCGGGCAACCGCAATGCCTTCAAGACCGGCCGCTATGGCGCGGAGGCGCGCGCCTTCACGGCGCGGGTGCGGGCCTGGAAGCGCCGCACGCACGCGCTGTTGGAATTGGCGGAATTGGAGATCGCTTCGCGTCGCCTACTGGTTCGGCTGGACCGGGAATTGGATCACGACGCGCTTCTGGCCGCTCGCGGGCGGCGAGAAGGTGGCGCTGCGGGTGTCGCCCTTGGCGCCGTCCTGGCGGGTCAGGGTCGCGGTGACCTTGTAGCTGCCGTTGGCCACTTTGAAGAGCACCCAGGGGCCCGCACAATCGAAGGACGCCAAGGTCTTGCCGCCTTGCGCCAGCTCGACATGGGCGCCGGAGAGGTATTGCGCGCCGCCGTTGGAGAACTCGACGCGGATCGGATAGGCCTTCCAGGCCGGGTTGTCCTGGGCCGAGCCGATGCCGGTGCACACGGTCTCGACGCCGTTCATGGTCTGGGGATTGTCCATGGCGAGCGGATCGGCCGATGCCGGCCAGATGAAGCCCACCGCCGCACCCGCAACCACCGCCGCCGCGGCCCAATACATGAATCTCATGGACGTTCTCCCGATCGGGCGCGCGGAAACCCGCGCCTTCCTGCCATGTGGGAACGCCGGGTTCCGGATTCGGTGCCCTTGACCGTTGTTAATTTTGCAAGACCGCTCCGCGCTCCCGGAAAAACAAAGGCTTACGCGCGCGCGACCGTGCCCCGCGCCCCTCGCATGGGGGAATCGGGGCAGGAGAGGGCGCGCTTCGAAGGAGGATTCCATGCTCGTGCTGCACCAGATGCCGATCTCCGGCAATTGCTACAAGGTGCGGCTCGCCGCGCGCCAACTGGGCGTGACGCTCGCGCTGCGGGATTACGGGCTGCATGACGGCTCGACGCGCACGCCCGAATTCCTCGCCAAGAACCCGAACGGCCGCGTGCCGCTGCTCGAACTGGGCGACAGGCGCTTCCTCGCGGAGTCGGGCGCGATCCTGTGGCATCTCTCCGACGGCACGCATCTTCAGCCAGCGGACAAATTCGCCCGCGCCGAGATGCTGCAGTGGATGTTCTTCGAGCAGTACAGCCACGAGCCCTACGTCGCCGTCGCGCGCTTCCTGCGCGCCTACGCGACCGACGCGCAGCGCGCGCAGCGCACCGAGCAGATGGCGCATCTCATGGCGCAGGGCAACGCCGCGCTCGGCGTCATGGAGCGCCATCTTGCGGACCACGACTGGTTCGCGGGCGGGCGTTATTCGATCGCCGACATCGCGCTCTATGGCTACACCCACGCGGCGGACGAAGGCGGGTTCGACCTGTCCCGATATCCGTCGATCGGACGCTGGCTGGCGCGTGTCGCGGCGCAGAAGGACTACATCCCACTGTCCGAAACCCGGTAGGTTTCGGGGCAGGCTTGCGTCTGAGTTCGGTGTCGCAGGCTTGAACGCGGCGCGAAGAGAAACCTCCGCGCCGTTTTCCTTTTTATTCCGGCGCCGGCTGCCAGAGCTCGATCTTGTTGCCGTCGGGATCCGCGATCCAGGCGAACAATCCCATGGCGCCTTCGTCCGAACGGCTCAGCGCCTTCACGCCCTTGGTTTCGAGCATGGCGAGGAACGCGTCGAGATCGTCGACGGCGTAGTTGATCATGAAGGGCTTGGCCGAGGGCTCGAAGTACTTGGTGTCCGCCGGGAATGTCGACCAGACGACCTGCGGCGGGCCTTCGTTCTTCACCATCGCACCGCCCCAATCCTCGAGCGGCAGGCCGAGCGTGTCGCGATACCAGGCGGCCAGCGCCTTGGGATCGCTCGCCTTGAAGAACACCCCGCCTATGCCCGTGATCCGCGCCATGATCGCTCCTCTTTTGGCGGGAGTCTTACCACACAGACTCAGCATAAGATAAGGCCGGACTTCGATTCGAAAGGGCACGTCATGGATATGGCACGCAAACTCGGCGCCGAATTCCTCGGCACCTTCTGGCTGGTGCTGGGCGGCTGCGGCACGGCCGTGCTCGCCGCGGGCGTGCCGACGGTCGGCGTCGGCTACGAGGGCGTGGCGCTCGCCTTCGGGCTCACGGTGGTGACCGGCGCCTATGCGTTCGGCCATATCTCGGGCGCGCATTTCAATCCGGCGGTGACCTTGGGCCTGTTCACCGCGGGCCGCTTCCCGGGCAAGGACGTGCTGCCCTATTGGATCGTGCAGGTGGCGGGCGCGGTGGCCGCGGGCGCGGTGCTCTACGGCATCGCCAGCGGCGCGACGGGTTTCGATGCCTCCGCCGGCTTCGCCTCCAACGGCTACGGCACCCATTCGCCGCAGTCCTATTCGCTGGAGGCGGGCCTGCTGTGCGAGGCGGTGCTGACCTTCATGTTCCTGATGGTGATCCTGGGCGCGACATCCGTGCGCGCGCCGGCCGGCTTCGCGCCGCTCGCCATCGGCCTGGCGCTGACGCTTATCCATCTGATCTCGATCCCGGTGACCAATACCTCGGTCAACCCGGCGCGCTCCACCGGCGTCGCCTTGTTCCAAGGCAGCTGGGCCATCGGCCAACTCTGGGCCTTCTGGCTCGCGCCTCTGGCGGGCGCGGCCATAGCAGGCCTCGTCGCCCGCTGGTTCGCCACCCCGCCCGAGACCGCCGAGATCCAGTCGAAGATGTGAGGCGATGCGGTCAGCGGAAGAATTCGAGCAACGCTTTAACGAGTTTGGGCCGCGTCTCGCTGGGCAGCGTTCCGAGACGGCGCAAGAGCCGGCGCTTGTCCACGACGCGGATTTGATCGGTCGCAAGCTCGCCATCTCGCTCTTGGGACCGGACGCGGACTCGTCCCGGAAAGCCGTGAACGGTCGACGAAAGGGGAATGACCACCACTGTGTGGAGCACGTCATTCGCTTCGTCCGGCGAAACGATCACGCAAGGTCTGGTTTTCTGCATCTCGGCGCCCCGCGTCGGGTCAAGCGGGACAAGAAATACTTCGAAGCGGCGTGGCGCTACCACGTCCAGTCCTTGTCGTACACTGTACCAACGTCGGGCAAGAGCATTTCTTGCTCCGGATTCTTGGCAAGAGCGCGCGCATATTGCTCACGCCAGCCTGCGCGTGGCTTGCGCTTCTTGCGGATCACCAGCGCATCGCCTTCGACGGCGAGCGTGACCTTGCCTTCCAGGCCGATCTGATCGCGTATCGGCTTCGGAATCCGAATGCCCTTGGAATTCCCGATTTGCACGATCTCGGTCGTTGTGATTGGCTTGTTCATAATTACATTGTAATTACACGAAATTCGCCGTCAAGGCGTGAAGAGAGGACTTGCCGTTGGGCATCGAGCCGCCGAAGCATGCGCATTTCCTGGACGGTGACGCGCTGCGGCGCGAGCTCACCGCCATGGCGCATGCGGAGCCCGATCGGGCGAAGCTGCGGCGGACGGCGCTGGCGCATCTGAAGGCGGTGTTCGGCGCGGCGCGGGGCGACGTCAAAGCGCAGGCCGAAGCCGGCGCGATGCATGGGCTGGTGGCTGCGCGTGCGCTCAGCGACATCCAGGACACGCTGCTGCAGGTGCTCTACGATTTCGCCACCAAGCATTTCTACTACGCGCAGAACCCGACGCAGGCCGAGCGCATCGTGATCGTGGCGACCGGCGGCTACGGCCGCGCGCAGATGGCGCCGTTCTCCGACGTCGATCTGCTCTTCCTGCGGCCCTACAAGCAGACCGCCTGGGGCGAGAGCGTGATCGAGTTCATCCTGCATATGTTGTGGGACTTGGGCCTGAAGGTCGGCCACGCCACGCGCTCGCTGGCGGAATGCGTGCGCCTGGCGCGGCAGGATTCCACCATCCGCACCGCGCTCCTGGAGGCGCGCTATATCTGGGGCGAGAAGAAGCTCTTCGAGGAGCTGCGCAAGACCTTCTGGAGCGACATCGCCGCCAAGACCGGCCAGGAATTCGTCGAGGCCAAGCTGGGTGAGCGCGATCAGCGCCACAGGCGCCAAGGCGAGAGCCGCTATCTTGTCGAGCCCAACATCAAGGACGGCAAGGGCGGCTTGCGCGACCTGCAGACACTGTTCTGGATCGGCAAATATCTCTACCGCGTGGACGACGCGGCAGATCTTGTCGACCACGCCGTGTTCACCGCCGACGAGTACGAGAGCTTCGCCGAGGCCGAGGCATTCCTGTGGGAGGTGCGCTGCCATCTGCATTGGGCGGTGGGCCGCGCCGAGGAGCGCCTGTCCTTCGACGTGCAGCCGGAACTGGCGCGGCGGTTGGGCTTCACCGGCGACAGTCCGCGCCGCGCGGTGGAAGGCTTCATGCGCGCCTATTTCCGCGTCGCCAAGGACGTGGGCGATCTCACCCGCATCTTCTGCGCCGCGCTGGAGGAGCAGAACAAGAAGCCGCGGCCATCCTTGACCAGGTTGCTGCCGGGATTCCTCAAGCCGCGCTCTGGCACGGAAGACTTCTTCGTGGCGAACGGCCGCCTCGATGCGCGGGCCGGATTGTTCAAGCGCGATCCGGTCGCCATCATCCGCATCTTCCACATGGCCGATGCGAAGGGCGTCGATGTCCATCCCGACGCGCTGCGCACCATCACGCGCTCGCTCGACCTGATCGACGACAGACTCCGCGCCGATCCGGAGGCCAACCGGCTGTTCCTGGAGATCCTGACCTCGCGGCGCGATCCCGAGCGCACCCTGCGCTGGATCAACGAGGCCGGCGTCTTGGGCCGCTTCATCCCGGCCTTCGATCACGCGGTCGGGCTGATGCAATTCAACATGTATCACCACTACACGGTGGACGAGCATCTCATCCGCGCGGTGGGCAATATCGCGGCCATCGACCGCGGCGAGCTGCGCCAGGAGCATCCGCTCTCGACCGACATCATCAAGCGCGTCAAGTCGCGCGGCGCGCTCTATGTCGCGATCCTGCTGCACGACATCGCCAAGGGACTGCCGGGCGATCATTCGGTTGTGGGCGCACAGATCGCCGAGACGCTCGGCCCGCGCTTCGGCCTGTCGCCCACCGACACGGCGGCGGTGGCGTGGCTGGTGAAGAACCATCTCGTCATGAGCGACACGGCGCAGAAGCGCGACATCGCCGATCCCAAGACGGTGCGCGATTTCGTCGAGGCGGTGCAATCGCCGGAGATGCTGCGCCTGCTCTTGATCCTGACCGTGGCCGATATCCGCGCCGTCGGCCCCGGCGTGTGGAACGGCTGGAAAGGCCAGCTGCTGCGCGAGCTCTATTATGAGGCCGAGGCGCTGATGACGGGCGGCGACGCCACGCCCGCGCGCGCGGCGCGCATCGAGGCGGCGAAGGAGAAGCTGGCCGAGCGCCTGTCCGACCTGTCGCCGCCGCAGCGCGAGAAGGCGCTGTCGCGGCACTACGATTCCTATTGGCTCGCCTTCAACGAGCCGATGCTGGAGCACAATGCACGGCTGGCGGCATCGGCGGATGCGAAGGGCGAGCTGCTGGCGCTGTCGGCGGAGAGCGACGATTTCCGCGCCGTGACGGAGATCGTGATCTATACGCCCGACCATCCGGGCCTGTTCTCCAAGCTCGCCGGCGCCATCGCCGTGTCGGGCGGCTCCATCGTCGACGCCAAGGCGTTCACGACGGTGGACGGTTTCGCGCTCGACGTGTTCTCGGTGCAGGACGCGGACGGCGGGCCGTTCGGCGATCCGGGCCGGGTGGCGCGGCTGCGGGCGACCATCGCCAAGGTGCTGTCGGGCGAGATGCGGCCGCGCGACGTGCTGGCGGGGCGCAAGCTGCCGCGGCGGGCGAGCGCGTTCGCGGTGCGGCCGCGGGTGAATTTCGACAATGAGGCGTCGACGGTGGCGACGGTGCTGGAGATCGAAGGCCTCGACCGTCAGGGTCTGCTCTACGACGTGACGCATGCCATCTTCGAGTCGGGCCTGCAGATATCCTCGGCGATG
This sequence comes from Rhizomicrobium sp., assembly GCA_036491175.1. Classification (GTDB taxonomy): domain Bacteria; phylum Pseudomonadota; class Alphaproteobacteria; order Micropepsales; family Micropepsaceae; genus Rhizomicrobium. The sequence goes on from DASXCJ010000019.1 coordinate 10,477, forward strand.
ATCGCCACCTATGGCGAGCGCGCGGTGGACGTCTTCTATGTGCGCGACGGCTTCGGCCACAAGATCGCCCATCCCGACCGGCTCAGGAACGTCCAGGCGCGCGTGCTGGCGGCCCTCGAAGGACTGGACGCCAAGCAGGCTTTGCGGGCATAAGCGCGGCCCTGAAGCGAAAGCCCAAGAAAAGTAGTCCGCCATGAGCCCGCACCCCCAACTCGTCCTCTCCGGCATGCAGCCCACCAACACGCTGCATCTGGGCAATTACCTGGGCGCGCTGAAGAATTGGGTGCGGATGCAGAACGAGATGCCGTGCCTGTTCTGCGTGGTGGACCTGCACGCGCTGACGCAGGAGTCCGGCTACGCGCTGCCCGCCGACGTCCATCGCGCCACCCGCGAAGTGGCGGCGGCCTATATCGCCTCGGGCGTCGATCCGGCGCGCACGCCGATCTTCAACCAGAGCCGCGTGAAGGAGCATGCGGAGCTGGCGTGGATCTTCAATTGCGTGGCGCGGCTCGGCTGGCTCGACCGCATGACCCAGTTCAAGGAGAAGTCCGGCAAGCACAAGGAGCGCTCGAGCGTCGGCCTCTATACCTATCCAGTCCTGATGGCGGCGGACATCCTCGTCTACAAGGCGACGCATGTGCCGGTGGGCGAGGACCAGAAGCAGCACCTGGAGCTGGCGCGCGACATCGCGCAGAAGTTCAACAACGACTACGCGTCGCCCGATTACTTCCCGCTGCCCGAGCCGGTGATCACCGGGCCCGGCACGCGGGTGATGAGCCTGCGCGACGGCGCCAAGAAGATGTCGAAGACGGATGAGTCCGACAATTCGCGCATCAACCTGACCGACGATGCGGACGCCATCGCCCAGAAGATCCGCCGCGCCAAGACCGATCCCGAAGCGCTGCCATCGGACGAGAAGGGTTTCGCGGGAAGGCCCGAGGCCGAGAATCTCGTCGCCATCTATGCGGGGCTGGCCGACACCAGCGTGACGAAAGTGCTGGAGCAATTCGGCGGCCAGCAATTCTCGGTGTTCAAGCCGGCGCTCGCCGATCTCGCGGTCGCCAAGCTCACGCCCATCGCGGACGAGATGCGCCGGTTGCTCGCCGATCCGGCGGAGATCGATCGCGTGCTGAAAGCGGGCGGCGAGAAGGCCTCGGCCATCGCGGCGCCGATCATGGACGACGTCAAGCGCCTGGTAGGCTTCGTGACCTGATGGAATTCGACCAATCCGTCCGTCAACAGTGGCGAAGTATCCGCGCAAGGATCGCGGAATGGCGCACGCGGGCGGGATTGGAAGCGGGCCGCGCGGCGGAGGCCGGGCGCGACGCGGCGGTCAAGGCGCGCAGTCCGATGCGGATCGGGTTGATCGTTGTCGCGGTGTTGATCGTGCTGTGGCCGGTACTCGCCTGGTGGCATTCGACCATCGATGACGATGCGGCCTTCACCGCCAAGCTCGCCAAGCCGGCGATGAGCCATGTCGTCGCCAATACGGCGGCGCTGATCAACCGCGAGGTCCACAAGCATGGCTGGGCGGCGAACGCGCCGTGGTTCTCGCCCAACGCGCTGCTGGACGACATGCCGAACTACCAGACCGGCATCGTCGAGGCGCTGGCCAACGTGGTGCATGCGCTCAACGACCGCCACGGCGATCAGGATCTGCAGGGCGCGACCGACCTGCTGCATTACCGGCCCGATGCGTGGATCTGGAATTCCTCGGCCTCGCAATATCGCGAGGCGGCGCGCAACCTGCGCGATTACAACCGCGAACTCGGCAGCGGACAGTTGGTGTTCGACCGCGGCGCCGGGACCTTGGAAGTTCTACTCGACCGGATCGTCACCGATCTCGACGCCACCGCTTTCCGCATCCAGACCCATCTCGACACGGCGTCCGGCTGGCCGTTCGACAGCGTGAGCGACGACGTATTCTACAACGCCAAGGGCCGGCTCTATGCCTACGAGATCGCGCTCGACGGTGCGGCGGCGGATTTCGGTCCGGCGATCGCGCAGCACGGATTGACCCAGCAATGGTCCGCCATGACGGCGAGCCTCAAGACCGCCGCCGGCATGCGGCCGTTCCTGGTGATGAACGGCGCGCCCGGCGGCGGCATCTTCGCCTGCACGCTCTGCGGCGAAGGCTTCTATCTCGATCAGGCGCGCGACCGGCTGCGCGAGCTCCGCGACGCCTTGCGCCCATGACGCATGCCCAATGACGTCGGCAACGTGACGCCATGCCGCGTGCGCAGGCTGCGGCGCGGGATTACATTGGCAGTGGACTTCCGGGGACAGGCTCATGACGCTCGACCCGCTTCTGCTCTCGCGGCTCCAGTTCTTCTGGGTCATCGCGTTCCATATCCTTCTGCCGGCCTTCACCGTCGGCCTCGCCTCCTATATCGCGCTGCTCGAAGGGCTCTATTTCACCAGCGGGCGCGAGATCTATCTGCGCATCTCCGGGTTCTGGACCAAGATCTTCGCCATCGCCTTCGGCATGGGCGTGGTCTCGGGCGTGATCATGCCGTTCCAGTTCGGCACCAATTGGAGCCGCTTCTCGGATGCCACCGCCAACATCATCTCGCCGCTGCTGGGTTATGAAGGCCTGACTGCGTTCTTCCTGGAGGCCGCGTTCCTGGGCGTGCTGTTGTTCGGGCGCAAGCTCGTGCCGCGCTGGGCGCATTTCTTCGCCGCCGTCATGGTCGCTTCCGGCACGCTGTTCTCGTCCTTCTGGATCCTGGCGACCAATAGCTGGATGCAGACACCGGCGGGCTACACGATCAAGGACGGGCGCTTCTTTCCGGCCGACTGGTTCGCGATCATCTTCAACCCGTCGTTTCCGTACCGCCTCGCGCACACCGTCACCGGCTTCTACATCACGACTGGCTTCGTGGTGCTGGCGGCGGCGGCGTGGTTCCTGCGCAAGCGGAACTATGTCGAGGAAGGCCGCATCATGCTGTCGACCACGGCGTGGCTGCTCACGGTGCTGGTGCCGCTGCAGATCGCGCTGGGCGACATGCATGGCCTCAACACGCTGAAATACCAGCCGGCCAAGCTCGCGGCCATCGAGGCGCATTGGAACCACGAGGCGCACGCGCCGCTGACCCTGTTCGCGATCCCGGACATGCAGAACGAGACCAACCATTACGCCGTCGAAGTGCCTGAACTGGGCAGCCTGATCCTGACGCATTCGGCGGGCGGCGTCGTGCCGGGACTGAAGGATTATCCTCGCGACCAGCGCGCGCCCGCCATCGTGCCGTTCTTCGCCTTCCGCGTCATGGTGGGTTTGGGAATGCTGATGTTCGGCGTGGTGCTGCTGAGCCTGTGGCTGCGCATCCGCAAGCGGCTCTATGACAGCGACTGGTTTCTGCGCATATGCGAGTTCGCGGGGCCGATCGGCTTCCTGGCGGTGATCGCGGGCTGGACGACGACGGAAGTCGGCCGCCAGCCCTGGACGGTTTACGGGCTGATGCGCACCGCCGATTCCGTCACGCCGTCGCTCACCGGGTTGGACGTGGCGCTGTCGCTCGCAGGCTACATGATCGTCTATCTCGTCATGTTCCCGTCGGGCTTCATCCTGATCCGCTCGGTGATGCGCAAAGGCATGCCCGCGGCCACGGAGAAGGCGCCGGTCGAAGGCGGCCGGCCATCAGCACCCGTCGTGGCGCCGCCCGCCGTCGCGCCTCCGGAGGCCGCGCCATGATCGACTTCGTGCCGCTGTGGACGCTGATCCTGGGCCTGGGCGTGTTCTTCTATGTGCTGCTCGACGGTTTCGACCTCGGCTGCGGAATCCTCTACGGCTTCGCGCCCGACACGGCCTCGCGCAACCTGATCATGAACTCAATCGCGCCGATCTGGGACGGCAACGAAACCTGGCTGGTGCTGGGCGGCGTGGGATTGATGGCGGCGTTCCCGTTGGCCTTCGCCATCATCATGCCGGCGGTCTATTTCCCGATCCTGGTGATGCTGCTGGCGCTGGTGTTCCGCGGCGTGGCGTTCGAATTCCGCTACCGCGACGCGAAGCGGCGCACCTTCTGGGACTATGGCTTCCATTACGGCTCGCTGGCGGCGACCTTCGCGCAGGGCATCGTGCTGGGCGCCTTCATCCAGGGCTTCGCGGTCGAGGGCCGGCATTTCGCTGGCGGCTCGTTCGACTGCTTCACGCCGTTCTCGCTGCTGACTGGCGTGGCGCTTGTCTGTGGTTACGCATTGCTCGGCGCGGGCTGGCTGATCGTGAAGACGGAAGGCGCGTTGCAGGCGATGGCGCGGCGCTACGGGCGCTGGTTCTTCCTCGGCACCTTGGCCGCCGTCGGCATCGTCAGCATCTGGACGCCGCTGATGGATGTCGACATCGCCCATCGCTGGTTCCTCACGCCCAACATCTACTATCTCAGCCCCGTGCCGGTGATCACGGCGGCGCTGGCGGTGGTGGAATGGCGCGCCCTTGGCGGCAAGAGCGAGATATTGCCGTTCATGGCCGCGATGGGGCTGTTCGCCATGTCCTATCTCGGCATCGCCATCAGCCTGTGGCCGATGATCGTGCCGCATCGATTCACCCTGTGGCAGGCGGCATCCGCGCCCGAGACCCAGGCATTCCTGCTGGTCGGGACGCTGTTCCTGCTGCCGGTCATTCTGATGTATACGGCGTGGTCCTATTGGGTGTTCCGCGGCAAGGTGCGCGGCGATATCGGGTACCACTGAATGAAAGCCGTCCTCGTCACGGGAGCCGCCAAACGCCTTGGCCGGGCCATCGCGCTCGACCTCGCGCGCGACGGCTGGGACGTGGCGATCCACTACAATGCCTCCGAAGCCGATGCCCAAAGCGCGGTGGCGGAAGCGAAGAAGGCTGGGCGTAACGCGATCGCCGTGAAAGCCGACCTGGCGCGCGAGGAGGAAGTCGCGACCCTCGTGCGGCGCGCCGTCGAGGCGATCGGGCCGCTGACCGCCCTGGTGAACAGCGCGTCCCTGTTCCAGAACGACGATTGGCAGAGCGCCACCCGCGAAAGCTGGGACGCACACATGAATGTGAACGCGCGCGCGCCCTTCGTGCTGAGCCAGGGCTTCGCCCGCCAACTGCCCGAAGGCGAGGACGGCGCCATCGTCAACCTGCTGGACCAGCGCCTGTTCAAGCCGGGGCCGGAATTCCTGTCCTACAGCGTGAGCCGGGCGGGCCTGCATTGGCTGACCACGACGCTCGCCCAGGCGCTGGCGCCGCGCATCAGGGTGAATGCGGTCGCGCCGGGCCCCACGCTCAAGGCGGCAACCCAGTCGGTCACGGCCTTCATCCTGGAACGCCAGGCCACGATATTGGGGCGCGGCTCCGACCCACAGGATATTTCGGACGCGGTGCGCTATCTTCTGCACGCCCGCGCGGTGACGGGCGAGACCATCGCGGTCGATGGCGGCCAGCACCTGATCTGGAAAACGCGGGACATGGAATGATGGCAGCGAACGTCCAGCCCTTGCGCATCGCCGACGCCCAGAAATCGCTGCGCCACGTTTTCATCCGCAATCTGGAAGTGCTGGCCCATATCGGCGTCTACGGCCATGAACAGGGCAAGGCCCAGCCGGTGCGGATCAACGTCGATCTCGCGGTGGAAGACAACATCGCCATCGAGGACAAGCTCGAGCGCGTGGTGGATTACGGCGCCATAGACAGCGCCATCCGCGCCATCATCGCCAGCGGGCACATCAATCTGGCCGAGACCTTGGCCGAGCGCATCGCGCAAGCCTGTTTCGCGGACAGCCGCGTGCACAGCGCGCGCGTCCGCGTCGAGAAACTCCATGCGCTCCCCGGCGCGGAATCGGGCGGCGTCGAAATCGAGCGAGTGAGATCGTGATGAGTTCGAGTTCATTGCCTGTCAAACCCGACACCGCTTTCATCGGCCACCCCCGCGGACTCGGCTGGCTGTCCGCGTCCGAATTCTGGGAGCGCTTCTCCTATTACGGCATGCAGACGCTGCTGGTGCTCTATCTCACGCACTATCTGCTGCAGCCTGGGCATATCGAGCAGGTCTGGGGCTTCGATGCCTTCCGCCGGCTGATCGGCTGGCTCTACGGCACCCAATCGCAGATGGCGCTCGCCTCCAACACCGCGCAGCTTTACGCAGGCCTCGTCTATCTCACGCCTTTGCTGGGCGGGTTCCTCGCCGACCGGGTCATCGGCCGCACCCGGACCGTAACCTTGGGCGCCGTGCTGATGGTCGTGGGCAGTTTTCTCCTGGCGTTGAACGCGACCTTCCTGCTCGCGCTCGTGCTGCTCCTGGCGGGCGTGGGTTGCTTCAAGGGCAATATCGCAAGCCAGGTCGGCGACCTCTACACCGTCGATGATCCGCGCCGCGCGGACGGCTTCCAGATCTACTTCCTGGGCATCCAGCTCGCGGTGATCATCTCGCCCATCATCTGCGGCTATCTCGGCCAGAAGGTCGATTGGCATCTGGGGTTCGTCGCGTCGGGCGTGGGCATGGTGATCGGGCTCGCGATCTATCTCGCCGGCCGCCGGACGTTCCCCCCGGAGCCAAGCCGGAAGAAGGGCGACCGGATCGAAAGCCCGCCGCTCACCGCGCGCGACTGGAAGGCCGTGATCCTGCTGGTCGCGCTTCTGCCGGTGCTGGCGCTTTCCATCGTCGGCAATCAGGAGATTTTCGACGCCTATCTCGTCTGGGGCGAAAAGAATTTCCAGACGATGTTCTTCGGCTTCAACATGCCGATCACCTGGATCGTGTCGCTGGACGCGCTGGTGAGCACCGTCACGATGATCGGCGTCATCGCCTTCTGGCGCTGGTTCGGCCGGCGCTGGAAGGAGCCGGACGAGATCACCAAGATCGTCATCGGCGTGGCCATCAGCGCGCTGGGGCCGCTGGTGCTCGCCGGCTGCGCGGCGGTCGCCACGGCGACGCATCACCCGGTGCCGCTCTATTGGGCGCTGGGCTTTCACATCCTGAACGATGTCGGCTTCGCCAATGTGCTGCCTGTCGGGCTGGCGCTCTATTCCCGCGCGGCGCCGAAAGGTCTCGGTGGCGTCATGATCGCGGTCTACTATGTGCACCTCTTCATCGGCAATCTCCTGACCGGTTATCTCGGCGGGCTTTTGGGCACCATGCCGGACACGACGTTCTGGCTGATGCATGTCGTCATCATGGCGGTGGCGGCGGTGATCCTGCTGGTCGTGCGCTTCGCTTTCGCGCATCTGGTGGCGCCGACGAAGCAGGACGTTCAGAGCTCGCCGGGATAATGCAAGGCGGGCCGCGGCGCGCTATATAGCAGCTGGAATGACAGACGTTACCGAACAGCCCCTGAAAGGCCCTGCCCGCATCCAGGCCTATCTGAAGACGCTCCCCGATGGGCCGGGCGTCTACCGGATGCTCGATGCCAAGGGCGAGGTGCTCTATGTCGGCAAGGCCAAGAGCCTGAAGAAGCGGGTGGCCTCCTACGCCAAATCGGGCGGCCACAACGAGCGCATCTCGCGCATGATCGCCGACACCGCCGAGATGATCTTCGTGACGACGGCCAGCGAGATCGAGGCGCTGCTGCTGGAGTCCAACCTGATCAAGCGGCTGAAGCCGCGCTACAACGTCTCCTATCGCGACGACAAGAGCTTCCCCAACATCCTGCTGCGCGAGGATCATCCCTATCCGCAGCTCCTGAAGCATCGCGGCGCGAAATCGACCAAGGGCGTCTATTTCGGGCCGTTCGCCAGCGCCGGCGCCGTCAACCGCACGCTCAACACCCTGCAGCGCGCCTTCCTGCTGCGCTCCTGCTCGGACTCCGTGTTCGAGTCGCGGACGCGGCCGTGCCTGTTGTTCCAGATCAAGCGCTGCAGCGCGCCCTGCGTCGGGCGCATCGAGCAGCTTGGCTATCAGGAGCTGGTGAACGAGGCGGAGGATTTCCTCGCCGGCAAGAGCCGCAGCGTTCAGGACCACCTGGCGCGCGACATGAACGCGGCGGCGGAGACGCTGGATTACGAGCGCGCCGCGAGGCTGCGCGACCGCATCCGGGCGATGAGCCATATCCAATCGAGCCAGGGCATCAACCCGACCACATTCGTGGAGGCCGATATCTTCGCGGCCTTCAGCCAGGGCGGCGAGATCTGCGTGCAGGTCTTCTTCTTCCGCGCCGGGCAGAACTGGGGCAACAAGCCTTACTTTCCGCGCGCGCCGCGCGAGCTTTCGACCGTCGAGGTGCTGGAAAGCTTCATCGGCCAATTCTATGACGAGCGGCCCGCGCCCGGGCTGATCCTCACCTCCGAGGAATTGCCGAACGAGACGCTGCTGGCCGACGCATTGGCGCTCAGGGCCGGGCGCAAGGTCGAGATCGCATCGCCCCGGCGCGGCGAGAAGCGCGAGATCATGGAGATGGCGCTCAACAACGCGCGCGAGCAGCTCGGCCGGCATATGGCGGAGAATTCGGCGCAGCGCGAATTGCTGGAGGGCGTGTGCGAGGTGTTCGGGATGGAAAGCCCGCCGCGCCGCATCGAGGTCTACGACAATTCCCACATCCAAGGCACCAATGCGCTGGGCGGGATGATCGTGGCCGGGCCCGACGGGTTCGAGAAGGGCGAGTACCGCAAGTTCAACATCAAGGACAAGGAGATCGCGCCCGGCGACGACTACGCCATGATGCGCGAAGTGTTGACGCGCCGCTTCGCCCGCCTGGTCAAGGAGAGCGAGGATGCCAAGACCAAATGGCCCGACCTCGCGCTGATCGACGGCGGGCCGGGACAATTGGCGGTGGCGACCAGCGTGCTGGAGGACCTGGGCGTGGAGGATGTTCTCCTGGTCGGCATCTCCAAGGGGCCGGACCGCGATGCGGGGCGGGAACATTTCTACATGAAGGGCCGCGAGCCGTTCCGCCTCGATCCCAAAAGTCCGGTCTTGTACTATCTGCAACGGTTGCGGGACGAGGCGCATCGTTTCGCCATCGGCAGCCACCGCAAGAAGCGGTCCAAAGCCATCGGCGCCAATCCGCTGGACGAGATCGCCGGCATCGGCGCGGGCCGCAAGCGTGCGCTACTGCAGCATTTCGGTTCCGCCAAGGCGGTCTCCGCGGCGAGCCTCACCGACCTCGAAACGGTGGGCGGCGTGTCCAGCGCGCTGGCAAAAAAGATCTACGATTTCTTCCATCCCGGGTCGTGACCGCCTAAAGTGCGGGCATGTTTCGTCTGCCCAACGCCATCACCATCAGCCGCATCCTCCTGGTGCCGGTCTTCGCGGTCGCTTTCGTGCTGCCGGGGGACGGCTGGCGCATCACAGCCTTCATCACCTTCTGCATCGCGGGGCTGTCGGACGCGCTGGACGGGCTGGCCGCGCGCAAGCTCAATGCGGGCTCGGATTTCGGGCGCATGCTCGATCCCATCGCCGACAAGATCCTGGTTGCCGTGGCGCTGATGATGCTGGTGGCAGAGGGCAATGTGCAGCAATTCAACCTTGAGCCGAACCTGCGCAGCCTTTTGCGGCTGGTGCCCGCGTTGGTGATCCTGACGCGCGAGATCCTGGTCTCAGGTCTGCGCGAGTTCCTCGCGGGCGCGGCGGTGAGCATCCCCGTGACCGCGCTCGCCAAGCTCAAGACGACGATCCAGATGGTCGCCATCGGCGGGCTGATCCTGGAGCCGATCGCGGCGCGGCATCTGCCGCAAGTGCTGGGCGTGAGCTACGCGCTCGCGGCCTATATCGGGTTGTGGATCGCGGCGGGGCTGACGGTGTTCACGGGCTACATCTATTTCCGCGCGGGCCTCAAATTCCTCAGGCCGGGAGGCAAGACGTGACGTTGCTCTACTTCGCCTGGGTGCGACAGAAGCTGGGCAAGGGGCAGGAAGAGATCGAGCCGTCGTCCGAAATGAAGACGGTGAACGATCTGATCGCGTGGCTGGTCGCGCGCGATGCGGAATACGCGGAAGTCTTCGCCGATCCCAGTCGCCTGCGCGTGGCGGTGAATCAGGACCATGTCTCTTTCGACGCGCCCGTCCATGCCAATGACGAAGTCGCGTTCTTCCCGCCGGTAACGGGCGGATGATCCGCGTCCAGTCCGAGGATTTCGACGTTGGCGCCGAGATCGCGGCGCTGCATGGCGATGGCGTCGGCGCGGTCGCCAGCTTCACCGGCGCGGTGCGTGGCGATGCCGGGCTGACGCTCGAACATTATCCCGGCATGACCGAACGCGAGATCGCGCGCCATGTCGAAGAGGCGCGCAAACGCTGGCCGTTGCTGGGCGTCACGATCGTCCACCGGATCGGGCGGCTGGAGCCGGGTGCGAATATCGTGCTGGTGGCGGTCGCCTCCGCCCATCGCGACCCCGCATTCCGCGCCTGCGAATTCCTGATGGATTATCTCAAGACCAAGGCTCCGTTCTGGAAACGGGAAGGTGGCGAATGGGTCGAGGCGAAGGCTTCGGACGAGGACGCAGCGAAGCGGTGGAGCCAGCTGTGATCGTTTGGAACCCCAAAAACGTGTCATGGCCCGCGACTGCGGGCCACCCAGGTGACGCCTACTCCATCTGCGAAGAAAGAACTCGAGCGAATCTGTCTTCCATCTGCAGAACCCAACTGGGTGGCCCGCAGTCGCGGGCCATGACACGGAGTTTGATTGCATCGATTTGAAAGCAGTAGGCTCTAACGTCCGCCGATGAAGGCGACGCGCAGCATGTTGGTCGCGCCTGGCGTGCCCAGCGGAACGCCGGCGGTGATGACGATGCGCTCGCCGGCTCCCGCGAAACCTTCCTGATAGGCGATGTTGGCCGCGCGCACGACCATGTCGTCGAGATCGTGGGCGTCCTCGGTGTGGACGCAATGCACGCCCCAGGCGATGGAGAGCCGCCGCGCGGTTTCCTCCAGCGGCGTCAGCGCGATGATCGGCACTTCGGGGCGCTCGCGCGCTGCGCGGAGCGCGGTCGATCCGGTCTTGGTCCAGCAAACGATGGCCTTGGCGCGGATCGTATGCGCCACGTCATGCACCGCCGCCAGGATCGCATCGGGCGTGGTCTCTTCCGGCGCACTGCGCTGGGCGTCGAGGAAGGATTGGAACAGCGGCCCGCCTTCGACGGCCGCGGCGATGCGGTCCATCACCGCCACGGCTTCGACCGGATGCTTGCCGGTCGCGGTCTCGGCGGAGAGCATCACGGCATCGGCGCCGTCGAACACCGCGGTGGCGACGTCCGATACTTCGGCGCGTGTCGGCGCTTCGGCCTCGATCATGGATTCCAGCATCTGCGTCGCCACGACCACGGGCTTGCCGGCTTTGCGGGCCGCGCGCGTGATCTCCTTCTGACGGCCGGGCACGGCTTCGAGCGGAAGCTCCACGCCAAGATCGCCGCGCGCTACCATCAGCGCGTCGGAAAGCTCGATGATGCCGGCCAGGGTTTCGAGCGCCTTCGGCTTCTCGATCTTCGACAGTACGCCGGCGCGGCCGTTGACGATCTTGCGCAGCTCGGCGACGTCGTCGGGCCGCTGCACGAAGGAGAGCGCGATCCATTCCACGCCCAATTGCAGCGCGGCGTCGAGATCGGCGCGGTCCTTGTCCGTCATGGCGGAGACCGGCAGCAAGGTGTCGGGCAGGTTGATGCCCTTGCGGTCCTTCACCGTGCCGCCGACTTCCACGAAGGCTTCGGCCGAATCCGGCTTGGCGGCGAAGGTGCGCAGGCGGATGCGGCCGTCGTCGATCATCAGGCAGTGCTTCTGCTTCAGCGCGGCGAAGACCTCGCCATGCGGCACCGGCAGGATCTTCGGATCGTCGGAGGATTCCGCGCGGATGAGCTGGATGCGGTCGCCGTCCTTGAGCACGACGGCGCCGCCGGGCAGCGAGCCAAGCCTGATCTTCGGGCCCTGGAGATCGACCAGGATGGCGATGGGCCGGCCGACATCCGCCGCCAGCGCGCGCACGCGGCCGTGGAGTTCGCGCAAGCCGTCATGGCTCGTATGGCTCATATTGATGCGGAACACGTCCGCGCCAGCGTTGAACAGGGCCTTGAGCTGCTCCGGCTCCGACGAGGCGGGGCCGAGTGTGGCGACGATCTTGGTCTTGCGTCCGCGTTTCATGATTCAATCCGAAAGGAATTTCGTGACATTCGTGTTGTCGCCGGTATCGACCTGGTAGAAACGTTTGCGACCGAAGCCGCGGGCGGCGCAGGCATCGCGCCCTTCGATGGCGAAGCGGTCCTTGGACGCGACGCAAAAGCCGAATGTGCCGTCCCAGGTTCCGGCGCCGCCGTCGCTGGCGTAGAGATAGTAGTAACGCGCGTCGAGGGTTTGCGGTATCAGGGTTTCGCATTTGCCGGGGCCAATCGTCCACCAGCCCTCGCTGCCCCATTGCGTGCCGTCGAAACGGCCCACCGCCACCTTGGCCGGGTGGGCGGTCTTGTTGCAGAGGGAGAGCCCCGCCTCGGCCGGGGCCGCCGTCAGCAGCAGGGCTGCGAAAATCAGACGCATGGCTTGGGTGTCGCGCAAGGTGCCGGGACTGTCAACGCGGGATAGAGTTGAAGCGATGGACGAGACTCCTTTCGAGCGCGTGGACGGGCGGGGGGTACTGATCTTCCTTTGCGACCACGCCTCGCGCGCGCTCCCGCAGGCGTTTGGGACCCTAGGCCTCGACCAAGGCGATTTTGCGACGCATATCGCCTCCGATATCGGGGCGGCGGAGGTGACGCGGACGCTGGCTTCGGCCTATGGCGCGCCCGCGATCCTGGCGCGCTGGTCGCGGCTCCTGGTCGATCTCAATCGCGGGGAGGACGATCCGACGCTGGTCATGAAACTGTCCGACGGACGCATCGTTCCGGGCAACAGGAACGCCGATTTCGCCGACCGCATCGTGCGTTTCCACGCGCCCTATCATGCCGCCATCGCGGGGGAGATCGCGCGCGCGGGCGGCGCCCCGATCCTGTTTTCCATGCACAGCTTCACGCCGGTGTGGAAGGGCTTCCAGCGGCCCTGGGAAGCGGGCGTGCTGTGGGATCGCGACGACCGCCTCGCCAAGCCTTTGCTCGCGGCGCTGGCGAAGGCCGGGTTCGTCACCGGCGACAACGAGCCTTACGACGGTGAGTTGGAGAATGATTGCCTCTATCGCCACGGAACGATGAACGGCCTGCCGCATGTGCTGATCGAGATTCGCCAGGATTTGATCGCGACGCCGGAAGCGGCGCGCGCCTTCGCCGCGCGGTTGAAGCCGATATTGGACGAGGCGCTGGCCGCGATGGGCGCGCGCGATCCGCTATACACGACCTTTGAAGGGACCTACGCTCATGGACGAAACGACGCGCATGGAATTGGAGGCCGCCGCCTTCCGCCGGCTGGTCGCGCATTTGCGCGCGCGCAACGACGTGCAGAACATCGACCTGATGAATCTTGCGGGCTTCTGCCGCAACTGCTTGGGCGATTGGTATCGCGAGGCGGCGGGCGAAAGGGACATCGCGCTGGAGAAAGACGATGCACGCGCGGTGGTCTACGGCATGGCGCCCGCGGAATGGAAAAAGCGCTACCAGAAAGAGGCCACGCCGGAGCAGAAAGCCGCGTTCGACAAGGCCCAAAAGACCCACAGCTAGGGCGTTTTGGCGGGTTGCGCGGGGCGCGCCTTACCCCTATGTGTCATGGCCCGCGGATGCGGGCCACCCAGTTGATATGGCGCTGCTCCTATCCGGTTCGAGTCTGCACCACTGTCGCAAGCGTCGCCTGGGTGGCCCGCATTCGCGGGCCATGACAATCTGGGAGAGCAAGTTGGCAAAGAGCGGCTTCGCGAAAGAACATCTGAAATCCTTCATCGAGCGCGTCGAGCGCCTCGAGGAAGAGAAAGCGGCGCTCGCCGCCGATATCCGCGAAGTCTATTCCGAAGCCAAGGGCCAGGGCTTCGACACCAAAATCATGCGCCAGGTCGTGCGCCTGCGGAAACTCGACACGGCGGACCGCCAGGAACAGGACGCCATCCTCGACCTGTACATGAGCGCGCTGGGGATGCGGCGCTAGAAGCGCTATAGTTACGCGCGGAGGACTGCGCGATGGGCGTTTGGCGTATTCGGCTTTTGCTGGCTGTTGCCGGTATCGCGCTGCTCGCGGCGGCGGGGCTGGTTTATGAAAGCGGTTCCGAAGCGCGCGACGCGGTGCGCTTCCCGCCACCCGGAACGCTGGTCGATATCGGCGGGCGCCATCTTCATCTTCTGTGCAAGGGCTCCGGCGAACCGGCAGTCGTCATGGTGGCCGGCGGCGGGACGCCGGCAGTCGTGTCTTATGTCCTGCAGAACCGCATCGCGCGGTTCGCCCGCGTCTGCAGCTATGATCGGGCCGGACTCGGTTGGAGCGATGCAGCGTCCCGCGTTCTGTCCTTTGACGATCAGGTTGACGATCTGGATCGAGTGCTGCGCGCGGGTCATGTGCCCGGGCCCTATGTGTTCGTGCCGGAATCCTTCGGCAGCCTGATTGTGCTCGATTTCGCGGCGAGGCATCCGGATCGTACCGCCGGGATCGTCTTTGTCGACGGTGTCGATCCGCAATTGTGGTTCCCGGCCATGGTGGAACAGAGCGGCGTGTCGGCAGATGCCAAGAACGCGCTCACCGGGGCCGCGTGGCATTTGGGATTGGTGCGCTTGGGCTTCGCGAAATTGGCGCCGGATTGGGTCTGGCGGCTGCCACCGGAGATCCGTGGTGAGATGATCGCGCTCTATTCCCGCCCGAGCCCAGGCTATGCCGAAGCCTTGGAGGCCTATCGGATCACGCCGGTTTCGCGTCGTCCGTTCCTGCCGCCCGGCGCGCTGGGCGACCGGCCCATCGCCGTGCTCTATCACGGCAAGGTTTCGGACGCGCTGTCGGATCAGTTCGAGCGCGGCTGGCTCGCCTCGCAGCAACGGCTCACGCATCTGTCGCGGCGCGGGCAGGCGATGATGGTTCCGAACGCCGACCACGAACTCGCGCAGGAGGAGCCGGATCGCGCGGCAAATGCCGTGCGGATCGTGCTGAACGAATTGCACAGATAACAAAAAGGGCGCCCGCCAGGAGCGCCCTTTCGGAATTCGCTGTAACGTCCGTTACGCCGCCGGCGCCGCGATGGGCGTACCCATCTCCATCGGGTCGCGCAGCACGTAGCCGCGGCCCCAGACGGTTTCGATGTAGTTGTCGCCGTCGGTCGCCGCCGCGAGCTTCTTGCGCAGCTTGCAGATGAAGACGTCGATGATCTTGAGCTCGGGCTCGTCCATGCCGCCATAGAGATGGTTGAGGAACATCTCCTTGGTCAAGGTCGTGCCCTTGCGCAGCGAGAGCAGCTCCAGCATCTGATATTCCTTGCCCGTCAGGTGGACGCGGCTGCCGTCGACCTCGACGGTCTTGGCGTCGAGGTTGACCGTGAGCTTGCCGGTGGTGATGACCGACTGGCTGTGGCCCTTGGAGCGGCGG